>CAYUPI010000001.1:0-166512 GCA_964446585.1 uncultured Verrucomicrobiota bacterium
GGTAGCAATTGAAAAACAATAATTATACAAGAAATCAATGACTCAGGAGACTAGCATTACCTCAGAAAGAATCAAGCCCAGTGCGGAATCTCACCAACGGCTTTCCAACTACCGCCGGCACATTCGCCCTCAAGCAGCCGAGAGACCTCAAAGAATTTGCCGTTCCAGCGATCCAACCTTACGCCAACAATGGTTTGACGACTACGCCGCTTACGTCGGTCAAACGATAGTCACGGCCCTGGAATCGATAGGTCAGTTTCGTGTGGTCCAAACCGAAGAGATGAAGAATCGTCGCGTGCAGGTCGTGAACGTGGACTTTGTCTTCGACCGCGTAAAAACCGAGCTCATCCGTTTTGCCATAAACGATGCCCGGTTTGATCCCGCCGCCTGCCAGCCAAACGGTGTAGCCGTGCGGATGATGGTCACGCCCAACCTGGTCGGGTTCGAGTTTTCCTTGCATCATGGGCGTGCGGCCGAATTCGCCACCCCAGACAACCAGCGTCTCCTCCAGCAGACCGCGCTCCTTCAAATCCCGGATTAAGGCGACCGTCGGCTGATCGGTTTCGAGGCAGCGCTTCTTGAGATCGTAAACCAGGTTGCCGTCCGGGCCGCCGTGGTGATCCCAGCCGCGATGGTACAACTGAACAAAGCGCACGCCGCGCTCGACCAGCCGCCGCGCCAGCAGGCAGTTGTTCGCGAACGAAGCGCGGCCGGGCGTCGCCCCATACTTTTCCTGCACGCTCGGCGGCTCTTTCGAAATATCCATCACGTCGGGAACACTGGACTGCATCCGGTAAGCCAATTCGTAGGCTGAGATGCGCGTGGCGATTTCCGGGTCCCGCAGAACGTCGTAGTGCATCTGATTCAGGTCGCGAACCGCGTCAAGGGACTGTCGGCGGCGTTCCGGGCCCATGCCAGGTGGATTTGAGGCAAACAACACAGGATCGGATTGCGATCGCAACGTCACGCCCTGGTGGACGGTCGGGAGAAAGCCGCTGCCCCAGGAATTGACCGTCAGCGGTTGGCCGACGCCCGTGGTCATAACGACGAATGCCGGCAGATCCTTGTTCTCGCTGCCCAGGCCGTAGCTGAACCAAGAGCCCATGCTCGGGCGGCCGGCCAACTGCGCGCCGGTATTCATGAAAAGCGTCGCCGGGTCGTGGTTGAATGCTTCGGAATAAAAGCCCTGCACGAACGCGACTTCGTCCACAATGGTTGAGAGATGCGGCAGCAATTCCGACAGCCACACGCCGGATTTGCCGTATTGCTTGAATTTGTAATTGGTGCCGAGCGCGGCGGCGTCTTTCTTAATTTGCGCGAGCCGGATATTTTTCAGGACCTCTTCCGGCATCTGTTGGCCGTTACGCTTGATCAGTTCGGGTTTGTAATCGAACAGGTCGAGGTGGGACGGCCCGCCGGATTGGAACAGGTAGATAATGTTTTTTGCCCTTGGCTTGAAATGAGGGCCGACAGGCGTGCCTCCCGGCGCAACTCGTTCCGCCGAAGCGAACAGATTCTCGTTCAGCAGAGAGGCAAGGGCCAGCGCGCCCATACCCGTGGAGCATTGTTGGAGAAAGCGGCGGCGAGTGACGAAGGCCGCGCGTTCGGGGCTGAGTAAGGTGTTCATCGGGATAATGACGAATTCGTCATTCTTTAGTGAGCGTTTCATCCAAATTCAGCAGCACATTGCCCACCATCGTCCACGCTGCGAGCTGGCGAGTGTCCAGGTTTGGCGTAAGCTCGGCGGAGCCTACATTTACGAGCTGTTCCGCTGAGACGGCATCGCGGTTGAAACCTGCTAGCTGTTGCTGGTAGAGATTCACGAGTCGTTGCCGCTCCGGTTTGGTGGGAAGACGGGCGAGACAGAGGCGAAACGCGTAATCGACCTTCTCCTCAGGCACAGACCTCCCGTGCTGCAGAATGCGCTGTGCCAGCACACGGGCCGCCTCTAGAGATGCCGGGTCATTCAACGCGGCCAGCGCTTGCAGAGGTGTATTTGAACGTGGCCGCCGCGAAATGCAGACCTCGCGGCTTGGAGCATCGAACGTCGCGAACGTCGGATACGTGCAAACACGGCGCCAGAAAGTGTAAAGCCCGCGGCGGTAGAGGTCCGGGCCGTCGCTCGTGGGCCATTCGTCCATGCCGATCTCAGGTCGCAGAAATCCAAGTTCTTTCCAAAGATTCGGCACTTGCGGCGGGTAAGCGCTCGGCCCGCCAATCTCCGGGTTCAGCAACCCGCTGACCGCCAGCGCCTGATCCCGAATTAACTCCGGGTCCATGCGGAATCGCGGTCCGCGCGCCAGCAGGCGGTTCTCGGAATCCTTTTGCAGACGCTCGGCATCGACAGCCGCGCTCTGGCGGTAGGTGGCAGACATGACGATCAACTTGAGGATGTGTTTGATGTCCCAAGGCAGGGCGAAGGGTCGAGGGTCGAGGGTCGAAGGGGATGCGTGATGCATGATGCGTGATGCGCGGGCTCCTTCGGAACCGTCGTGGAACTCGCACGCGAGCCAATCGAGCAGTTCCGGATGTGACGGCAGTTCGCCTTGTTTTCCAAAATCCTCGCTCGTCTTCACAATGCCTGTGCCAAACACTCGTTCCCAAAGCCGATTGACTGTGACCCGCGCGGTCAGCGGGTTCTCTGGACTGACCAGCCACCGCGCCAGCGCCAGGCGATTAGCAGGCTGATTAGTCGACAGAGGCGGCAGAATTGCCGGCACGCCCGGAGTGACTTCTTTGCCCTTGTCCAAAAAGTTGCCGCGCACGTGGACGTAAGTCGTGCGCGGCTCCGCGCCTTCTTTTTCTTTCATCACGAGCGATGTGTATTTGGTATTGGCCAATTCGGCTTCGCGCTCATTGAGGCGGAAGATCTCCCGCTCAATTTTGCGGATGGCGGGTGACACAGTGCGGTAGTGAGCCGCAAGCACTTGCCGCTGCTCGGGTGTGCGCTGCGCCGCGGGAACAGCAAGCATTTCCGCGACAGCCGGCGGAGTGGGCCAGAGCGCAACGGGGTCTCGTTCTGCCGTCACCGACAGGCGCAGCCGGCCAATCGTATGGCTGCTACCGTGATATGAGTCGAAGCGGAAGGCCAATTTCGCGCCCGCGTTGAGCTCGAGCGGTTTCGCCAACTCCGCAATCAGAAAATGCGGCTCGCCGAACCTGGGTCCGATGGCCCAGCCGGTTTTCGGGTTGCGATCCACCGCGTGCTCAGCGCGATAATACTGCTGCTCCCAATCGGCGGTGGCCTTACTGAAGAATACGTTCGTGGCGAGAGCGCCGGAGCTCGGCGACACGGTCAGCCCCAGTTCGTCCAGAATGAAATTACCCGTTTGGCTCCAGCGGCCCGGCCCGTTCTTGGGCAGGCTCGGATCGGGCAACACTTCCAGCAGGACGGCTGTAATCTTCGGCATTTCCGTCTCGGCCTCGATCAGGTAAGTGTCATAGATTGGGTTGACGCCGCTAGCGAGAACGGACTGGTCGGGCAAGTTGGTGAAGATGGCGCCGCCGGTGGAAATCGCATTCGTAAGGTCCAACACGATCCAGACGTTGGTCTTCCCGGCGACGCGCCGCTCCCACGCTTCCTGCTCGACGGCCAAAGGGCTTTCCGCATCCGCCAATTCCTGTTTCCGGCGCGCAAGTTGTGCGTGGAGATAATCAAACTTTGGATGGGTTGGCGGCGGCGGCACTGCAACGCTCGGCTCGGTGCTGTTCCCGCGGTCCACCGTACTGTTGAAAAAGGCATAGAAGCGATAGTAGTCCTCCTGCGAAATCGGGTCGTATTTATGCGAATGGCACTCGGCGCACATCATTGTCAGGCCGAGCCATGTCGCCGCGGTCGTGGCGACGCGGTCCTTCACCGCTTTGGTCCGGTATTCCTCGTCGTCGCCCCCGCCTTCATCGTTGGTCTTAGTGTTGCGGTTGAAACCTGTGGCAATTTTCTGTTCAAGTGTCGCGTTAGGCAGCAGGTCGCCGGCGACCTGCTCGATGGTGAATTGGTCGAACGGCATGGTACGGTTAAACGCGTTGATAACCCAGTCCCGGTAAGGCCACATCGAGCGCGCCAGGTCCACCTGATAGCCGTTCGAATCGGCATATCGCGCCAGGTCCAGCCACCAGCGGCCTAGTTGCTCGCCATAATGTGGAGAGGCAAGCAATCGATCGACGACCCTTTCGTACGCTTGTGCGCTACGATCCTCTAAGAAGGCATCTACCTCTTCGAGCGTTGGCGGCAGGCCCGTCAGGTCTAGAGTCAAGCGGCGTATCAAGGTGGCTCGCTCGGCCTCGGGTGAAGGAGACAGTTTTTCCCGCTCCAATCGAGCGAGAATGAAGCGATCGATTTCGTTTCGGGGCCAGGCTTTATTTTTGACGACGGGTAATTCCGGACGTGTCGGCTTAATAAATGCCCAGTGTTTTTTTTCGTCCGGCCACATGCCGCCGTGATCGATCCAGGCGCGCAGAGCGGCGATCTGGTCGGCCGTCAATCGCTCGCCTTTCGCGGGCATCACCTCGTCCGGGTCTTGCGAGGTGACGCGGGCGATGAGTTCGCTCTCGGAACTTTTTCCCGGCACGAAAAGCGGCTTGCCTGACTTTCCGCCCCGCAATGCGTCAGCCTTGCGATCCAACCGCAGCTTGCTCTTCTGCGTGTCCGGCCCGTGGCATTCGAAGCAGCGCTTCGTGAAGATGGGCTGAATGTCCCGCGCAAAATCGACCTTGGTCTGCTCGCCTGCGATGATAGGAGCGCCAATCAGCAAGATCGCTCCTGTAGCCAGTGAGCTGAGGAGCCGGACGAGTCCAGCGGGGCACGAGGCGACTTTTGCTCTGCGTTTCATGCGTGGAACCGCCAAAAATCCTGCCTCTTCTCCCCAGGTTTCGGGGATAGATGCACCAGCCATTCTTGTCCGCAAGAGGGTCCGTGGTCGAGTTTATGAGGCTGGCTCTGCATTCTGGCAAGTGTCCCACAAACGGAAGGCGGGTTCAAGCCTGAGCGCCAGGGATTACAATCTCTTTCGGGCAGGAGGAGATCAGCTTCGGGCGCTCCGGCGATTTTTCGTCTACCATCTTGACGGCTTTCCAGCAGTCAACCATGGCCTTCCGATTTGGGCGCCAGTTGCCTTCTCCGAGGAACGTAGCTGCCGTCTGACCGAGATCGGTCCCCAGCACAGCCAAGGCAGCCGTTTGTCCAGCATCTTCCCAGTGCGCCTCCTTCAAGAACGCCACAAATTCTTTGGACAGGCTGAGCAAAAGTTTGACAAGGATTTCTGCCAGACTGTAGCTGAGCTCGTTGGAATCTCCCGGCTCGCCGAAGGAAACTCCCGACCAAAATTTCTGGATATTCTCTGGATTCCAAAACGCCAGGTGGCGATCTCTCAACTCCTGGTCGAGCATGGTTTGTCGCCAGGTTGCCGCGCTTCGGTCAAGAACAACCGCCAAGCCCTCGTTCAGCCATGACGGAAGCGGAAGATGAGCGACGCTGTTGTGCACCAACTCATGAAGCAAGACACGCCGAATGTTTCTTCCGTCGAGATACGGCATAGCGATGTGAACGTAGTCTTTGGGGATCAGGCAGCCGCCACTGGTCGAATGAATTCCGTCCGAATAGAAATACGACACGTACTGGTAATAGTCATCATCCTCGGCGAACAATAAGATCACGTGCTTGCCTTGCCCCGATGTCCAGGCCGCATCCTTGAGGGCTGCATGGATGTGCTCAAGCGTCTCCTCCGCGAACGCGAGGAATCGATCGGCGGCAGCAGTTTCCAGCGCCGATAACAGAATGAACTCTCTAGACCATCTCACCTGATATTCGGCGCCCAAATTCGACCGAACCTGGTTCACCCATTGTAGGGCGGCTTCCGTCCACGCGCCGGGTCGATCTTCTGACGAAACGGTCTGCCTGATGGCCTCCCCAATAACTTTCCAGTTGGGCCGCGAAAACCCCTCCTCGAAATCAAAGGCGCCTTCGATCCGGTCGAGGTCGATAAACTGGGGGCTCAAAGCTGCCTCGGCTTGCACCGGCTGCAGTGTCGCCCTTGCTGGAGGCGCTCCTCCTGTGACACGTGCTGCTTCAGTAGGAGGACCTGCGCCCGCGAGAAGCTCTCCATCGGTTAAGCATCGCACTACCTCATCCGGATACTCTTTTCCGCAATACGCGCATTTTTTCATTCCCTGCGAGAGCGGATTGTAACCTTCATGACAGTCGAGCAAAGGTTGAACTTGGCGTCGATTTCAGCACGAGCCGCTGTGGTGTTCGATGCCAGTGCCAAGCTCCCTTATGGCTCGCCTCTCGCAGCCGCACGCAGCGGTGGCGGATGCATGACATCCGCTCTGGACGGTCACTTTTTGACATCAAACGCCAGCACTTTGTCCAGGCTACGGACGTAGATCCGGGCATTGGCGAGGACGGGAGCGGCCCAGGTGTCTTTGCCGGTGAGGGGCTGGAAGCTGCAGAGTTCGTTGAAAGCAGCCGGGTTGGCTTCGGCGAGACCCAGCTTGCCGGTCTGACCGTAGAGAATCAGCTTGCCGTCCGCAGCCATGAGCGAGCCCTTTCCGTAAGCCTTCGTGCCCCACTTCACCTCACCGGTCTTCCAGTCGAGGCACTTGAGTTCGTTTTCGTCGAAGCCGTAGAGGGAGCCGCCAAGTAGCACGCAACTGTTGGCGTGATTTCGCATGTTTTTGTTGCGCCAGACCTCCTGCACACCGGTGCTCGAGGCCTTGAGCCGGGCGCAGCCAAAGCCGTAACCGCTGGAGACGAATACTTCGTCGCCCTCGATGATGGGGGTGGCGGCGTTCACGCCGTAGCTGGTTTTCCACGGAAGTCGCCATAATTCGACCCCCTCCTTCATGTTGCGGCCGATCAGGCTGTCGCTGCTGAACTGGAGCAAGCAACGTTGGCCGCCGAGGTCGAAGGCGATCAGTGAGCCGTAGCCGGCCGAATCCGTACCCGCCTGCCAGGCTACTGCGCCGGTCTTCTTATGGAAGGCGGCAACCGAGGACTTGCCACTGACTTCGGTGAGAGCCCACTCCTTTTCGATGAGCGGCGAGCCGGCAAACCCCCATCGCGGTGGCTCGCTGCCAAAGTCCTTCTTGAATTCCTTCGACCACTTGACCTTGCCGCTGGCGGCGTCGAGGCAGAAGAAGTGCCCTTGACGGCTGATAGAATAGACCAGGCTGCCATCAACGCTGGGCGTGCAGCGCGTTCCGTGATAACCGTTCGGATCTTTCGAGGAGCAGGGGTATTCGTGCTTCCACTCGAGTTTGCCATTCTCGGCATCAAAACAAGAAATGATGTCGTTCTCGGCCACGTTGCCCATCGTGTAAAGCCGCCCGTTGCTGACCGAGAATGAAGAGTAGCCGACGCCCACGCTGCCCTCCCAAAGTTTCTTTGGACCTTCGGCGGGCCAATTGGCCAGCCAGCCGGTCTCTTTGGAAATTCCATCTCGATTGGGACCACGCCATTGCGGCCAGTCGTTCGCTAGGGCGGAAGGAGTAAAAGCCAGCAATGAAATGAAACAAAGATCTGAGAGCGATGCGAAAGACCCAGTCGGACACAGATTTTTCATACAAAGGTGCGGCAATGTCGGATAACAGGCCGTCCGTGACAACTGTAATTCCTGGGAGTGTGCCCGTCCCCGGGCACAGCAACGCAAGAAGGGGATTCAGTGCCATGAAGGTCCTCAATGCGCACGTTTCAATGGAGATCGCTGCGCCCGAGACGGGCGCACTCCGCTGGTTCTGCGCCGGGACTACTTGGACTCAGTTGATTGTCCCGGCGCTGACTTTTGCGTGGCCGTGATGATGCGGCTTCCACGGTCATTGGGACGGTAGGTGCGCATCTTGAGTACGCCATCCTTGGGCAATTCAAATGGATGTTGGTAGAGCGTCGAGCCGGGCCCAGGATCGGAGCCGTCCACCATGTAGCGGACTTGCGCGCCTTCGTAAGGTGGAAGGATGGTGACCTGCCGGCCTGTCTGCCGCGCCGAAGGCGGCGGAATGCGATAGTCAATCCCCGCGGCATCGAGGCGATCAAAATGATACCGGCAGAGCCGGCTCCAAAATTCCGGCCAAACGCGCTGGTTCTGTGGCGTCCAGCATAGTTCGGCCAGAGCGCAGAGCCGCGGATAGGCCATGTAATCCGGCCGCTCAGGCGTGAAGAGCAGCTCGGACCAAAGACAGCCGTGCACTCCGAGGATTCGTCGCGCCACGTCAGCGGGAAGGCTAGGCGGCTGAGGGTCGAAGGAATAGGCCTTCTCAACCGAGATAACGCCTGCCCAACGCTGGCCCGGCTCCAGCGGATCTTCGTCGCAGGCAAGGTCGAAGTACGTGAACGGGGAAGGGGCCATGATCACGGGGTAACCCTTCTTTGCAGCCTGGAAACCCGCCTCCACGTTGTTCCAGGCCATCACGGTGTAGTCCTGGCTCAGCACGGTCGGATGATCGAGTTCATCCCAGCCCACGGCGATCTTGCCGCGCATTTTGAGGAAGTCCTGCAGCCGTTTCAGAAAGCGGTCCTGCAAAACTTTCCCATCGGCCAGGTTCTCCGTCTTCATTCGTGTTTGGCAGCGCTCGCATTGTTCCCATGGCCCGGCGGGCCGTTCATCGCCGCCCAGGTGGATGTAAGGACCGGGGAACAAGTCTGCCAGTTCGCCGAAGACGCCTTCAAGGAACTGGTAAGTTTTTTCCTGGCATGGGCAGAGGACGTTCGCGGCTACGTCCTGCGCGCTGCGGAATTTGTATGGATCGCCGGCGCATAGAAATTCCGGATAGGCGACGATTGCGGCGCGGGAATGCGCCGGAACATCAATCTCCGGCACGACCAGGATATGGCGTTCGGCCGCGTAACGGACAATTTCCCTGATTTGGCGCTGGGTATAGAAGCCGCCGTAGCGTTGGTAGCCGGACTCATAGGAAGGCGGCAGTGCTTCATCAGGACCGCGCCAGGCGCCGACCTGGGTCAACTTGGGATACTTCTTGATTTCCACCCGCCATCCATCGTCGTCGGTCAAATGCCAGTGGAACACGTTGAATTTGTGCATCGCCAACTGGTCGAGATAACGTTTCACAAACTCGACATCAAAAAAATGGCGCGACACATCGAGATGCATGCCTCGCCATTGGAAACGCGGATAATCCGAAATCCGGACGCACGGAATGGCGACCGCTTCCCCCGGCGCGCTTTTCCGAGTTCCAAATACCTCCGCGGGCAGCAGTTGCCGAAACGTCTGCGCACCATAAAACAGCCCCGCTTCAGCTCGGGCGCGGATGACGACTCCGCTTGGGGTCACTTCCAGGCGATAACCCTCCCGGCCCAGCGAATCGTCAGCCCCTTCTGACGTCAGAAGAATAGAACCGTCACTTTGCGCCCCGGCCCGCCGGACCGGAAACGAAAAGCCCAAACCTCTGCGCAAAGTTGCTGCCAGATATTCGGCGGTCGCTTTGGCGCCGGTCGAACTGCTCTGATACTGAACAGTACATTCAGCGGATAAATGGAACGAGCCTGTTCCCACCTCCAGTTCGACAGGTTTTGGGATGACGCCGGCTTCGCTGGAGGCGGTCATGGCCTCCGCATTAAGAGTGTCCGCCGCCGCGGCGAAGACGCAGGCCGCGGCCAGGAATCGAGCGATGCTTTTTCCGCGCATGGTGAATTCGAGACGCTGCAATGGGAATCGCATGGGTTTCAAACGACGCGACTCTCTACCGTTGTGTCTGCGCCGCTGTCAATGATTTCCTCCTTGCAACTTTTTTTCGGCCGCAAATCGAGTTGCAAAGTTGTGGCGGTCTGTGCAGCCTTGAATTCGCCGGCACGCCGAGGGCCACCGGCGAAGCCAAAAGGTTCAACCAACTTATGCTTACAATTCGAAAAGCCGCCGTCATCGGCGCGGGCAACATGGGCGCACAGATCGCTGCGCACCTGGCGAACGTTGGAATCCCCTCGCTGTTGATGGACATTGTTCCGACAGAATTGCTGCCGGAGGAACAAAAGCGCGGGCTCACACTGCAATCGCCCGAAGTCCGCAACCGCGTCACGCGGACGCTGTTTGATCGAGCCCGGAAACTGTCTCCCAATCCACTGTTCGTGCCGGAAGCCGCCAGCCTGGTGCGCATCGGCAACGTCGAGGATAACCTGCCCGAAATTAAAGACGCTGATTGGGTCGTCGAAGCCGTCCTGGAGCGGATGGATCTAAAGACCACTCTCCACGCGAAGATAGCCGCCCACGCCCGGCCCGACGCCCTTGTCACAACTAACACGTCCGGGTTGTCGATCTCAGGCATGACGAAGGATTTGTCCGCCGCCCACCGCCGCCGGTTTTTCGGCACCCACTTTTTCAACCCGCCGCGCTACATGCGGCTGCTGGAGCTCATCCCGATGAGGGAGACCGATTCGGCCTTGTTGAAGGCCTTCGGCGACTTCGCAGAAGCGGTCCTGGGCAAAGGCACTGTGGTTGCCAAGGACACGCCGGGGTTCATCGCCAACCGGATCGGATGCTTCGACATGCAGCAAGTAATGTGGCTGATGATCGAGGAAGGGATGACCATCGACGAAGTCGATGCCTTGACCGGACCGATCATCGGCCGGCCGAACAGCGCCACCTTCCGGCTCGGCGATATCGTCGGTGTCGATTTGATGGTCCAGATGGGAAAAAACATGACGGCAGTTTTGAAGCAAGACGCACAAAGCAGCGTGTTTCGCCCGATCGAATTCCTCGAGGAAATGGTCAAGCGCGGCTGGTGGGGTGAGAAAAAAGGCCAGGGCTTTTATCAGCGCGTCAAGACGGACAAGGGACGTGAAATTCGAACCCTCGATTACAAGACGATGGAGTATCGACCGCGGCAAAAGCCACAGTTTCCATCCCTGGAGGCCGCCGGCAGGCTGAACGAGGTCCCTGAACGCGTGCGGGCGTTGTGCGCGGCCTCGGACAAGGCCGGCGTCTTTGTCTGGAAACATCTCAGTTCCGTGCTCTCTTACACCGCCAGTCGTCTTACCGAGATCGCGGATGATGTTGTGACGGTCGATAACGCAATGAAGTGGGGCTACAACTGGGAACTGGGTCCATTCGAAATTTGGGACGCGCTGGGCGTGCGCGAAACCGCCGAGCGCTTGGGCAAGGAAGGGCGCCCAGTCCCCGCCGTTGTGCGCGACCTGATGGCGGCAGGCAAGAGTTCCTTCTATGACCAGCGAAACGGACAGCGATTGTTTTTCGATCTGTCCAGCCGCAATTTCGTTACCGAACCCACGGCCCGCAAGGCAATCGTTCTGCCCCGCCTGCACAAGAATAACAAGGTGGTGCGCAGCAACGCCGGAGCCAGCCTGCTCGACCTGGGGGACGGTGTGGCCTGCCTCGAGTTCCATACGAAGATGAACGTGATCGGCGGCGATCAACTGGGCTTGCTCCAGCAGTCACTCGAAGAAGTTCGCAAGAATTTTGTGGGGCTGGTCATTGGGAACCAGGGCCAGCATTTTTCTGCCGGGGCAAACCTCTTGCTACTGACGACGCAAATCCAAAATGAAGATTGGGATGAGGTGGACCTGAGCATTCGCATCTTCCAGAAATCTACCAGCACGTTGCGCCAGTTCGAGAAGCCAGTGGTGACCGCGTGCCACGGCTACACGCTCGGGGGCGGCTGCGAGATCAGCATGGGCTCGGACCATGTCATCGCCGCGGCTGAGACCTACATGGGCCTGCCGGAGGTCGGCGTGGGCCTGCTCCCCGCGGCGCACGGCACCAAGGAAATGTTGATCCGCTGCACCGAGCACATCATTCGCAATGAGGAGGCGGACTATTTTCCTGCGGTCCGCTTCGCGTGGGAAACGATTGGGATGGCCAAGATCGGCACCAGCGCCAGCGAGGCGGCCAAGCTTCGCTACCTGCGCCTGAGCGACGCGACAATCGTGTTGAATCGTGATTGGCTCATCGGCGAAGCCAAGGCCAAGGTTCTGGAGATGGCCGCGCAGGGGTATCGTCCGCGGCCGCAGCGCACGGACATCCCGGCCATTGGCGAAAGCGGGCTTTCGATGCTAAAGATGATATTGCATCAGATGCGCATTGCCGGTCAGATCAGTGAGCACGACCAAAAGGTCGGCACGAAACTCGCCTACGTTTTGTGCGGGGGCGACCTGACGTCGCTGCATTTCGTCTCCGAGCAGTACATCATGGATTTGGAACGCGAAGCGTTCCTGAGCTTGTGCGGCGAACCCAAGACCATGGAGCGCATCAAGCATACGTTGAAAACCGGAAAACCGCTGAGGAACTGAGATTATGAGAGAAGCATTTATTGTTGCCGCCGCCCGAACGCCGGTCGGCAAAGCGCCAAACGGAAAAATCCGCACTGTCCGCCCCGATGACCTGGCGGCGCTGGCTATCAAAGGGGCGCTGGCCCGCGTCCCGCAGTTGTCAACTGATCAGATCGATGATTTCGTCCTGGGCTGCGCCATGCCGGAGGGCTCGCAAGGGATGAACGTCGCGCGGATCGCATGTCAGCGCGCGGGATTACCCGACAGCGTGCCGGGCGTCACCATCAATCGCTTTTGCGCGTCGGGGCTGGAAGCCATTGCAACGGGGGCGCAACGCATAATAAGCGGCATGGCTGATGTGACCATGGCGGGCGGCACGGAAAGCATGAGCCAGGTGCCTATGGGTGGGTTCCGAATGTCCCCGAATCCCTGCCTTCTCGAACAAATGCCCGATGCGTACCTTGCGATGGGGTTAACGGCCGAAAACCTGTCCACCAAGTTCAGCATTTCGCGTCAGGATGCCGATCAGTTTTCTTACGAGAGCCACCAAAAGGCCATCGCTGCGCTCGACGCAGGACGTTTCAAAGAGGAATCCGTCTCCGTTCCCGTTCGCGAAGTGAACCTCGAAAACGGCAAGCGGAAGGTAACTGAGTTTAAATTCGAGGCCGACGAAGGTCCGCGCCGGGACACATCGCCTGAGAGATTGGCGGCGCTGAAACCTGCATTCAATCCGAAGGGTACTGTCACTGCCGGGAACGCCTCGCAGCGCAGCGACGGAGCGGCGGCAGTGGTGATGGCGTCAGGCGAAAAGGTGAAGGAGCTCGGCCTGAAGCCGCTTGCTCGCTTTGTGACTTATGCGGTAGGCGGCGTGCCGCCTGGTCTCATGGGCATCGGCCCGGTCGCGGCCATTCCCAAGGCGCTGAAGCGGGCCGGCCTGAAGATCGAGGAGATTGATCTCATTGAGCTGAACGAAGCGTTCGCCTGCCAGGCATTGTCGGTCATTCGCCAATGTCCCCTGCCGCCCGAGCGAGTCAACGTGAACGGTGGGGCAGTTGCGCTCGGCCATCCGCTGGGGGCCACCGGCGCGAAATTAACCGTGTCGATCCTGTACGAGCTCCGGCGCCGCAATGGCCGTTATGGGCTGGTCACGATGTGCATCGGCGGCGGGATGGGCGGAGCCGGCATTTTTGAAATGTGCCGGTGAAGATCCTGGTGCCTCTCAAGCGAGTCCCTGACCCGGACACGAAGATTCGCCTCAAGGCAGACGGCTCGGGCGTTGATGCGGACGGCGTGAAATTTGCCGTCAACCCGTTCGACGCCATCGCGCTGGAGGAAGCGCTGCGAATCAAGGAGAATCTGGGCGAAGCCGAAATCCTCGTCGTGACCATCGGCGGCGACGAGTGCGTCGAGCAACTCCGGGTTGGTCTGGCAATGGGCGCTGACCGTGCGCTGTTGATCAAGACGGCAACTGACCTTGACCCGTTGGCCATCGCCAAGATCCTGTTGGCGCTCTATCGCCGCGAGCGGCCTGACTTCGTGCTGATGGGCAAACAAGCGATCGATGACGACTCCAACCAGGTCGGCCAGATGTTGGCCGCCTTGCTCGGCATCGGCCAGGCAACCTTCGTGTCGAAGCTGGAGTTGCTGGAGAACAACAGCAAAGCGCGGTGCGGGCGGGAAACGGACGCGGGAATCGAAACGATCGTCGTGAAATTGCCGGCGATCATCACGACTGACTTGCGACTGAACGAACCACGCTACGTCTCGCTGCCCGGAATCATGAAGGCGAAAAAGAAGCCGCTCGAGGAAGTTGCGGTCGCTGATCTGGGTGTGGCCGTTGCCTCACGGACCCAGGTGTTGAAAATGGAGCCACCAACGCGGCGCAAGGCCGGGATGCGAGTCAAGACCGTGGACGAACTGGTGGATAAATTGAAGCACGACGCGAAGGTTTTGTGAAGCTGAACATCCTGGTCATCGCGGAACACGAGGACGGCCAGCTCAAGCTAGCCACGCTCTCCGCTGTCGCTTTTGCCGGTAAAGCTGTGGAGTCAGCAGGCGGTTCTTTCGAGATATTGGTGCTCGGCAGCCAGGTCGCCAGCATCGCTGAGCAGCTCCGCAGTTATGGCGGGGCGGCCGTTTTGCTGGCCGACCAGGCGCAACTGAAGGACCCGCTAGGCGACAGGTATGCGCAGGTTATCGCCCAGGTCGCCAGGCAGCGCGGTTCGACCATGATCGCGGGGGCGGCTTCAACATTTTCCAAGGATATCCTCCCTCGTTCCGCAGCGATGCTCGATGCCGGGATGCTCAGCGACGTGATCGACCTCCGCCTTGATGGCAATGATTTCATTTTCCGTCGAGTGATGTTCGCCGGAAACGTCATCGCCACGGTGAAACTGGGTGGCCCGATCAAGTTTCTCACGATCCGGCCGGCAGCTTTCGCCCATCCGGAGAAACGAGCGGAAGCTTCGCCGATCGTCAACGTAGCCGTCGAAGTTGACAAGCTTCCTTCCCAAATGGAATATGTCGGACGCGAGGCAAAGGCGTCCGGCCGGCCGGATTCGACTGAGGCACGGGTAGTGGTTTCCGGCGGACGGGCGATCAAGAATGCGGAAGATTTCGAGCGCCTTATCGGTGGATTGGCCGACGCTTTGGGAGGCGCGATCGGCTCGTCCCGCGCCCTGGTGGACTCAGCCATCACGCCCAACTCGTTGCAAGTGGGCCAGACCGGGAAGATTGTCGCGCCCGAATTATACATCGCCGTCGGCATCTCGGGCGCGATCCAACACCTGGCAGGCATTAAAGATTCCAAGGTCATTGTCGCTATCAACAAGGACCCGGACGCGCCGATTTTCGAAGTCGCAGATTTTGGATTGGTTGGAGACGTTTATCAAGTGGTGCCGGAGCTGACGGAAAAACTGAGGAGGTAAGCTGCGCGAGCCGGCGCACTGTGTAAATGAGACCGCTCGGATGACTCCCACTCGCGAAACCTTCGGCAACATCCCGCACGCGGCGGTGGTGTTGTTCTACTGGCTGACGGTCGTGACAGTGGCCGTTTTTGTGTACGGAGTCTGGCGCCGTTTCCGGCTTTGGCGGCAGGGCCTCCCTATCAGAGCCCGCGTGTTGGTGACGGGCAATCTCCGGCAGATTTGGGGCAAGCTGAAACCCGGCGTGCGGCGTGTGCTGCGGGAAGGGTTGGGGCAAGCCCGCGTGCGCGGACGCGGGATGGCAGGCCGGGCGCACATTGTCCTGTTCGCCGGATTCATGATGCTCTTCCTGGGCACAACCCTGCTGGAGATCGACCACCTGGCTTCGGGAATCTCGCCGGCGCTGAAATTCCACAAGGGAACGTATTACGTCATTTACGAATTCACGCTGGATATCTTCGGGCTGCTGTTCCTCGCCGGATGCGCTTTCTTCCTCTGGCGTCGGACGCGGCGTCCGGCCAGCGTTGGACATCGATGGACGGATTGGTATGTGCTCGGCTCCTTCCTGGCCATCGGTGTCACGGGCTACCTGGTCGAAGGGCTGCGCATGGTGTGGCAGCATCCGACCGGAGTTGCGGCACATTGTTCGCCGGTGGGGTTGTGGCTTTCGGGCTGGTTCTCGGGCTTGACCGAGACTAGCGCGCGCTCCGCCCACCGCGTGGTGTGGTGGCTCCACTCGGCGCTGGTCTTTGGCTTCATCATCTCCCTTCCCTGGACGCGATTGCGACACATGGTCGCCGGGCCGCTCAACCTCTTCTTCGCCCCCAGCGAGCTGGGCAAGCTGGCTCCCGTCAGTATGGAGGAAGTCGAGAAGGCCGAGCGTATCGGAGTCAGCTCCATCGAGCACTTCAATCAGCAGCAACTGCTCAGCCTCGATGCCTGCATGGAATGTGGCCGCTGCGAGGAGGCGTGCCCCGCCTTCGCGACGGACAAACCGCTGTCGCCGAAGAAGGTGGTTCAGGATTTGAAAGGGCTGATGGATCTGGCTCTCAGTCCGCGAAGGTCTGGGGTAGGGAGCACGACGCTGCATGGCGACACCATTGAGCTTGAGACGCTCTGGTCCTGCACGACGTGCAGCGCATGCGTGCGCGTTTGCCCTGTGCGCGTCGACCCGCTTACCCTGATCACCGATTTGCGCCGTAATCGCATTGCCGAAGGCGCGCTCAGCGGCACCGCCGCGACCGCGCTGCGGCGGATGCAATCCAGCGGCAACCCATGGGGCCTGCCGGCGGCTGAGCGCGCCAACTGGGCCGACGGCCTGGCAGTGCCGACGGTGAAAGAAAACCCGAAGTTCGACGTGCTCTACTGGGTCGGCTGCTCCGGGTCTTACGACCGCCGCGCCCAGCGAGTAACTCGAGCGGTCGTGAAATTGCTAAAGCACGCCAACGTCAACTTCGCCATTTTGGGCCGGGAGGAGAAATGCACGGGCGAATCCGCGCGGAGGCTCGGTGAGGAATTCCTGTTTCAGGAGCTGGCGGAGGCCAACATAGCGACATTAGCCAAATACAACGTACGCAAGATCCTGACCCAATGCCCGCATTGCCTCAATTCGCTGCTCAAAGACTTCCCACAATTCGGCGGCCATTACGAGGTGATGCACCACACCCAATTCTTCGAGCAACTGGTGGTGCAGGGACGACTCCGACCTACAAGCAGTGTGCAGTTGCCGGGATCACTTCCCCCTAACCCCGGCCCTCTCCCTCGGGGAGAGGGAGAGCTCTCGTCTGCGCCTGGGGAAGTTCGAGCCGCTCACTTGCTGACAACGCAGCCGACAATATCCCCTCTCCCACCGGGAGAGGGGCAGAGTGAGGGGAAAGCAACCGTCGGCCCACTGACTTATCACGATCCCTGCTATCTGGCGCGGGTCAACGGGATTCACCAGGCGCCGCGCAATTTGCTGATGAGCGGAGGCACGCCCGCCATCGACCTGCGCGAAATGACCCGTCACCGCGAAAAAACCTTCTGTTGCGGCGCAGGAGGGGGCCGAATGTGGATGGAGGAGGATCCCAAGAAAAGAGTTTCAACGGTACGCGCGGCCGAGGCGCTGGCGACAGGCGCAAAAACCGTGGCCGTGGCTTGTCCTTTCTGCCTTACGATGATGTCGGACGGCGTCGCTGCGCAGAGCGACTCAGCCCGCGTGCTGGACGTCGCGGAGATCCTGGTTGACCAGTTACGGCTCTGACGTCCGTGCTTAGTTCGGACCGCTTGCCTGAGAGAGCACGGCGCGATGGATCGGAGCAGGATAAGGAACGTCCGGGCCCTTGGCGACGAACCAGAGGATGCGATTCAGCTCATCCTCGGGCGCGCGATCGTAGTCGCGGAAATCCATGGCGCGCGATTGTTTGGCGAAGGGGGATTTCGAGGTGTTCTTGGCGCTCAGGTCCACTTGCGGCGTCAGGAGAGTAAAGGCGCTGGGCCGGGTCCTTTTCTGAAAGGAATTGAACATCGGAGTTGCGCCGGCGTCGTATTGCGTTAGCGGGGGCAGACCGAGGATCAGTTCAATGGTCCGGACCATGCTGGCCGTCGTGTAGAGCGTGCTGTCAACGTAACCACGCCTGCAATAGGGGCTGATGACAAGGCCCGGTGTGCGGTGCGCGTCCACGTGGTCGGGGCCATTCTGCGCGTCATCCTCGATGATGAAGATGGCCATTTCTCGCCAAAATCGGCTCCGCATGGCGGCCTCGACGATCATACCGACGGCGATGTCATTGCTCGCGACGGAAGAATCAGGAGTGAACGCCCCCGGGGTCGTGCCACGGGTGTGATTCTCGCCAAGGGACATGATCGTAAAGCGAGGCAGGGTGCCGGTCTTTTCCGCCTCCTGCAAGTCGGCAATCCAGCAACTGGCACGCTCCGGATCTCGTTGTCCAATCCAGTTGCCTCGGTTGATGGAAGGCACTCGCCGTGCGCCTTCGCCGTAATTCTTGTAGCTCAGGCCGTGGCGATGGCACAGGTCCCACAAGTAACCCGCGGCAGGGACTTCCATCTCGTCGTTGCCCGGCAATCGGCCATGGCTGGAATAAGAAATGATCCAGGACCGCTGGTTGAAATCGGTGGCAATCGCGGCATCGCACCAACTGTGACCATCGACGCTGACTTCGCCGTTGCAATAGAGATTGTCCAACAGCACAAAATCGCGTGCGAGTTGATGCTGATTGGGAGTTATTTTCTCGCCATACATCACCAGGTTGGGATCACCGTTGCCGGCCGACCGGCCCTTGGCGTCCCTAAAGTCGCCAAAAACCTGATCGTAAGTTCGGTTCTCTTTAATGATGTAGAGTACGTATTTGATAGGACAGGGCTGGCCGACGCGATCCGGAACCACCGTTTCACTGGGCATGGGCGCCCGCTGAAGCGAATCGGGGCGGTACGGGCAATTGCGGCGGACTTGTCCCACGTAAGCCCGCAGTTGCGCCGGGTCCGGACGGCTAATAAACGAAATCGAGCCCTCGAATGTGGCCCCGATATAATCGAATGGCGGGGGCACATGAAGCTTTCGGACCAAGGAAGTCTGGGGGGGAAAATTTGCCCGCGACTCCAACCCCTTGCCATTGGCGACGAGCAGAGTCTGTTTGTTCGGGTCCACAGCCACGGCCGTCGGATACCAGCCGACCGGGATGAACCCGTCCACGCGTGAAACAGCGGAATCGGAGATATCGACGACCATCACGTCGTTGTTGTCCGCGTTAGCCACGAAGAGCGTTCGGCCGTCCGGGGTGATGGCCAATCCGTCCGGCGTGGAACCTTCAGGCGACTGGGGATAGAGCGAAGTTGAAATGATTTCGCGCGTGCCTTCCCAGATGCGGCGCTCGGGACTGGCCGCCGGTCCCGGCTGCTCCACCGAACGGGTCTGGATGACCTGGACGGTGTTATCCCCCGAGCAGGCGACGAAGAGGCGGCCATCCGGCGCCAAGGCCAATTCGTTCGGGCGGATTCCGACGGCGATATCATTGACTCGCCGGTTCTTTTCCGTATCGACAATGCTTATACTGCGACTACCCCAGTTGCTGACGTAGAGATGACGTTTATCGGCGCCCAGGAGGCACGAGTGCGGATGCAGGCCCACCGGCACGGTGGCCTCCAAGGCCAGTGTGTCAGCATTGAGGACCCACACTTCATGGTTACCCTCGTTGCAGACATAAAGCTTGCCGGTGACTGGATGAACGGCAATTCCAGCTAAAAATGTTTGCGCTTTGTCCGGGAGCGGTTCGGCAGCTTTGTCGGCAGTCGCCTGGCCGTCCGCATAGTTAATGACATGGATTTTGCCGGAATCGCCGCCCGACACATAAATGCGCCGGCCATCGCGGCTGAACGCCAGACCGTTCCAAACTTCGGGCAGTGGCAGGAACTGTTTTACCTTCCGGCCCGCCAGGTCCACCAGCGTCAATCCGGTCTTCCGGAAGCCGCCGCTGGCCACCGCCATTGTTTTCTTGTCGGGCGCAAGGACCATCTTCAGGGCCATGTCGCTGATGGGCAGATGCTCGCCGCTGGGCGTAACGCCCCAGCCGTTAAATAACAAATTGGCGTTTGGCCGGAGGCCCTGGCGCGCGCGGACTTCAGGAGCGTTCACATCCTCGGTTGCCTTGCGCGTTGCGGCCGATTGCGCCTGAGTGGAGCCGCAACTCACCGCAAGCAACATGGCCAGGAGCTGGAAAGAATTAGGTCTTGAATTGGATGAAGCCTTCATAGACAGAAGCCAGCCTGAAATATTTGGCGGAGAAATGCAATGCTTGATTCGCAGGTCGGACTCCTCGGACTAGTCCGACCGCAGCCACCAAGAACCATCACACGATCTTGACTCACGCGATTCGAATCGCATGATTCTTGAAAATGGCTTCGAAGAGATACCCTGCGGGGAGAGTGGCACTGATTGCAATCCTAAGCACGTACCTCGGTATGGTTGCCGCCTCGGCAGCAGAGCCACCGCTGCCGGCCGCAAGACCGCAGACAATTCGCATCGCGGGCATAGTCTTGAAGTGGCGGCGAGGCGACAAGGAAGCCAACTATCGCCGGGTCGAACCGCTTATCCGCGAAGCCGCCGCCCACGGAGCCCAAATCGTCTGCACCACAGAATGTTTCCTGGACGGCTACGCCATCGCGGACAAATCCATTCCGCTGGAACAGTACCGCGTGTTGGGCGAACCGATACCGCAAGGCGAATACTATCAAAAGCTGGCCGGCCTGGCCCGGGAGCTGAAGATTCTTCTGATCGCCGGAATGCTTGAGGCCGATGGCGAAGCGCGCTACAACACGGCCGTTTCGATCAACCCCAAGGGCGAACTCATCGGCAAGTACCACAAGCAGCAGCTTGACCACGAAGCAGTTCGGAACACCGCGGGCACCAACTCGACCGTGTGTGTGACTCCTCAAGGCAAAATCGGGGTCATGATTTGCGCCGACCGCCGCATTCCGAAGATCGTCGAAGGTTTCTGTGAGCGGGGCGCTGATTTCCTGATTTGCCCTTCCGGTGGCATGTTTGGACCCAAGAAAAACGATCCCATCGTCCAGGCGCGCTCACGGGAAAATCATAAATACATCGTCTTCGTACATCCGTCGGAATTCCTCGTCACGGCACCGGATGGCACGATCGTTCAGCAGACCCTTCTCGGAGACAGGCTCGTGATCTCGCCGGACCAGATCGGGACGGAAGCTGATTCGAAGCGCGTGTTTTATTTCGATCTGCCGAAGGGATTCAGACATTAATCCGGAAACCTCGCAAAGCCTGTTTAGGAAATCCGCTGATGTGTGGGAGCGGATGTCGGGCGAAAAATCCAACTCGATCAGAGCCTCATAACGTCGGCTCCTACAATATCTAGACACGCTGTCAGTGTTTCCGGTGGTGATCGAGGAATTCGAGCATTTGGTGGTAGGTCCGCGCGGCGATTTCGTCATCCACCTTCCTCCTGAAACCGTGGCCGCCGTCAGGAATGGTGATGAATTGATGTTCGACGCCTTTGGCCGTGAGTTCTTTGTCCATTTGAACCGAGAGAGCGTACGGCACGTCGGTGTCTTTGGTGCCGTGGATGAGCAGTGTTGGTGGATATTCTTTCGTTACATTGCGCACCGGGCAAAACGGGTCGAACGCCCGTGGCTCAGTGTCCGGGTCGCGCCCGGTGACGACCTTCGGCCAGAGTCCCTGTTGCCGGCAATAAAGATAGAGCTTGCCGCTGCCAGGTTTCTCAGCCTCCTCCTTGGTCACTAGCGGCTGCTGACGATAGAATGCGTCGGGCCGGCTGTACCAATCGCCCGCGATATCTCCGTAGCCCCAAAACGAGACCAGCGCGCGCGGACGGGGCTCGATGCAGAAGCCGGTCATTTGCGTCAGGTAGCCGCCGGCGGATTGGCCCATCACAAAGATTTGGTCTGGATCAATCCGGAAAAGCTTCGGTCCGCTCTGCCGTACCCAGGCGCAGGCGTCGCGGACGTCCTCGATAATCGCCGGCAGTTTCACCTGCGGTGCCTCCCGGTAGTCGATGGACACGACGACGTAGCCGCCGTCGAGCAGCGCGGCCAGCAGCGACCCGGGTCGAGGGGTCATTTTTCGATCACCCATCATGAGCGCGCCGCCATGGATGAAAACAACGACCGGCCGCACCGTGTCGCCCGGCGGTTGATGGACGTCAGCCTGCAATCCGTTTTCCTGGCCGGCCAGGGATTTGTATGTGTAAGTCTTGAGGGTCGGTCCATCGGCTTGGGAGGCCAGCGGAGCGGCCGTGACCGCCAACAACAGAAGAGTCGCAGTGACCGATCTTGACTTGTGCGAGTTTGCAAAGATCCGAGGGTTCATGGCGGCTGAACCTAGGATGGCGGGCCTCCTCCGCCAACCAGAAAATGCGAGTCGGAAGGGAGAGTTAGGGTTACAGGTTGCTTGCTGTGCCGGTCGTGCCAGTATCTTGGCGATGGGTTCCAGGAAAAAGCACCGGACGGAGGGCGGGGACTTTGCCCAGTTAACCCATGGCAGCGGCAGTGCGCACCGTCCGCAGTCGGCGCCAGCCGCAACCGAATCACGCGAAGCGTGTGGAGTGCGCGGAGCTTGCTCCCGCTTTTGTCCACCCCTTACCATTCGAAAGCGCCGGCAAGCCGGTCGCACTCCATACGCTCCGCGAACCAGGAGGCAGTTCCCCAGTTTGAGCGGATTTTACGGCGATCGTGAGGCATTTAGATCGAGCTTGGGAAGAGTCTGCTGCGTTTGGCTCGGGCTGTTAGTGCTCGCGACGGCCTGCCAATGTGCTTCCGCTCCAGGAGAGCCGCTGCAAGTCAGCGTTTATTGCACGGCGGGAGACGTCCAGCGGCATCTGGCAACAGCAGAAGGCAGGCAACAGACGTTGCGCCGACTCGAACCTTTGCACGTCACTCACCTTTTTCTGGAGGGCCGGCGCGGGGATGAATATGTCCCGGCCAGTCAGTTGCGTGAGCTGCGAGAGTACTTTGCGACGAACGGGATCCATTGCAGCGGGGGAATCGCGACCGTCCCGGGCCGCGCGTTTGGCACACGCCAGAAGTCGGGGTTGGAATGGCTGAACTGGGAGAGTCCCAAAAGCCGAGCGGACGTTACTCGGTTCTTCGCGGAGGACGCACCCTTATTCGACGAGTTGATCGTGGACGATTTTTTTTGCACGGGCGATGTTTCGTCGGAATCCGAGCGAGCCAAGGGCGCGCGCTCGTGGGGAGAATACCGGCGGGACCTGTTGGTTGGGTTGATCAAACCGGTGATGAGAAGGCCCGCGCAAAACGGCAGCCGGCGGACGCGCCTTATCATTAAGTTTCCGCAGTGGTATGACCGGTTTCAACTTTTTGGCTACGACCCGCCGCGGATGTCGGCACAAGTCGATCAGGTGTGGGTAGGCACGGAAGTCCGCGACCCGGACACGCAGCGAATGGGATTTGTCCAGCCGACGGAAGGCTACATGAACTTCCGCTGGCTGTCTTCCCAGGCCGGGGTCAAGGTGCGAGGAGCATGGTTCGATCATATCGAATGCAGCGCCCAGCAATTCGTGGATCAGGCATATCAAAGCGTGTTGGCTGGAGCCGAGGAACTGACGCTCTTCCGGTTGGGAGATTTGATGGAAGGACATCCGGGCGATGCCTTCCTGGCCAGCAGGATGCCGCACCTGATGTCATTGGCCGAGCACGTCCGCGGGAAATCGCGACTCGGCATTGCTTACTACAAGCCGCCGGGGAGCGAGGGTGACGAAAATCTATACCTGGCGGATTACCTTGGCATGGTCGGATTGCCGATTTTGCCCGAGGCGAGCTATCCGAAGTATGCCGCCGCGGCCTTCCTGCCTGTGCAGGCCGCAGCGGACGCGATGCTGTTGGATAAGATGCGGCGGCACCTCAAACGCGGCGCGGTAGTGGTCGTGACGCCGGCCCTGCTGCGCGCCCTCGGGAGCAAGGCGGCCGGGCTGGCAGGTATCGACCTGGGCCCAAAGGACCTGCCGGCTTTGGCCCCCATCGTTCGGGTTGCCTCAGAACCTCTGGCTTTGGAAACGCCGCTTGAAATCGACGCAGCCATCGAGGCTCACGGTTGCGAGGTCAGCGCGAGCGCATTTGTCAGTGCGCAGCCAGTCCCGCTGCTGACACGCCGAGCGGTGGAGCGTGGCGAGCTTTGGGTCCTGAATGTTCGAACCTTTTCTGATAGGGATTTTCGCGGAACCGGCGAGCGGCTGCTTGCGCCCCGGCAATTGGGACTGCCGAGAATTCCTCAACCGTTAGCGGACTTGATTCGAGCCAGTCTAATGAAACCGTTCGGCAAGGTCTTTCGTGCGCCCGCCGGTGTGGCCTTGGTTTTGTTTGATCGCGGGAGTTGTGTTTACAACTTTCACAGCGAACCGGTTCGTGTTCAACTGGGCGAGGAGAGCGTGGACCTTGCCGCCAACGCCTGTCTCTGGCGGGAATGAGGGAAGCATCAGAGCGGCGGCTCGTCAGGGATGCTATCGGCGGTTGTGAGGAAAGCGCGATAATCAACGCGGACCGTTTTTTTGGCAGGAATCCAGCGATAACCGGGAACACCGAAAAGGCTTCCGCGCTCGATCATCTGGCGGCGTGACTCAGGCATCGGCGAGACGCCGAATTCCATGCCGCGAGTGATCGTGTGGCCGTTCCAAGGCGGCGCCGTCCGGCAGTGGTTCTCCTCCCAGATCCCCAGCCACGGGAAATCCGCTCTCTTCCAAACGTAGCCGATCAGCACTTTCGATTTGGGTGACCAGGCCAGGAAGAAAGCATCTTCACTGCGCGGATCCATGAGATGCGTCGAGAAGGCACCCGAGACCGGTCGATCGATGAACACGCGCATATCGACGGTGCCACCGTTCAGAGCGGGTACGTGCGGCCAATCGAACTCAGCGCCGATTTTCATGTAGCCCTTGCCGCCGGTGAAGTCGGACTCAATGACTTTGGACTTGGTTGCCGAAGCGCGAAATTGTGTGCTCCCGGGCTCTACGAAGGGATCACCCAGGGTGACATGCTGGGTCCAAGCGACGGGCCGGTCGAGCGCCGAGAGATTCTCGACCTCTTCAGAAATGTGGACCACGCTCGGCGGGGCGAAGGAGATGTTTCGGGCGAATCGCAACTGTGCCTGCGGAAACGTGGCGCTCTGCCTAAGAGCGCCGTTGCTTACCGTGATTTCGTAGGGCGCCACCGAGGCCTCGCCATGCACCGTCATTCCCGCGGCAGCCTCCTCGTCTGACGGACCGCCGAAAATGTCCATGCACAGGTTATGGCCCATCAGGCCCGCGAGCAGCTTGCTTTCGGAGTTTCGGCCATATTCGGGGTGTTTCGAGGCCTCGTAAGAGGATGGTTCGAGCGAGGGCCAGGGCGGAATCCACAGAGGATTGATCCCTGTCGGTTTGTGGAAAAGCTCGGCGATATGGCCGCCTTCAGTCAGGACTGTCACGCGGAGCATTTTGTTTTCGATCTGAACTGCCTTTCGATTTCGGTAGGTGGTCATAAGTGTTCGACGCTTGCTCACCACATGTTCCAGTAAGAACCTGCCTGGAAAGCCCAGTAATTGGTCATAGCGCGGATGTTCTTCCACTGGACGGACCCGTCGAGCAGGGCGACATTGCCGCCTCTGGCGCCGACCTGGGGCGATTTGGTCAGCTTCTTGACCCAGAGGAAGGGGATGCTGCCGTCGCGCGCCGCGCCGCCCTGGCAATGCGGCGCTATCACCCAACCCGTGCCGCCAATCGGCTCCGCCCATGCGTTCAGGTCACAGGCCAGAGTCAGAAGTGGGCTCTCGGTGAATTTTTGTGGCGAGACCCACTTCGGATTTGGCTCGCCCGACCAGGGCTTCTTGTGCCCTCCGTTGTAACTGTAGCCAATCACCCAGCCAATTCCATCCACGAAATATTGAAAGGTGCCAGCCAGACTGGGGCAGGTGCTCATGTTGGTGCCGCTGTACTGTTTGATGGCGTTGAAAGTATTCGTGCTAATCCAGATTGTATGTGAGGCGCCATCGTCACGGTAGCCCTGAGGCAGCCGATCGCGATTGTCGTTGCCGTACATCTGCAGCGCCAGTCCAAGTTGCCGCAAGCTGCTCTGACAGGTGGACCGACGAGCTTTTTCCTTCGCCGAAACCAACGCCGGCAACAGTATCGCCGCCAGGATTGCGATGATGGCGATGACGACGAGCAATTCGATAAGTGTGAAGGCGGCCCCGATGGACGTGCGCAACTGAAGGAAAGCGCCAGCAAGCTGGCGCCCTCCAAAACCGTGCGGAGGAAGGCGGGGTGCCTGCATTGTGAGGAGCGCCGCAGCGTCCGACCGGTGGCAGCGAGAAGCGCCCCAGGTGCTGGGTCGAGGCAACGCAGGCGATTTCATTGTTCACCGGGCATTGTATTCCGCGGAAAAAGATTACACTTCGGAAACGTCGCTGGCAAAATAATGCTGTCAAATTCTCTTGCGAGAAGCTTGAGGGCAGTGGATTGACTTTCCAGAACGTCACTTTAGTCTTGGCTCAACTTAGAAGCTCCATAGCTTTGACAACGGTCCAGGAACTAATGACCTGGGGCCACACTGAATATTTCATTGTCAGCTCTAGACGGCCGGTGGATTAATGGTTAGGCCGATGAACGCATGACCTCCATTCTCAAACAGGGTTGGCAATTGTATCGGAAACATTTCGGCATCGTCGCCGCTGTTGTCGTGTGCGTTTGGCTGCCGCTTGAATTATTGAGCAGCTACATGGACGCGTTCGTGTTTGGAAAAGATGACTTTCGGAAGTCATTTAAGTTCGCTCAGTTTCTAGAGAACTTTTTTGGCATTATTGCCACTGCCGGCGTCATCTCCATCGGCTGCTCGTCACTTTCGGGAGGAAGGCCCAGCTTTGGCGGAGCTCTAAGCAGCGGTGCCGGCGCATGGGGCCGCATGTTTTGGACTCGGCTACTGAGTGGAATCGCTCTTCTCGTAGGTTTGCTTCTGCTCGTCATTCCTGGTGTTTACTTGCTGGTTCGTTTGGCGCTCGTCGAACCCGTCGCCGTGTGTGAGCGCGTCTCGGGTACTACAGCGATGCGTCGAAGCTATGAGCTCACCAAGGGACGGTTCTGGCTGTTATTCCGTCTCGGGTTGGTTCTCCTGGGCTTCCTCCTGGGAGTCCTCGTTGCCGTCATTCTGCCCACAGCCCTCATTCCTGCTCTTGACTTTTGGCTCGTGGACGCGGGTGCGCAATTGATGGGAGATTTGCTTGCAGCTTACTTCACGCTCTGCCTACTGTGCGCTTACGTGACGTTCGCGAACGAGGGAAAAGCGGTGTGACCTGAGCAGGTGCAGCGACCAGGCGCGACTGCGCTTTGTTCGGTGAGAAACGCGCTCAGCCCGCCGGACCCAATGGACCACGCGCACTCAATCCAAGGTCTAACCCACATTCCGGCAGCGGAACACTTGTTGACGAATAGAAAGCGATGAAAGTTCTGGTCGCTGATAAATTTTCTGAAGGGCATCTCGAGCGGCTGGCGAAGATCGGCTGCGAGGTCACCTACAAGCCTAATGCCAAGGCCGAGGAACTGCCGGGATTGATCAGTCCTTTCAAGATCCTGGTCGTTCGCAGCAAGCAGGTATCGGCGGAGACGCTCAAGGCTACGAATCAACTGGCATTGGTGCTACGCGCGGGCGCCGGAGTGAATACTATCGACGTCAAAACGGCCAGCGCTCACGGGATTTTCGTCAGCAATTGTCCCGGAAAGAATTCAGTGGCCGTGGCCGAGCTGGTGTTCGCGCTGTTGCTGGCCATCGACCGGCGGGTTCCGGAAAACGTTGCCTCACTCCGCGCCCATAAATGGAACAAGAAGGAATTTTCGAAGGCGGACGGCATCTACGGCAAGACGTTAGGAGTTGTGGGCGTCGGCCAAATCGGGCAGGAAGTAATTATCCGCGCCAAGGCCTTCGGGCTGAGAGTGCTGGCCTGGTCGCGATCGCTCACGCCGACGAAAGCAGAAGCGCTCGGCGTCGAACGTTGCGAAAGTGTCGATGACCTGTTCCGCCAAGCGGATATAGTGTCGCTGCACGTGGCCCTGGCCTCCGACACGCGCGAACTGGTCAACGCGAAGCGCCTTTCGCTGATGAAACCAGGCGCGATTCTGATCAACACAGCGCGCGGCGAGGTCGTCGAGCAAGGGGCTCTGCTCGAAGCGCTCAAGGCGGGAAAAATCCGCGCAGGATTGGATGTTTTCGAGGGCGAACCGGCGCAGGGCACGGGCGAATTCGCCGACGCGATCGTGGACTCGCCGAATTTATATGGCACGCATCACATCGGCGCTTCGACGGAGCAAGCGCAGGCTGCTATCGCCGAAGAAGCAATCCGCATCATCGAAACCTTTGTAAAGACCGGCGTCGTGCTCAACTGCGTCAACCTGGCCAGCCATACGCCGGCCCAGTGCCAACTGGTGGTGCGCCATTACGACCGCGTCGGCGTGCTGGCGTTTGTGATGGACCAAATCCGGCGCGCAGGTATCAACATCGAAGAAGTTCAGAACGTCATATTCGAGGGCGCCGCGGCGGCTAATTGCCGGATCCAACTCAAGAGCGAGCCCAGCGCCGAGCTGCTGGCCGCTATCAAGAACGGCAATACCGACATCATTGGGCTCGAGTTACTGCCGATCGGGGGATGACAGGCGCTTGACGGTCGGTCAGGATCGGACCAGACTCGGCGCATGAAACGACGGCATTTTCTTCGAGCGATGGCCTTCACGGGAGCGTCTGGGCTGATCCTTCCGCGAACGAAACTTTTTGGGGCGGACGCCCCCAGCAATAAACTGAACATCGCCCTGATCGGCACGTGGGGCCGGGGGGAAGCGCATTTCGCGGGCATGGCCCAGGAAAACGTGGTAGCCCTGTGTGACGTGGACGAGAAGCACCTGGCCTTTGGGGCGCAGAAGTTTCCCCAGGCCAAGAAATACGTGGACTGGCGGCAATGCATTGACCAAAAAGACATCGAGGCGGTAATCTGCTGCACGGCGGACCATATGCACGCGTTCGTCGCGAATTGGACGATGAACCGGGGCAAGCATATCTATTGCGAGAAGCCGCTGGCCAACAGCGTGGAAGAAGCGCGCGTGGTTCGCGCCAATTATCTGAAGAATAAGAGCAAACTGGCGACCCAGGTTGGCACCCAGCGGCACGAATACGAGAATTTCAATCGGGTTCGGGAGCTGGTTCGCGACGGCGCAATTGGTGATTTGCAGGAGGTCAGCGCCTGGGGTGACCGCCAGATTCCGCGGCCAGGTTACCTGCCGGCCGAGGGCGAGCCGCCCGCGGACTTTCATTACGATTTGTGGCTAGGATCGTCGCCGAATCATCCCTACAACCCGGGTTATTTTTCCGGCAAGTCGGGCATGAATTGTTTGTCGTGGAACATGTACTGGGATTTCGGGAGCGGCCAGGTGGGGGACATGGGCAGCCACACGATGGATCTGGCGTGGAATGCGCTCGATGCGGAGCTGCCGACGTCGGCCGAGGGCAAGGGCGATCCGTTCAATCCCGACGTGACGCCGGTGAAGCTGGAAACGCATTTCGAAATTCCGGCGAACGATTGGCGGCAGGCAGTGACTGTCTCGTGGTATCAAGGCGGCGCCCTGCCGACTTCTCCAGTGAAATACCTGGACCTGAAAAAAATCGATCACGGGGCGCTGTTCGAAGGGAGCAAAGGCGTTCTGGCGGCCGATTTCACCACGCGCGCTCTCTTCCCGCACGGCAACCAGGCGGACATGACTTATTACAAGCCGAGACCCAAGGCCAAGTTGCTGCCGCCTCTGGGCAATTTTCAACGTCAATGGATCGACGCCTGCAAAGGCAGCCTGAAAACGGCCTGCAATTTCGATTACGGTGGCAAGATGATCGAAATGATGCTGCTGGGGCTGGTGGCTTACCGCGTCGGCAAGAAAGTCAAGTACGACGGAGCCACGGGTCGCGTGACCGACTGTTCCGAGGCGAATGAGTTTTTGCGCCGCACGTACCGTCCCGGCTGGACGCTGAACGGATGAGTCGTCCCGCAGCTACGGCCAGGACCAACTGGAGGGAAATCTGAGCCGATAAAACTGTCGCGGAACGGAAGCCGGAACGAAGAGCTTTTGCGACGAATTAGTGCTCTGGAAGCTCTGGTCCGTCGTCCACGACGAAAGGTTCGTGGTCGCTTCCACGAAACCATTCCTGCCGATGGGAACGTTCGTCACGTCAAGCTGGTTGGTGCCGTTGACCGGTGTGAGTTTGGCAATGCTTACCGGCGAGATCAGTTGCTGGGCCACATCGGCCATCCTGGCGTGAGCCAGGGCTGTCGGATCCAGATAATCCCAAAAGAGGTAGTTTGTGCCGGGGCCGTTCAAAGACTTATCTGAAAGTGCTTGGTCCTCGACCGCGTCAGTGCCGGGATTCACCACTCCATAATTGCTGGGGTTGGCCGTCATGTCATTGAGCAAGCCAAAAAAGTCCGCGACATAAATCGTCAGGCCGGGCAGTGTTGCCCGGGCCTGGTTTAAGATGGCGGCAAAGCCCGTGTTGAAATCAGCGACCCGCTGCTGCACGAAGCTCCTGTCGGTCGGTTCCAAATTGGCATAATACGGAACCTTGGTGATATCGACGGCCGTGGGCATCAGCAAAGTGCGGGCGCCCTTGGCATAAAGGGTTTGAATGGCTTGCAGATGGTTGGTGAGCGATTGGTTGATGGCGTTGGTCCACGCGGACAGGCTGCTATTGGTGGTGTAGGGAGGATCGATTTGGTTCACGTCATAGACAAAGTCCGCGTCGCTTACCCAGACAACAAACAGCGCAGTGCTCGCATCAGCCGGAGCGACGAAGTGGCTGACATTGGTCACAAGTTGGCTGCTGTAATGACCGAAATAGGACCAGTTATTAGTTGCGTCGAAGGCCACTCCTTGCCGCTGCGCCAGCACTTCCACCCAAACCCGGCCATTGCAAAAACGATGGCCGTAATACAAAGAGGCCACAGAGGGGTTGGTGTTGTTGGTCGTGGTTGAAACGCCATCTCCAAAAACGTAAAGCGAAGTGACTATCGCTCGTGTCGAGGAGAGGAAGAATGCAGACAACACCACACCACCCAGGAAGCGAGGGAACGCTTTCATATTGCAACGTTGCATTGTGCCAAACTAAAGTAAAGCCGTTTCCAGGCTGATGAGGTGATGATAGGAATTCGCGAATATTTGAGGTTGCTTCTCGCGGTGGCTTTCGCAGGCCTGCCCTCGGCGCTGCTGGGCAATGGCCTGCGTCTAGTGAGCCAGGATGGGTTTGCAACCGCTCGTGGCGAAGCATTTGCCGCGACGGCAGACAATCCTTCAGCCATTTACTACAATCCAGCAGGTATCACTCAGCTCGAAAGCTTCAATGTCCGCGGCGGAATCTACGGGATCTATCTCGATCCCAGTTTCACGCCTCCACCACCGGCCAACACGAATACATATCACATCGAAAACAAACTGGCGGCGGTTCCAGATTTCTTCGCCACGTACACTCCAGCGGATTCTCCTTTGAGCTTTGGATGCGGTGTGTACGCGCCTTACGGAGGGGACCTGCGCTGGCCGCAGGACACGGGCTTTCGCGCTGTTGCCATCGAAGGGGCCTTGAAATACGTGACGCTAAATCCAGTGCTGGCCTTGAAGCTGGCGCCCAATCTCTCCGTCGCCGCTGGCGTGACCGTCAACTACGGCAACATCAAGCTGGAACAGGGTCTTTTGCGGACCGAAACGCCGTTTGCCAACATTTTTCGATTCCAGGGCGAAGGCTGGAGCGCTGGTTACGATTTGGGTGTGCGCTGGCAGCCGCACGAAAAGGTTGCGCTGGGCGCCTCCTTCCGCAGCAGTTCGACCGTAACCCTGAAGGGCCACACGACCATCGAACAACAACCGATTATTGACAGGACAGAAAGAGCGGCGCAGGCGGATTTCACGTTCCCATTGAACGCCATTTTCGGCATCTCGTACCGCCCCACGACGAATTGGAATTTCGAATTCAATGCGGACTACACAGACTGGAGCAGTTTCGATACGGTGACCATTCACCAGGAGCCGCCGCCGTTCCCTGTCAAGCAGGACGTCCTCGTGACATTGAAGTGGCAGGAAAGCTGGATGTACAAGTTTGGCGCGACGCGATATTTCGACAACCGCTGGCACGTCAGCGCCGGGTACGTGTTCAACGAAAACTCCGTTCCGAATGCCTATTACAGCCCGGTGGCGGCGGACCTTGATCGGCACTTCTTCAGCGCTGGTGTCGGTTTAAAAGGCCGGCGTTACGATTTCGATATTGCCTACCAATTCGGCTACGGACCGGCGCACACGGTCACGGGCAGCACACCTCCATCGACCCCGGGCAGGTTCGTCGGCCAGCGCGCGGATGGCACATACGATTTCCTCAGCCACGCCGTGCTCGTCTCGGTCGGTATGCATTTCTAGCACCATCGCCGTCTCGAATTTTGGGCCTTTTTTCCGCTCATCGATTTGGCAGACCAGGCGAAGCGAGATGTGTCAACTCGCCGCACCTGCCGCGTCAGTGACTCTGCTGCGCGATTCTTTCCAGAGCCTTCGCCGCGGATTCTCTCTGGCTGGCGAACGAGCTGCGCAACATCATCTGAAGGAGTGGAACTGCATGTGTTGCAGCCGGTCCGATTTCTCCCAGGACGGCGGCGGCCACCTGCTGCCTGGACTGACCGTGGGCATCCTGAGTGAGACCAAGCAGTGCGTTGGGATCGCGCGACCAATTTTCAAGTTCCGCGACCATTACTGGCAGGACCTCATCGCTTCTCCGGTCGAGCCTCCACAGTGCTTCTGCAGCGCGGATGCGCACTTGAGCATCATCGTCGTGGATCAGTTCCGCCAAACGGGGAACCGCCACCTTCGCATCCTCACCTATGCATCCCAGCACCAAGGCGGCCAAGGAAACGCTCCCTGCGCTTTCGGACTGCAAATCCTCCACCAGGGCGGGGACTGCGGCGGCGGCCTTTGGCCCTTGTTTCATAAACGCTCTTGCCGCCCAAGAGTGCTGTCCATGCCTCCCGCTACGATAGAGCTCAACGAGGCTTGGCACTGCGCTGGTGCCCATCGTCGAGAGCGCGTGAATCGCCCCCCACATCGCCTCGGGCGTTTCCGCAAGCGCCAACAACTTCGGGATTGCTGCATCGGCATCCTCGCCGAACCGACCCAACGCTTCCATCGAAAACATCAAAGTTTGCTGATTGTCGGAGTCTAACTTCTCGATAAGGAGCGGGATGGCGGGTCGAGCGGCAGGGCCGATCAATCCAAGCGTCCGAGCCACCAAGCCCGCCGCCTCAGGACTGCCACCTCTCAGCGTTTCTATGAGCGGCGGCACAGCCTCGGCTGCATCCCCGCCAAATTCGCCCAGGGCAAAAATTGCCCTGCCACGGAGCTGTGGATCTTTGTTAGGCAACAAGCCTATCAGGGCCTCGACTTCCCCATGAGGATGCCCGTCGATTTTTCTTAGAGCGAGTGCGCTTGCCATTATAACCGTCGGCTCAGGGTCATGCAGTACTTGCGCTAGGTTCAGCACGCAAGCCTCCGCGTCACCGCCGATTTCGCCCAATGCCTCAGCGGCCTTTTGCCTGACTCGCGGGTCAAGGTCCGCGAGTGCTTCTGACAAGGGCGTAACCGCGCTCGCGCCCGCAGCTTTGGCGAGCTCCAGTATAACCCATTCCACCGCTTCATCCACTCCCTGGTAACGATTCAGCAAGATTGGCAGGGTGGATTGAGCCGAGGTTCCCATTTTGGACAACGCTTCGCCAGCGCACTGTTTCACCAAATGGTCTTTGGATGAAAGCGCTTGAAGCAGCCCAGGAACCGTGTTCGGCAACTCCTGCTTTATGGCCGCAACGGGATCATAAACGATGTCCAGACGAAGTAACCGCCTCCCCAACCTCAGGCCATACATTTGTCCACGCGTAAATTCTCCCGTCGGACCGTCCCAGCCGTCCCGAATCCACCATCCCTCGCCCGCAAACGGGCCTCCCGGGGCCAGGGTCTGGAGGCTCATCGAAAACTTTCTGCCCCACCAGTAATGATTGCGAGGATTCCTTGAAAAGACGCCGAGGGTAAGCACCAGGACAGAAGCGAGCACCAGCGCGAGCCAGATTATCCTCGCGAGGTGCAATTCGTGACATTCCTTGCGCTCAGAAAGCCATGCGGTTGCACTCATATTTTCTTGGCCTTTCGTCTCCGCAATCAGGAGCAAATTATGTTGAGAATCAATAACCAATTGCCAATCGCCGGCTGGATTGCGTCATTGGAGAATTCAATTTTCCTTATAAGCTCACTGCCGCAATGTCTCGAGTGATTGGCCATTTGGACATGGACGCCTTTTACGCGTCGGTGGAGCAGCGTGACAACCCGGCGCTGCGGGGCAAGCCGGTGATCGTAGGCGCGCCGCCGACGCAGCGGGGAGTGGTGTGCGCGGCGAGTTACGAAGCGCGCAAATTCGGCGTGCGCTCGGCAATGCCCAGCACGACGGCCGGCCGGCTTTGTCCAAACGGGATCTTCGTCCGGCCCAGAATGCAAGCCTATCAGGAGGAGTCGGAGTTGATTATGCGCATCGCGAGCGAGACCGGAGCGGTGCTCGAACGCATGTCCATCGATGAAGCGTACCTGGATTGGTCGAGCCTGTGCGCTGTCGAAGATGCGGATACCGCGTTGCACAAGGCACTACCCTTGGCGCAACAATTGAAACAACGAATCTTTGCCGAACGGAAGCTGACTGCGACGATCGGCATCGCCTCTAACAAGCTTTTGGCCAAGATTGCGAGCGACCATCGCAAACCGGATGGATTGACGCTCATCGAGGAGAAGGAAAAAGTTCAATTTCTGCGGCCGTTGCCCGTGCGCGCATTGTTCGGAGTTGGCCGCGTAACCGAGGAGCTGTTGAAAGGTGCCGGAGTGGAAACCGTGGGCGAATTGCAGGACTACGATGGTGACCTGCGGGCGCTGGTAGGCTCTTTCGCTGCCAAGTTGCGCCAGTTCGCGCTGGGCGAAGATGACCGGCCACTGGAGTCGGGAGACGAAATCAAAAGCATCAGCGGTGAGGAGACGTTTCTCAACGACACTGATGACCGGAAAGTGCTGCGGGCCTGTCTCAAAGCGCAGGCGGACGATATATCCGCGCGGCTCAAGCGCCGCAGGCTGGAAGCTCACACCGTCCAGGTGAAAGTTCGGTACAGCGATTTCACGACATTGACCCGGCAGTTCACGGTCGAGGAACCGTTGAGCGAAGCGGCCGAAATTTACCGGCTCGGATGTTTTCTGTTGGCCCGTCAGAAGCTGGTGACGCGACCGTTGCGGCTATTGGGGCTGGGCGTGAGCGGTTTACGGGAAGTGGGTGAGCGCCAACTTATGATGCTTTGAATTACTCGTGCCGCAGGGCCTCGACCGGGTCCATTTGGGCGGCGCGGAGTGCAGGGTAGAGGCCAAAGACGATCCCTACCAAGCCAGAGATGGTGAACGCGAGGAAGGGCGACCAGAACGTGATAATCGTCTTCATGCCGGCGGTGTGGCTGATGATCATAGGTATGATCAGGCCCAGGAGGACGCCGATGATCCCACCGACGCCCGATAAGAGCACAGTTTCGACGAGGAACTGCGTGATGATGTCGCGGCGTCGGGCGCCCAGCGCGCGGCGGATCCCAATCTCGCGCGTGCGCTCGGTCACGCTGGCCAGCATGATGTTCATAATGCCGATGCCGCCGACCAGCAACGAAATGGCGGCGATCGAGCCAAGGACAATGTTAAAGATTTGCTTGGTGCGCTCGGCGCGCTTGAGCAATTCGAGCGGCACGACAATTTCGTAATCCTTTTTCTTGTGGTGCCGTTCGAGGAGCGACTTGATGGCTTCGGCGACGCCGGCCACGTTTTCAAGTGAGTCCACCTTGACGGTGACCTCGTGTAGTTGAACGCGCTCGGCCTCGAAGCTTCCGCTGCGCCGGCGCATGAGCACCTCGCCGTAGCGCTCCTTGGCGGTTTCGAGCGGAACGAACATGCGGTGCGCCGCGGTTTTCGACGTGTCCTGCGTCTCGTCCGTTTTTGGCCCCTGGCCGCGTGGCTCCATGATTCCGATGACCTGGTAATAGGCGCTGCCGACGCGGACGTGTTTGCCGATAGGTGAGTCGAGCGGGAAGAGCGCCGGCGCCATCTCGGCGCCAAGCACGCACACACTGGCCTTCTCGTCCATGTCGGCATCGGTAAAGAAGCGGCCGGAAGCGACGTGATGGTTGCGCATCTGCGGATACCAGGGAACGGTGCCAATGACTTCGCAATCCACCCGGCGGCTGATGTTCCAAACATAATCGCGAATATTGCGGGCAGGCAGGACCACGGTGACGCCGGGGATCGTGGCGCGAATACGCTTCACGTCGGGATAAGTGAGGCCGTACTGGAGCACGTAATTCTGGCTGCCCTTGTCGGAAACCTTTTGTTCTTCGGGCGGTTTGACGCTGCGCACGATGATGTTCTGACTGCCGAGGTTTTTGATTTGTTCCTGGGCCTCGAAGCTGGCCCCTTCGCCAATCGCGAGCATGGCGATGACCGAGCAGACGCCGAAGACGATGCCCAGCACTGTCAGAAGGGAACGCAGGCGGTGCAACCAGAGGCTGCGGATGCCCAGGCGGATCGTGCGGCTGAGGCGAGAAATGGAAAAGCCGGCGAGGGGACTGGTGCGTTTGGATGGGGAGGCGGCGGTCATGAAACCGAAGATCCAAGAAACAAGAACCAAGCTCCAGAGAAGCTCCAAACACCAAATCCCAAATTCCAAATAAAACCAATAACCCAAATCCCAATGTCAAATCTTCGCACCATTTTTCGTATCGCTTTCGATTCGACCGTCGCGGAGGCGAATCACACGACGGGCATGGGCCGAAATAGAGTCGTCGTGCGTGACCATGATGAGGGTTTTGCCCTGTTCGTTCAGTTGGTCGAATAAACGGAGGATCTCAGCGCCGGAGGCGGAGTCGAGGTTTCCCGTAGGCTCATCCGCCAGGATGACCAGGGGTTCGTTCACCAGCGCGCGCGCAATGGCAACGCGCTGCTGTTGTCCGCCCGAGAGCTCGAAGGGTTTATGTTGGATTCGGTTCTCAAGGCCGACGCGGCCCGCCATTTGCCGGGCTAGTTCGCGACTCTCATGTTCCGGCCGGTCCTGGTAGTAGAGCGGGATCTCGATATTCTCGAGCACGGTCAGTTGCTGAATGAGGTTGTAGGATTGAAAAACAAAACCGAGGCGGCCACCGCGCACCGCGGAGAGGGCGTCATCTTCCATACACGACACATCCTCGCCCCCAAGCAAGTACTGGCCGGAGGTTGGGCGATCGAGGCAACCGAGCAGATTGAGCATCGTGGATTTGCCGCACCCGGATGGTCCCATGATGCAGATGTAGTCTCCGGTTTCGACTCGAAGCGAGATGCCGCGAAGAGCTTCGACCGTAACCGGCCCCATCTGATAGGTCTTGCGCACGTCCTGGAACTGAACGATGGGGCACATCAATGAGGAATGACGAATGACAAATGACGAAAGAATTCCGAAACCCGAAGACCGAAGTCCGGAGGAAATCCGAAAGCCGAAACCCGATATGCGAAGCTCGCGGGCGTGGCGCTATGCTGCGGCCATCCCTCGAGCACTGATTCCCGCTCCGTTTCGGACTTTCGAAATTCGAGCTTCGGATTTCTTTCGGAATTCGGCATTCGGATTTCGGGACTTCCGCCTCCGTCACGCTTTGCTGGCGGTGGCGGGAATAGACGGCGTCGCGCGCTGAGGCTTGCTCTGGGTCGGTGTCGGATTTTCCTCCTTGGCCGGGGTTTCTTCTTGGGGGCTTTCCGGAGCCGCCGGCGTCCGCAACAGGACTCGCTCGCCTTCCTTCAAACCGTGCTTGATCTCGATGAATTCATCATTGAACTCGCCAATTTGTACTTCTCGGCGCTCATGCCTCAGTCCATTGGCGACGTAACAAACCTGCTTGCCGTTGTCGGGCGAAATCGCCTGCACCGGGACATAAACGCAATTCTCAAGTTTGTTGACCAGAATCTCGACCTTCGCGCTCATGCCCGGCTTGACCCAGTCGTAGGTGCCGTCAATGGTAATGGACGTCAGATAGACTTTCAGGTCCGGGTTCATCCATCGATTGTTCGAGTCGGGCAGCACACCGACCTTGGTCACTTCGCCTGTCAGGACCGTGTCCGGGAACGCATCCACCGTGATACGGGCTTTCTGACCTTTCTTGACCTTCTTAATGTAGCTTTCATGAATCTTGACGTTCACCGACATCCGACTCATGTCCGGGATCGTAATGATAGCCTGCCGCTCACGGACGGTCGCGCCCTCGCGGATTCGCTCCTCCCCTCCATAATAGACCATATCGTCCCGTGACCCGCCATAGACGACCAGGCCGCTTTTCTTGGCGCACAAAGTGCACTTGGCCAATTGATCCTTGAAATCCTTTAGCTGCCGCGATTGAACCTGGAATTGGCCCTCGGCCGAGTTGAGCCTGGCCTTGGCCTGGGCGATTTTCGAAACAGCGACGCGGCGGGCTTTGTCGAATTCGCGGACCGCTTCGGCGTATTTCGACAGCGACTCCTCGGCGGACTTAAGAAAATCGTAGCGGCGGAAGAGATCGCGGGCCGTTTCGGCGGTCACCACCTTCAACCTGCTGTTTTCGAACGAAATGTCGTCCTGTTGCAGTTCGGTTTTGGTGACGAACCCCTTGGCGGCCAGGCGGCGCGTGCCTTCAAGCCTGGCTTTGGCCTGTTCGAGTTCCTTTTGCGCCACTTGCAGATCGTCATCAAACTTTCGCAATTTCTGTTTGGCCTCGCCGTCGCCGAGAGCTTCGAGGTTTGCGTATTTGGAAAAATCGACGGCCACAGCTTTGAGCATTTCAGTGTCCGGCAGCTGAGAGGGAACCGGATTCGCGGTTGCAGCGGCGGCGGTCGTTGCCGGTTGCGCTTTGGGCCGTTCGCCCGGAGGAGTCGCCGGCTGTGGTCCTGCGCCTGGCGCCTGAAGCCCAACCACGGGGCCGTGACCTGACAGAACGACTCCGTCGGCTATTACGGCAGGTTTAGTTTCGATCGCCGCAGTGGTCGCTTTGGCCGCGGCCCGGTCAGTCGTGGGAACCGCGGGAGTTGATGGTCTGGTGGTGGACTCAGTTGCGCCGACGATTCCGCGGTTCAGGATGGAGCGCTGGCCTTCCGCCAGCACCGCGGCAGGAGCACCGTTCGCTGGGCCCGGCGCCTCGAACGCCGATGCCGGGTGTGAGTCGCCGTGGTGATTCCAGACTTCCTCGGCGTTAGCCGTCTCCTCGACGTTGTTCGTGATCGCTGCGGCAAGTACCTTGTCCAGCCCCGCCTCCGCGATGATCTTTGTGGTCAGCGTCTCACCCAGGAATTTGTCGAAATCAAGCCGGGCGAATCGGGCTTTTTGCTCGGCGGCGGAGATGTCGCTCTGATTCTGGCCCAACTGAATCTCGTAGTTTTGCTGGGCGTCGGTCAGGTTGGCGTCGGCGGTTTGATACTGTATTTCCTGTTGCACGATCTGCTTTTGAAGGTCCGAGCCGTCCAACTCGACCAGGACCTTGTTGGTGTGGACATCATCCTCGGAAACGAAATAACCCTCTTCGACGATCTTAAGTATTTTCGTGCCCTGATAGCCGACCTTGACCTCGCATTTGATTTCCTGTGACTCCAAAGCTTGCAGACTGCCCCCTTCGAGCACGTTGATCTCCAACGGGCCACGGCGGGCGGCGAACGTGGGGATTTTGGTCGAGGTCTTCGTTTCCCCGGCCCAAAACAGAATTCCGAGCAGAACGAGGCCGCCGGCAACCGCCAGCAGCCGCCAGCGAGGCTGGCGACGAACGAATTCGAACCAACTAATTAGCTTTTGCATTCTGAATTTCCTCCCACCGCCCGTTGTCTTTGATGTAGAGAATGCCCAGGTTATCCCAAAGTTGAAGCCGGGCAATCGTATGACCGACCAACGCAGTCGTGCGCTGGTTTTTGGCATCGATCAATGCATTCTGGGCATCGACTTGATCCTGGGCTCTGGCGCGGGCCAACTCAGCCAGCAAGTCCTGTTCTTCAACGCGCCGCTCGGCGAGTTTCACGCCGATTTCACTGATTTCATAGGTTCGCTTGGCCTGATCGAGTGTCCGCCAACTGTCATTGACCTGCACCTTGATTTCATCCTCTTTGTCCGCAATGGCGCGCACCGCCTGGTCGCGACTGATGAGCGAGGACCGATAAGCGTTGCGCTCGGTCTTGCGGTCCAGGCCCAGATCGATCTGCGAAAATCCGGCACTGTAGCTATATCGTTTCGCCTCGGGCAGAGGAAAATTAGAGTCGCTCGCCGTAATACTGGGAACCGTCACCGAGGCACCCAGATCCAATTGCGGCAGCAAACCATTCGCCGCCAATTTCACGTTCCTTTCGGCATCATCAAACCTGCCCTTGACGTTGAGGTAATCCAGGCGGGCCGCCAATGCAATGTTGATCGAGTCTTCCAGGCGAAGGCCGGGATCCAAAATTTGGAGAGCGTCCAACTCGCGATCATCGAGCACAATCTGCGCGTCCACGGTAATCCCGAGCTGCCTCTTGAAATTGTCGAGCGCTTCTTTGTAGCTGCGGACTGAATCAATCCATGTGCTGTCGGCGGAGAGCACCTGCTGTTCGAGGCGTCCGAGATCCGATTGAGTGATGCGGCCTTCCTGGGCCAGGGCGCGGCTGCGTTCGGCGTTTTTCCGCGAGCTTTGGAGGTTCAGAAAGCTGTTGCGCGCGATATCGCGGCTGCGTAGCACGCCGTAGTACGCGGTGGCGATCTGCACGCTGAAGTCTTTGCGAAACCGCGTAAAATCCCGCAAACCGTAGAGCAGGTTGCGCTCGGATTGGATAAGGCTTTCGGTCTCGCGCTGGAAGCCGGCGTTGCGCAGCAGCGGTCGCATAAAGGTGGCGCCGAGCTGCGAGGAAATCATGGCGCGCGGGTCGCCCGTGACGAAGCGCGCGAAATCGACGGTAAAGGCGGTCGAAAGCTTGCCGAGATCACGAATCAGCCAGTCGGCGCCTATTTTACCCGAAGCACTGATCTTGTGGTCCTCGACAATATTATCCGTTACAGTAACTTTGCCGTTAGCCACGTTTGTCACGCTGACTTCCCGGGGATCGGTCTCGTAGGTTGCATGGCCGGTCGCCGAAAAGATCGGCGCAAAATCATGACGGGCACGCGTGAGCGAGAGGGCGGTGAGGTAAAGTTGTTCTTTTTGGGACTGATAGGTTCGGCTGAAATCGGTGGCCAGGGCCAGCGCGGCTTCGAGGTTCAGAATATGTGCTTCGGGCTCGTGTTCACCATGGGATCCGAGGAAGTCGGGCGCGTTGGTGGCGACCGGGAAGCCTGCGAGGGAGGGAGTGTTCGTCTGCTCGATGGTAAACTTCGGATCCATGTTGGTGACGAGCGGCGCCTTCCCCTGGATGGCGCGATACGCCTCCCGATCCGCTGATTTGCGGTAATGGCTTGCAGTGCAGCCCGCCAACAAGACCACAAGCAGCAGCCCGGCCACCGATACCTCTCGGGCTGAGGGTTTCATTCAACGATTCCGATTGCTCAATGGACTCGATTTCTCCGGTATTTGTTCATTTTTCGTGCCCGGCTCGAAGGTCGAAATCCGAGTTCCGAAGGCCGAATCAAGCACTATCTCCGAATTCAACAAAGCGCGCTCGCAGTGTTTCCAAAAGATTATACCCTAATCCCAGGTAATAGTTGCGCCGCACCCGCGTCTCGCCGGATAGATATTAGACACTGCAACTGACGCGAAGTCACGCTGAAAGGGGAGGGCAAACGGCCGGGAAGCGGTTGAACGGCAGAAACATGCGTGGAGGGCCGGTCAACCTCCCAAGTCTTTTGACTCGTTGGAGCGCCAAAATAATCTCGCGCGGCAAACCTCCCTTCCAGTGGTCGTCGTTACAACTGAATGCCAATACACGCCAGGGGCCGTTTGCTTCGAAAGCACAGAGAAAGCCTCTCCTCCGATGGCCTCGCCCAAATAATTAATCTCCAGCGATGACACGGCATTCAGACGATGAAATTCCAGCGGATAGGAATCCAGAATCCATCCTATGTAGCGCGCAGAGTTCACGTGCCCGTTCACATCGATATCCGAGTATTGAGCCGTGACGGGCTTTGGGTCGGCGCCCGGCTCGCAGAGTTCCAACTTTTGCGGCTCGCGGTCAAGCGCGAGTTTATTCTGTGGCGTTTGAATCCCCGAGATAAGTTTGTCCACGCGTTGCGGCCTTCTGGTCCTCGAATCAAGGACCAGCCAGCCACTCGTCCCAGCTACCAGCCGGGCGCCGCTCGCATCGAACATCTCAAAATCACGCATTGCGAAAACGGATTTCGCGGCTCGCGGCCAGGTCTCCAAGGTAATCGACACGCCCCAGCGCGGACGCCGCGCGATCTCAACGAGCAGGCGCGCCAGCACCCAAAACTTGTTTTGCTGCTGGAGGCGCTGATAGCCGGCGCCGAGCTGTTCGGCATGATTCCATGCAGCTTCCTGGAAATGCCGGCACAGACTTTCCAGAGTGGCCCTTTGCTGGAAGTCAACATCGTAGGAATGGACCTTGAATGCTTCACTCCAGATGCCCGTTAGGTCGCAGCCAGTCATGCTCAGGGGAGGCTGATCCATTTGCACCAAATGGCCGCTTCCTCCAACTCGCCATGAAACTGGCGCACTACCTTGTCGCCCTCCATCTCCGCTCCGATCAACAGCGGCGCCTGGTTCGTGGAGAGCCAGCCTCCTTCCCAGGATTTGTAAGCCATCACTCTCCCGTCGCAAACAAGCTCCACCGCATGGCCGTTGTAGCGCCCCAGCAACTCGTGCCATGCCGTTGCATCAATGCTTGAAACGGGGAAACCCACGCTCGCCAGGCCGCGCTCGGTCCGAATCTCGAACCGGATTTGTTGCTCCTCGGCGGGGCTGGGAGCGACGCCGGACAATTTGAATTTCATCGCGTCTGGCCCACCACCGTGAGTCAACAGGACCGATTGCCACAAGCCGCTAGGGTTGCGCGCCCGGACGTAAACGGTCATCTCGTTGCCCCCAAAATGCGGCGCCTTGTCAGTCTTGAAGTAACCGCCGTCCAGTTGGGCGATCCGAGCGCCGGGATTCGCGCCCGACCCGTCCGCAAGGACATCGAGTTGGCACTGTTCCAGAGCACCGTGGTACACGAGAGGCCTCTGTCCACCATGTCCGCCGGCTCCCAGATCCCAGTAGGCGAGCGCCTCTCGGAATACCTCGGCGCGTGTGGTTGACACTATCGGTCGAAGACGGCCTCCGGCTGCTGGCGGCTTCAGGACTCTTAGCCTGATGTCTTTGAACTGCAGGATCGATGGGCCGCCGCTGTGCAATTGCAAGCCGAGGACGCCATAGAAATCCTGACGGCGCGGGTCACCATCCACAACTTCCGCGGCGAGCCGACCATCCACTTTTAGCGTGAGCCGCGTGCCCTCACACATCAGGTCATACTCGTGCCACTCCTCGAGCCGGAACCATGCCGGTCCTTTGGCCTCGGGAAGCTCGGCATGCGTTGCCTCGCCACGTTCATCGAACACCGTGCGCTGTCCGCGCCAGGCGAGCGTATGCCGGCCGAACTCGTCATACAGCCGCACGAGCCAATCGGTCTGCAAATTGTTATCTACCTGGTAGCCTGCGATGTCGTGGTCCGGCAGCAGCCGGCTGCGAAATTGAAAGCCGCTGTTCACGCCGCCCTCGCCCCGCACTCGCGATTTGAGTTTCAGCTCGAAATCGGCCAGGTCGCCGCCTTTCCAAACCAGGTATTGATTAACGGTGCAGGGATGATCTTGGGTAATCCATCCCGTAATGGCGTCATCCTGCACTGTCCAGTAGGTCATGTCCGGTGATTCCCAACCCCGGAGAGTGTGGCCGTCGAACAGCGATTCAAAACCCGCTTCGGCCTCGCCACCCGGACCACGGATGGTTGACAGCGCCATAGCCGCGCTTGCGGCAAACGTCAGAATTTGCTTGGGGATCATTCAGTCGTCGGGGCGACTCATCGGACGCTGAAGCCTAGCCTACCTATCGAGTCGGCTCCGCGCCAGAACCGATTTGAGTCTCCTGGACGTGGGGCTCTGAATTCCGCTGTTGATCGGCCTTGCTCCGAGCATCCTGCCCGGTAGCTTTAGCCTGTGAGAGATTTGCCAGGCCAGGTCGAACAATCGATCCGCAGTCGAAGGCTCTTTCGCAACGGCCAATCGATCCTGGTGGCGGTGTCGGGCGGGCTGGATTCGATGGTGCTTTTGCGGGTGATGCACGAGTTATCCGCGAAGCACGGCTGGCAACTGGCGGTCGCCCACTTGAATCATCAACTCCGGGGCCGAAGCGGCGACGCCGACGAGCGGCTCGCGCGACGGACAGCGGCCAGGTTGCGGCTGCCGATTTTTGTCGGGCGGGCCGATGTCCGAAAGTTTGCGCGTGCGCACACACTTTCCTTGGAAATGGCCGCTCGCCAGCGCCGGCACGATTTTCTGGCACGGACGGCGCTGCGCAAGGGTATCTGCACCATTGCTCTCGCTCATCATGCCGATGATCAGGTTGAACTGTTCTTTTTGCGGTTGCTGCGCGGTAGTGGCGGCGAAGGGCTGGCCGGGATGAACTGGCGGAATCCTTCTCCCAGCCTTCCGCAGGTGGAATTGGTTCGGCCGCTCCTGGATTTACCAAAGTCCACGTTGAAGGATTATGCCTTCCGAGCAAAGGTGCCGTACCGAGAAGACGCCACCAATGCCTGTCTCGATGTTCAGCGCAATCGGCTCCGGCACGAGTTGCTGCCATTGTTACGCCGAAAATACCAGCCGGCGGTGAACCAAACCGTTCGTCGCATCAGCGAGATTGTTGGCGTCGAGGCTGATTTTGTGGCTCGGGCAGCTTCCGACTGGCTGCAACGCATGCGGCGACACCAACCGCGCCCAGTCGCTTTCGAGAAACTGCATGTCGCCGTGCAGCGTCGGTGCATTCAGTTGCAGTTGTTGAAACTCGGGATTAACGCGGACTTCGAGCTTGTCGAGCGGCTGCGTTTGAACTCGGGGTGCACTATCGCCGTCGCGGCCCAAAATTGCGCCGCGCGAACTGGAAGGGAGAAGACCAGCCCTATGTTCGTTTCGCGCGATCAAACGGGTCTGGTTCGCAGACAAGTCGTTCCAAGAACCGAATTCCAGAAGGGCGGGCTTGAACTCGACCTGTCGAGTCAGCCACGGGAGGCCATGTTGGACGGAGTTCGGATCCGATGGCGCATAGCTTCAAGCCGAGCCGTGCGGCGCCTGAACCGTGAAGTCGGCTTTGAATCCTTCGATGCCGAGAAAGTCGGTTCGTCGATCCTCCTGCGCCATTGGAGGGCAGGAGACAGGTTTCAGCCGATTGGGATGTCACACCCGGTGAAATTGCAGGATTTTTTCACAAATGAGAAAGTGGCGCGCACAAGCCGGCATGAATTGCTTATCGGAGTGGCTGCAAACGGCCAATTATTTTGGGTCGAAGGACAACGAATTTCGGAACAGTTCAAGCTTACCAGGGCTACGAGACGCCGGTTACGATGGTGGTGGGAACGGCTCTAAATCGCAGCAGCGCAACAAGTCGCGCGAGGTGCGATGGCCGAGGGGAGCCGTGCCAAATCGCGCGTTGCGGCACCGGGGCGACCATGGTAACTTGCTCCAACTGAAAGAGAAGATGGCAGACGAGAACAAACTTAGAGATGACGAAAAGCCCCCGAAGAAGGGCGGCGAATACCGGCTTCCACCACGCACCTGGATTGTCTGGATCGCGCTGATTGGCGGAATCGTCATGTTGATGCTCATGCGCGAGCGTTGGGATTCGCAGGGCGAGAACCTCCCTCAATGGAAATTCCTGCAATTGATGGAGTCCAATCTCATCGCGCAGGCCACGGTCAATTACAGCCCGCAGAACTCGCTGCTGACCGAGATAATTGGTAAGCACTATGTCGGTCGCGATAAGGATGGCAATCCGATCAGGGACGAAAATGGAAAACCTAAAGAGATATTATTCCGCACCAAGGCGCGGCTAAGCCCCGCTACCGAAGAAGCGCTTTTCCGCCTGCCCCAATTTGAGCCGCGTGAACCCAACACCATGCTCTTAAGCGTGGTCTGGAGTGTGCTGCCGATTATCATAATCGCGGCGCTCATCTGGTTCTTCTTCATTCGCCAGATTAAGATGGCGGGCAAGGGAGCCCTCAGTTTCGGCAAGAGCAAAGCGCGGCTGTTGGCCAAAGAACGGAACAAAACCACTTTCAAAGACGTCGCCGGTATCAACGAAGCTATTGAAGAGGTGTCCGAGCTGGTCGAATTCCTCAAGGACCCCAAGAAGTTTCAACGGTTGGGCGGCCGAATTCCAAAAGGCATTTTGATGGTCGGTCCGCCGGGCACGGGAAAAACTCTTCTGGCCAAGGCGATCGCCGGCGAAGCGGACGCAGCTTTCTTCAGCATCAGCGGCTCGGATTTCGTCGAGATGTTTGTCGGCGTGGGAGCGAGCCGCGTGCGCGACATGTTCGAGCAGGCCCGCAAGAACACGCCTTGCCTGGTGTTCATCGATGAAATTGACGCAGTGGGCCGCAGCCGGGGTCACGGTTTGGGCGGCGGGAATGATGAGCGCGAGCAAACGCTCAACGCGCTCCTTGTCGAAATGGACGGCTTCGACACTCAGGAGGGCATTATCATCATCGCCGCAACCAATCGGCCCGATGTGCTCGATCCCGCGCTGTTGCGGCCGGGCCGGTTCGACCGTCAGATTACGGTGAACCTGCCCGATGTCCGCGGTCGTGAGGCGATCCTCAAAGTGCACGCTAAAAACGTGAAGCTGGCCCCGACGGTTGATCTCTCGGTGATCGCTCGCGGTACGCCGGGCTACTCGGGCGCCGAGTTGGCGAACCTGCTGAACGAAGCGGCGCTGCTGGCCGCCAGCACGAACAAGAAAGCGGTCAGCATGGTGGAATTGGAGGAGGCGCGTGACAAAGTGCGGTGGGGCAGGGAACGGCGCAGCCTGGCGATGACCGACGAGGAAAAGAAGTTTACTGCCTGGCACGAGGCGGGTCACGCGCTGGTCAACGTCATGCTTCAGCACACGCATCCGCTGCATAAAGTGACCATTATCCCACGTGGCCAATCTCTCGGTTCGACCATGGCCCTTCCGAAAACCGACGTCCTTAGCCGCCGTCGAAAGGAAATGTTGGATTCGATCGCCGTGATGATGGCGGGCCGCATCTCAGAGGAAATGGTCTCGGGCGACATTTCCAGCGGCGCCGCCGGCGATATTCAGCAGGCAACCAATATGGCGCGCGCAATGGTAATGCAATGGGGCATGAGCGACCTGCTTGGCATGGTGCAATATGGCGACGACGACGAATATATTTTCCTGGGGCGCGAAATGGCGCGTGCGAAGGTCTATAGCGAGTTCACCGCACAAGAGATCGACAGCGAGGTAAAGCGAATTATTGACGCTTCCTACAAAGTGGCGAAGGACCTGATCACGTCCAATGCCGACAAGCTGGAGCTCATCGCGAAGGCGTTGCTGGAATACGAAACTCTCGACGGCCAGCAGGTGGCAGAGATTGTTCGCACCGGCAAGTTCACACCACCACCACCAACGCCTGAAGTTTCCGCACCTCACGGCGCGCCTGCGGGCACTCCGTTGCCGGAAGTTCCGGCCAAGCCGGCGCCCCCGAAACTGCCCGGCCTCGGCACCCCTGCTCCCGCGACGGTGTGAAGCCTTGATCGATTTTGGATTTTTCGATCAGCGCCTCCTTACGTCGACGGCTAAGGAGTTTGTCGCTGCGTTCTTCAATCGGCTGTGAGAGCAGACAGGCCATTCGGATTCTCATTCGACATTTAGGCATCAGATATCTAGCGTAGGCGCATGATTATTGCGCCCTCGCTGCTCGCGGCGGATTTCAGGAAGCTGGCAAAGGAGGTCGAGCGGGTGGATCGCTCCGAGGCCGACTGGCTGCACCTGGATATCATGGATGGGCACTTCGTGCCGAACATTTCCTTTGGCCCCGCAGTGGTGCAACAAGTCAGGCCGCTGACGCGTCTGTTTTTCGACGTGCACCTCATGTGCTCGAAACCCGAAATCCTGCTCGAACCGTTCGCCAAGGCCGGCGCGAACCAGATGAACATTCACGTCGAGCTTGGCGACCAGGTCACGCCGCTGCTGTGGAGAATCAAGGCGCTCGGGAAACATGTCGGGCTGGCGATTAATCCCCCAACGGCCATCTCCCTGGTGCAACCGTATCTGCACCAAATTGATGCACTGCTGATTATGACGGTCCATCCCGGCTTCGGCGGACAGTCCTTTATTTACGAAACACTGCCGAAAATTCAGCAGGCGCACGCGTGGCGGGAGGCGCGAAATTTGCGCTATCGGATCGGTGTGGATGGTGGCGTGGATTTCAAAACTGCAGCCGATTGCGCCCATGCCGGGGCGGATACTTTCATTAGCGGAACGACGTTATTTCATCAACGAAATCTGGCTGCCGCGGTGAAGAAAATGCGGAAAGCTGTTTCGGCGGCGGCCCGCCTGAATGGGGAAGAGGTACTAACCACAGATGGACCCAGATGAACACAGATTTCGGAATTCTGGTTCGTATCTGTACTACAATGACGCAGATCTTTGTTTTCCTGGCAAAGAATTAGCCGCAACCAAACCCAAGCGTCGAGAACTGAACCACTTGCTGTGATCACTCCGGCTCTCATTAAGTGTGGTTGCGGTGTCAGCGGCGTCGGGTCCATTTGTGTCCATCTGCGGTCGAGGTGCGTTTCACGAAGGCCTAATTCATGGGAAAGATAACTTTCGGAACGGATGGGTGGCGGGCGGTCATCGCCGAGGATTTCACTTTTTCCAATCTGGAGCGGGTCGCGCAAGCCACGGCGGATTATTGGAGCGCGAATCCCGTCGCCGGCGCTGAGAAGCGTGTGGTGGTTGGTTATGACCGGCGATTTCTTTCCGATCAATTCGGCCAGCGCACCGCCGAAGTGCTGGCCGGGAACGGCTTCGAGGTGGTGCTCACATCGGTTCCAACTCCGACGCCTTCAGTGTCGTTCGCGGTAAAGCAGCAGCGAGCGATTGGCGGCGTGATGATTACAGCCAGCCATAATCCGCCGATGTTCAACGGCTTTAAGCTCAAATCGCATTACGGTGGTTCGGCGGAGGCGTTCACCTGCCGCGCCGTCGAAGGCTGTTTGGACCGCACGCCGGTGAGATCATCGCGGCTGGCGGAGGAACTGGACCACGGGCGCATCCGCATTGAGGACGTGAGGCCCGCGCACTATGCCGCGCTGCGGAACCTCGTCGATTTCAAGCTCATCGCCCGATCCAGGCTGCGTTTCGCCCACGATGCTTTGTATGGTGTTGGAGCTGGTTGTTTCGAGGAGATTCTAGCCCGTACCAGTTGCCGCGTGACCACGCTGAACGCCACGCACGACACGCTGTTCGGCGGCATCAACCCGGAGCCAATCCAAAAGAACTACGCCCGCAGCGCAGCCTACCTGAGGAAGCACCCTCACGACCTCTGCCTCGTCACCGACGGCGATGCCGACCGTGTCGGAGGAATGGACGGTCGCGGCAATTATCTCAGCACGCACCAGATCATCTGTTTGCTTCTGCATCATTTCGTCGCCAATCGCCGAGGCCGTGGCCGAGTTGTCAAGGCGCTGACGACAACTTCCATGGTCGATAAAATGTGCGCGGCTGACGGATTGGAGCTGGTGGAGACCGGCGTTGGGTTCAAATTCATTGCTGCCGAGATGATCAAAGGCGGCGTACTGCTCGGCGCTGAGGAGAGCGGAGGCATCGGTTTCCCCAATCATATCCCGGAGCGCGATGGCATCGCAGCGGGCTTGATGCTGTTGGAGTTGCTGGCGACAGAGCGACGTTCGATCCGGCAGTTGATTGGGCGGTTGGTAAAGCGATTCGGGCCGCATTTCTACGATCGCATCGATACGCATTTTCCACTGGAGAAGCGCGGCACCTTAATGAAATTTCTGCAAAGCAATCCACCGGCGAAATTGCTCCGGTCTCCGGTGGTGGACGTGAAGACGTATGACGGTGTTAAGTTTATCGCGCAGAACACATCCTGGCTGATGCTACGCGGCTCTGGAACCGAACCGATCCTGCGCATCTATGCCGAAGCCCGCACCAGAGCCCAGGTCCAGCAATTGCTCAAGCACGGATTGCGTTTGACGCGTCAGATTTGAAGGAGCTTCGATTGTGGCCGCTCCGCGCCGGCGAGACGCCAGCCAGGATTTGCACATCACCAATTCCCGCTCAATCCAATAATTGAGTGACGCCGCCGTGCTTTTGTTTGAGTTCCTTGATGGTTCGGTCGTAATGGCGGATGCGGAGGATTGAGTGCCCTATGAGATAGCAGCCAAGCCCGACCAAACCGAGGCACAAAGCCAGGAGCGGAACCAGAAAAATCAAAATATTTGCTGGCCGGTAATGTTGCGAAGTGGCCACCAGCACGCTCAGCACGGAGAGAGGCAGCGCGAAGACCGCAATTCCCGCGCGCATCGAGGAGAGCGCCGTTCGCTTTTCGGCGAGCAGCAATTGGATTTCATCAAGGATGAGAGGATCAGAGTTTTCCTTTGGCTCGGAGTTCATGGTTCAGGTGTTGGATCGTCCGCAATCGACCAGCAGCAATCCGTTGTTCGCGATTCGCCGTTCAAGAACGGCATCGTGCCAGACTTCAGCGATTAATTACGAATCACCGTCAGGTTTGAAGGATAGCCCAACTCATCCTTGGCGCGCGAGCAGACTTTCTACCCGGTCGCGATAATTGCGGCTCATGTTGAGCTTCGAGCCATTCTGCAGGATTACGGCATAATCACCGTAAAACAACGGTTGCAACTCCTTGATCCGGTCCAGGTTCACCAGCACGGAGCGGCTGATCCGCATGAACTTGGCCGAGGGCAATTGCGCCTCAAGCCGTGCCAGCGTCCCCCGAATATAATGGGCGTTAGTGCCCGCGTGGAGCCTCACGTAATTTCCATCTGCTTCGATCCAGTCGATGGTTTCACTGCGGACAAATATGACCCGGCCGTTTTCTTTAAATACCAGCCGGTCATTCCTCATGAATCCGGAGCGCAAATCCTCAAGAAATGCGTCGAGCCGCTGCCCCGGCGGCAGACCCCGGGCGTGGAGGATTTGGTCGCGGACATGCTCGAGGGTCTTCTGAAAGCGCTCGCGGTCGAACGGCTTCAGCAGGTAGTCAATCGCGTGGAATTCGAATGCTTTAAGGGCGTACTCGTCGTAAGCGGTGACGAAAATGATCAAAGGCAGCTTAGGGGCGGAGCTGATCGCCTCACAGACATCCAGGCCGCTGAGCATAGGCATTTGCACATCAAGAAACACCAGGTCCGGCTTCTGCTCCAAAATAGCCTGCACAGCCTCGCGCCCATTGGAACACTCGGCCGTGATTTCAAAATCGGTGTTGCCCTTGAGCAACTGCCGGAGGCGCGCGCGGGCAGGCGCTTCGTCGTCCGCAATCAAGATTCTGATTTTGACTTCGCTTGCCATGGGGATTAGGTAGCGGTCGCATCAGAGCGATAAGGAATGGCGATGCGAGCCTCCAGGCCGCCCTCGGCGAGATCGGAAAGCTCGAATTGAAAATCTGCGCCGTAAAGATGACGCAATCGGGATTGTGTATTCGACAGACCGATTCCCTGTCGAGCCGGCGCGCCGGCCGTTCGCCAGCGGCCTGCCCCATCGTCCCGGACGCGCAGCTCCAGCAGGCCATTGTTTCGTCGCGCCGCAATCGCCACATGTCCGCCCCGCTCGCGCGGTTCTATGCCATGCCGGATGGCGTTTTCCACCAAAGGCTGCAGCAGCAGGAAGGGCACCAGAGCGGTGCGGGTGTCCGGCTCGACCCGCTTTTCGATCTTCAATCGTTCGCCGAAGCGCGCGCATTCGATTTCCAGGTATCGATCCAGAAAGGCTATTTCTTCGCTAAGGGGCACCTGTTGCGGCTTTGACTGGTCGAGACTCAGGCGCAGCAACTCGCTTAGGCGCACGACCATCCGGTCGGCAGATTCGGGATCGTCATGAATTAACGCGGAAATCGTATTGAGCGTGTTGAAGAGAAAATGCGGGTTGAGCTGCATTCGCAGGGCCTCGAGCCGCGCTTCGACCAGTTCACGCTGCAATTCCGCCGCTTGCACCTCCCGTTCACGGTAGCGCTGGTAAGAATCCCAGCCCAAGTGCGCGCACACGACCATCCAATACATGATCAGATTGGCCACGAGATAATGCAGGGCCATCGTCTTGACCAGATAGGAAAAGGTCAGGATCTGGCCGGGATGAATGATCGATTTTTCCCCGGCTACCAGCCATGAAGTCAAAATGATGTACACGACGGAGAACACGCCAGCGGCTGCCAAATGCCGCAGCACCCATCGCACAGCTTGTCCCGGTTCGAGCGGGTTCCGACGACAGAACCAGAGCACAGGGAGCCACAACACTCCGCACGCATACCAGTCCTTGAATTCCTGGCGGAGCAAGGAGCCCAAAGGCACTGGGTGATCTACTGCAGCGCTTGAAGCATAGGAACCGACTGACGACAACAGCGCCAGCACTGTGCAGACGCCGAACAGCAATGCGCCGACCAACAAGCGCTGTTTCGCCTTTGAACTCGATACCATAGCGTCAACTACAACCTTACTCGAACGCCCGCGAGTTGTCGTTCGAATTCATCGCGGGGCAGCACTGGTGGACCGCCGAACTTCGAATCAGCAGCGGCGGTTCGGCGTGGAGCGCGGTGGAGATCTGCGAGGCCCTGGTGAAAACGTGGTTGGTGCAATGGCCGGCCAGGACAGAAACGGCCCCGCGGGCCGAACTCCATGCGGTAATGACTTGGTCACGTTCTGCTGCGAATTTGCTGGCATTCGGAAGCGAGAGAAAAATTGCCGCCGCGGCAACTGTGCCCAGGCACCCAAACGCCGCCCATTCCGAGCGGCTGGTGCTGCGATCATAGCCAGGTAACCGTTTCATAGGAATTGCGTTGTTGCATTTCCACCCTCGCCGCTTTCGGTCGAATGGAGCACAGCTTTGTGACAGGCCGCCCATGGCTAGGGTTGAAGTGCTCGTGGATGGTGATGAAATCGCAGTATGGGTCAGCGGCCTTTTCGATTGAGTGAGTACCTTGTCTTTGCCCTCGATTCGGAGTACGTATTCCTGTCGGATTCAGAATCGGAATTGGAGTCCGCAATCAATAGAGAGGAAAGGCGCTTCGATGATCGCAACGCAAATTCGGCAGAAAGACGCGGTGTTCTACTTCGTGGCCTATCCCTCGGAGGACCTGCTCACCAGGGTGCGCTTCATGAGCCGCTTCTATGATGAGGGCGAAGCCATCAAACCCGAGGAAGCGGCTGCGGAAGATGACGTGGCGCAGTTCATTTCAAGGATCGAGCGGAGCGAAAGGGCCTTCCAACGCGGGCTGTCCCGCTCGAAGGTGAAGGCGATCCGCAACTTCTACGAGACAGCCATCAGCCAGCCGCCGATTCCCGGCACGGTGCTGCTCTTCACGCCGCAGCGGCTGCGGTTTCAGGCGCTCGAAGGCAATGGCAGCGTCGGCCATCTGCAAGTGCCGGAGGAGAAATTCCTCATCATCGATGGCCAGCACCGGCTCGCCGCGCTGAACTTTTACGAGCGTACACATCCTGACGAATCAAAGTCGATCTATGTGCCGTGTGTCATCTTTGATGGCAGGAGCGATGATTTCGCGACCGAGATGTTTGTCATCATCAACTCGACACCGACTCGCATCAACAAGAGCCATCTCGTGGACTTGTACGAACGCGTCTCCTGGGCAGAACCGGACCGCCGCTTTGCGGCCCGGATTGTCGAAATGCTCTACAGCGAGCCTGACAGCCCCTTGCGCTATCGCATCAATCGCCTGGGTGGTCGAAGCAAGCAGGAGAAATGGATTCTCCAGGCGGAGCTGTTTAACGAGGTGCATCGCTGGGTCAAACAAGCCTGGACTCGCATCGAATCCGAAGGCGCGGACCGGCGCGGGGCCGAGCGCCGCTACGCTGTGTCGCGAGATTTCCTCAAAGCGGCGTCGCAAGTGATGGCCGATGCCTGGGGCAACGACAATTACATGGTGACGCGGCCGGTGACACTCAAAGGCATGATGCGCGTCTGCTCGGATTTGGCGGCGCAAGATGCCGAGCCGGAGGAAGGACGCGTCGAACGCTGGCGAACCCGGTTGTCGCCGTGGGCGGAACGGCTCCGGGACTTCCGCGCCGACGGATTTTACGAGCGCTTCGCCGCCAAGGGCCAGGTCGAACGCGTCGCCAAGATCCATCGTGAGTTAGCGCGCGCCGCAAGCGTGCCCTCGCGCGGGGTAGGGGAACAGCAACGGACGTGAGTCATCGAAAAAACGGACTTACCCGTACTTTCCCGTTAAGCGCCAGCAATCGTACGCTCGCCGTTGAGTGGAGTCCATTTTGCCGAAATCCGGAGAACCATTCTCATGCCTTGGCCAGTCAGGGTTTGACTTAGCTGGGGCCGAGCCGGCAGGCGCCCGTCGCAGAGGGTTCTCTTGAAAGGTCACCGCTGTGCGACGACCCTGGGCGGTTTCATAACTCATGGCTTGCTCGGTTGCTTCGAGGTCTTTTTCAAGCGGCAGTTTCGGTTTGATCTTCTTCGAGTCCAGAATGGCGTGGTAGGCGCGGACAGCTTCCTCGGGAGAAATCTTTCCATCTGTAATCAAGCGCAACATTTCAATGAAAGCGAGCTGGTGCTCGGCATGGTTGATTTTGCGTCCGAACAAAGCCACGCGCGCGCCGTATTTTTGCGCGTCGTGGATCAGCTTGAAGGCGTCGTACGTCGTGCCGGCGCTCCCGCCGAGAATGCCCACCACCAAACCCGGATCGTATTGCGCCAACTCCTCCATCGCCCGCGGACCATGATAGACTATCTTCAGGAACAACGGCCGGCCGGCTTCAGGAACTCCGGCCAGGCTGCGGATGATATTGTCGTTGATAAACTCGCCCAATTTTTCCGGAGGAACAGCGCTGTCCACGTTCGGATCGAAGACCTCGAGGAAATACCGGAATTTCTTGAGCTCGGCTTCTTCGCGAAATGCTTTGAAGGCAAGGAGAGTTTCACGATCCTGGTCCAAGTCGTTAACGAACGTCACCGAGTAGAGACCCAGATTCGTGCCAGGGAAATCATCGGAGGCGCGGTCACACTCGATCCGGCCGCATTGAATTTGATCGATGGTCGCCGTCCGAAACGGCCGCGCCGGCTCGCTGGTGTAACAGCCGTGGCGCACCGCCCAGACATCCGTTGTGTCGTTGGCTCGTGCCGCCGGCGTCACGGGCGAGTTTCGAAACAGGCCTTCTTTGATCGTCAGTTGGTCGTTGACGTATGCCGACATCAGCATGATGTCCACGACTCCCTGCTGGACGACTTCCCGAATGATGTCCAGGAACTCGGGCAGGTTCCGATAACCGTACTCGGGTCTGGTCCAAATCTCGGGCGAGAACAGCGCCGGACGCTCGCCACGAGATGCCAGGTAGGTCCTCGGTCCCGGAGCTCGGGCACCAAACGCCATATCCGCGTCCTTCGCATCGGCGAGGATGAAGGAGCGCGAGGAAGGATTCGCTTTGATCTCTGCGAGCTTGGAGTCAAGGGATTTCATGAGCGACCGTGAGTGACGAAGGTCTAATGACGAATGAATGACGAAACCCCAAGGTCAAAATTGCAGCTCTTGATTCGCGCTTAGTCATTCGGATTTCTTTCGTTCCCGCCTTGCGGGACCATTCGTCATTTGACCTTTGTCATCGTCTCCTTCAGCGCCCGCGCGGAGTGCTGCAAGGCCATTACTTCCTTCGGCCAGAGCTTGATCTCGACGTGCTGCTCCACGCCGCGGCGCCCAATCACCGAGGGCACGCTCAGGCAAACATCACGAATTTGGTACGCGCCCTGCGCCAGGGAGGACACTGGCAGCAAAGCTCTTTGGTTCAGGAGCACGCAATGAATCACCTCGCGGATAGCAATGCCAACCGCCCAGCCTGCGCCGCCTTTCCTTTTGATCACTTCCGCGCCACTGCCTTTGGTCCGGTCGAACACGGCGTTTTGAAAACCAGGTGTGCACTCCGGCAAGCCCGCAAGCGGGAGTCCGTTAACGCTAGCGCTCGACCAGATCGGCACCATCGAATCGCCATGCTCGCCCAGCACGAGCGCCTTGACCTGCGTCGGCGCGAGGCGCAGCTCTTCAGCAATCAGCGAACTGAACCGGCTGGTGTCCAGCATCGTGCCCAGTCCATAAACCTGCTGCCAAGGCAAACCGAGCCGTTGAACCGCCAGTTGCGTCAGGATATCGACCGGATTGGACACGACAAAGACGTGCGCCTCTTTGCGCAGCCCGGTTGATTTGATGCTGTCGAGAATCTGCGCAAAGAGCGTGACGTTCCGGTTGATGAGGTCCAGACGTGATTCGTCCGGTTTCCGCCGGAGGCCAGCGGTAATGAGGAACATGTCGCTGTCGGCCGCCTTGGCGTAATCGCCGGCATAAATACGCTGATCCCCTGCAAAAGCAGTGCCATGAAGCAAGTCGAGAGCCTCTCCATCGGCCATGTCCTTGTTGGCATCGAGGAGCTGAATTTCGGAGACGAGGCCCTCGCATTGCAGCGCAAAAGCCGCGCACGACCCTACCCGCCCACCGCCACCAATGATCGTGATTTTCATGGTTACTTAGTCTTCGCCATAATTTGATCGGTGATCGCCTGCACGAGCGCCTCCGCTTCCGGATCCGTTGCTGCCGAAGGAGCGCTCGGTGAGGTCTGTCCCGGCACGGCGCAGGTCACGCCCGGCCGCCATTCGTCGTTGTGGCACAGCTCACACTCTTTGAGGCCGAACCGCGGGTCGGGAATGCCGAGGCTTTGTTTGATCTTCAGCAAGTCTTGCAATTGCGCCGGAGTCATCGTGTTTGCGGGCTTGCCGAGCTGCGAGGCCACGACCACCGTCCGGCAATAAGCCTCGAGGATTTCCATTTTGAAATAGGCGTCCTCGACGTTGTTATGGCTCCAGGCCACGACGCCGTGATTCGCCATCAAGATCGTGTTGTGCTTGTCCACCAGGTCGGCCACCAACTTGCCCATTTCCGGCGTGCCAGGCGTCCGATACGGCGCAATCGCCACGGAAGAGAAGACCTCAAATTCCGGAATCATGCACGTTGGCGGTTCGACCCCGGCCACGGCAAATGCCGTGCTGTACGGCGGATGGCAATGCACAGTCGCCACGGCGCGCGACTGCCGTTGCATGATCTGCAGGTGCATCAGGATCTCGCTCGTGCGCGGCCTGGTGCCCAGGAGTTGCTTCCCCTCCAAATCCACCAGGCAAATATCCTCGGGTTTCATGAAACCTTTAGAAACCAGGGTCGGGGTGCAGAGCGCGATGTCTTCGCCCACCCGAATTGCGATATTGCCGCCGTTGCCATCCACGTACGCGCGCTGCCACAAGCGACGGCCAATGTCACGAATCTGCAACTTCAGAGTATAGATCTCTGGTGAGGTGAAGAAGACCTCAAGCTCGGCTTTCGAGCTTTTCGACGTGACCGGTTTGGCGGTTGCGGACGGTTTTGTTGACACGCCTATCGTTCGGGGTGAGCCCGGTTTTTCAAGTTCGCGTAAGAAATCGCGCGCCGAGGGCGTGACCAGCGCGTCGGGCGGCAGCGACTGCATGTCTTTGCCGCTGCGCAGCATTTCTTCCACATCGCGCACGCTGATGACTTGTTTCATTTGCTCGGCGCGTGGTAGAAAATCTCATCGACCAATACCGCGTCGATGGCGTCGATTGGCGTTGGCGTGGCAAATGGTGACGCGGCCTCGCGGCCCTCGACAAACCCGATAGTTTGTCCGATGCCCCCTCCCAAATCATCATAAACCACAAGGCTCGGATCAATGCTGAGCGCCGGCGTCGCCTCGGGGCCACATTGAAGCTGCTCGCGGGTCAGGGGGGAAACGATCAGCCAGCGCGCGCCCACCAAAGCCGGCACGGCTTGGCTCAACGTCACTCGACCAATGACAGTGCCGAGGCGCATTTTCAGAAGATCCAACATCCAAGATCCAAGCTCCAGAGCAGCTCCAAATGCCAAGCGCCAAGTGCAGCCTGAGCATAAGGCTTGGATTTTGGATTTTGGTTCGTAAAGCTTGAGGTTTTCATTGGCGTTCATCCACGATGCCGATGATCATCCATCTAACGGGACTTCTCTCATCCCCGACCGCTTTGCGCGCGGCCATGCCGTCCGACGAGATGATGACTTTTTGATGCAGGGCGGCGCCGTGAGCGTCGATAGCCACTTGCGGCGGGCCTTCCGGCTCGCCCAACCGGCTGATTGGCTGACAGATCAGCAATCGCCAGCTCTCCAGGCTCCGATGTTTCCGGGTGGCGACCACATTGCCTTCTACGCGAGCGAGGAGCATACGCAGACATCCAAGGACCAACATCCAACATCCAGAGAAACACCAAACCCCAAATTCCAAATCCCAGGCAATTCCCAATCCCCAAAATGCCGAGCAAAGCTGTGATAAGACCTGGTACTTAGAACTTGGAGCTTCACTGGAGCTCGGAACTTGGAGCTTGGAGCTTCCATTAGTAGATCCGCAGATTGTCCACCATGACACAGCGCCTCACACGGCAGAACGTTTTAGGGTTCGTCACGCCTTCGCCGGTAGGTGTGGCGATCGAATAGCTCAAGTAGCCCTCACCCCCCAGGCCCAGGCCGGTCATGCACGACCCGTTCTTGATAAATAGTGTTGTATCCAGTGTTCGGGCCATCGCGGTCATGTGCTCCACGTCATGAGAATGGATGATCGACGTGTGTTTGTAATTGTGTTCCGCTTCGCGCGCGGCCTCGATTCCCTCTTCAACGCTGCGTACTCGCACCACCGGGATGAATGGCATCATTTGCTCTTCCTTCACAAATGGGTGGTTTCGCTCGGTTTCAGCGAATAGTAATTGCGTCTGTTCAGGCACGGTCATTTCTGCCGATCTGGCGAGAACCGCTGCATCTTTCCCAATGAGCGATTTGTTGACAACGGGTTCCGGGCAGTCGACGCCCTGGCCTTCTTTGAAGGTGAAAGCTTGCTTGGTCAGCCGCTCAAGCTGCGGTCCATTGAGCTTCACTGCGCGAGCCTTTTCCATTTCGCTCATAAGCTGATCGGCCACCTTGTCGAGCACAAAGACTTCCTTTTCGCCAATGCACAGCAAATTGTTGTCATAGGCGGCTCCCTCGATGATGGATTTCGCCGCCCGCTTCATGCAGGCGGTATCATCCACCACTACGGGCGGATTCCCCGGCCCGGCGCAAATGGCCCGTTTGCCCGCTTGCATCGCAGCCTTGACGACCGCCGGCCCACCGGTGACGCAGAGCAGTTTGACCGCCTCATGGCTGCAAATCGCCTTGAAAGAATCCAACGTCGGTTCTTCGACAATCGTGATGACATTCGCGATGCCGACCTCACGTTCAATGGCCTGGTTGTACTCGCAGACCGCGTGCGCAGCACATTTGGCCGCTGCCGGATGAGCATTGAACACGACCGCGTTGCCCGCGGCGACGATGTTGACGATATTGCCGCTTAAAGTAGGAACTGAGTGGGTGGAGGGCGTGATGGCCGCGACGACGCCGAACGGCGTGTACTCTTCCAGCGTGATTCCATGGTCGCCGCTGCGGCCGTCCGGATGCAGCCATTCCACGCCCGGGACCAGCTTGATAATCTTGAGCTTTTCGATCTTATGGTCGAGCCGGCCAATCTTCGTTTCCTCCAGCTCGAGGTTGCCCCACTCGGCCGCATTGGCGTCGGACATCGATTTGATTATCTCAACAATTCGCGCGCGCGCCGCCACGCCTTTTTGTCTAAGCGCCAGGAAACCCGCGTGCGCTGCCGCGCAGGCCTCGCTGGCGTCCTGAAACACGCCGAACCTGCCGCCGCCTGCACCTCGCGTGGCGGTGTGCCCATTTCCACGAGCGCCTGACTCTTTGAGCAGCGCGGACGAAGGCGCCTGGCCCAGCCTCCCCAGGACATCAGCGACCACATCGCGGATTAGAGCTTCGTTGACGGTGCTCATCGATTACTGTTTCGCGTTGTAGATCTGCTTTCCCAGCACATCCACCGTGTCCACGATTCCAATGACCACAGCGTCCACAGGAGCATCCCTGAGATTCGGGGCCAGCCGCGCCGAACTGCCCTGGCAAAACATCACCAACTCGCCGATGCCGGCGCCGACGCTATCGACCGCGACGATCGTGTTGACGCCAGGTCGAAATTTTGCTGGGTCTTTTTCATCGACTAACTGCGGGCGCAGCAGCAGGAGCTTCCGGCCGTTCATCGACGCGTCTTTTTTGGTCGCGACAACCGCACCTTCGACTCGAGCGAGAAACATGCGCAGATTTGTTGGGTTATTGAATTAATGGATTGTTGGATTGATGTTTTCCATTCATCCGTTCATCCATCAATCCATTGTTATTTCGCGGCAGGCTTTTTGGGCAGCACCGCCTCCACATCGGCGTGCGGGCGCGCGATGACGTGGACACTGACGAGGTCGCCCTTGATAGCTTTGATGGCCTGGGCGCCGGCGTCGGTTGCCGCCTTCACTGCAGCCACGTCCCCGACCACCACAGCCGTGACCAGAGCATTGCCGACCTGGGTCATCGGCCCGACCAGTTCGACGTTGGCGGCTTTGAGCATCGCGTCGGTGCCCTCGACAAGGGCGACCAGCCCGCGCGTTTCGATCATTCCAATTGCTTGATGAGCCATGTTTTCTACTTAGTTGATGGTTGATGGTTGAGAGTTGAGAGAGCGGCGTGCCCCGAAAACTTTTGGGGCTGATGCGTGCTTCGTGATACGTGATCAGCGCCGCTGGATCTTTCTTTTTCGAGGAAGCGCTTGACCTCGCGAGCGACGACCAGTTCTTCGTTGGTGGGGACTACCATGACTTTGACGCGCGAGGAAGGTGAGCTGATGACTGCCTCCTGGCCCTGGGTCGCCTTATTTTTTTCGGAATCCAATTCGATGCCAAGCTGGTCGAGGTTTGAGCAAATGGCCTCGCGGATGGAGGCCCGATTTTCGCCGGCTCCGGCAGTGAAAACCAGAGCGTCGGCGCCGTTCAATTCCAGGTAAAACGAACCGACCCAGCGGCGTGCCTGGTGCACCAGGACGTCGAGCGCCAGTTTGGCCGACGCGTTTCCACGCCCCGCCTCGGTTTCTATGTCACGAATGTCGCCGTGGCCCCCGGAGAGAGCTTTCAAACCCGATTCCCGGCACATTAGTTTCTCGGCTGAATCCAGCGTCAAACCGGTCGCGCGCATCAGGAACGGCAGCGCAAATGAATCCAGATCGCCGACGCGGTTGTTCTGAGGCAGGCCTGATTGCGGACTGAGCCCCATGCTGGTGCCGACTGCTACGCCGTTCAAAATTCCTGTTATGGAGGAGCTGCCACCGAGATGGCACGAAATGACGCGCAAATTCGGTTGGCGCACCGGGGTCGCGCCGTTGTTCACGTAAAGCTGTCGCGCGCGCTCCGCGACATCTTCGCGTCCTAGCAATTCCGCCGAGCGTTCGGCAATAAATTTATGGCTGGCGCCATGGAATCCCCAGCGTCGCACTCCCAGCTTGTGCCATGCATCGGGAACCGCATAGCGCACGGCCGCCTCCGGCATCCATTGGTAAAACGCGGTTTCGAACAGGCCTACGAGCGGCACCGTGGGTATTCGCTGCGCAAAGAGGCGAATGCCGGAAATGTAAGGTGGATTGTGCGCGGGAGCAATTCCATTGAACGCCCCCATCCCTTTCTCCACGCTTTCATCAAGGCGAACACAACCGTTGACGCCGCGCGCCATGATGGTTTTGAATCCGACCGCCGCAAGTTCGCTCTCTTGGCGAATGTGACCGGCCCCTTTCAGTTGCGACAGGCAGTCCTCGATTGCTTTTGGATAATCCACGACGCGCTCGAAGCCGCCTTTGTGCAACAGCCGTTCCTGGCCGTTCGCGAACTCGAACAGGCGCCACTTCAGTGAGGTCGAGCCCAGATTGGCGACGAGGATTTTCACGACTTGGAACTGAATTACCGACGTACCCCGCTACTGCAGCCACTTCCCTAACAGCGACAATCCTTCATGCGGACGCGGGATCACCTGGACGCTGACGACTTGGCCGACTTGCGCGGCCGCTGCCGCCCCGGCATCCGTGGCTGCTTTGACCGCCGCGACGTCGCCCCGGAAAAAGCCGGTCACGTAGCCGCTCCCGATTTTCTCCCAGCCGACGAGGATGATGTTCGCCGCTTTCAGCGCGGCGTCGCACGCTTCGAGCAAGGCGCACAGGCCTTTGCATTCGATCATTCCGATTGCTTGTTGAGTCATAAGAGATTTGGGAGTTGAAAGTTGAGAGTTGAGAGTTGAAAGAGGGTGAAGGATGTCATTTTGTCGCTTTGTTCATCGCATCTCCGAGGAAGGATTTAAGCAGATCTTCATGGGGCCGCGCCAGTATGTGCGAACTGACCAACTCGCCCACCTTGGAAGCCGCTTTGGAGCCGGCATCCACAGCCGCTTTCACGCTGCCGACATCCCCGCGGCACAGCACTGTAATCAGGCCGCCGCCGATCGGTATCGTTTTCACGAGGCCGACATTCGCCGCTTTGACCATCGCGTCACTGGCTTCCACGCTGCCGACATAACCTTTGGTTTCGATCATTCCTAATGCTTCGCTCATAAGTTAGTTGATGGTTGATAGTTGAAAGTTGATAGAAAGCTCATTTCATCAGTTCGCAGGGTGTATCGGGCTGCAGGTTGCAGGCGTTGCCTTCATCGGTGTCAATATGGACCTCGAGCTTGAAAGCCGCATCCACCCGCGCCAGCATCTTGTCCAGCACCAGCCCGCACCGCCCGCCGATCCGTAATCTCATTGCGTCGCCGTTTTTGACCCCGTAGAAATTTGCGTCCTCGGGCGACATGTGCACATGCCGCAAGGCCCGGATTACCCCCTCCGGCATTTCAAAAAATCCCGCTGGTCCCATCAACATGCAACCCAGCGTCCCTTTGATGTCCCCGGAAAGCCGCAGCGGCAGATCGAATCCAAGCGCAATTCCGTCTGTGTATGCCAGTTCGACCTGGTTAATGTTCCGGCACGGACCCAGGATTCGGAGGTTGGAAATGACCCGGCTGCGCGGCCCTATCAAGGTCAGTGTCTCTTTGGCCGCGAATTGTCCTTCTTGATAAAGCCATTTGTGCACCGTTAGCTCGTGCCCCTTTCCGAATAAAGTCTCCGCTGCTTCCTGAGTCAGATGACAATGTCGCGCACTGACGTTCACTAGCAGCGGGTTCGGCCCTGCAAACGAGCCAGGAACAGGTTTGCCAAGCCGCTGATAGACTGCCTGCCGAACCAGATGCTCTACCACAGCTCGATGAGGCATTTGACTAATTGCCAGCATAAACTACCTTCTATCTGACAGATTATGAAAGATTGTCAACAATAATCTTGCAGAACATTTCATAATCTGTCACAATTTCTACCAGATGCAACCTGAAGAGCGTCAATACCGGATTGGCGAATACCTGCAAGAGGTCGAGTTTGCATCGCTGGAAGATATTGCGCTTCAAGTAGAAGCATCAGACTCGACAATCCGTCGCGACCTTAAGGTCCTCGAATCCTCAGGATTGGTTCGCCGCACTCATGGTGGTGCCCGTATCGTAACGCCAAAAACCGACGAATTTACGTTTTCCGCACGCGACACACATCAGTTGGCCGAAAAGGAGGCTATTGGGCACGCGTGCGCCGAGCTAATCCAGCCCAATCAAAGTGTCATCATCGATGCCGGCACGACGGTGTATCACGTTGCCCGCTACCTGGAGAGCAAGTCACCGCAAATCATCACCAACTCGCTGCCCGTGGCAAACCTCTTTGCTGCGGCTAACCGCGTCGAGGTGGTTGTGTCAGGAGGCGTGATTTACCCTCGGCTCGGCGTGCTGGTCGGCCCGCTGGCGGTGGAAGCCTTCGCCAGGATTCACGTGGATGTGGCCATCATGAGCGCTGGCGGGCTTTCGCTCGAAGGCATCACCAATTCCCATGGTCTCCTTATCGACATCCAGCGAGCGATGATCAACGCCGCACAGAAAGTCTTTTTCTGCTTCGACCACACTAAATTTGGCCGCAAGTCCATGCTGCCACTCTGTGGATTGGATTGTGTGGACGCCGTGGTGACAGACTCCACAGCCCCGGCCGAACTGGTTCAAGCTCTGCGCGAGCGTGGCGTTACAGTTGTAGTCGCGTCGTAGCGCCGGTTCGAATCGAAACGCGGGTTGCGCTGTGTACTGAACCGTGATTTAATTCTCGCTTGGGACCGACGTGATCATGCAAGAGTTTTCCGCGCTGGACGGCGCGCTTCTCATCGACAAACCGGCCGGGCCAACGTCGCATGACATCGTTGATGCCATTCGCCGGCAGTTCGGCATCAAGAAGGTTGGCCACTGCGGCACGCTCGACCCGAACGCTACCGGATTGCTGATCATCGTCCTGGGCCGCGGCACGAAACTTTCGGAGCGGCTGATGGCTGACGACAAGGTGTACGAGGGAACGATCAAGTTTGGCAAAACCACCAACAGCCACGATGCCGACGGCGAGCTCATCGCCTCGCTGCCAGTCCCGCCGTTGACGCTCGAGCAGCTCAATGCGGCGGCGAGCGAGTTTGTGGGCGACCAAATGCAAGTGCCGCCGATGGTTTCGGCGGTGAAGAAGGACGGTGTGCCTCTCTACAAACTGGCCCGCCGGGGTATCGAGGTGCAGCGAGAACCTCGGTTGATCCATATTTATAATTTCCGTTTCAGCGGTTACACAGAGCCGATTGGCTGGTTCCACATCGCGTGCACGAAAGGGACCTATGTGCGCAGCATTGCGCACGAGTTGGGCCAAAAGGTCGGTTGCGGCGCGCACCTGGCAACGCTCCGGCGCGTTGCGTCGGGCAAATTCGATGTCGCCAAAACGATTGCGTTTGAAGACGCGGTGAAACTGACCCCGCGCGAACTGGAGCAACGGGTCATCCCGTTCCTGACGCTGGCGCAGCCGGGGTGAATGAAGATTATCCATGCGCCATCCGAACTGTCGGCCGCTCGAGGCAAGGTCTGCCTGGCCATTGGTTTTTTCGACGGTGTGCATTTGGGCCACCAGCAGATCATCCGCCAATCCATCAACGACGCGCGGCAGCATGAGGCCAGCGCGTTGGTCATCACTTTCGACCAGCATCCGAATACCGTCGTGGCCCCCAACCGAGTGCCGCCGCTGATCTATTCTCTGCCGCACAAACTGCGAACGATCGCGGAGCTGGGCCTGGATACGCTGTGGCTCATTCAATTTGACAAGCCATTCAGTGAGCAAACAGGGGAAGCGTTCATCCGTGGGTTGGCGCGGGACCTTGGCCCGCTGCAGAGCATCTGCGTCGGGGCAAATTTTACCTTTGGCCATCGGCGCGGCGGCAACGTGGACCTATTAAACCGGCTCGGCCAGGAACAGAAATTTGCCGTCCATGGCATGGCCGCCGTTTCTCTTGATGGCAAGGCTGTCAGCAGCACTCGTATTCGAGAAGGCGTTCAAGCCGGCCAGTTCGATGCGGTCAGCCAAATGCTCGGCCGCACCTATTCGCTGGTGGGCCAGGTGGTGCCGGGCGACGGGGTGGGCCGGCAGCTTGGCTTTCCCACGGCGAACCTCGATGTGCGAGGCCTGGCGCTGCCGCCACGAGGGGTCTATGCGGTGCACGCCGAAGCCGGCGGGAAAACGTGGCGCGCCGTACTGAATATTGGCTTGCGGCCAACCCTACAGAACCCGAATCCGCAACTCCAGGTCGAGACGCATCTGCTGGATTTCCACGGCGACCTCTACGGACAGGAATTGGAGCTGGCATTTGTGGACCAACTGCGGCACGAACAAAAATTCGCCTCGCTGGCCGAACTCCGCGACCAGATTGCCCGTGACATCGCCCAGGCCCGATTGCGCTTTTAACGGTGAGGTTCGGTTCTCATGAGCAAAGCCTTCACGAAGGAATCTGATGACGAGGGTGACGATGCGCCCTTGCTTCCACGGCAACAACTTCCTCCCGGCGTCACCAACCTGATTACTCCGGGCGGCGCTGAGCGCCTCCGTCAGGAATTGGCCGAATTGACCGACCGCAAACAGCGGCTCACGAGCGCAAACGCGAAAGGGACTGATTCCGCCTCGGCGGAACAGCGCAAGCTCCAAGCCCGCACCCGGCAGCTCCAGCAAATTCTCCAATCAGTCGTCGTTGCCACGCCTCCGGTCACGGACCGTGGGCGCGTCGGCTTTGGCGCCAGCGTCACGGTCCGTTACGCGAACCAGGAAGAAATCAGGTATCGAATCGTAGGCGTGGATGAAAGCGATCCAGCGCGCAATGAGATAAGCTGGCTCTCGCCGCTGGCTCGGCAGCTTATAGGGCGCTGCCCCGGCGACCGTGTCCGGTTCCGTTCTCCTGCCGGTGAGGAGCAAATCGAGATCGTGGCGGTGGCTTATGAACAGTCTTACCGCGGCAACGTCATTTGATGCCTTCCCTCGCGGCGGCTTCGGGATCGATGCGTTTGAGAAACATCTCGGCGTTTGCGCGGATGGTTCGATTAGGATTGTGCAGGGATTTGACGAGGGCTGGAACATAAAGCGTTCGCTTTTCATCCTTATCAAGCAACTCCTCCAATCCAAATGCCGCCCCAAGCCAGACGTTATTGTCCGTGTCTTGCATGCTGGATAAGAGCAAGGGCACGATTTGCTGCTTTGGCCCTTTGAATTTGCAGAGCGCATCGATGGCACTGCGCCGGATGCGGGCGTCTTTGTCCCGGAGGCAGCCGATAAGCGCGGGGACCGCAATGTCAGGACGGCCCGCAATCCCTCCCAACCCCCGCAGCGCACTCTCCCGGACACCATCATTCGTGCTTTGCAGGGCGCTGACCAGCAGTGGAACTGCCGCTTCGGCGTTTGTGCCAAGGTGTTGCACCGTCAAGGCTGCCTGCCACCAATTTGTCGAAAGTGTATCCTCCAGCAACGACAGCAAAGTCGTGATTGATTCCTCCCGGATTTTTATCAGGGCGGCCTTGGCGCGGGCGGCCACCACACTGTCCCGATCCGAACTCGCGGCCGTCAGTGAGGGGATCGCTGCTCGCGCCGCGGGGCCGATTTCTCCCAAGGCTGTTGCAGCCTGAACATGATATATCTTCTCGGGGATGACGTGGCGCGGAGCGATGAATCGGTTGTGAATTTCCGCGTGGTTTTTGGCGTAATTTACAAAACTACGTTTAATCGGCGAGTCACGGCGTTGCAGAGCAGCAATGAGCCAGGTGATGGCAGGTTCACCCATGGCGCGCAGGGCGGCGCGCTGTTCGTCCGAAGGGTTCACATTTTCGTATTCCAATCCGCGAATCCAACGCGATAAGGGTTTTGCTTGGTAGCTCGGTTCGGAGGTTTGCTGATTATAAAAGAGAAATCCGCCGACGGCCAGGAGAACCGTCGCGATCAGCGTGAAAATTGGAATCTTCTTGCGCGGTGTCACAACGGCATCATCACCCCATTGCTTTCACCTCGCCAGCCTAATGCATTTCGCTCGTTTCGCTCTGGCACAACATGAGGGCGCGCTCGTAGGCAGCCAGGAAAGTCTGCGCCATGCGGGCGGGCGAGAGGTAATCGCGGCGTAGGGCGAGAGACTCCGGAGCAACCTGGCCGCGGCTGAACAAAGGATGTTTCGCAGCCGCACGAACGGCTTCGAGGAACGCACCCAGGTCGCCTGGTGGAAAGAGCAACCCATTTTGACCGGGCTGCACGTAGTCCGGAACGCCTCCCGTGTTACCCACGACAACGGGCACGCCTGCGACGACGGCTTCTTTGACGGCGTTGGGGCTGACGTCGGCACGGGTGGGCAAGAGCAGCATCGCGGGTGTCTCGAGCGCGCGGGCAACCTCGTCCGGCAAGAGATCGTGCTTGAACTCAATCCGCTGCCACAAGTCTTGGGCGACGAGTGGCAGGAGTGAATCGATGTAACTTGTATCCTGGCCGCAGATCATCGTGAGCTTGAATCGTAATTCGGAGCTGAGCTTGTCCAGCGCTTTGAACAGCAAGTCCGTTCCTTTGCGATAAGAAGGCGTGCCGATGGCAATGAAATGAAGCGGGTCGGTTTGCGGCTGTCGGCGCACGTTGAAAAAGGCCCGATTGGGGGCGTGTTCGGCCTGAAGAATTTCGAGGCCCGGATAGTGTCGCCGCAGGAAATCGACGGAGAACCTGGATTCGGTGGTGACGAGCGGCGCGCGCGGCAGGCTGCGTCGCTCCAGCACCTCGATGAAGCGATAGTACGTCGGAAGCGGCGCCGATTTCTTGTACCAGGCGAAGAGTCCCTGCACGGTCAGCAAGAACGGATAACCAAGGCGTGGCGCGATTGTGGAGGCGCCCTTCTCGGCGCCCCAGGCATGGACCAGATCCGGCTGGAGTCGTCGGCACAGGCGCCGGATGAGAAGGGTATCGGCCCAGAACAGCGACGCCAGCCGCAGCCATGCGGGCGCTTTCAGAACGTGAAAAACCGTACCGTTTCGTTCGAAGGTGAAATCGCGCTCGATGCGCCGTCGCAGCATTATCACATGGAGGCGCAGGTCGGGATTCCTTTCGAATTCCGAGAGCAGCACCATTTGCCACGTGGCCGGGTGCCGCTTGGGCAGCGCGCGAAGCGGCTCGGGAAGTTCCGGCAACCATTCCACCGGAAAATCGGAGATCCAGGCGACCGTTAAAGGTTTCTTCAACATGACGGCGGGGCATGGTATCCTTCCGCCAGCAAATGTTCGAGATTGTTTCACCGTATCAACCGGCGGGGGACCAGCCGCAAGCGATTGCCAAGCTGACTGCCGGCCTGATGTCTCACGCCGAACACCAGGTGCTGCTCGGCGTCACCGGCTCGGGCAAAACGTTCACGCTCGCGAACGTGATCAAGAACGTGAACAGGCCGACGCTGGTCATTTCGCACAACAAGACACTTGCTGCGCAACTGTACGCCGAATTCAAGGGCTTCTTCCCAAAGAACGCGGTCGAATATTTCGTCAGCTACTTCGATTATTACCAGCCCGAGGCGTACATCCCGCGCACCGACACATACATCGAGAAGGATTCCAGCATTAACGACGAGATCGAGCGGCTGCGGCTCTCGACCATGAGCGCGTTGTTCTCGCGCCGCGACGTGGTGGTGGTGGCCAGCGTCTCGTGCATCTACGGCATCGGCAGCAAAGAAGATTATGAGGCGATGGTGATCCCCGTCCGGGCCGGGATGGAAATGACGCGCGAGCAATTGCTCCGCCGTCTGGTGGATTTGCTCTACACTCGCAATGACATCGAGTTCACCCGCGGCCAATTCCGCGTCCGCGGTGACACGGTCGAAGTCTGCCCAGCCGGCCGTGAAGACGGCCTGCGGCTAGAGTTTTTCGGCGACCAGATTGACCGCATCACACGCTTCGAACTGCTGACAGGCCAGACGCTCGAGCCGCTCCCAGCCGTTACTATTTATCCCGGCAAACAATTCGTCACACCAGCCGAAAAGCTCCGGCCCGCCCTACTGTCCATCCGAGCCGAACTGGGCGAACGAATTGCCGAGTTCGAAAAGCATGGGAAACTGCTCGAAGCACAGCGTCTCAAGATGCGGACCGAATACGATTTGGAGATGATGGAGGAGATGGGTTTCTGTTCGGGCATCGAGAATTACTCGCGGCACCTTTCCGGTCGCTCGCCCGGTTCGCGCCCTTGCACGCTTTTCGATTTTTTCCCGGAGGATTACCTGCTGGTGATTGACGAATCGCACGCGACGATCCCGCAGATTGGCGGCATGTACGAGGGCGATCGCTCGCGCAAGACCGTGCTAGTCGAGCATGGGTTCCGGCTGCCGAGCGCGCTCGACAACCGCCCGCTCAACTTCGAGGAGTTCCAGTCGCTGCAAAACCAGACCATTTACGCCAGCGCCACGCCCAGCCCGCGCGAAATTCAATGGGCCGGCGGGCGCGTGGTCGAGCTGTTGGTGCGGCCCACGGGCTTAGTGGATCCAAAGGTCACGCTCAAACCGCTGGCGGGCCAAATTGATGACCTGATCAATGAATGCCGCAAGCGCGCCGACGCCAAGGAACGGGTACTGGTCACGACGCTGACGAAGCGGACCGCCGAGGAGCTCACCGATTACCTGCGCGAGATCGGTATCCAGGTCCAGTACCTGCACAGCGAGATTGACGCCATCGAGCGCGTTGAAGTCCTGCGGGCATTGCGTAAGGGCGAGTTTGACGTGCTGGTCGGCATCAACCTGCTGCGCGAAGGTTTGGACCTGCCGGAAGTCTCGCTGGTGGCCATTCTCGACGCGGACAAGGAAGGGTTCCTGCGCAGCGAGACGAGTTTGATACAAACGGCGGGCCGGGCGGCGCGGCATCTACATGGCGAAGTGATCCTGTATGCGGACGTCAAGACGCAGAGCATCCAGCGGTTCCTGGCGGTGGCGGATTACCGCCGGCAGAAGCAGTTGGCCTATAACCAGGAACACAACATCACGCCGCGCAGCGTCAGCCGCGCGGTCGAGGAAAGCCTGGCTTCCTACCGTCAGACGACTGAGAAAGCTCATGCCTTCTTGAACGAGTCCGGTGTCGATATTGACCTGAACGAAACCATCAAGGAATTGGAAGAGGAAATGGTAAGCGCGGCCAACAACCTTGAGTTTGAAAAGGCAGCCCTGTTGCGGGATCAGATTCGCGAATTGAAGCGGACCCTCGAGGGAAGCAAACCAGTAAGCCCATCTCAGGCTGCTGCGCCATCACGGGTGAGCTATCTGAAGAAGGGTCGGCGCGGTCCGTCCGGCGAAGCGGGCCGGCGCAAGCGGCGAGTGTCCGAACCGTTCTGAATCAGTGCAGGGTTTTGGGCTAAACCTTGCCGAATTGCTTGAGCGCGTCGTAAGTGCGGCGCACGGTATCGAGGGGGTCTTTGCTTGTCTCGTGTTCGACCACGTACCAGTCCGTTTTGCCCGGCCCTTCGCAGAAAGCGAAGATTTCTTTCCAGTTGAGTTTGTCCTCGCCGATGATGGCCTCGGATCCTCCGCCATGCGGCTTGATGTGGATGCTACGCGTCCGACCGGCTCCATGTTTCTTCAGGACGGCAACCGGATCGGCCCCGCCGTCAGCGGAGTTGCTCACATCCAGTTGAAGAATAACCTCCGGGCGGGTGTTGCTGGAGAAAATGTCCCAGGAAGTTTCGCCTTCCAGATTCTTGAAGTCATGCGCGTGAGCGTGGTAGCCCATCCACATCCCCTCAGGCTTCACCTTGTCCGCGAGCTCGTTGAAAAGTTTGGCCCTTTCCAGCCAGTCCTTTTTTGATCGGGCCGTCATTGAGGGCACAATTAGAAACTTGTTGCCGATGGTTTGGTTGAACTCGACCGTCTCCTTGAGCTTGTCGCCGATTACTGATTCGTAGGGTGTGTGCGTGCCGCAGGCGATGATACCATTATCATCCAGCATCTTTCGCAACTCCTTCGCTGTCCGGCCATGATAACCGGCGAACTCGACGCCTTTGTAACCAATTTTCGCGACTGCGGCGAGCATGCCGGGCAAGTCTGTCTTGCACTGCTCGCGCAGCGAATAGAGCTCGAGGCCGATGGGTATCTTTCCTGTTTGCGCTGCCCGGCTTGAATGCGGCAGGCCCAGGCCTAAAGCCGCTCCGGCGGCCCCAACGGCACCCAGGAATTCACGGCGAGTGACTATGGAAAGTGAAGCATCATTCATGGCAAGGCGATTTTGGTTGGTTGTGTCGAATGCGTGTTCTCTGCATCTAGCCAGAAAGTAGTACAGAGTTCTGATCGAGGTCAAGCCGGGGAGACACTTCTCCAATAGCGCGCACCGGGACCATGAAGCGATCTAAACCCGCAGAGGGGACGGGCGACGAGATCTCCCTCTCCCCAAGGGAGAGGGCAGGCGTGAGGGGGAACACGACGCTCGAATTCTGAACCGCGTTCCTCTTAAACAGATGTTCACGAAGACGATGTGGACCACCGCTCCACGGCTGTCGGCTTGACCGCTCTTGTCGCTTGGTTCTTACTCCATTGCATTCGTGAAAGCCCTGGTTCTCAAACAATACAATCAATTTGCGTTCGAGGAGGTGCCCACTCCGGAACCGGGGGCGGAGGAAGTCCTGGTGGCGGTCAAAGCGTGCGGCATTTGCGGGAGCGATGTCCATGGAATGGATGGCAGCACCGGTCGGCGTCGTCCGCCGATCATCATGGGACACGAGGCGGCGGGAGTCATCAGTGGCGTCGGCAGCGGTGTGACCGGTTGGGTGGTGGGGGACCGGGTCACATTCGATTCCACCATTTATTGCGGCTATTGTGAGTTTTGTCGGCGCGAAGAGGTGAACCTGTGTGAGCGCCGCCGGGTGCTGGGTGTTTCCTGCGAGGAATACCGGCAGGACGGCGCGTTGGCGGAATTCGTCGCGGTGCCGCAACGCGTTCTCTATCGGTTGCCGAAGAACCTGGGGTTCGAACTCGCCGCCCTGGTCGAGCCGTTTTCGATTGCGTTGCATGCGATCAACCGTGTGGGGACGAAGAAGAACGGTACGGCCGTCGTGGTGGGCGCCGGCATGATTGGCCTGGCAGTGCTCCAAGCTTTGAAACAGATTGGGAGCGAGCGTCTGATCGCGGTGGACGTAGTAGAAGGGCGACTCGCCCTGGCCCAAAAGTGCGGCGCAACCCACTCAGTTAACTCTGCGAGCAAGAATGCCCTGGAAACGATTTTGGGGCTTACTGATGGGCACGGCGTCGATGTCGCGTTCGAAGCAGTCGGCGTCGCTTCCACAGTGGATTTGGCCCTGCGGTGTGTCCGAAAGGGAGGGCATGTGACGCTGATCGGAAATGTTGCCCCCAAGATCGATTTTCCACTGCAAATCGCCGTCACGCGCGAGTTGACGATTCTCGGCTCCTGCGCGTCGCGAGGGGAATACCATACCTGTCTGGACCTAATGTCGTCGGGCGGACTTGATCCTTCGCCTCTCGTCAGCGCCGTGGCACCACTAGCCGAGGGTGCGAGTTGGTTTGATCGACTTTACAAGCGAGAGCCCGGATTGTTGAAAGTGGTGCTGACACCATGAATCGCTAGGAAACAGGAGTCCGAACTTGTTCGATCTCACTGCCAAGGTCGCGGTCGTCACCGGTGCGAGCCGGGGTCTGGGCCAAACGTTTGCGCGGGCGCTGGCGCGGGCCGGGGTGGACCTGGTGATTACCGGCCGCGAGCCGGAATCGCTGAAGCCGTTCCAAACGGAGATTGAGTCGTTGGGGAGGAAAGCCTTTCCGCTCCGGTTGGATGTGCGCGATTACGAGAGCATCCAACGCATGACGCAAGCCGCAATCGCGCATTACGGCAAGATCGATATTCTCGTCAACAACGCCGGCTGCAACGTGCGCAAGCCGGCGCTGGAAGTGACTTGGGACGATTGGAACCTGGTGCTTGACACGAATCTCCGCGGCGCGTTCTTCGTTGCGCAGGCTGTGGCGCGGCACATGATTAAGCGAAAATATGGCCGGATCATCAATATTGGTTCGGTGACGAGCGTGTCAGGTTACGCTGGGCTGGGGCCGTACGGCGCCAGTCGCGGTGGTATCAAGCAGCTCACAATGAGTTTGGCAGATGATTGGGGTGTCCACGGAATTACAGTAAACTGCCTCGCGCCCGGCTGGTTCAAGACCGCGCAAACTGCTGTGATGTATGAGGATCAAGACTGGGTGAAATACCTGTGTGACCGTATCCCGCTCAAGCGCCCCGGCCAACCGCCTGACCTGGAGGGCGCTTTGATTTTTCTGGCGTCAGATGCCAGCGCGTATGTTACGGGTCAGACGCTGTTGGTGGATGGCGGAATTTCGACGGGAGCGATACGGGCGTTGCCGCGCAGCGGGCGTTGAGCCATCCGTTTCACGTTTTGGCAATCGCTCGCGTTTTGGTTTTGCTACGAGGGTGTTTGGAAAATCCCTCTCAGTGTAGGAGCCGACGCAAGGAGGTTCTGACCGAAAAATCCAAAATTCAAAATTCAAGATCCAAACTCGATCAGAGCCTCCTTACGTCGGCTCCTACAATTTTGAGACACACTGCTATTTCTGCGCGTGCGCGCGCCAGGCTTCGAGGAGGTGTTTTTCAGTGTCAAGCCAGGACACTTCGTTGGCGCGTTTGGCGAACTGCGGGGCGACGCGGGCCTGGATATCTGCAGGAAGTGATTTGTACCAGTCTAGTGTGGCCTTTGCTGTGTCAGAGATGGGGCGGAATTTGAGTCCCTTGGCCAGAGCTCGCGAAACGTTGCAGCGATGAAAGCCGGCGGAATCGCCCGTGGGAGGTGCGTAAAGCGGGAATTGGCCGTCTTTGACACCGTGAGACTCAAGAAACTCGCTGTCGATCCAGGTGAAGGTGACATCGGAGCCGACACCCTTGTGCACGCCCTCGACCATCGACTTCATCGAAAGCTCCTTTGCAGGACCGGTCGCGTTATAGACGCCGACCATGTTGTTCTCGAGGCAATGGATGATCCAGTCAGCCAGATCGCGGACGTCGATGAGTTGAATCGGGTCTGTGGGACGGCCGGGAACAATCATGGTGCCCCCAAGCGAAGCGCGGACCGGCCAGTAGATAAAGCGCCCGGAGGTGTCACGAGGCCCGACGATGAAACCGGGACGAACGTTGGTCACGCGACCGGGCATGGCAGCCTCGGCAGCCTTTTCGCACAGGGCCTTGCCGCCGCCGTAATTGGCGAAGTCCTTGCCCATTTCCTCGGTCGTGGGGTCGTCGAGCGTGGCCAGCGGTGCTGTTTCGTCGAAGTTGGGGACGCTGGTACCCTTATAGACTGAGATGGTCGAGATGAAAACGTATTGCTTCACTCTGGGGCCGAGGAGTTCCGCAGAGGCTTTGACCATTCTTGGGAAGAAGCCGCTGGTGTCAATGACTCCATCCCAACTCCTGCCTTCGAGCTGAGAGAGGCCTTTGGGACTGTTGGGATCCTTCGGCGCGTCGGATTTGCCTTCGTTCTTGCGATCGTCGGCGGTTTTGTTGGGGTCGCGGTTGCCGTGGAGTTGCTCGACGCCCGCGGGAACGACGGAGGGGCGACCTGCCTCTCGTCGCCGATCTTCAGTCCGGCCGCTATTGAAGTGCGTGACGGAATGGCCGCGGGCGAGAGCGGACTCGGTGCATGCAGGACCGAGGAATCCCGTGCCGCCGAGGATCAGAATGCGCAGCGGCCCGGCCGCCTTTGCGTTTGACTCAGCGGCGCCCAGGACGCGAGGAAGGAGGGAGGTGGCAGCGACGGCTGTGGCAGAGTAAGCAAGGAATTCACGGCGTGTTGTGTTCATGACGAGATGGATGTTTGGATATAGATCAACTTAGTTTGTAAGGCGCACGATAGTCACACGCCAGCAGTTTGTTGGCGGCATCGTTGTTGGTGAACCGCTCGGCCCGTGCGTCCCATTCCAGAAACGCTCTGGTCCGAAGCGCGATATTGCCGAGCAAAGTTGTGGTGGTGCTGCGATGGCCGGTCTCGATATCGCAATTGCATTTGGCCCGACTCTTGACGCAATCGAGGAAGTTCCGGGCATGGAGCGCAGTGTCCCCTCCGTCACGGCCGGCGACAACTTTTTTGGGTTCGATCAATGCCTTGGCCGCGGTGCGATATTGTCTGTCGGCATCGCGCGTGAGCGGAGACCGGGCCGGGAACTCCTCCTGAGTTATCATCTCGGGCACGACTTCGTAGCCATTGCTCTGCACATAGAGCGTTCCCTTGGTGCCGCGGAATTCGATCTCCGCGGGCCGCACGGCTGCGGCTGCGGCTGAGGCGTTGAATTGCGAGAAGGTCACCAGCGTTCCGCCGGGATACTGCCAAAGGGCTTCCATTGTGTCGGGAATTTCGCGGTTGTCCTCCACGACATACTTGCCTCCGAGTGCCGTCACTGCCAGCGGGGCTTCTTGGCCGAGAGCTGAATGGATGAGGTCGAGGTAGTGGACGCCAAAATTCGTCATCTGCCCGCCTGAGTAATCATAGAACCAGCGGAAGCGATAAAAGGCGCGGTTTTTGTTGTAGGCGACTTTCGGCGCGGGACCGAGCCAGCCTTCCCAATCGAAGTCCACTGGGGGACTTTCGTTCGGTGGATTGCCAATCCCTTGGGGCCAGTCATTCTGAATGTGGAAGGCGCGGGCCACGGTGACGTGGCCAATGCCGCCGTTGCGAATGAATTCGGCCAGTTCCCGGCAAAACGGAATGGAGCGACGATGAATTCCCACCTGGCAGACGCGTTTGTGATGTTGCACGGACTCGACCATGCGGCGTCCTTCGGCCACGCGGAGCGACAATGGCTTCTCGACATACACATCTTTCCCCGCTTCGCAGGCGTGGACCGTCTGTAGCGCATGCCAATGGTCAGGCGTGCAGATTACCACCGCATCAATGTCCTTCAGTTCAAGCAGCTTTCGATAATCTTTGAACTGCCTGGGTTCGCCACCGAGTCTATTCGCGGCAAAATCGAGATAGGGCTGGTAGAGGTCACAAAGAGCGACGACCTGCGCGTCCTCGTGTTTCTGGAATGCGCTGAGCACCTGGTCGCCCCGATTGCCCAGCCCGATAAAACCGAGGCGGATTCGCTCGTTGGCGCCGAGCACGCGCAAGCTGCTCAGCGCTGCGCTCGCGCCGGCAATAGTGACGGTTTTGGTGAAGTCTCTGCGCGTCCATGAATTCATATTGTAGGTCGGTTCTTGGGTATCATGAAATGTGTGGGCCCAGAATACAGCGGCGCCCTGACCAGCGCAAACCTCCAGCAAGGGACCGGAAGGATCGCAAAGCTAATGGTCCCTCTTTTTGGTTGACGCCGCTTGGAAGCAATCTAGCTTACGATCCATGAGCAAGACTGTGAACCAAATCGCCTTGAATCGTGCTGCCACAAGAACACTGGTTCGGCTGAACCTGAAATGGTTTTCGTGGCTGCTGATTGTGGCTTTGGGGATGATGGTATTTCCAGCGTGCGCGGACGAGCCCGAGGACGTGTATCTGCGCATCTACGCCATCGTCCAACAGGCCGACGCACTGAACTCCAGCGGCCAGACCGCTCAGGCCCTGGCCAAGTATCGGGAAGCACATAAGGCTTTGCTGAATTTCCAACACGAGAACCCTCAGTGGAACAAAAAAGTCGTTTCCTTCCGCTTGAATGACGTCGTGGAAAAGGTCACGGCTCTCTCCCAGAAAACTTCGGCACCCGCCGGAGGCAGCCAAGGCGCAAAGCAGGACTCAACATCGTCAGAGAAGGAGCCGACGCCCGCCCCCTCAAGTCCGAGCGCCAAAGCTGTCGGGACGCCGCAAGTCAAACTGATCGAGGCCGGCGCCGAGCCACGCAAAGTTTTGCGCTTGCATCCCAAGCCTGGAGACAAACAGACGTTAGGGATGACTATGAATATGGCCATGGAGATGAAAATGGGCGAATCGGAAATACCACCGATCAAAATGCCGGCGATCAAGATGACCATGGATGCAACGGTCAAAAGCGTCTCCCCCGAGGGCGACATCACCTACGAGATGTCGATGAGCGATGCCAGCGTGGCCGATGACCCGAATGTCATGCCGCAGATCGCCGAAGCCTTGAAATCGGCTTTCGGCGGCATGAAGGGAACCTCCGGGACCGGTATGATCTCCAACCGCGGTGTCGGCAAAGGAACAGAGCTGAAGGCGCCCACGGGCGCAAGCCCACAGGTAAGCCAGGTCATGGATCAGATGAGGGAATCCTTCTCGACTCTCTCGGCCTCGTTGCCCGAGGAGGCTGTCGGCGCCGGCGCCAAGTGGGAAGTGCAGAGGCAGATCAAATCCCAGGGCATGACGCTCGAGCAAACGGCCAAGTACGAACTGCTTTCCGTCGAAGGCGAGCGGTTTACCGCCAAGAGCAGCATTGCCCAACACGCCTCGAACCAAAAAATTGAAAACCCGGCGCTTCCGGGGATGAAGATTGACGTCAGCAAAATGACCGGCAATGGAACCTGCGAAATCAAGACCGACCTGACAAAAGTGCTTCCGTCAGAGGGAACGATGAACCTTCGCTCCGACATGTCCATGGCCATGGATATGGGCGGCCAGAAACAAGCAATGAACATGAAGCTTGACCTGGACATGCGACTGGCGACCAAGTGACCGGTGGTCAGCCCGGATTTTTCACGCCCCGAAAGACTCGCCAAAAGGATGTAGCCGCCACCGGCTCGGCGCCGACCTGTGTTTTGAAGAGAATCCGCCGACTCACGTCGGCGGCTACAAAGCAGGCTATACATCCCGCGTGTCCGGCAGGAAAAGCGCGAGCAGCGCGGCGGGAAGGAACAAAAAGGAGGCGCAAAAGAGCGCCGCGCGATAATCGCCCACATTCGATAGCAGCCCGAAAAACACAGTTCCGAATGCGGCGCTGATCCGGCCAATGTTGTAAGAGAAACCGGCGCCGGTCGTGCGCAGCAGCGTCGGAAACAAAGGAGGCAAGTACATCGTGAACAGAGCGAACAGGCCCTGGCAAAAGCCGATAAAGGGCAACCAGCAGAGCAGGGCGGTGTGCTCGCGCGGGACCCAATACGCGGCCGACATCACCAGAAAGTAAGCGAGGCACATCCCGACGATCGCCGGCCGATAACCGAGCAGGCGCGCAACGGCGCCGGCGAAAAAATTGCCCAGGATGGAGCCGACCATCACGAGGTAAAGGGCCGTGTTGACGAGATGGTTCTTTTGTTGAGCGCTCCAACCCAGCACCTCGGGCAGGTTGCGGAGCTGTTGCTGATGCCAGAACATGAACGCCCAATGCGCGGTGAGAGAAACGCCGCAGACCAGCACGACCCAAATCGTGATCTGGCGCACGTTGCCCTCGAAGAGGTCGCGGACGCGCGGCTCCCTATGCCGGGCGCGGTCCTTGGCCTCACGCCATTCCTCAGGCTCAGGCACCGCTCGCCGAATCCAAAAGACCAGCAAAGCGGGCAGGATACCAACTAGGAACAGCCAGCGCGGCTGGGCATTGGCGAGGACAAAGTTTGCCAGCACGGCGCCCAGAACGCCCACATTGACGCCACTCTGAAGCACCGCCGCAATCCAGGGTCGCCATTTGCGCGGCCAGGTTTCCGACAGCAGCGAAGCGCCCACGGCCCATTCGCCGCCGATGCCCAATGCCGCGAGAAACCGGAAGATCAGCAAGTGCCACCAAGTGTGGGCGAAAAAGGAGAGCCCGGTAAAAGCGGCATACGTCAAGACCGTAAGGCTCAACGCGCGGGCACGACCGAGGCGGTCGCCGATCCGCCCAAAGAACCCGCCGCCCATGGCCCAACCGAGCAAAAACCCGGCCTGGATAATCGACCCGTACCGGCCGACGCGCGGATCAGTCGTAGCAAGGCCGCCCAGGAGCTGCGCGACGAAAGGCGCGGCGACCAGGGTGTAGAGGTGCATGTCAAGGCCGTCGAAGGTCCAGCCCAGCCAGGCGGCGATGCCCGAACGCCATTGTTGGGGTGAGAGATGGCTCGGGCCGGTAATTTCGTCCCGCGCCGGAGCGGTGCGCAGCGCGGGTACGTTCACAGGCGTTGGTTCCATCTATGATCGGTGCAGGATGCTGGAACCCGGCGCGCGCCGCGACAAGAATTCGACCTCAGATTTTCTTCAGCAGGTCTTTCCAGCGTTCCCAGGCTTGCTTGCGCGCTTTCTGGTTTGCCTCATTGGTGTCGGGCGCTTCGCCGGCGCGCATAAACCCGTGCCCGGCTCCTTCGTAGGTAACCGGATCGTACTTTTTCGCAGCACGCTTCATTGACTCGGAGGTCTTGGAAATGGTCGAATTCACCCGGTTATCGTTGCCTCCGTAGAATCCATAAACCGGGACGTTGATTTGCGCGAGGTCCTGTTCGCTTTCAGGTCCGGTGCCATAAAAGACAAAGGCGGCTTTAAGTTCCTTGTTGTTCGTGGCGAAACGGAAACTCTGCGCGCCGCCCCAGCAGAATCCGCCGACCGCTACTTTCCCGTTGCAGGAGGGCAATTTTTTCGCGTAATCCAGGGTTGCATTCAGGTCGGCCGTGACTTGCTCCGGCGGCAAAGAGCGAATGGCCTTGGTTGCGGCGTCGCTGCCGCCCAGTTCGGCCGTGCCACCGCCACCTGGGGCGGCCCCCGAGAGCAGGTCCGGCGCGATTGCAATATAACCGGCCTCGGCCAGTTGATCGGTAACGCCGCGCACCCAGTCCGTCAGACCGAAGATCTCATGGATGACGACTACGGCGGTCGCCGCGTCTTTGACCTCGGGATACGTGATGTAGCATTGAATTTCCCGGCCGCCGTGTTTGACAGTCACCCATTCGTGATGACGTGGCGATTTTTCCAGGCGCGCCTTCGCCCATTCCTGGGCGGAAACCGTTACCGCCAACAGACAGAGAGCCAACGCTATCAATCGTTTCATAACCGTTAGGTGACGGGTGTAAATCCCAGCACAATGTCAAACCTCGCAGCCAGTTCGCCGGCGCGCGAACCTTTTATTGGGGCGAAGTCCACGATGACCGACGCGCGGGCTTTGGGATCATTGATGCCATTCAGGACCCCGTCGCGCGCATTCTTTGGTTCGCCCTTGACGTAACATTGGGTGGTCCACTTGTCGCGTCCTTTCATCTTGATCGCGTAATGGATGTGCCGCGTGCGACCCGAATAGGCGACCGGTTTGATCGTGCGGAAGTAATATTCGCCGCTTGAGCCGGTCAGGAACCGGCCAAAGCCCTGAAAGTTCGGATCCCGCTTTGTAAGATTGTCGCGCGAGTGGAGATAGATGCCATTATTGTCCACTTGCCAGATCTCGACCAGGGCATCGCGGATGGGGTCACCGCGTCCATCGAGAACACGTCCGGACAGGTGCGTGATTTCGCCTATGGCCGGCGTCAGGGAGTCGTTGACTAGGATGAGGTCATTGTCGGTATCGAGCGGCAGCTTGTCCGGATAGAACGGGCCTTCGGTCTGTCGCGGAGTGCGGAGCAACTCCTCGGCGAAGGCGCCAGGCACGGTCAACCAGGCGGCGGTGACGGACAGCCGCTTGAGAAAATTGCGGCGGTCAGAAGAAAAAATGGTGGGGCTTGAGATTAGATCGGCAGGCTTCATGGGTGATAATATGAATGTTGGCCCGGAGGTTTTCCAGCGATTTCTTTTGTGAACCCACTACCGGAGAGCGCCCGTCCCCGGGCGCAGCGACGAACGACAACTATGGTGCTTGGCATGAGTCTAAAGCGTTCGAACAGGCGGAGCTTGCTGCGCCCGGGGATGGGCGCTCTCCGCCACCGATATGCGAGATGGCGGCTGCTACTGGAACGAATACTGGCAGGCTTGAGCGGATCTGGAGGCTGAACTACCCTCACACAGCACATGAGACCCATCTTTCGGCCTCTTTGGTTTCTCATTCTGATGCTGAGCTGCGCGGCGGCGTTGGGGCAGGCCCGGGCGCCCGTGGCTCGTCCGCACCTCGCGGATTATGACGCCGAACTTCGGCGCGCTGATGGCCGCGTGGATATCGAAGCCATGGTGCGTCGGCTCGAGGAGCTCCACGTCACCAGCTACTACTGGCTGCTGTGGCACGCCACCTCCGACTGGGATGATTTGAAATTATTTTTGCCTAGAGCCGCCGAGGCCCGGATCGAGGTGTGGGTGTACTTGGTGCCGCCGTCAGAAGGTCCCCAAGGAGGTTATCCCGCGTCCGAGCCGTTCAAGCTCGACTATGTGCGCTGGGCCGAGGAAATCGCGCGATTGTCCTTCCAGCAAACCAATCTCACCGGCTGGGTGATTGATGACTTCTACGCGAACCGCAAGTTCTTCACTCCGGACTACGTTCGTAAGATGCAAGCCAGGGCCCGGCAGATTAATCCGCGGCTGGCCTTCTTACCGCTGATGTATTTTCCGGAAATCACCGCCGAGTTCGTGAACAATTATCAGGCAATAATTGATGGCGTCGTGGTGGCCTATCCCCAGGATCAGGATGAAATCCGCGACGCTCGCGCGATTCTCAAGGGCGAAGCAACGACGCAGTCCGGCCAGCTAGGTTGCCCGGCAAGCACCCCGACGCACCCAGGCGACTATGTCAGCGCCGCTGTCTCGGCCCGCGTTGTTGACACCAGTCGAGTCCGTCTGCATTTCACAGAGCGCGACGATTTCACAGGAAAAACGGCCGGGTATCATTTCAAACAGTTGCTGGTGGAAGATAAGATCCTTTGGGAGGAGGACGTGGCCGGCGGCGCAAAAACCTGGCAGCAGATCGAAGCGGATGCGACTGCCGCAGTTCAGGGCAAATCGAAGGTGACTGTCGCGTTCCGGCTAACGGACAAGCGGGGAGTAAGCAACTTTGGCGTGAATTGGCGGCTGAAGGACTTACGGGCTGAGGGCCTGGAACTGGCGACAACTTTAGCCGAGCCCAGCCAATGGAAAGTCGAGCAGCAAGGACCGTTCGAAGCTGGTTTTGGCAGCGCGGTGCGCAAGGGTGAGCAGCGGTTCCAGTTGCCGTTTATCGTGATGACCGCCGCGTCGGCTGAAGAGTTCAAGCTTCGCCACGGAGAGCCGGCCAGCCCGCAACGGATTGCCGACTGGTTACGAATGTGCCTGCAATCCCGGCAGGACGGCGAATGTGATGGTGTGGTTAGCTACTGTCTGGATAAGCGAGCGGAAAGTCTGACCCATCCTCTTGCCGCTAACCTGTTCCGGGATGCTCGTCGTCAGTGACCGACTCCGAGTTTCAACGATTGCCCTTCTTGAACATTGCTCAGGACGGTGAGCTGCTGGCGGCGCTCTTTCCTCGGCAATTTGGCAAGTCGCGCCGCCGCCGCGTAGAATTTCTCCAGGTCGCCGCCGTTCTCTTTCAGCAAGTGCTCGAAACCGGGCACAAGGTCATAGTAGGTAGCTACTGAGTTAAGCTGCGCATTGTTGATCTGCCGCGCAAACCAGGCTTCGTACGAAGCGTCACCACCCCATTCTTTCTTTAACTCGGCGTAGTCCCGCTGGAGCCGATCGAGGACTTGCTGCTTTTCCCGTCGCAGCTCGTCCGCGGGGGCCTCGCGCTTTTGTTTCGTCGCTCTTAATCGACCTTCTTCTGTCCGCCGGTCGCCGTAAAGTGCTTCCAACCGCTCGCGCGTCCCCAGGATCAAGTGAGCGAACTGTCGGGTGCGCCTAAGTCCCACCATGTACCGCTCGAGACCCGCGTCATCACCATGGGCGCGCAGCCAACGTCGCGCGCCTTCCTCGCCGACCGTCGTCGCAAATGCTTCATTGAAGTCGGTGTCGCTTCGCGCAAAGACGCGCTGATGGCCAAGCTCATGGAAGATCGTCTCGGCCAGGCCAGCTTCCGGCTCGTAGATGAATGTGTTCAACACCGGGTCCTTGAACCAGCCCAGAGTCGAATACGCGGGGACGCCTTCAACGAAAACGTCATACCCTTTCCGCCGAAGGGCGGCGCCGTACTGATTCGCCCGGTGTTCCGAGAAATAGCCGCGATATTCGAGGCTACCGACTACCGGATACCACCAGGATTTTGGTTCGAGCGAAAACTCCCGGGCGGCTTCCACGTTCCAAACCACAAATGGGCGGTGCACGTCCACATATTTTGTGTAGTGGCCATCCACTGGCAGCTTCAGCTCCTTATCTGCGAACGCCCGGAGCCGCTGCAGCAGCTCCAACTGATTACTGAGCCGGGCGGGCGTTCGGGCATCGGCCAACAGTTTTTCTATGGATTTGCGGTTGGCTACCAGTTGATACTGACCTTCAATCGCCTGGCAATAGAAGCCAAGGGTTTGACAACCGGAGACTAAGCCCACCACCAGGATGAAGCTAATCGCAGCTGCCCATTTTCGCCCGCGGCCAGTGTGAGTCGGCTGCTGCGCACTGTCGGTCATGGCTGCTTGACCACGCGATAGTAACGCTGGGATGCGCCGGGAGCGGTTGGATCGTTAACCGTCATCATCACGTTGGTGGCCACGAGGCAAAGCTGATTGGTGCCAATGGGCCAGGGTGCGGCGACGCTGTCCTTGTACTGGAGGCGATATGTTTTTCCGATGACTGCGTTCCAGGAGACGCTGATGGCGGTGGCCGTCAGGCTGATGGTGGCAAAGATGGGTTGTTCGACACGAATGAAGTAGATGTCTTGCTCACCGTTAAAGGTGGCGCTATAGGCGATGCAGGCGGCGTCATCGAGCGATATCATACCAACATAATCGCCAATTTTGTTTTGGTCTGGCCAGCCAATGAGGGAATCGAACGGGGGACTGATAGCGCGATTAGTCGCCCAGGACAAACCGCCGTCTAGCGAATAACAATAATACAGCTCGGAGAAGATATGGTTGGTGTCGAGGCCGGAGTCGTGCCGGGTATCGTACCAACACGCATCGATGCGGCCATTCGGAGCCACGGACATTGTCCCAAACCAGTGCCAGGTGTTGCTGCCCGCGTCGCTATTTAGCTGTTGAGGCAGGCTCCAGCTCGCGCCACCATCGGTGCTGCGCGCAAACATGACATCGCAACTGTTCGTTGTCCTGCCGGCTGAGAAGAGCCCGTACACATTTCCGCGGGTTTGATTGGTTGAGCGATCCACTGCGACCCAAAGCTGGCCCAATAAGCCGCCGGGGTTTGGGCCGTGACCTAGAGAGTAAAGCAAACTCCCGCCGAAGTTTACAGGCACGGTGAGATCAAAATTGAACGGTGCAGCGCGGTTGGTGGCGTTGGTCGAGCGGTTCAACCAGAAAGTGTCGCTGCCGTTGAACCCGGCCAGCGAGTAAACTTGGCCCTCTGGTCCCACATCCAGTGTGCCCCAGTACGGTTCCTGAGGTATGACGAACGGATTCGTCCAGGTTATCCCGCCGTCGTACGAAAGGCTGAAATAGTGGTTCGAGGTCGTTGATGCGTAATCCCAGGCCTGATAAATCGTGCCATGTCCCGGACCGGAGGTCTTGTCGATCGACATCCAGGACTTGTCGCCGCCGGCCGCGGGACCGATCCGCTGCCAGTTGGCGCCTCCGTTGGTCGAGCGCCACAAATCGCATCGGAATGGGTTAGGTTGCAGACTTAGAAAATAGAACCGCCCCTCCGCATCCGCGGCCAGGACGGGATCACTGCGAAAAACGTTGGTTTCGAGAGTCCCGCCAAACGTCCAGTTAACACCGCCATTGGTCGAGTAAGCCCACCCCGCCTGGCGAAAGTCATTGGTCACGCTGTCGAATTGCCTCCAGCCAATGGCGATGCGATTCGAGTTGTTCGGGTCGATGCAGAGTGAGGGTTCATTGGCTGCGTCCCCGGCAATGTTTTGGCCGCTGGCATCGATATTGACCTGATAGCTCGTGCCGAAGGGAGTCGAAACGACGGCAGCGAATGATCGGAAGCGCGGGAGGAGAGCGAGCAGAATGACGAATGCCAAATAACGAATGACGAAAGCCAAATGACGAATGACCGGCCTTCGCTCGGAAGCTTCGACCCGGCAGGCGAACGACGAATGAGATTCCCATCGGGCGCCGAGGCTTACGTTCTTCGGGTTTGCGAACAATCTCATGTGTTCGGCGAGCTCAGAACGACGGCGGACGCTCGTGTTGGGGATTTGCCTTGTGTGGCTCAGCAGCCATCAATCGGGAGAGGAGCAGCGCCAGTTCCATTGCCTGCTCATAGTTTAGCCGCGGGTCCAGTTGAGTGCGGTACTCCCGTGGGAGATCGGCCTCCGTCACGCCGCTCGCGCCACCTATACATTCGGTGACGTTTTCCCCGGTCAACTCGAAATGAACGCCACCCAGGTGAGTGCCACTGTCGCGCAGGATGCGGTAGGACAATTCCAGTTCCTTGAGGATCTTATCGAAATGCCGGGTCTTGATGCCTTCGCGCGTGGTTTCGGTGTTGCCATGCATGGGATCGCAGCACCAAAGAATCGCTTTGCCCTCCCGTTGTATTGCCAGGGCGAGCGGGGGCAGGCACTTCTCCACATTGGCGGCCCCAAGCCGGTGTGTGAACGTGAGCCGGCCCGGTTCATTCCGCGGGTTTAGCGCATCGGCCAGCGCCAGAGCCTCCTCGGGCGTGACCGTCGGACCGATTTTCACGGCGATGGGATTGGCGATACCACGAAAAAACTCGACATGTGCCCCATGCAACGCGCGGGTGCGTTCACCAATCCACGGGAAATGCGTAGCCAGGTCGTACCAGCCCGCGCGGTGGGGAACCTGGCGCGTTTGGGCGCGCTCGTAGTCCAGGTGCAAGCCCTCGTGGCTGGTGAAGAAATCCACCCGGTTGATATCGGCTGCCACGCGGCCGGCGAGAGTTTCCATGAAGCGCAGTGACTCACCGATCGATTCCACCATGCGGGTGTATTCCGCGACGTGGCGCGAATTGGCCACAAAACCCAGTTCCCAGTACTCTGGATGATGCAGGTCAGCGAAGCCGCCTTCAATCAGGGCGCGAATGAAATTGATCGTCAACGCCGAGCGTTCGTAGGCGCGGAGCAGCAGGGCGGGGTCAGGAGTGCGCTCCGCCGCGCTGAACCCGGCGCGATTGATCATGTCGCCCCGGTAGCTGGGCAGCGTGACGCCTCCGCGGGTCTCGGTGTCCGCCGAGCGCGGTTTGGCGTACTGGCCGGCAATGCGGCCGACGCGGATAACCTGCTTCCTGGCGCCCTGCACCAGGACTAGGCTCATCTGCAGCAGGATTTTCAGTTTGCCGGCGATGGCGCCGGATTCGCAGTCGTCGAAATTTTCCGAACAATCACCGCCTTGCAGCAGGAAGCGCTGGCCGTGTGTCACCTCCGCGAGTTGCGCTTTGAGGTTCTCGATCTCCCAACTTGTCACCAGTGGAGGCAACCGAGCCAGTTGAGTCAGCGTGTCGCGCAGCGCCGCCGCGTCCGGATAGGTTGGCATCTGAAGAGCGGACTTTTTCCGCCAGGAGTCCGGCGTCCATTCCGGATGCATCACGGCGCTGGTTGGTTCGCTTTTCATGCGCGCAGTGTGTTACCCCGGATACTCCGCGTCCAGCGTTTGCGCGCGCCGGTGCGCTGCAGCCGCCTCCGGGCTCTCAGGGAATTCATGCACCAGCCGGTCGAGGATTTTTCGGCCGGTGTTATGGTCCTGGCGATAATTGATGTGCCAGGTGGCCATGAGGTCGAGCCACCCCGCGCGTTTGGCGTCCGGCTGGTCGGGCATATTGAGCAAGAGAGTGATCTGCTCCAGTCCCTGGTCAACCTGGTTCAGGCGCTCGGCAAACAACCGAGCCAACTCCTCCCGCGCTGCAACGTCGTTCGGCTCCAGCGTGAGCTTCTCCACACAGGCATTGGCCTGTTCGACCGCTTGCTTTCTCTGTGCTTCCAACTCCGGTGTCGTGCCTGGTGGGCCTGCAGGCATGGGTTTTCTGATAGACCCCGGCAGCGCAAAATGCTCGGGCACAGGAATTGGCCGCGGGTTCCGCATCTCGCGGAGTTGCTCAAGCGTCGCCGGCAATTGATTCATGCGAAGCTGCGCCATGTGGGCCAGGTGCGTGCCCGGCAACCGATCACAAATCATCTGCAATGCGCGCCGCGCCGCGCCGGGATTGTCCGCCAGGTTCAAATGCCACTCGGACAACCGGTGCAACGCGACCGACAGTTGCGAAGGAGTGGTCCGGGGCTGATCGCACAGCTCAAGCACAGTCTGTTCGGCCTCGGCAACATCGTGGAAGTTCTTGGCATAAAGCTCCGCCAGCATCATCCAGCCGTCGAAATCGTCTTCGCATTTCTCCAGTTCCCGGATGATTTCCCACTCGGCTTCGTTGTATTTGCCGAACTTCATGCGAGCGATGGCCCGGGCATACATCGGCGGAGTCTTTTTCGCGCGTAAGATGTTGGGCGAATAGCTGGCGATGGGCCCAAGAATCGTGGCCGCGGCCATGCCGAGCACAGGCCAGCCGCCAAGCAGGGCAATGCCCAGTGCGGGTAGCGACAAGCCGAGAACGCAGGTAACGCAGAGTCCTTTGAAGTCCGCGCGCGCCTGGCCTTGCAGCCCCGCTGCGGCCTTGCGCAGGACCCAGGCCAGGGTCAGTGCTGCCCAAAAGGAGCTGACAATGAACATCCCCTCGCCAACCACGCGCAGAAATTCGGGCACCCAGGGGTCGCCGTTGTTCTGAGCAGCCTGCACTTCCGGCATGAACGGTTGCAGGCTCCAGGAAAGCCCGACATTCAGCACCGTCCACAGGGCCAAGGGCAGGAAGAGTCCTTTGACTGACCAGAGGCCCAACCAGCGGAGGTCGTGTTCCCGCCGGTCCTCAGGCGCCAACCGATATACCATGGCCCAGGTGCTGAGCACAAACGCCGCGCTGAGCAGTCCCAGCGTAATGAAAATGGCGTACCCTCTGTTCACGGTGGAAAAGGAAATGGTGCCGATGGAGGGGGTCGAACCCACACACCCTTTCGGGTACCAGATTTTGAGTCTAGCGCGTCTGCCAATTCCGCCACATCGGCTTTGGGCGAGAGAAAATATAAATCGGGTCCGAGCGAAGTAAACAGATTTCGTCCGGGCTGAAAAATGGTACGTCTTACTGCTGAGCCTTCACCCAAAGTGGGAGTTTATCTATAGGCTCGGCTCACCATCAACCGTTGAGGGTGTCGGGTTAGCCGCGCACTCTTCTGGGAGGAGACCGCGAAGCCAATCGGCAACTTAACCGAGAGCCACGCGATCATTCCTTCGGAGCACGCAACTATAGATTGTATTCCGGAGATGTACGGAGACGCGCCGCCGAACTCGTTAAACCTAAGCAGCCCGACGATCAGAATTCCTCGGCGGGAAATGGCATAGCCAGCGCCCGAAACAGACGCGACGAATGATCTGCTGAACTTTGGCCCGTTTTTTCGCTTGACCTCGTCGATTGCTTCTCCTAACATTCAAAAGAGACAAGCAAACAAACCCGCAAAGCAACGTCTGACGTATCTTGGTTTCGGGCGACCCATTCTCGTCGGGCTTGCCAGAAATCATCATGAAAACTCACATCAAGTCTTCCGTGCTAGCCTCCGTGTTGATTGTGGCGCTATCAGCTCACGCCAAGGTCATTACCGTCAACACGGAGAACAACAAAAACTTTCACGCCGGGATAACGAACCTGGTCACGGCCATCAATCTGCTGGCGGATGGCGACACGATCGTGTTCAACATTCCGAACACAACGACGAATAACCATTACCTGGCAACTCCCAATACAGGATATCCCGTAATTACCAATAACAATGTGACGATCGATGGCTACACGCAGCCCGGTTCGTCACCAAACACCAACACCATTCTGGCCGCCAACAACGCGAAAATCCGGATCATCCTTGATTCTACGAGCGGCTATGGCACGTCCGATCCTGGTCCCGGTTTTGGACCGAGCGAAATTGGGACGCTGTTCATCGAAGGCACCAATTGCCACATCCGGGGACTCTGCATGCTGGGGTCGGGCGATTTCAGCGCCGGAGGCAACTCGTCGGATTTTTACGCGGTTTCCATCGCAAACTCGGCGCACGATTGTCATCTGGACGGCTGCTGGATCGGCGTTGATGTAAACGGCACCACCATTTCCGGCTTTAAGATAGGGGTGGCAGCCTTTGGAGATATGGTGGACGTCGTGACCAACGGCGTCACCAACAGCGTTCCTTTCTGGCCGAAGCGGACGGTGATCGGTGTGAAAGCCGGGCCCGCCGACACCCTGGGAGCTCGTGCGCAACATAACGTCTTCTGCGGGCAATACTTCGCTTTGGATATTGAGTCCAAGGACACCCGCGTCAGTGGCAATTTCTTTAATGTTCTCCCGGACGGCATGCATGACGTCAGTCAGGACGCCGTTCCGATGGAAGCGATGATGGAGTTTGGCCGCGGTATCAACAACCTGGTCATCGGCACCGATGGCGACGGCCTCAACGATGCGGAAGAGCGGAATGTCATTGGAGGGGTCACCTTTACCGCCGACAATAACATCATTGAATTCTACGGATCGGGGGACGATCCCAGCGCCGCCTTCACCAACGTAGTGGTCGCGGGAAACTACATCGGCGTGGCAGTGGACGGTGTGACGCGGTTCACCAACTCAAATCCGATCATTGACAATTTCAAGAATGAAAACGGAATCGTCGGGTCGGCCCAGTTTGGCTCGGATTTCGACGGGGTCAGCGACGACCTTGAAGCCAATGTCATCAGTATGAATTATCCATTCAATACGTTATACCCCGACCCCGCGAGTCAGACTCCTCTTCCGTCAGCTTTTCTCAAGTCTGACACAGGAATCCTATTCACCAATAACGGCGTCGGCACGATCATTCCTGGACCCAGGGCTTCAGTCCGCGGCAACAAGTTAATTGGCAACAACCTCGCCCCGTTTTCCTACGCCGACGGTTCCGGTGCTTCGCTGGACCGCTTTACCAATTATTCAGTGACCTACATGAGCACTGTGGGGGACATCATCCCTTCGTTGTCCACTAACAGCAGCGCGGCACGTTTGATCGGCACATGTGCTCCGCCCGTCCCGTCGCCCGCCGTGGATTTCGCTCCAGCGTTCACCAACTACACGAACATTTTCCTCGATGTCTACACGCTGGATCCGGAAGGCTGGACCAATGGCATGAAATTTGCCCTCCAGGAATTGGAGACTTTCGATCCGATGACCGGGCTCGCGACTCAGACCAACGGGTTTCCCCAAGGCAAGGCTTATATCGGAACCTTCGTGGACAATGGACCATATGACAGCGATCCGGCGGTCGGGCATTTCAACTTCAACATAGCCAGTTTGGGCCTGGTCTCCGGCACGCAGGTAACCGTTACGGCGAACTACTCGGCGGATCCCGCCGGGACCCATCGCGGGCGGGTCCACACCTCGAACTTTGCCAATCCGGTGACACTGTTGGCGCCGCTTGTGATCAGCTCGATCACGCGAAACGGGACGACCCTGACGATAAACTGGAGCGGCGGTACTCCGCCCTACACGCTCCAGCGCAAGAGTCCGATTACGGGCGGATGGAGCGACGCGCAGACCGGAATTTCCGGCACGAGCGCCACTGACACGATTTCCGGCACTCAGGCCTATTATCGGGTAAAAGGGCAGTAGAACCCATAAGCTTCGAACGGACGTCGCAAGGCCCGCCGGAAACGGCGGGCCCCGCTTTTTCCAAATGAGAGCACAAGTCGTCAAAGCGCCACTTTTCATCTACATGAGGCGCGGGAGGAAGTTCTCCTTAGGGTTTTGGTGAGGGCTTGAACTTCGCCCCGTGGTCCTTCTCCTGCGATAGACCACTCGAGGCGGGGGTATCGGCGAAATCGCTCATCACATGCTCAACATCGTGCCCACGGCTGTTCCACAACATTTCGCCGAAGTTCGGCAATGCGGGCGAGGTGCGCAGCAGCTTCCAACGGCCCGCAGGATCGTGTTTCCATGTCCACGTAACTCGCTCGTCGGCATGCCGGGGAATTCGAACACGGCCGTGATAACCGAACGGTTCATCCCAGACGATCGTTCCGCGGAAGCGGTTCCAGGCGGTGACGCTGATGAGGCCATCGGCCACATGGGCCGTGTCCCACGTTCGGACCTGAGCCACGACATACGGGATCACCGTCCGCTGAAACCACCAGAGCCACGCCCGACGGACGTATTCGATACTGTAACCGTTGCTGTCTCGGTAATCTTGGTCGTAGAAAGACATAAGCCGGTCCAGCTCCCTGGCCTCGAACGCTGAGATGAGCCCGCGAAAACTCTCGAGCACCGCTTGCGCTTCTTTCTCGTGTTGCTTCGGCACGCCGTCGAAAATCCGCCAAACTTCCTGCTTCGTAGGCAAGGACTCGTCAGTCCAGGAAATGTGCTCAGTGCGGCTCCCCTCTTGCGTGACGACAGCCTGCTCGAGAATCGGGCTTTCATCGGCCGGGAACAGCAAATACTCGCCGAAGTTGACAGTCCCCTCGAATCGCCTTTTCGCCGCGGTCTGGGCCGACACGCCGAACGTTCCGCTCTCAAGGCCCGGGAGTGAGCAAGAGCTGGCCTGAAGGCCATCCTTGAGCAGTTCCCATTGCGGATATACGCGGGCGCCTGGGATGTGTTTCCAGACGCGATATGAGCCGGCGTCCGTGTTGTTCTGCCAGGTCAGGTGGATGCCTCCAGCCTCCCGCTGGGTGTGCAAACCGGTCACCCAGCGCGGCAGGTCCACCGCGAAGGGTTGCTTCTCGAAGAGATTTTCGCGCGACTGCATCACGGCAATGGCTCGGCCGCACTTGAGGACACAGGCACGGTTGTTGGTGAAAACGCCAGCGGTATTTTCCGTCGGCAGATAATAGCGATCGAGCAGGGCGCGATAGTCCGCGGGCGTCGAGCATTCGTTCGGCTGAACGACCTTGGCGAAGCGCTGAGTCAAACTTGATGGAGCGCCGACCGGCAGCAGCGGAATGAAGTAATATCGTCCGCCCGTGTCGGGGATCATCTCCTTCATTAAATGCGGGAGCAGGACTCCGTAAGCTGCTCGCTCGAGATTTCCCTGACCATTTTCGAGGTCGAGATCCTGGAGCAGCCTGTCGTACTCGTGCAGAGTTCTGCATTCTTTCATTTGGTAGGCCACCTTGGCCTGAGCAAGCACGTCGTCCCGAGTGGCGATCAGATGCTGATCGATGATCTGGCGCAGAGTCGGGTAAATCACGTTATCGAAATGCCGTTTATCCGTGAATTCTCCATTCCAAATGTCCTGGGGCGGTTCAATCGAGAAAACGGTTGCGCCCATCAGCGCTCCTTCGATGATGAACGCACGATAGAGCCGCGCGTATCTCTCCTCGTCAGTTTCCAGCGCCGCCTCGACGCCAAACAAACCGGGGCGAATGAAGTACGACTCGCCCTTGGTCCACCACCACCACTGCGGCTCCATGCCCCAGTGTTCGCAATAACCGGCCAGCCACAGGCCGCAAGCAGCCGCTTGCGCCAGATAGTAGGAGGGAGGGATGCACTCGTTCTGTGGAAGAAGATATTCCCGATATTCGCGGAACATTTCCCGGAGCGGCCCCGACAATTGATCTGCGGCCAGGTGCGCCAGATCGGTCTGAAGCTGTAACGAGAGATGCTTTCCGTAGCGCCCGCACAGCTTCAGCAACTCTGCCAAGTAGCGCAGGTTCTCCGGGATCGCCATCTCCAGGTCGCCCCCGAAGCGAGTATAATAGGCGCAGCGCCACTCAACTACCTGAACCGCTTTAATGCAGGAGAATTCCTGCAGCAAGGTTTCCACCACGCCCAGAGGTGTGGTCCACTCAGCGGAATCACCAGCCACCTGGAGCACGATGGGGATGTTGTGTGGCTGAACCTGGCGCAGCATACGCCGCCAGCCTTCGAGACGTTCCTTCACGTCGAGCGACGGAGGATCCATCGTAACGGCGCAATAAGGTCTGATATCCGCCGGCAAATGCTGCCAGCATTTCACAGTCCGTTCGCCCGTGCCGGGGCCGTAGAGAATGATCAACGGGTGCTCCGGGCTGATGACCAGCTCGGGTGCTTTGCACCCTGACGGCGACGCGGGAATAACGCCCGTTACGAACAATAAGCTCAACAGCGCCAAAACGAAGATGCTCATTATTCGCCCTCGGCGTGAGTTTTTACCTGGCATATTCCAATGCGCATTTGCGCCAACAGCGACCAATCCTGCTCGAATCTCTCGGAGAATCGCTCCAGGATTCGGCCTTATACACGGCCTTCCCAGCGCCGGGCAAGCTCAAGCGGAAGCGCGGCTGGGGCGGAGCCTAGAGACGTGCCCGCCGCGCCGGGTCCACAGGTCGGTCACAGGCCTCGCGAGATTTGTCATGGACATTTTCTGCCAGCCGGATATAGTACCGCGAATGGCTGAGGGATGCGGTGGTAGTCGCGCACCTCACAACGGCAAACCCATGTGGCGCACCACAAGAACGATCAAGGTCCAGAACCGGCCGGCGTCACGCACTTGCCTGGCGGCTGCTTTCACACTTATCGAACTGCTCGTCGTGATCGCCATCATTGCGATCCTGGCTGCGATGCTCCTGCCCGCTTTGGCCAAAGCCAAGGAGAAAGCCCAGCGCACAGTGTGCGTCAATCATTACAAGCAATTGCTCCTGGCGCATGTGATGTACGTCTCAGACTACGACGACAAGATCGAGCCGCCGAATTGCGGCGGGACGGACGGCGCGGCCAATAGCCGGCTGCCCGCCGGCTGGCTTTACAAACCTGGAGAAGCGATAACGCCTGCGCCGTATTCAGGCATTCCCGGGTCCAACCAGACGAATGGTCCGAGCAAAGGGGTCTTTTTTCCGGTGGTGAAGGACTGGAGCATGTATATGTGCCCGATCCATCGCACGAATACGGCGGCCTGGAGACAGAGCGGCATCAAGTTCACCAGTTACATGATGAACGGCGCCGTCATCAATGGTAGCGGAAGTTTCGATTGGAGCTCGGGCTCGGTGGGAAAGACCTTTAAGAACGCGGCCTTCAAGGGGACCGACATGTTGTTATGGGAACCAGACGAAACACAGTCAGGTTACTTCAATGATGGGTCCAGCAGGCCGAGCGAGGGATTTTCCAAGCGCCACTCGTTGGGGGCCATTGTTGGCCTGTTTGATGGGCACGTGCAGTTTCTCAAATGGGACGCGTATTACAAAATCCTCGCCGACCCGACGAAAAACAGCCTCTGGTGCTACCCGAAGTCGGCTGATGGGCGGTAGGCACAACCGTCCGGTGAATCAAAAAAATAGACTGAAACAAAAAAGCCAAAAAGTGATATGCGATCCACGAACTTTCAATTGCCAATCGCCGTGCTCGCCATGGTCCTGGCACTGAGCGGCTGCGGCCGCAAGCCGGAAGCTCAGGCCGAAGCGTCGAAGTCGGAACAACCGCTGGGCATGCATGAGGCACCGACACCAACGACGCCGACGGCCGATAGCGCATCGCTCGTTCCGGGGCCACAGGCTGAGGGCAATACCGATGTGAATGCTGTCCTGCCGCCGGCGGGCACAAACAGTAACGCTGGAGTGGCAGTGGCAGCGCAAAACCCTCAGCAATTGCCCGGAGTCGCGAACACACAAAGCAGCGCTCTGCCGCAAACCACGCAGGCGGCGGCGACTGATTCGGCAGAGCGGGCGGCCATGAGGACACGACTGAAAAAGGGGCCCAAATCAGCCGCCGAGGTACAAGAGTGAGGTTTAATAGAGTGAGTGAAGTGAAATCGAGCGCGTTTCAGATTTCCGTGGCTGCGGCCACATCGCTCCTGGCTTTAAGCGGCTGCGGCGGCAAGCCGAACGTTGACGCGGAGGCCGCGAAGGTGGAGAAGGCGTTTCCCGCCGAAGCGCAAGCGGCGCCCCGGCCGGCCCCGTCCGCCCTGGCACCGGACAACGCCGCGCCCGCTCCCGAGCCGCAGGCTGATGTCAACGCGTCCGTCAAGGCCGCCCTTTCGGCAGTGCATTCGAAGGACTACGGCGAAGGGGTCATTGCGGTTCAAACCGTGCAGAAAATGCCCGGCGTCAGCGCCAACCAACTTATGGCTCTGGAGAGAGCCAAGCAGGCGATGATGGCGAATCTGCAGGAACGGGCTGACCAAGGTGACGCCAAAGCCATAGCCGAACTCAAGCGAATCGAGAAAACCCTCTCCCAATAATCACTCAGTAAGGCAGCGGCTTGCCATCAATGCGCGCCGAAGTCCGTCTGGCGATCCAGATGACGTCCGGATTCCTGGCGGAATTGATCAGACCGCTTAGTTGCACGTAAGTTACCGGCGGGATGGCGCCGGGCCTGAGCCATTTGTGGATTTCGGAATGGCCGTCCGCAAAGGCGAATCCGCACGCATTATTGTGGTATTTTGCGGGCACGTCTATCCATTGCGTACCGGTCTCCGAGGCCGGCATTTGAACGGCGAAGCCTCCGTCGTTGATGCTGTCCGGGTGTTCATCCGTCATTATCCACAGCAGTGACGGCGGAGGATCCGTCAGCTGGCCATCCTTAATGTACACGCGATAGGGTGGATGCGGCAGCCACTGTCCGCGGGGAGCCTTGTCCGTATTGTTCCGGTCGGGTCCGATGGCCTGGCTCATGGAGATGCTGCGCACTCGTGGATCACCTCTCCGGCCGAAGGTGCGACTTTGGTCTGCGGGACATTTATAGACGCCGGGTGATTTCGTGTAAGGACCGAGTTTGGCAAATCTCGGGTCGAGCAGGTATAGGATGTTCGTGTTATCGGTCGAACCCGAATAATCCAGCTCGCCCCGAACCCAGCCACCAAATTGATTGTCTTCGTTTGGCGGGAACCAGCCGTTGTTATCATCGGGATACATTTTCCAGGCGATCACGATCTGGCGGAGGTTATTCAAGCAGTACGTGGACTGCGCCCGGGTCTTGGCTTTGGCCAGCACTGGTAATAGAATGGATGCCAAAATCGCGATTATGGCGATGACAACGAGCAACTCAATCAGGGTGAAACCCAAACGTGGAACTGATCGGCCCGCGCGCGACGGAAGGCGCTTCCTCCAACTGGGCAAGTGCTTCATCTCGATGCCGTTCACGTAATACTTACTCGACCCGCAGCCTCCGCCGTTCGACGGCGCCCATTCGCAAACTTAGGCCCGACGACCGCTTCTGTAAAGAGGATTTGTCGCAGCCGCAAATGCGTTTGCCGCGCCATCCGCCAGAGAGTAACCTCGCTTGATGAGATTCGATTTGCCTCGCCAACTGTTGATTCTGGCCCTGGCCGTGCTTCCGTGCACCTTCCAAGCTCTCGGCGCGGAGAATCGCTCGCTGGCGGAACGCCTCGGGCACAAGCCCACCGACAAATTGCTCATCGTCAACGGCGATGACGTGGGAATGTGCCACGCTGCCAACCTGGGCACGATTGAGTGCCTGGAGAAGGGTGCGATGCGCTCCGCCACGATGATGGTGCCCTGTCCGTGGTTCCTGGAAATCGCTGATTACGCCAAGGCGCACCCGGAGAAAGATTTCGGCATCCACCTTTGTCACACCTCCGAATGGAAAAAGTACCGGTGGGGACCGGTGACTGACCGGGAAAAAGTAGCCGGCTTGTGCGACCCACTTGGCTATTTATGGCCTGAAGTGCCTCAGGTGTACGCCCATGCCACGCCGGAGCAAGCTTTAGTCGAAGCACGCGCACAAATTCAGCGCGCTCTGGCTGCCGGCGTGGACGTCACCCACCTCGACTCGCACATGGGCACGCTCCAATACGACCCGCGCTATTTGGAAGTGTATGTTCGGTTGGGTGTGGAATTCGATCTGCCTCTGCGCATGGCTTCGCAAGAAACCATGAGCCGGCATGGGCATCCGGAACTGCGAGAGCAAATCACCGCCAAAGGCATCGTTTTCACCGATTACTTCATTCAGGACGAATTGAAAGAGGAGCAGGCCAAAGGAGTAAAACCCTTTTGGATGGGCATTGTTAAGGACCTCAAACCCGGTGTGACCGAGCTGTACATCCATGCCGCCCTGGCGGGCGACGAGTTAAAGGCCATCACTGGCTCCTGGCGCACGCGCTCCGAACAGTATGAGCTTTTTGCCCACGACGAAGACATGAAGCAGCTGCTCAAGGCCCAGAACGTCATCCTGATCGGGTATCGCCCATTGCGCGAGCTGCAGCGACGCGAGCGGCGCGAGGCCGCGGGGAAGTGAGTTACTCCGCATCGAACTCTGCTAGTTTCGTCGCCTGCTGCTCCCATTCGGGCTGCAGTCGGGCCAGGCGCTGCTGGACATCCAGCAATTCCCGATTGATCCCGACGGCGCCGCCTGTGCGCTCGTAAGTTTCGGGCTTTTCCAGGTCGGTGATCAACGCGGCCTGACGGGCCTCCAGTTCCTGAATCTCCTGTTCGAGCCGCAGGACGAGCTGCTCTTGCGCCTTGCGCTCGCGGGACCGTGCCTGGCGTTGCTCTGCCTCCAGGCGCTTTAGGTTCTTGCGGGCGAGTGCTGCTTTGGCAGTCGTGTCGCTTGCCGCCAGGCGCGTCTGCCGCCCTAAGGACGATTCCACGGCGGCGCGTCCCCCTGCCGTCAGGCCCGCGCGGGCTGATTCAGCCTGCGTCTTGTCGAGATAATACTGGTAGCCTCCGGGATAATGCGTAAGCCGGCCCGCGTTGACATGAACGACGTGATTAGCCAGCGTGCGGATGAAATAGACATCGTGGCTGATGAAGATCAACGTTCCCTCGAACTGGTCCAGGGCATAAGCCAGCGCGTCAATACTCGACATGTCGAGATGCGTTGTCGGCTCGTCCATCAAGAGGAGGTTTGGCGGATCGAGCAGCAGTTTCACGAGCGCCAGCCGGCTTTTCTCGCCGCCGCTCAGCACGTTTACGGGCTTGAACACGTCGTCGCCGCGAAACAGGAAGCAACCCAGCAGCGTGCGGACAAATTGTTCCGTGACACGCTGAGGCGTGTTGGAAGCTTCTTCGAGCACTGTGCGTCCGGCGTTGAGCATCTCGACGCGATACTGCGAGTAATAGCCCGCTTTGGTGTTGTGGCCAAGCGTGCGCACGCCCGCTTGAGGCGTGAGAACACCAGCCAGGATTTTCAGCAATGTTGACTTGCCGGCGCCATTTGGACCGACCAGCACGACGCGCTGGCCGCGCTCGGCCTGAAAATCCAGGCCGCGATAGACCAAGTTCTCACCATATGCGTGGTGAACGCCGGAAAGCCTGATAACGCGCTGGCCGCTGCGCTGCGGCTGAGGAAACTGAAAATCAATCTTGCGCTGGTCGTTGACCGGCGCCTCGACTTTCTCCATGCGCTCGATTTGCTTGAGCTTGCTTTGGGCCTGGGTGGCCTTGGTGTTCTTGGCGCGAAATCGTTCCACGAACTCCATGAGACGGGCGATCTCGCGTTCCTGGTGTTTGTAGGCCGCGAGGAGCTGTTGCTGGTGGGCCTCGCGCTGCTCGAGGTAATCGTCGTAATTGCCGCGGAAACGAATGAGTTTGCTTTGGCGAATTTCGACAATGCTGCCGACGAGCTGATTGAGAAACTCACGATCGTGCGAAATAACGAGTAGCGCGCCGGGGTAACTCTTGAGATAGTCCTGGAACCAGAGCAGAGCTTCGAGATCGAGATGGTTGGTCGGTTCATCGAGCAGGAGCAGGTCCGGCTCGTGCGTCAGCAGCCGGGCCAGGTGCGCGCGCATGACCCAGCCGCCGCTCATCTGTCGGGCAGGACGCTCGAAATCCCCCTGTCGAAAACCCAGACCGGCGAGAATCTGTCGGGCTTTGGCTTCCAACCGGTAGCCGCCCAGCTCGTTGAATCGGTCATGGACATCATCGTGAACATCTTCCGGGTGCAATGCCTCGACGGGATGATCCGCCTCCCAGGCTTTGAGGATACGGCGCAGCCTTGTGTATTCGGGGGTGATGGCGGTGGCCAATTCGATGACAGTTTCATCACCCGCCGGCGCATTTTCCTGTGGCAGATAGCCGAAGGAAATGCCGCGTTCGAGCGTGAACTTGCCAGTGTCCGCCCCCTCGTGGCCCAGGATGATCGACAAGAGCGTGGTCTTGCCCGCGCCATTCGGCCCAACCAAGCCTATGCGATCCTGTCGATTGACCTGGAGCGTGGCGTCGGCGAACAAAACCCGTTCGCCGTAGGCTTTCGTGATGCCGGACAACGTCAGCATTGAACCGGCAGATTGCCACAGCCGCGCTCCACTTTCACCTAATCGTTGTGTGAAAACTTCTATTTGTTCGCTCGATAAGTATTGAGCGTCTCGGCGGCCTGGAAATCGCCCTTCTCCTGGGCAGCTTGGAGGAGGCCGTTCACCGTGAGTATCGACCGACTGGCGACATTCTGCTGCTGTTTGTTAAGACCCGAGTGGCCGCCCAGGATCTGGAGCACAAGGAAAGCCTTGGAATAATCCTTGGTTTGTAGTGCGGCAACGACTTGGTTTGCCAAATCCTTGACCTCCGGCTGCGCTTTGACGAAGGCCTCCTGCAAGGCGGAAGGGATTTGCTCCTCAGGTAGCGGGCTCAGCGGCGCACTTCCTCGTCCACAGCCCACATTGATGAACGCAACCAGCAAGAACGCGGTGATGACATTGGTCAGAATTAGTCTCATGAGCTGGAGAGCCGCCGGCGCTTACTCAGCTAATCCTTAACCGGACTGAGTGGGATCTCTCCGGTGTAGTGCCGATAATCAATTCCCAGCTTCAGGCCAGTGAATTTGATCCTTGAGACGTGCCCATCCACCCAAGCCGTTTGGTCCCCCTGACCGTGGCGATACCATTCATTGTCGAAATGGTAACCGCCGTAGAGCCCTGATAATCCGCCATAAGGCGGCTGGCCAATCCATTGGGTAAGAATCTGAGTGTATCCCGGGAATAGGCCGATTGTGTCCTCCCCGCCTTCACACTTTTGCTCCGCCGAGTCCTGGCAAAAGATCGTTCTCGCCGGAATTTTGTAGTAGGTGACCTTTTTGACAGAGACTTTCTCTCCCCCAAAAGGAATCAGTAGGTATTGACAGATTCCGTAAGTCGAGTTCAACCAGAACTCGGTAGGATAGTTCAGCCCATCGTCATGCCATTCATCCGGATGCACGCAGCTCGGGCAACGAAAAAGTCTGCGGTTCTTGCCAAAATAATCATAGTACCCAATCGCCCAATATGCCAGGGGATCATTCGGTTTGAGCAAAACGTCAGAACCCGGCTTCACCGTCCATTGGCCATAATTGGGCATTGTGCCCCCGCCGAGATTGAAATAGGTGTCTTTGTTGTCCTCCGCGTACATCGAAGCCGCGAGACCAATTTGTTTGAGGTTGCTCAAGCATTGTGACGCCTTCGCCCGGGCCTTGGCTTGGCTCAGCGCCGGCAGCAGCATGGCCGCCAGTATGGCAATGATCGCAATGACCACGAGCAACTCGATTAACGTAAATCCCCTTGGGCCGAGAAAGTGTTGAGGGGTGCAGCAAGACTTCGAGCGTCGGCGCGAGAGGGCCTGCGAAGTAGCGTCAGGCATATCGAGGTCCTTGGTGATTGGCGCCTGTCATCCCGGAGAGGATGACTGAAAATGCCTGGCCTTGCAACTCAACAATTGCCTGATTTATCTGGACGAAGTTTCCTTGCTCGCCAGAATTCTACGCAAATCGCCGGATTAACGACGCCTCGAAATGTGCAAGGTGCGGAGTCGAATTAGCGGCTGAAGTTTCCGGATGTCCCCGGCGTGAAGCATCTGTCGGGCCTGCTGAACCGTCGGCAGGACAGCGAATAAAAAGAATGACTATGGACTTTGTTTTTCGAAGAACCTACCGCGGCCCGCTCAAAGCGGTGTTGCTCGACTGGGCGGGAACCACCATGGACTATGGCTGCTTTGCGCCGGCGGTGGTTTTTGTCGAGGTTTTCAAACGAAAAGGCGTGGACATCACCGTCGAGGAAGCGCGGCCGCCGATGGGCGCGCACAAGAAAGTCCATATCCGCGAAATCGCCAGGAACGAGCAGGTAGCAAAGCGCTGGCAGCAGGCTCACGGTCGCGCACCTGACGAACAGGACATTGAAGCGATGTTCAAAGAATTCATACCGCTCCAACTCGGATGCCTCGCCCAATACGCCGAGCTGATCCCGGGCGCACTCGCGATGGTTGCGGACTGCCGCCGCCGCGGCTTGAAGATCGGTTCGACCACCGGGTACACGAGCGAGATGATGACCTTGCTCCAGGCCGAGGCCAAGCGACGCGGGTATGTGCCGGATTCGACAGTCTGTGCCACGCAAGTGCCGGCGGGGCGGCCTTATCCCTACATGTGCCTGCAGAACGCGATCAACCTCCAAATCTATCCGATGGAGGCGAGCGTAAAAATTGGCGATACGCTCCCGGATATCGAGGAAGGCCTCAATGCCGGCATGTGGACCATCGGCCTGGCCAAAACCGGCAACGAAATGGGGCTGACCGAGGCGCAGATCGACGCATTGTCTCCGGGGGAGCGACAGGCAAAACTCGAGCGCGCTTACAAACGCATGCACCAGACCGGCGCGCATTATGTCGTGGATGGCATTGCGGACGTTCCTCCGGTGCTTGATGCCATCAACTTACGGTTGGCGGCTGGTGCGAAGCCGTGATGGTAGCGTTGAAGGGTTGACGCGTGGAATTGTTGAATCGTTTAATCGTTAGATCGTTGAAAAGGAAATTGAATCGTGAAGTGAAAGGGCGGCCGCCGAAAATGGATGATCTCAAATCAGAGGGCGATTTGAATGTCTCGCCTCAGCGGCGGCGCTGGGTGAAGGATCATCTGGATGCGGAGACAAGAAAATGGCTCGAGGAGGATGCCAAATATTTTCTTCGGCAGTCCTTGTCCACGCCGTGTCTGAACGTGCTGAAGAGTTGCGGCGGTATTTATCTCGAAGACCTCCAGGGCCGAAAGTACATGGATTTTCACGGCAACAATGTTCACCAGGTTGGCTTCGGCAACCCTCGCGTGGTCGCCGCGATTAAAGCGCAATTGGGCGAGCTGCCGTTCTGCACTCGGCGTTATACGAACCTTCCGGCGATCAAACTGGCCAAAAAGCTGGCGGAATTGGCGCCTGGCAACTTGAAGAAAGTGCTTTTTGCGCCAGGTGGCGCCAGCGCCATCGGGATCGCCCTCAAACTGGCGCGGGCGGCTACCGGCCGGCATAAAACCATCTCGCTGTGGGACTCGTTCCATGGCGCGTCGTTGGATGCAATTTCGATTGGCGGCCAAGCCATCTTTAGACGAGACATTGGCCCGCTGCTGCCGGGGGCCGAACACGTGCCGCCGCCCGAACCCGCAGGCTGCCCATTCAACTGCGGGGAGCGCTGCAACCTGCAGTGTGCCCGGTATATCGAGTATGTGCTGGAAAAGGAGGGCGATGTCGCGGCGGTGATTGCGGAAACCGTCCGTAGCACGCCCTGCATCCCGCCGCCTGACTATTGGAACAGGATTCGAGCGGCGTGCGACCGGTACGGAGCTTTGCTGGTCCTCGACGAGATACCGCATTGCCCGGGCCGTACGGGGAAGATGTTCGCCTGCCAGCACTTCGATGTTGTTCCCGATATGCTGGTGCTGGGCAAAGGGCTTGGCGGCGGCGTTTTTCCCCTGGCCGCGCTGATGACGCGCGAGGATTTGGACATAATGCCCGACCGCGCCCTCGGCCACTATACCCACGAAAAGAATCCGGTGGCATGCGCGGCGGGTCTGGCCACAATCGAAACGATCGAGACCGATGGTCTGCTGGAAAATGCCCGCCGGTTGGGAGAGCGCGCCCTGAAGCGCATCAGCAAGATCAAGCAAAGGCGGGGTTTGGTTCTAAAGGGCCGCGGGCTCGGCTTGCTGCTGGGTATCGAGTTATTGAAAGCGGGCAAGACGCCGGCGCCGGCTAGTGACGTCGCTGAGGAAGTGATGTACCGCGCGCTGGGGAAGGGGCTGAGCTTCAAAGTGACGATGGGCAACATTTTAACTTTGACCCCGCCCTTGACCATTACACTTCAAGAAATGGAGCGGGCGATTGATATTATTGAGGAATGCATTGGCGAAGTTGGTTCGGCACACTCAGGCTGAACCTCCTGTCAGTTCCATGCCTATGCACCGATGCCAAAAATGCGGCCGCGAATTGGAGAGCGTCGAGTTGGTCTGCCCAACCTGCGGTCCGCCAACCATCTCCCTGGCCACCTCCTCTCTGGCAGCCGACAAACCTCCCGGAAGGAACAAGCTCAAGCTGATCGCCATCGCGGTCGTTGGCTGCTGCGCAATTGTTGGGTTGCTTATGCTCGTGTTCACGAGCTTGCCTAAAAGCGAAGGCACAAAGACGAAAGTTCCCGCGCGACTTGATATCGAGGGGCTTCGAGCCAAAGCCGAGGGTGGCGTTCCTCAGGCACAGAAGGACCTTGGGTCCGCCTATGTTAAAGGGCAGGGTGTAGCTCAAAGTTATGTTGAGGCTGCGAAGTGGTACCTGAAGGCTGCAGGCCAAGGTAATGCAGGTGCGCAGGCCGCGATAGGCGAACTGTACCAAGCAGGACAAGGTGTGCCGCAAGACGTTGCAGAAGCGGCTAAATGGTACCGCCGCGCCGCTGAGCAGGGCCTCGCGGCTGCACAGTACAGCCTGGCGGTGCTCTATGTAATGGGCAAAGGCGTTAAACAGAGTACGCCGGAAGCGCTCAAGTGGTATCGGCTGGCGGCGGACCAGGGCGACGCGCTGGCACAGTACAACCTGGGAATGCGTTATTACGAAGGTAGTGGCGTGGGCGCCGATCCCGTTGAGTCCTACGCATGGCTGAGCCTGGCAGGGGCTGGTGGCATCGCGGATGCCAACAATGTGCTCGACGTTCTCAAACGCCAGATGTCGCGCCAACAGGTGTCAGCAGCTAAGGCTCGGGTCGCCGCGTTCACAGCAAAAAAATCCACCTCGCCGGCGCCGTGACGGGGCTTGGCACCGTGGAAATCTCGCCGTCGAGAGCTCGCGGTCTCCGTTGCAAGCAGCATGATTATACAGGGGTTGGGATCGCGTTCTAATCATCCTCCTCTTTATTGTCAGCCCAAACTGGATAAGGCGCCCGCGAGCCTTTCATTGCGCGCCACAAAATCCGATTCAGCAAATCTTCGGGGCATTGATCCGCCTTGGCTAACGGGAGACGCCCGGAAGCCGACGCATCCTTCCGCAATAGCGGATCGGAAATCTTTTTTGGTTCCGGATTCATCTGATCGAGCGGGATGTTGTTGGTCAGCGCGACAAAGGGAGTGAAGTCTGGCACATCGACGAAGCAATCAAACATCGGCGTGGCCACGGCATCCATTTGGTTCATGGGCGGCAGGCCGAGGATGAGTTCGATGGTCCGCAAGAGGCTGGTTTGGTTATATTGAGTGCTGACGATTTTGTGCCGCTTCGTGTAGGAACTCACAACGTACGCCGTCGTGCGGTAGGCGCTGACATGATCCCAACCGTCCTGGGGATCGTCTTCAATGGCAAAGAGGCATGTGTCCTTCCAAAACCGGCTATGGCTCAGCGCTTCGACGATTTGGCCGAATGACAGGTCGTTGTCGGCGACCTGGGAAGCCGGGGTGGGTGTGCCGGCCTTTGTCCCGCTGGTGTGATCATTGGGAAGGCAGACAATGATCAGACTTGGTAAATCGTCCCTCTCCTCGAATTCCTTGAGCTCCTTCTTGAACTGCGCCGCTCGGAAGACGTCCGGCACGGCTAGGTCCCAACCGACAGTGTTCGTGTTGAGATAAGGCCGCAACGATTCAACGGCCGGCTCGCTGTAAAGCCGGATGGTGTCTGTGCCATTCACAAACTCGCGGTAGTGGTCCAGAAACGCCGGCTCCCCGATGCGTGAGTTGTCCTTCCAGGATTTGCGCGTGATTGCGAATTCACCGTAATCGCGCAGCGACTTGCGGTGGGCGATGGCATTGTCCCAAATGAATCCGGCGGGCGAGTAGGCCAGCGCGTCGCAATCCGTGTCGTCCATACCGTCAGGATAGCTGCGGGGAAAACTGGAAAAGGATTTCTCCAGGTAATCGGTCGTGATGGCAGTGGTGGCCCACTGATGACCATCGGCGCTGATCACTCCGGAGCAATAGGTGTTATCCAGCAGGATGAATTCGTTGACTATCTTATGTTGGTTAGGCGTGATCTGTTCGCCAAAAATGCACAATGAAGAGGCGCCGTTTCCTGCGGGCACGTCGCCCAGCACCTGGTCGTAGGTCCGATTTTCTTTGATGATATAGACGACGTGCTTGAACACACTCGGCTCGCCGACGCGTTCGGGGACCGGACGCGGCGGCTGGTCCGGACGCGGCGGCAATTTCGCCTGCGCCAGCAGCGGATAACGCAGATTGGCCAGCGCCCGCTTGGTGAATTCAGGTAATTGGGCTGCGGTGGGTTCAGCCAGCAGCGACAGCGAACCGAGAGATTGATGGGAGTTAAACTTAGGGACTTTTTCGGTGCTACGGTCGCCGGCGCCGAGGCCCTTGATGTTGGCCACATAGATCATTTTGCGACGGGCATCGTGCACGATCGCCCCGGGAAACCAGCCGACGGGCACCAGCCCCCTCAACTTCGATCTGCCTGGCGAAAAATCGACCACGGCCACTGCATTCTGCGTCCCGTTGCAGACGAAAAGCTTTTTGCCCGAGGCATCGAACGTCAGCGCGTTCGGTGTTGCGCCGAACAAATCGTCAGGACTCTGCCGTGTCCAAATGGTCTCCACGACTCTGTCCGTGCTGGTATCGATGACGCTGAGGGTATCGCTCGACGAGTTTGCCACGACCAATTGCCGGCCATCAGGCGAAAGCGCCACGGCCGAGGCATGCAAACCAACCATGATGTCAAATCCCGGATTTTGGATTTCTGAGGCATCTTCCCCCAGGTTTATGACGGAAACCGACCCTTCATTGGCGATGTGGCGAACCGGGTCAACCCGGACGCGCAGGCCATGTCCGGCGGGCCCTGTCAGATTGCCGGGGCCTGGCCTTCGGCCACCCCAATTGCTCACGTAGGCTTTTTTTCCAACAAGCCGCACGTCGTAAGGCGCCACGCCAACGTCCCATTGTCGAAGTAATTTTCCTGTCTCCGCGTCCAACTCGCCGAGCCGGTTCGAAAGGTTGAGCACGACATAGAGGCGCTTGCCATCGCGAGAGAGGGCCAGCCCTGCCGGAATCTCAGTTTGACGATCCACCGTTTGAGCCGCAGGCAACGGCAGCGATCCAAGGCCGGTGACAAGCCCGGCTTTGTTCACCGCGAAGACCTTGATGCTGCCCTCGACATTGGCCAGATAGATCTTCGTTCCATCAGGCGAGAAAATGAGGCCCGTGAAACTTAGCTGCCCCTTGTCATCGGGCTTCAGGATATGATCAGAAACGGGAGGAGGGGCGGGCTCTTTTCCAGGCTCAGGCGGCAGGGGCACTCGCTGCAAAAGGCGGCCAGTTCCGGGCGCGAGAACGACCAGTTCAGGGGTTTTGCCCGCCGTCACCAGAATTTTCCCGTCGGGACTGAGCGCCAGGGACTGCGGCCGCAAGCCGGACAGTTCAACTTGAGTACCTGCGGGTGTCACAATCTGGTTGACGGGAGTGACAACTCGGCCGCTACCGGACCGGCCAACCGGTTCGGTGGAAATAGGAATACTTGGGTCTTGAGCCGCATTCCCAACTAGCGGGAGTGCGCACAAGAGAAGCGCCGCGAGCCGTTGGAAAATCCAGCTCGCATCTTGCAATCGCGAGTTCAATTCCACGAACTAGATGCGTTCAAAGTAACGAATTTTTTCCCAGTCGGTGACAGCGTTGCTGAAAGCTTCAATCTCCAGGCGCGCATGATGAACGTAGAACTCGATGACCTCGTGGCCAAATGCCGCTCGCGCGAGCTTTGAGCGCTCGAGCAATGTGGCCGCCTCGGACAGGCTACCGGGCAACCGCGAGAGATTTGGATCCACGTACGCGTTTCCGGCGTATTCATCGCCGCAATCAAGCTTTTCTTCTACTCCCGCCTTGCCGGCGGCCAGCATGGCAGCAAACGCGAGATACGGATTTGCATCCGCACCCGGCATCCGATTTTCGAGACGAAAACTATCCTCCTCGCCCACGACTCGGAAGCCGACCGTCCGGTTATCCACCGCCCATGCCATCCGTGTCGGCGCCCAACTACCGGGTTGATACCGCTTGTAGCTGTTGATCGTGGGCGCAAAAAAGAGGCAGAATTCGGGAGAATATTTGATAAGGCCGCCGAGGAATTGGCGAAAGAGCGTGTTCCGTGTTCCTTGTTTCGGGTTTCGTGTGGCTCCCCAAAACGCGTTTCGAGCGCCTCTCCAGAGGCTCATGTGGATATGGCAGGAATTGCCGGCCTCGGAGGGCGCATACTTGGCCATGAAAGATACAGCTTTACCATGCTGCTCGGCGATCTCCTTAACGCCTTGCTTGAAGAGCACATGCATGTCGGCCATAGCCAACGGTTCGGCGTAGGTGAAGTTGATCTCGTGCTGGCCGCGGCTCCATTCGCCCTTGCTGCTCTCGACCGGGACGCGCGCTGCGGTCATCGAACTGCGGAGGGTGCGCATCAACGGCTCGTCGCGGGTGGTTTGCATCAGGTGATAATCGATACGGTAATCGCTCGACGGCTGCAGCTCGCGATAGCTCGAGGCGAACGCAGAGTGATAAGTCTGGTTGAACACATAGAACTCCAGCTCGCTGGCGCAAACACAACTGAGTCCCCTGGCCTTCAGTCGCTCCAGTTGGCTGCGCAACACGGAGCGGGGCGCCTCCCTCACCAGGGAGCCATCGGACCGGACATAATCGCAGATCACCAGCGCTGCGCCAGCCTGCCAGGGCAAAACGCGCAGCGTCTCCAGATCCGGCCGCAGAGCGAAATCCCCGAATCCAGCCTCCCAGCTTGCGACCTTGAAGCCATCCAGTGGATCCATCTCCATGTTCACCGTCAGCAGATAATTGCAGCAATGCGTCCCGTGCTTCAGAACCGACTCGAGGAACACGTCGCCGCGAAATCGCTTGCCGACGAGCCGTCCGAAAGGATCGGGAAAAGCTACGACGACGGTATCGATGGTGCCGGAGCGGATCTGGCTCTTGAGCGCTTGGAGGTTCATGGCTTTGTGAGAAGCGAAACGTGAAACGTGAAACGTGAAAACATAATTAAGCCATTGGTACTCGTTCGAGTAGCTCACGGACGTCCCCATTTACAGACAGATCGCTCAATTCCCAAGTCGCTCGATACGCGACCGGGTCCTCCCGCAAGACCTGACCTCGTTGGTCTGGAATCATCGCGAGCAAGAGCTTGATAATGTGCGTGAGGAGCCCAATTCGATGAGTTCCGACAACTTCCGTCAAGACATACGGACCTTGGTAGTACCAGCCTCGAGCCTCGCGTGCTGAGCCGAGCGCAAATTCATAGAATCGTGCACGGTCCCTGCCTGTGCCGCGAGAGTACCCTTCCTCTATGTCTGCACTAATGCCGCCGGCTGAGCGGTAAAGCTGGTCGGAAAGACTCACCGTTCGCTTATCGCTCAGCAACCGCGTTGCATCGTGCCAAGCGAGATCTGCGAGGAACAAGCCCAGCCGATAAGCCTCGGATTTCCAAACCGAATCGGCCTTTATTTCTTCAGGCACTGTAGCTTTCCATTCGCAGTATTTCATGTTTGCCTTCGGCCTTTCTCACGTTTCACGTTTCACGTTTTCATTCAGCCACATACACGTTTTTCAACTCCGTGTAACCTTCCATCGCGGCCATTCCGAGGTCGCGGCCGATGCCGCTTTGTTTGAAGCCGCCAAAAGGCGCCTCGACATGGACGCTGCTATGCGAGTTGATACTGAGCACTCCGCTTTCAATCCGCCGGGCCAGCCGCAAGGCGCGGCGCAAATCATTCGTCCAAAGCGAGCCGCTGAGGCCATAAGGCGAAGCGTTGACGTCGCGAATCATTTGCTCTTCATCGTCGAAAGAACTCACGCAAACCACGGGACCAAAAATCTCCTCCCGCCAGCATCGGGTCGTTTTTTGCACGTCGAGCAGGACCGTCGGCTCGAGGTAGTACCCTTTCGGCTGTGGACGTCCGCCGCCGCAGGCAAAAGTGCTCCGCTGCGTTTTTGCATCAGCCAGGTACTCTTCCACGGTCGCCCGCTGACCCGCCGACACCAGTGGTCCGAACTGGGTTTCGGGCCGGGCCGGATCGCCCACGACGAGCTGACGGGTCGTGGCGACAAACTTTTCCACGAACGGCTCGAAAATATCGCGTTCGACGAATACACGGCTGCGCGCGCAGCAATCCTGGCCAGTGTTGGCGAACACGCTCATCGGTGAGGTTTCCGCGGCCCGGCGCCAGTCGGAATCCGCAAAAATGACATTCGGCGATTTGCCACCGAGTTCAAGGGAGATGCGCTTGAAATCGCGGGAAGCGAGTTCCATAACGCGGCGGCCAACTTCCGTTGAGCCGGTCAGCGAGACTTTTCGAATCAGCGGATGGGTGATGAGCGCCTCCCCGATGGCGCCACCAGGACCGGGCAATACCTGCAATACCCCCCGCGGCAAACCGGCCTGGTGCGCCAATTCGCCCAGTCGGATGGCGGTCAAGGGCGACAATGATGCCGGTTTCAGCACTACGCAATTGCCGGCCGCCAGGGCAGGCGCAGTTTTCCAGCACGCAATGGGAAACGGAAAGTTCCACGGCACGATGCAGGCCACTACGCCCATCGGCTGGCGCAGCGTGAAATCAAAGCCGCCACGCGCCACAGGGATGGTCTGGCCGCAGAATTTGGTGATCGCGCCGGCGTAATACTCGAAGACGCGAGCGCCGAGCGCAGCTTCATCCCTCGCGTCGCTGATGGGTTTGCCGATGTGGAGTGTTTCGAGCTGGGCAATGTCCTCGAGGTTTTCACGCAGCACGCGCGCAACATTGAAAAGAATCTCGGTTCGTTTGCCCGCGGTAAGGTCGCGCCAGCCGCTTTTCCAGGCGCGGTGGGCCGATTCCACAGCGGAGCCAACGTCCGCGACGTCAGCAGCGGCGACTTCGGCAAATGCGGTTTCGGTAGCCGGATTAATCAGCGTCGTGCGTCGCCCCGAGGCTGAGTTGCGCGGGGCGCCGTCGATGAAGAGCTGGAGGGGAAGCGTCATGAGCCGTGTTGCACGCTGAGTGTCACGTGTTCAGTTTCGAATGCAATACAGATGAGTATCGGTTCTTACGTACAACGACTTTTCGCCGAGGGCAGGAGTCGCCACCAGAGCGCCTTGAAGAGGGTTCTCAGACAGTCGCTCGAGTTGACGGCCCGCCTTGATGACGATGGTCGTCGCATCCTGTCGGAAGAAATAGACGTGGTCGTGAGCGAACAGCGGCGAGGCCAGGCACGGGCCGCCTAACCGCTCCTGCCATCGGATCTCGCCGGTGCTCGCGTCGGCGCAAGTGGCCATACCGTCATCGGAAACCCAATAGATCTCGTCCCCGGCGAGAGTGGGAGAGGACATCACTGGCACCTGGCGCAGGGATTTCCAGGCGACATGGCTTTCGGTCACATCGTTATGGCCATCCACACGCACAGCCCAGAGCTGAGGTTTGAAACAGCCGGTGCCGAAATACAACAGTCCTTGACCGAACACAGGGCTTGTCCCGATGGAAAACCCACGCCCATGGTGCACCCGCCAGATTTCTTTTCCTGTGAGTAGCTCGTACGCAACTGCCCACTGCGCTCCCGGGGCGACTACTTGAGCTTGATCACCTTGCTCCAGGACTAACGGCGTGCAGAATGACTTCTTCAGATCACCGCTGGAACCGGTCAAGGGCGGGCGCTCAGTTTTCCAGATGGTTTGACCTGTATTCTTGTCCAGCGCCGCAACATATTGCGCATCCCGACCGTCGCGCACCAGAAACAGGCGGTCGCGCCACAGCACGGGAGAGCTGCCTGGCCCGACCTGGTGATCGAGTCGGAGTTGCTGTTTCCAGAGGACCTTGCCTGTGCTGGCCTCGAGGCAGACAGTGCCGTAGGTGCCGAAGTCGCAATAGACGCGGCCCGGCTCGGCGACTGGCGTCGGCGTCGCCCAACTGTTGAGCCAGTGAACCGGGTCAGGATGGACCACATCAAAAAGGACGACGTCCCAGAGGCTCCTGCCGGTCGCGGTGTCCAGACACGCGGCACGCAGAGATACATGCTCGGCCACCTGCATGTCATCCGATCGGATGTTGGTGCGAACCACACCTTGCTCAACCGCCGCCGTCAGCCAAAGCCGGTCGCCCAGCGTGATCGGCGAGGAACGGCCGCGCCCGTTCAGTCGGACCTTCCAGGCGACGTTCGTGGTTTCGCTCCAGGCGATTGGCGGCTGGGCGCTTGGTGCTGACCCGTCGCCAGTGGGCCCGCGGAATCGGGGCCAGTCGAGGGCGGAGGCAGAGCAGCAGAGAAGGAGCGTGAGAGCGAGAAGCGGGACCGAAGGGATGTGCTCCGTGCTCCGTGCTCCGTGTTCCGTGAATTCAGGTTCGGGCATTGGAACAGAGGGATTCCAGAGCGGATCCTCTCGAATTTGCGCCGGGACTGTCTTCAACCAATCGGTGTAGTTCATTTAAGAGTCTCTCAAACCGAATTCACGGAACACGAAACACGAAACACGTTCCTCACAGCACCTCCTCATAAAGCCTCCTCAAATCCGCTTTGGTCACCGGCACAGCGTTCGTTTTATGGCAAGGATCCTCGTACGCCTGGTCGGCCAGCTCCTCAAGCTGGTGCTCCTTAACACCCTGTTCGCGCAACCGCGTGTTCAGGCCCAGGCCGGCCAGGAATTCGCCGACGCACTGGATGGTTCGTTGATCGGCCTCGGAATCCGAGCTCTTCATCACGTCCAGCCCGCAGGCAATTCCGATTCGGCGATAAAGTCCAGGCTTGCGGTCCGCGCAGAATTTCATCCCTGCCACGAGGCAGAGCGCATTTGCCAGCCCGTGGTGCATGCCGCACACTGTCGAGAGCGGGTGCGCGAGGGAATGCACGACACCCAGGTCCTTTTGGAACGCGACCGCTCCCATTGCTGCCGCGACCAACATTTTGCCCCGCGCCTCCAGGTCTTTGCCGTCACGATATGCCCGCGGCAGGTTCTCTACGATCAGCCGAATGCCTTCGAGCGCGATGCCGTCGCACATCGGATGGAAAACGGGACAAGTAAAAGATTCGATGCAATGCGTGAGAGCATCGGCGCCGGTCGCGGCTGTCAGTTTCGGCGGCAACCCGACCGTGAGCTCCGGGTCCAGGATCACCAGCCTGGCAAGCAGTTCGGGGTGAAAAAGGACTGCTTTGCGATGCGTCGCGTCCAGGGTGATCACGGAGCTGCGGCCGACTTCACTGCCTGTACCGGCCGTCGTCGGGATTGCGATGAAGGGCGCCAGCCCCGACCAATCGGTTTCGTCGTAAAACCTGGCGAAATTCAACTCCGGCCGCTTGATAAGCAGCCGCGCTGCCTTGCCGACGTCGAGGGGGCTGCCTCCGCCAATGGCAATCATTCCATCGCAGCGCTTCTCACGATAGCGCGCCGCAGCCTGGCGAACGTCGTCTTCGACCGGATTCGAGTGGACATCGGAATACACGAACCAATCCTGGCCCTGCGCCTTTTCGCCCAAAGTTGCGATGAAGCTCCGAAAGGCACCTGTGCCGACCAGGCCGGGATCTGTAACTACCAGCGGTCGCCGCATGCCCAGGCTCCTGGTTCGGGAGGGCAGTTCAGCCAAAGCACCCGCGCCAAATAGGGTTGGCGTGGGGAAAGAGAACGTCGCCAGGCTCATAGTCGCATTCGGGACATAAAATTGCGGGGCAAATTTCTAGGTGAAAATGAGGTTGTGGTCAAACTGAACCCGAGCTGTAACCCCTGGCGTCCAGGCGAGCGAGCAAGCGCAGGGATTGACGGACTTCTGGAGGAACTTTTTTCAGCCGGCGCGAGACTTCGCTCGAAGCAGAAACAAACCCCGGCGCGGTTCTGGTGAGAGTTGCTTGGACCATCCAGCCTGGCCGGCCCGTCTTACGGACGAGGCTCAATGCCGCCTGCTGATAAGCTGGCTTTTCCAATCGTGCAATCCAGAGCCTGTTCTCGCTAGATTCCAGCATGGCATGATCGCCCGGGCTGTCACCCACATAGAGATACGGGCTGCGGCCAATGGCGTCGAAAACGCAGGCGAGCTTTCCGGAGTAGGTGGGCACGGGGAATTGCAAGCGGCTCGTGAGCCGAAACGACCCGAGGGCCCGCTCGTCCAACGCGGCATAGCCGGCATGGTCGCGCACCAACAATTCGTCTTTGTAAAGGCGATCTTTGCCGTCGGCCAAGAGAGTCGAAACTCCAAGAATATGGTCGGCCTGGATCCCATGATTGACACCGAGGCGGCGCAAGCTCGGATTGAGGAGGAATTGCACCATCCAGCGGATGCTCCAAACATTGCCGGCGGAGACGATCCAAATGTCAAACCGGTGACGCAGCAAAGCGGCGAGCAGCTCCACCATCTCAGGATAGAAGAACGGCACCGGGAAGGCTGTCCTGCCGGGCGTAACCTCTATGAACGCTGGCTTTGAGGAGTTCGACAGCACAAAGGCAGTGCGCGTGGCATTGACGACATCCAGCGGACGAAGGCCCTCCATGACCTCAACGGCCCAGACATACCCATTGGCCAAAGGAGAAGGATCCGCGGAACCGTGAGCGCTTGCCATTAGAAAAGCCTCGTAATACTCGGTCGGATCGGCGCAAGACTGGAGCGTGATTCGAGTGTTCCCCGGTGGCCGGAACGGCGGGCAGAGGCTCGGTGGCAAGCGCGCTGCCTTGATTAGGCCGGAATTGACCAGGACGGCTAGCGTCGCCTCGCTGATGTCCCCGCAGATGATGGTGTGGTCGAAATCGAGCACGACGGGGAGTCGCCGGCCCGCCCCATCGCGTATCAGACGCTCAAGCCGGACCCGCGTCGTTGGGTTCCAGCCTTGAGCCTGAAGTATGCCTTTGGGATTTTTTGCCCGCTGCCAAATCCGGCGGCGAGCGCCCGCTTGGGACGACATGCCGTGATCATAAGTAACAGAGGAGGCAAGTCCAGATGGGAGTAACGGTAAGCCGAAGCCGAGGCCGCTCGCCTCCGTCATTCGGGCCGAGGATCAGGCCGTGCTTGCCCGCGTTTTGGGAAGCGCATTCCATTGCGGCAGCAACAGCAGGCCGGCGATCACCAAGGTCACTGAAAGAAACACAAACACGCCGTCCCAGCCCCAGCGCTGGTGGAAGAACCCGGGGATAGTGCCGCCGAGGATGGCCCCGATAGAACCGCATCCGTTGATCAATCCCGCGGCGGTGGCGGCCCCTTCGCGGGTGCCGAAGTCCACCGCGGCCGTGCCGCTGACCAGCGAATCCGGCGGGAACAGCAGCAATCCGAGCACGAACAGGCATCCACCCAGCATCCATGGCGTGTGGGGTAACTTGTCGAAGAAAAAAAGCAACCCGCCCGAAACCAGCAGGCAAACTACGCAGATGGGATTGCGCCGCGAGCCCAACAGTTTGTCGGAGAGGATGCCCGCAACCAGGACGCTGGCAGGCCCGGCCAACTCGAACAGGGCGCCTAAAGTTCCGGATTTGGCCATGCCGGTGTGGAGTTGGTCGCTGAGGTATTTGGGCGACCAAAGCATGATTGCGTAGCGCGTCGGTTTCATAAAAAAGTAAACCAACGCCAGCAGCAGAACCATCGGAGTCCTCAAGACCTTTAGACTCACGCTCCACGCTGCCTCGGTGGATTTGGCGGACGTTGCTGCGGTTTCCAAAACCTCCTCGACTTCCTGGTGATAAACCTCAATGCCCGGCAAGCCGACGTCCTCCGGCCTGTTGCGCTGGAGCCAGAGGAATAGCAGAAGAATCAGCGCAAGCGTCGCGGCAGGGATGTAGAAGCTGTAGCGCCAGCCGAACAACTCGCCAACCTTTCCCGCGTACAAGGAGGCGATAAAACCGCCGACAGCGTAGTTAGTAAGCCAGAGGCCCATAACGGTGCCTCGCTCCGTGCGCGAAAAGAACGCGCCAATGTTCTTGGCGAGCGGCGACCAGCCGGTGGCCTGGAAGAGGCCTTGCAGAGCCGACATAATCACCAGCGGCGTGGCGAGTGAGACACTGCCCATAGCCACGGCGGCAAGCACCGAGCCGAGCATCCCGAGCGCAACCACTCTGCGCGGCCCGTAGCGATCGCCGCAGGCGCCCCACAGGAACTGGCCGATTGCATAAGTCGTCAGGGATGCGCCATCCACCCAGGACATTTGGCTATCTGTAAGCCCCAGGCCCGTGGGCTTGCCCATTTCAATCTTGGCTACGGCAAAGGATTTGCGAGTGAGATAGAAGCCCGCATAGGCCAGGTAGGTGATCGCGAAAATCTGCCAGCGCCAACGGTCATAACGTCGGTCGGGACCGAATAGCGGCGGGGTCGTTTCCATGAAGGTTTCGAGGAGGTTTAGATCCCGATCTTCTTCATGTACCACTGCACGAAACTATCGACGTTGTATTCCTTGTAAGGCGAATATGGCCCGGGAACATATGCGCTGGAGTTGACCCCGCGCTGCTGGCGCTCGCAAATCTCCCAGTCCTGTTCCGAAGTCAATTGCCAGAACGGCAAGAGTTTCTCCAAATGGTAATCACGCCCTTCAACGGCGTCCTGGTGGACGAGCCAGAGGACACGGATCGCCGTGCACTGCGGGCCCGCTGGCAGCAAGCGCGTGCTGACCGCATGATCGCAACTGGAGTGATTCCAGAAGTTCGGCAACGTTCGCATGCGTAATGTGCCGACGTCGGCTTCTCCGTATTCACCCATCAATGGGGCAGCCTGCTGGCCATCCATGGTCTCACTCACGTAACCATCCACCAGTGGAGTGCGATTGGCCGAGAACCAGATGTTGCGCTCCGCCTCGGGGAAATTGGTCATTCCGCTCTGCTGGTGCGTGGGGGCGAGACCCGCAGCGGCCCACTTTTGTTCGCCACGCCGGACAGCAGCGGCGAGTTCATTCTTGATGCGTGGCGTTGCATCGTCGGCGTTGTAATGGTCGAAATTGGCTTTGATGTATTGCGGGTGGTTGGCGTTGCAATGAAAACATTCGCGGTTGTTTTCCCAAACCAGTTTCCAATTTGCCTGGACACGATAATCCACTGCCTTTGCCACCTTCGCCTGCCTCAGGCCTTGCGGGCGAGCCGCTTCCGCAAGCACTTTCGCCGCCGGACCAAAGTCGGGCGGCTCATCGGCCAGGCACACGTAAATGAGGCCCTCGACCTCGCGAACATGAAAAGGACGCAGCGCGAAAGCCGATTTGTCCAAATCTTCGGGCATGCCACGGCAGGCAACCAGTCTCCCATCAACCGCGTAGGTCCATTGATGATATGGGCAGACCAGTCGATGCACATGACCAGCAGCTTCAGTGCAGATTAGAGAGCCGCGATGCCGACAGACATTGTGCAGACCATGAACCACGCCGTCTTCGCCTCGGATGACGATGAGAGAGTCCGTATCCACTGCCAGCCTGAGGAAATCGCCCGGGTGAGGGAGTTCGCACGAATGCCCGGCAAAAAGCCAATCACGCCGCCAGACCTGCTCAAGATCCAAACGATAAACCTCGGGATTCGAATAAAAACCACCGGGCAACGACCGTCCCGGGTGATACTGCGCCGCCAATGAGCCAAGGGGATGGGTTTTACCAGGTCCGCGCCCAGCGGAGCGATGAGGCCGTTTCGCCCGGTGAACGCTGGAACCAAGGTCGGGGCGGTTTCTCATAACGATTTCGCCTGTCGCCAACGGGCGTTACTATTGTCTAGCAGCTAACTGGACCCTCGGCAAGCGGCATCCAGGAGCCCATGGTGGGAGCGCCAATTTCCAGTTCTCGCTTGCTTGTCCTTCGGTATTGGCTCACCTTGCGCGCTGAAAGGGATCGGGCGCCAAAGGATTTCCCGTGAATAACCGGAAGGGCTCTCCGTCCAAGCAATTAGCAAAATCTAAAACCAACCAGAGTATGAAACAAACTCTCATCATTGGACTCATCGGTCTTGTGGCTCAGACGTTGTCGGCCGCAGATTCCGGCGACAAACTCAGCACCGCCAGCAAGCAACTGACGGACAAAGGTAATTACAGTTGGACCACTACGACCAAAGAGGCCGATGGCAGCTCGGGACGGCTTGGGCCAGTGGATGGCAAGGCGGATAAAGGCGGCCTTACATACCTCAGCTTTTCAGTCAGCGACGTCCCCGTCGAGGTGTTTATGAAAGGCGAAAAGGGCACAGCAAAAGCCTTGGAAGGCTGGCAGACGTTCGACGATATCGCACAGACCAGTGGCACTGCCGCTGCTGTCGTGCGCTTCCTGCGAGCTTACAAATGCCCGGCGGCAGAATCTGCCAGCCTGGCCGAGAAGACCAAGGAGCTCAAAGAAGCGGAAGGCGCGCTCTCGGGCGAGTTGAAGGAAGATGCCGTTAAGGATTTGCTGCTCCGCGGCGCACGCCGTCGTGAAGGGCAGGAAGCGCCCAAAATCGCCGACGCCAAAGGCTCGGTTAAGTTCTGGATCAAGGAAGGTGTCTTGACCAAGTACGAGATCAAAGTTCAGGGCAAGGTCACCGCGGGCGATCGCGACTCCGACGTTGATCGCACAACGACGGTCGAGATTAAAGACGCCGGTTCAACGAAGCTTGAACTCCCAGCGGAAGCGAAGGAGAAGCTGACCTGAGCGGGCCTGGGCCCCTCATCGGCCGGCGCGCAGCGGATATTTTGGCTTCTTGACCTCGAGCGGCGGATTCTTTTTCAGCGCCTTGAGAACTTCGTCAATGGCGCGTTCCAATTGCGGGTCGCCCCCTTTCGCCATCAGGGACGGATCATCCACGACAGCAATGTCGGGGTCAACGCCATGGCCCTCGATGATCCACTCGCCTTTGGTGCTGTAGATGCCAAACGTCGGCACGGTCACACTGCCTCCATCGATCAATGCGGGAGTGCCGGAGATGCCGATTAATCCGCCCCAAGTACGCGTGCCGATGAGCGGCCCCAGCCCTGCTTTCTGGAAATAAAAGGGGAAGCAATCACCGCCCGACCCGCTCCAACCATTGATGAGCATGGCTTTCGGGCCGGAGTTGGCAATCTCCGGCCAGTTCCAATCCTGCCCGTCGCGCACACCCCAATAATTGATGTTCTTCCGACCCAACATTTCGACGAAGCGATCGGGAATCTGGCCGCCACTGTTGAATCGCTCATCAACGATGAGCCCGGCCTTGTTGTATTGTGCGCGGAACTGGCGGACAAGTTCGGACTGCCCACCGCGGCCCGTGTCGGGCACATAGACATAACCGACTTTGCCGCCTGTCGCTTCGTCCACCTTCTGGCGATTTTTCTCGATCCACGCCAGGTGGCGCAGTCGGGCTTCGCTGCTAAGCGCCTGGACCAACACCTCGCGCGACCCGTCCATCGTGGGTTTGTCATTGACGGTCAGGAACACGGGCTTATCCGCCAGACCTTGGAAGGCCGCGGAGGGCTCGCGCTCGGTATCGACAGGCAGTCCATTAACGGCCAGCAGGTACTCGCCTTCTTTGACTTCCACACCGGGCTGCTTGAGAGCGGAGCGCACCTCGGCATCCCACGGGGCTCCGGTGATGATTTTCTTGATGCGATAGGCCTGATTCTCGAGCGAATAATCCACGCCCAGGTAACCCACACCTTGCTCGCGCGTCGTCTCGGTATCGCCGCCGCTCCTATACGTATGCGAGGAATTGAGTTCGGCGATCAGTTCGCCAATCACATAATTGACGTCCCAACGAGTCACGGCGTCTTTGAGCAACCCACCATATCGCCGGCGCATCGCGTTCCAATCGACCCCGTGCATGTTCGGGTCGTAAAAATAATCGCGTTCTAACCGCCATGCCTCGGTGAAGAGCTGGTTCCATTCCGCTCCGGGGTCGATGACGGTCTCCAGGCCGCTAATTGGCAGCTTCTTTTCAAATTTTTGACCCTCCTTCGGTTCGATGATGGCGTAATCGCTCTTGCGTCGTACGAGAATCTTCTCGCCTTTGGCCGCGAGGATCGACTCGTCCACATCCTCGAGGATCGTTTTGTCTTCGCGTTTTTCGAGATCGTAATATACGAGAGTGCTTTTCTCCTCGCCCGAGCCGGCGCGAGGCATCCGGCGGTAAATCAGCTTGCCGCTCACGGCTGCGAGATCGCCGAAATGTCCCGGCTTGGGAGGCAGCACCACAGCCCGTGTTTCGAAGTCTGCTAAGTCAATCTCGACCGGCTTGGGCGGTTTCTCGTCTTTCTTTTCGTCCTTCTCGTCCGACTTCTTGTCCTTCTTATCTTCGTCCTTGCTCTCGTCCTTTTTCGAATCATCCTTTTTGTCATCCAACTGCGGGTCGTCCTTTTTGTGATCCTTGTCGTTCTTCTTCTCCTTGTCTTTGTCCTTTTCCTTATCTTTCTTTTCCTTCTCGCCCTCATCATCGTTGCGCGGAGCGAGCGGAGAGGCGACGTCCTTCCGCAGCGTCACGGCCACCAGTTGCGAAGTGTTGGGATAAATCCAGGTGTTATCCAGGTCGCTGTACAACGGCGTAAAATCGCGCCCCGAACGGTAAAAAAGATATTTGCCGTCCGGATCAAACACCGGCTCGTCATCGTCGTAATAGCCGCTGGACACGACGTGCTTTTTGCCCTCTTTTGTGTCGTAAAGGGCAATTGCGGTATGCCGGTTCTCCAGGTCATGGGCGAAAGCAATCCACCTGCTGTCTTTGGACCAACTGACTTTGAACGCGCTCAGGCCGCCGTGGTACAGCCACAATCCTTTGTCTGTGTCCTGGGTCTCTTTCTTTTCCAGATCGTGCAATTGGATTCGCATCTCCTGATCGACGAAGGCGATTTTCTTGCTGTCCGGCGACCACCAGGGACGATAGCGGAATCCCGGGCCAAGCTTGGTCAGCACTTGTTCCGTCCCTGAGCCATCAGCGGGACGGATCGTCAGCTCATACTCGCCCGAGCGATCGCTAAAGTATGCGAGTGTTTTGCCGTCCGGTGACCAGGCGGGATACCGTTCGGCGACACCGGAACTGCGGGTCAGATTGCGCACGACGCCGTGCTCGGCAGGGACGGTAAAGATATCGCCGCGGGCTTCAAAGACAGCCCGTTTGCCCGAGGGCGAAACGTGGGCGTCATGGACGGAGCGCGAGACATCTTCCAGATGCGCCTTGAGAGTGGCGCGGTCGGTCAAAACGCGGATATTGACTTCCGAATACTTTTCGGTGGCCAGGTTCAGGAGGTACAACCGCCCACCGCATTCGAAAACCATGTCCTCGGGCCCGATGTTGGGGAAGTGAACGTCCAACTCGTCAAAGGTCGTGATTTGGCGAAATTTTTCCTTTTTGAAATCGTACGCCCAAATGTTCGCGCGCTTGTTTTTGTCCCGATCGGAAAGAAAATACAAAGTCGAGCCATGCCACATCGGCAGCGAATTGGCGGAGTCGTTGCCGGTGATATTTTTCGCGCCGTAGTTCTCCAGGTTGAACAGCCAGATGGCAGGGTTCATGCCTCCGCGGTAACGTTTCCACGTGCGGAAATCGGTGGAGATTGGAACGTACGCCAGCGTCTTGCCATCCGGTGAAATTGAGCCGAACTCGCCATAGGGGACCGGCAGCTTTTCCGGGAGGCCGCCGTTGGCGTCAATTTTATAGAGATGATTGAACCGGTCTTTTTCACTCGTGCGCATGCTGGCGAAGAGAATGGATTTTCCGTCCGGATACCATTCCAGCATTCTGTCGGGCGCGCCATGATAGGTGAGGCGCTTGGGCAATCCGCCCGTGGCCGGGACCACGTAAATGTCCAGGTTTCCATCATAGTTGCCGCTGAAGGCGATCTGCGAGCCATCCGGTGAAAAACGCGGGAAGCTTTCCTCGCCTTTGGGAGAACTGAGCCGCTGCGCTTCGCCGCCGGTCTTCGGCGCGACCCAGATATCGCCGGCGTAAACAAAGGCTATTTGGGTGGCAGACACATCTGGATATCGGAGCATGCGGGCATCCACGCCAGAGGCGAAGAAGTTTTGATTGGTGCTGGCGCACAGGGCACTAGTCGCCCCACAACCCAACAGACCAGTGGACACCACGAGAAAGGAGAGTGTTTTCATGTTGAAATTGGATTGAATGGTACGGAACGCGCCGGAGTTGAAAAGCCAATCTTTTCGCTTACCGAATCCGGCCGCAGTAGAATTGAGAGCGGCTTACGCTGTCGCCCAGGCGGGTTCTGCCGAAGTTCCCTGCGGTCGCGCCGAAAGTCGGATTTCGGGGTTGCGCTGAGCGAAGAAATCGCAGCTCCATTCATCCGGGAAGAGGAACACGGGGTTCAGGTCTGCATCAAGTGCCATCCGTGCGCCCGTCGGCAGGGCCGACTCCTCCAGGGGCCGCCCACTATCCGGCGTGGCCCAACGAAGAATCTTCCATGGGGCAGGCTCCAGCCTCGACTCGGCGCCATACTCGCTCTGGAGCCTGTATTGTACGACTTCAAACTGCAGCGGCCCGACTGCGCCCAGCAGCGGCCCGCGTTGCGCGCTATCTTTGACTTGAAATGATTGAGCAACGCCTTCTTGCAAAAGTTGCTCCAGACCTTCGCGGAAGCGTTTGAACTGGGCTGTGCTCGGACTTTGCAGCCAGGCAAAACACTCCGGCGTGAAACGGGGGATCTGGTGGTAAACCAAAACAGGATTTTCCGCGAGCGTGTCGCCGATACGAAAATCCGCGTGACCAACAAGCCCGACCACATCGCCCGGATAGGCCTCGTCGATTGTCTCGCGGTCGCGGCCGAAGAGTTTGTGAGAACTCGAGAGCCGGATTTTCTTGCCCGTGCGCGTGTGTACCACCGTCATATCACGCTCGAACTTGCCCGAGCAGACCCGCACAAATGCCAATCGGTCACGATGCCGTGGATCCATATTCGCCTGTATCTTGAAAATAAATCCCGAGAATCCTGCGTCCTCAGGCCCAACAACGCGGTCCGTCGTCGAACGCGGCCCCGGGGCCGGGGCCAGTTCGAGAAAGGTATCAAGAAGAAGTTGCACACCAAAGTTATTCACGGCGCTGCCGAAAAACACAGGCGTCAACTCTCCGGCCAGCACGGCCGCGTGGTCGAACCCAGCCGCGGCCCCGTCGAGCATGGCCAGTTCTTCGACCGTTCGCGCGTACGCTTGCGGCGTCATCTGATTGCGCACGACAGAATCGGAGAGCCCGTGCACTGACACCGGCGCGCGGTATTCTCCACCCGGTACACGGTCGAAGAAATGAACCAGCTTTTGCTGCCGGGCAAAGACGCCGCGGAAATCCGCGCCGTCGCCCAGCGGCCAGTTCACCGCGTACGCACCAATGCCCAGCACGCGTTCCAGTTCGTCCAGCAGTGCCAACGGATCACGAGCGGGCCGATCCAGTTTATTCATGAACGTGAAGATGGGGATGCGTCGTTGGCGGCAGACTTCAAATAACTTGCGCGTTTGGGTCTCAATGCCTTTGCCGGCGTCAATGACCATCACCGCCGCATCCACCGCGGTCAGCACGCGATAAGTGTCTTCCGAGAAATCCTTGTGGCCGGGAGTATCCAGCAGGTTGACACAGTAGCCGCCGTACTCGAATTGCAGCACGGTCGAGCTGACCGAGATGCCGCGCTGCCGCTCCAGCTCCATCCAGTCGGACGTGGTCGCCCGCTGGTTCTTGCGTGCCGTGACCGAACCGGCCAGTTGCACGGCCCCGCCGTACAAGAGGAACTTTTCGGTCAGGGTCGTTTTCCCGGCGTCCGGGTGCGAAATGATCGCGAAGGTTCGCCGGCGCGAAATTTCATGTTCTGTTGAATGCATGGATTGGTAAATCGTCTTGCAGAATTTTGTTTAGGAACTGTTCTTGGCAGGGCGCACTGCGGGAAGACGGCACTATGAAAAATGGCCCAAAGGGACGCCTGCCGGACTTCGGATGCGCGAGAATTGTCTTCTAAGGCGGAGGAGGCAGACAGCCTGAGGCCGAGCCTCGGCCGGAAATCAGCCGAGTTCTGCGATATTTGCTGTCTGATGAATTCTGCATTAGCGGCCAATTCTACACTAGCGCAGGCTTCCTGTAAAGGCCGCTCGAGCAATTGTCATTAGTGAATGTCGTGAGCGCTGCGAAAAATGCGCTATCCAACCGAATCGAAGTACTACCAATTCCCGCGCTATCTTTCCGCTCTCGCTTTTTCATCGGCCAGAAATGCTTGAAAATATTTTTCGCGAAAGTCCTTCACTGCAGCAGCGCTGGTGAGACAGGCGTCCCAATTCAAAATTGGTCGCGCCGCGGTTTTTCGAGGAGGAATGACCCTGCCACTGTATCGCGTTGCCAGTTCTTGAAACGTTTTTCCCCAGGCTTTTGTTTCTCCTTTCGCAGTCAGCAGACCCGTCAGTTCGCTGCAGTCGGTTGCCTCCGGCTGATCGTAGAAGCCCCAGTTCAGCCAGCCGACAACAAAACCGGCTGAAGTCTCAACTACGCGGCGACAGTACTGCGCCTGCTGTTCTTCGGAAGCTCGAGGGTGCGAGCCGTGATCGAAATTTGGTTTTTCGTTTCCACCGTACCAGCCAAACTCCGCCAGCACCACAGGTTTTCCGGGCTTGGCCGTTTCCCGGACGATACTCTCGAGGTAGGACAGGTTCGCCAATTCATCCTCCGGGCTCTGATACTCATAGGCGCCTCGCGCAAGTGGGTAAAAATGGATTTCCAGGAAATCCAGAAATTTCGCCTGCCGCGCGGGTCGAAAACCCGTGTAATCACCCAAGTTGCTCCACAATACAGCAGGCACCGAGCTTTGCAGAAAGCCCACCGTAACGAGGGCGTCCGGGTCCGCCGTTTTGATTGCGGCCGCTTGTCGCTGCGTCCACTCGTCGGCGATATCCTCACGGAAAGATTGGAAATCGAGCAGCTCGCGGCTCCTGAACGCGTCATTCGCGGGAGACAGGGCGACGTTGCCGAATTCATAGGTGTTGGTTGTGCTCCAGGCGGACCTAAGCTTTTCGGCGGTGGAGTATTTCTTCCTCAACCAAACGTTCCATCGCGGTTTGAGGCTTTCGCTCTGCCATTCCACGCTCGGCTCGTTGAGGAGATCGTAGGCGAAGATCGCGCTCCTACCGCGGTAGCGTGCGGCAAAAAGTTTCCAGAAGGCCTCCCGGGCGCGCAATGTCTGTTGATCCGACACCGAGAAGGGCTTCCAATTGGGCGGGCCTTCCCAGTGGTCCGGTCCCGTTGGATGAACATATAGCCCGGCCTCCTCCGCCAGGCGAAGGAATTGGTCGAATTTGGCCAGGCCCTCCGGTCGCAACACGCCAGGCTCTGTGTAGAACGAACCGTAGCTGAGAAAGACACGCACGCAGTTTACCCCGAACTCCTTCATGCGCACGAAATCGTGGCGAGTGGTCTCGGGTTGAAATTGCTTCCAAACCTGGGGCGCCCAGCCGGTGCCGGGCCGATAGTAGGTCACTCCAAAAGGCACAAAGGGCGTTCCCTTTTCCGTGAGGAACGTGCGGCCATCCTTGGCCACGCGCACTTTAGACAGGCCTTGAGAAGCCGCGTCCGCGGACAGTATTCCGGGTTTATCAACCGTCAAGGCGGCGATCAGCGTCGCAATCGGGGCAAGAGACCCAGCCTTCACTACTGGAATGACGCCCGACGGCGGAAACCTCGTCAAGCACAAGTCCGAAGCGGGGTTTGAATCCCCAATCTTAAGCCGCTTGGATCTGCTTGGTGATCTCAAACGCCAAATCCAGTGCGTACTTCGCCGATTCACCGCTGACGAGCGGCGTCTGGCGCGCGCGGACACACTCGATGAAATCGCGCAGTTCCAATTTCAGCGGTTCTTCTTTGGCAATCGGCACCGGCTCGCGCACAATTCGCTTGCCGCCGAACTGGCTCACGATGGAGGAGTCTCTGGCGCGCATCAGTTTTTTCAAGAGCGAACTCTCCTGCTCTTCGTCGCGCGCAATCCGGTAAACGAACCCCTCTTGCGCGCGGTAGTCCAGCGAGATGTAACTGGTCACCGGCCCGCGGCTGAACACGCGGATTTTGCGCATCCGTTCCGGGCTGACTCGACTGGCGGTCAAATTCGCCACGCAACCATTGGCAAACCGCAGCCGCGCGTTGGCGATGTCCTCCGATTTGCTCAAAACGGGAATGCCCACTGCGTCCACACTCGTTACGGGCGATTTCACGAACGCCAGCACCACGTCCAGGTCGTGAATCATCAAATCGAGCACGACACCGATATCTGTGCTCCGCTCCGGAAAGGGCGAGAGCCGGTGTGTCTCGATGAACCGGGGTTCGGTCGCGACAGTTTCAAGATATCTGAACACGGGATTGAACCGTTCGACGTGGCCGACTTGCAACACGCAGTTTCGTTGCTGGGCCAGTCCCACCAACTCCGCTGCCTGGGCCGCCTTGTCGGTCATGGGCTTCTCAATCAGCAGATGTTTGCCCGCCTGAAGCAGCGGCTTGGAGAGCTCGAAGTGAGTAACTGTCGGCGTCACGACGCTGATGGCCTGGCTGGCAGTTTCGGCCTCGGCGGGCGAGCCAAACGCGCGCACCTGGTATTTTTCCGCGAGGGCCCTCGCGCGCTCGCCGAGGACGTCATAGACTCCGACAAAATCGACATGGCCGGCCGCGGCCAGCTCGGAATAAATCCGAGCGTGCTCTTTGCCCAGCGCGCCGGCGCCGAACACGGACACTGAAACTTTGTCTGGAGTGTGGGGTGCGGGGCGCGCCGTCATGGGCGCGCATTCTGCCATTGATGGCCGACGACTGACAACAGACAAACTTTGCACTTTCAACTTTCAATTCTGCGTCCATAGATTATCCGCGTGCTCGTTGCGGGTTACATCTTGACCGCCCTGACCGGCTATATGACTGGTTCCATCCCGACCGGCTATCTCGTGGCTGCGGCACGGGGTATCGATATTCGCAGTGTCGGCAGCGGCAACATCGGCGCAACCAATGTGTTTCGCTTTTTGGGAGTGCCTGCCGGAATTTTCGTGCTGCTCGCGGATGCATTGAAAGGGTGGGTCGCCGTCGTCGTCGTGGCGCGATTATTCGGGAATTGGTTCGACGGTGAGGCGGGCTCGTCGTCGCGCGAGTGGCTGGCGATTCTCGGCGGCGTTTCAGCAATCCTCGGCCACAACTTTACCTGCTGGTTGCGCTTCAAGGGCGGCAAAGGGATCGCAACATCGGCGGGCGTGTTGCTCGCTCTCGTACCCTGGGCGCTGCTGATAATCCTGGGCGTTTGGATCATCGTTCTTGCCCTGACTCGATATGTCTCGCTAGCGTCCATTTGCGCTTCGGCGGCGCTGCCACTGGCGGCGTGGGCAACGCGAGAAAGTTCCACGATGATCCTCGTGACTGCGGCGATGGGCGCGCTCGCTATTTACAAACATAAGGCCAACATTCAACGCCTGATCGCCGGGACTGAGACCCGCCTCGCCGCGAAGAAGGTGGCGCCGCAGCCGGAAGCGCCGAAGCAAACACTATGAGGATCACGGTGCTCGGAGGCGGAGCGTGGGGCACGGCGTTGGCCAGGCTGCTGCACCAGGGCAGCAACGACGTCACGCTCTGGGAGTTTAACCCGGCCTGGTTGGAAGAGCTGCGCCACAACCGCTGCAACGACCGGTTCCTGCCCGGGATTGAATTGCCGCGAGATTTGACTTTCGAGGGCAACCTGCCGAAAGCAATTGACGGTGCGGAGTGTGTCGTGGTTGCCGTTCCGTCGAAAGCATGCCGCGAAGTCACTTCCAGGCTGGCGAAGTTTTCTGGCACCGTCGTCAGCGTTACCAAAGGCATCGAATACGACACCGGCCTGACCATGTGCGGCATCCTGGCGCAGAACGCTCCCAAGGCAAAATCCGCCGCGCTTTCCGGACCCACCTTCGCTATCGAAGTCGCACGTGACATTCCGACCGCCATTGTCGCCGCCAGCCGCGATCCGGACACCGCCGCCCTCGTCCAACAGCTTTTCAACCGGCCGACCTTTCGCGTCTATACCAGCATGGACCTACCCGGCGTCGAACTCGGCGGCGCGCTCAAGAACGTCATCGCCATTGCCGCGGGCATCGGCGACGGCCTCGGCTTCGGCGACAACTCCAAAGCCGCGCTGGTGACTCGTGCTATCTCCGAAATCCGTCGCCTCGGCACCGCGTGCGGCGCGCAGGCCGACACCTTCACTGGCCTCAGCGGCCTGGGCGATCTCATGGTCACATGCTTCTCGCGCCACAGCCGGAACCGCGGCTTCGGCGAGCGCGTCGGCCGTGGCGAAAAGCCCCCCGCCATCGCCGCCAGCATGGCCTCCGTCGCCGAAGGCTATCCCACCGCCCGCTCCGCCTGGCAACTCGCCCGCAAACGCGGCGTCGTCACCCCGGTGATTGATGAGACCTACGCGATGCTCTACGAAGGCAAAGACATTCGCCAGGCCGTCAGGGATTTGATGGCCCGGGAGTTGAAAGCAGAGGATTGAGAAATCCCGCTCCTCGTCCTCGTCCTCGTTCTCGTCCTCGCAGTCTCGCGCAATAGGCGCCGGAAAAACATCCACGACGAAGACGAGGACGAAAACGAAGCCACGGACCAGTGTTTGTCCTGAACGACCGGGAAATTGGTGTCTTCCGCCCCGAGTTGGTGGTAAACTGCGCGCCGTGAGGTACCTGGAGCAGGACAGTGCAGGGACAGTTGAGGATCGTACGTTCCAGGGCGATTTAGGCTTGCGCAGAGGGCTGTGAGCGGCTACGTCGAGCACCATGCAATCTGACCTCGCATCCAGCGGAAAACAAAAGGTGACTTGGACACTAACGATTTCATGTAGCTTCCCTAGCGAACTGTGCGGGACGACAAATAGGAACCTTTTCAACACAGTGCTCACGCAACAGAAGTTCGCACGCGTAAAGGGACGAAGGCCAAACAGGTGGAAGGCGCCAAGGCCCGGGGATGAAAGCTGTTCGACGGAGCAGGCTGCCGAGAAAATCGCGACGCTTCTGAATAGCACGTCGCGTTCGAAGAACCCAGTGAGGTATATGGGTACGCTCACCATATTAGCTAGACCCAGTTACCAACGGACACAACCTACTGTTCATCCCTCCTGAGCATGACGCTCCGGTCTGCGATTCTCTTTGCCGCCGCCTGGCTGCTGCTGCCTGGGTGCGCCTCGACTCCAGAAGACGAGAAACGCCACGCTGCTGAGAGGGAGGCAGATGAGCAGCGGCACGAAGCGGAGGAGCGCCGGCACGCTGAAGAGGACTTGAGGCGCAAGTTCGCCCGCTATAGCACTGCCGAACTAAAGCTGATGGACGCGCGTTACAAGCAGCTTCTTGGGCCTGCGTCTGGTCGCGATCTCAACGTTGCCGTTAACAGAGGATGGCTGGGACCTAAGGCGAATTCAGATGCCGAGACTGTCGAGCGTCTGGTGGAGATCGAGCGAGAGCTGCTGCGACGGTGGAAGGCCGGAGATAGCGACGCCTACCTTCCGGAGTTTGGTTCTGTCACCCCATCGCCCCCTTCACCAACCCCATCAACTCCCCATACGACTCCACCGCCTTGAACTGCGGGAATTCGCGCTTCGCGTTGTCCGGTGCGCGGAAGAGGATGCCCAGGTGCGCTTCGGTCAGCATCGCCGTGTCGTTGAACGAATCCCCCGCCGCGATGGACCCTCCCTTGCCAGCTTGAAACTTGGCCTATCTGCGGCTAGAGTTGGGGCCATGACAGCGGCGAAACTCATTCAGGAAATGGACGGCCTGCCGCCTGAGGAACAGGCCAAAGTGATTGAGCACGCATTCGAGTTGGCCCGCCACCGGAAGTTGAGTGCGGACGAACTCGGCGATCTGGCCGAAAGACTGGCAGCTTCCACCGATCCAGCAGAAATTATTCGATTGAAATCCGCCATGACACGCGGATTTTACGGCGAGTGATTTCATGCCGAAGATTCGCCGCCAGAACGTACCTCGTTCGTTGTACACCCATTTGCTCGACCGTGTTGAGCAGCGCAACATTTCCGCGCAGCAACTCCGGTTGATGTTACGCTGGATGGACACTCAGCCCGAAGTTCCGAACGGCCAGTGGTTCAAACGGTTCCCCGAACTGATCGTCTGCGGCGAAGGCGAGTTAATCAAAACCTTCCTCCTGTCCAGCCAGGCTGCGATCGGGCAGGAAATTCCTTGATTGAATTGGAGTGGTGGACCGAGGAAGCGTGTGCTCGTCCCTTTTCATCCCATCGCCCCCTTCACCAACCCCATCAGCTCCCCATACGACTCCACCGCCTTGAACTGCGGGAATTTCGCCTTCACGTTGTCCGGCGCACGGAAGAGCAAGCCCACGTGCGCTTCGGTCAGCATCGCGGTGTCGTTGAACGAATCCCCTGCAGCGATCACGTGGTAATTCAGCAGCTTGAACGCCGCCACCGCGCGCTGCTTCTGCTCCGACACGCGCAACTGGTAGTTCGTGATGCGGTCGTTTTCGACGACGAGCCGATGACACAGGAGCGTGGGCATGCCGAGTTGGCGGAGCAGGGGAGCGGCGAATTGCTCAAAGGTATCGGAGAGGATGATGACCTGCACGAAGGAGCGCAGTTCATCCAGAAACTCTTTGCCGCCCTCCAGCGGCCGCAACGAGCCGATGACCGCCTGAATGTCCGACAGCTTCAGTCCATGCTGGTCCAGGATGGCCAGCCGCCCGCGCATTAATTTATCGTAATCCGGTTCGTCCCGCGTCGTGCGGCGCAAGTCCTTGATGCCCGTCTTCTCGGCCACCGCGATCCAAATCTCCGGCGTCAGCACGCCTTCGAGGTCCAGCGTTACGATCGATTGTTTCACTCACCGAGTGTCGGTGGTCGAATGCCGAGTGTCGAGGGTCGAGTGTCGAGGGCCGAGGATCGCACCTTGACGCACCCGCCATTCTCGGACGGGCACGGAGGGGGGCGGCCTCTTCCCCGGTACCGTTGTCTGCATTGCCATTCGGGGACGAGGCCGTCCCCGTTCCGTCGTGGTATTGGCGATGCACTCAGTTTGAAGTGCTGCTTATTTCCTATGTTGACAGCGCTGGGCGCTGCCTCATACGTTCTGCGCGCAAAGGTTGAGCGCTTTGCCCCCGGATCTGAATCCCGGGGCTTTTTGTTGAACTATGGCCAATACGATACTCGTGGGCGCCCAATGGGGCGATGAAGGCAAGGGCAAGATCATTGACGTGCTGACCGAGCAGGCGGATGTGGTCGTGCGCACGCAAGGCGGTAACAACGCCGGCCACACAGTGCATATCAAAGGCCGAAAGTATATTCTGCACCTAGTGCCATCCGGGATTTTGCGGCCGAAGAAAACCTGCGTAATTGGCAACGGCGTCGTCGTTGACCCGGTGAGCCTGGTTGAAGAAATCGAGGGCCTCCGCAAACTTGGCGTCCGGATCAAAGACAATCTCTTCCTCAGTGAAACGGCACATTTGGTCCTGCCCTATCATCGGGAACTGGACGAACAACGAGAAATTCTCAAGGGCAAACACAAAATCGGCACGACCAAGCGGGGCATCGGGCCGGCGTATGGCGACAAAGCGGCCCGGACCGGGCTGCGCGTGCTGGACCTGATCAATCCCGAGCGCTTCAAGAAACAACTGGAATTGAAGATCCGGGAGAACAACGAAATCCTGAAAGCGTTCGGCGCCAGGCCGCTCTCGTTCAAACAAGTCCATGACTCATATCGCGCGGCGGGCAATTATCTCAAAGACTTCGTGGCCAATACCGTCATCCTGCTGCACCAGGCAGTTCGCCGGGGCGATGACATTCTCTTTGAGGGTGCGCAGGGCACTTTCCTGGATATCGATCATGGGACTTACCCCTTCGTCACTTCCTCGAACACGACCGCCGGCGGCGCTTGCACCGGGTCGGGCATTCCTCCGCATCGCATGGATCGGGTCGTGGGCGTGATGAAGGCCTACACGACCCGGGTTGGCGAAGGGCCGCTACCAACGGAGAACGCCGAAATCGCCGACATGCTCCATGCCATGGGACGTGAGTTTGGCGCCACGACCGGTCGCCCGCGTCGGTGCGGCTGGTTCGATGCCGTAGCCACGCGCTACGCCTGCATGGTCAATGGCATCGACGAGCTCGCCGTCACGAATATCGATGGGTTGGACTCGGTCGAGACGATCAAGTTGTGCATCGGTTACCGCGACGGTTCCAGGCGCTGCGATTACGTCCCAAATGACACCGAGACCTTGTCACGTTGCCGGCCCGTTTACGCCGAGTTTCCTGGATGGCGGACCCCGACTCACGATGCCCGGAAATGGAAAGACCTCCCCGCCAAAACGCGTTCCTATCTCAAGGCGCTCGCAGAATTGACCGGCGCTAGTCTTTCGATCGCTTCTGTGGGTCCCGGGCGCGAACAGACGATCGCGCTTTGAGGAGTGTTGGAGTATCGTCGCTGGACCCATTGACTGTTCGCTGGACGGGCGTACATTTCTCGTAGAGAAGCCGACTCGAGGGTGCCAGCCACCACGAAGCGGTCAAAGGTTTCAGGGGTGCGACCCGCGCGTGAATCGGTGGTGAGAAGAAAGGCGCAGGAGAATGAAGCAGCGCTTGTTCAGGCTGCTGATGGTTGCGGGGGCGTTGGCCCTCACCAGCGGGTGCGCGTCGATGTTTCCTACCAGCCGGGCCACGACCGAATCGCGTTGGACAAACTACGCCCAGGTCCAGGCCGCATTCGACCTGATTCAAACCAACCGCACCACCCTGGCCGATTTGAAGAGCATGGGATTCGATCCGGCCGCTTCGCCCAACATAAAGATTCTAACCTACGTGGATCTAATCCAACGTTTTATGCCCAACCCGGGCATTCGGCTCGAGGACCTGCACCCGGCTGTGCGCCGCTGCATGGATGCCAAGGAGCGCAGCCACGCGTTCGAATTGATCCTCAAGAACAATTACAAAAAGAGACACGGAAACCTCTTCCTCGACGTCCTCGCCTTCAAGCGGCAAACTCACGAGACTGGCTGGGAATTCGATGGCTTGATTCTTTTGGACGATGGCACCGTCGTTTATAAGCTTGCTTCCGGCCAGCCATTGATTTCAAAGGATGACAAAGAAATCCGGCCACTCGGCCCGCTGCAAGAAATCGAAGGATCGTTTGCCAGCGTCTTCAAGATCAGGTGAAATAGCCTGAAAATGAATCCGCCGATCGCTACAAGGAACTTTGCGCGCTCGGCGATCATAGCATGCTGGTTCTCAGTCTTTGTTCTCCCTCTCACTGCGCAGGAATGGACCCGATTCCGCGGTCCTAACGGCTCCGGGATCAGTACGACGAAGACCATCCCCACGAAAATTACTGAGTCCGACCTCAACTGGAAGTCCGAGCTTCCCGGCAGCGGGCACTCCTCGCCGGTGTTATGGGGGGAACGGATTTTTGTGACGTCTGCCGGCGACAAGCCGGGGGGCATTTCCATCCTGTGCCTGAGCGCCAAGGAGGGCAAAACAATGTGGCGGCGGGACTTTCCGTTGTTGCCTTTCGTTAAGCACGCCTACAACAGTTTCGCTTCCTCCACGCCGACAGTGGATGCGGAACGGGTGTACGTGGCGTGGAACGAACCGGATCATTACTTTCTGACGGCGCTCGATTATCAAGGGAAAGAGATCTGGCAACGCGACTTTGGCCCATATGTCAGCCAGCATGGCTGCGGCGCTTCGCCCATTTTATGTGATGACAAGGTGATCCTGACTGACTTTCAGGACGACCCGGAATTTGTCGAGGGTCCAATGCCCGATCCGCGTACTGGCAAGAGTTCGATTATCGCCGTGTCGGCCAGGACCGGCGTGACGGTTTGGCGAACGCCGCGACGCAGCACCGTGGTCGCTTATTCCACTCCTTGCCTCTTCGAGCCTTCAGTCGGGCCGCGCGCTCTCATCTGCAACAGCCAATCCCACGGCATCTCCGCCTTCGATCCTGTCAACGGCAATGTCCTTTGGGAATATGAACACGTGTTCAATCAGCGCAGCGTCAGCTCGCCCGTCGTCGTGGGAGACCTTATTCTCGGCTCGTGCGGCAGCGGCGCTGGCGGCAACGTCCTTTCCGCAATCAACGCTCGCAGCGCGGGTCCAGGTCACAAACCAGAACTCGCCTATCAAATCAAAAGATCGGCTCCGTATGTTCCCACCAGCGTCGCCCAGGGCAATTTTGTCTGGCTTTGGAGCGATGGCGGCATCCTGAGCTGTTCGATTGCAGCCACCGGGGAAATTCTTTACCAGGAAAGGGTAGGGGGCAATTTCTTTGGTTCCCCGGTATGGGTCGATGGCCGGCTTTTTTGCGTTTCGAAGACCGGTGATTTGGTGATCGTCGAAGCCAGCGACAAATTTAAACTGCTCCACCGCTACGAGCTGAAAGAAGCTTGTGAAAGCACACCCGCCGTGGCGCTCGGCCGTCTCTTCATCCACACCGAGCGGCACCTCTGGTCCTTCGGCGGTGAGAAATCGCCCGCCGCGCCTTGAACCTAGATCGTTTGCGCCAGGAATCCTCCATCGACGCGCACATCGATCCCGGTGACGAAACTGCTGGCTCTAGAGCTCGCCAGAAAAACGGCCGCGCCGATGAGTTCACGAGGCTCGCCGAAGCGTGCCATGGGAGTGTGGCTCCAGATTGAGTTAGTGCGGGCGGTGGGAGTGCCGTCGTCGTTAAAGAGCAGCTTGCGGTTTTGCTGACCGGGGAAAAAGCCGGGAGTGATCGAATTGACGCGGACACCTTTGGGGGCCCATTCGCGCGCCAGAAATCCAGTTAAGCTCAGAACAGCCGCTTTCGCCGCAGAATAACTGACCACCCGGGACAGCGGAACATGCGCTGCGACACTGGCGATGTTGATGATGCTTCCCCGGCTGCGGTTGACCATCGCCGGGCCGAATTCCTGGCAGGGCAACAACACGCCGCCGACCAGGTTCAAGTCGAAATTCGTTTCCCAATCCTCACGTTGGATTTGCTCGAATGGGCGTTCGGCCGTGACGGTCACTTTCGGATCGTTGCCGCCGGCGGCGTTGACGAGAATCGTGGGCGCGCCCAAAGCTTGCGTCAAATCCCAATGGGCTTTCTGAAGGCTCTCGCGGTTGGAAACGTCGGCTAAAAAGAAAGCCGCCTTCCCGCTGGCGCGCTTGATGCTCTCGGCACGCGACTGTCCGCGCTCTTCATTGCGACCCAACACCGCGACACGCGCGCCCGCTTCCGCTAGGCCCTCGGCCAGAGCCCCTCCCAAAACGCCTGTGCCGCCAATCACGACGGCCACTTCGCTGGAAAGATCGAATAGATTCATAAGGTTCAGCGTGACTGTGACGAAAGCATGGTGGCTGCGGAAGCAAATAGTTCGCGGGCGCTGTACAGTGCCGCAATCGGGATGCGCCCGTCCCCGGGCGCAGCATTCTACACAATCAGGCTGGCTGCGGAATATGCGAGCATCCATGCTGGGTCGGAGGTTGCTGCGGCCGGGGACGGCCGCACTCCGGTGTTTAGGCAACCCGCTCGCAATTCGCCGCTGGCCAGCCGCGGCAAGTTGGTTTAGCCTCGGTCGAATGACGGAATGTTTGCCCAGGCCGGAGGTAATCATCACCCACGAAAGCGATCTCGATGGGCTGGTGTCCGGTGTATTGTTGCAACGGCTCGCGCGGAAGCTCTTCAAGTCGGAAGTGCGTCTGGAGGCGTGCAACTATCATTATTGGCGGCAGCGCGACTTGCGTGAACGCTCGGGTTGGATAACGGACCTGGCATTCGAACCGCGGCTCGACAAGCCGAACTGGGCGATTATCGACCACCACGCAGTCGAAATCCCGGCAAAGAACGCCCTACTGATTCACGATCTGAACAAATCCGCCGGGCGATTGTGCTACGAACTCTGCCTGGAGCAAGGCCTGGGTTCACCGGAGCTGGATCGACTGGTTCACCTGAACGACGTGGCCGACTTGTTTCTCGAGGACGATCCCGATTTCATTCTGGCGAGCGACTACGCGAACCTCGTGAAGATTTACCAGTTCTGGAACCTGCACGCGTTGCTCGACGGGCAGATTGAAAAGCTGCTCGACCATCCGCTGCTTCAGGTCATGGAGGTCAAGCGCCGGATCGAGAACCCGCTCGGATTCGCCTGGAGCAAGGAGAACATCACGGAAATCAGTCCGACCATCGGTTTTGTGGATACGATTATCGGCAATAATAATCTGATCGTACACCAACTGCTGGAGCAGCAAGCGACGCGGTATCCCGTGCTCTTGACGCTATTTCGGCGCACAAATGGGGTGGTCATCGCGAGCCTTCGCAGCCGGAACGGGGAAGCGCTGAAGGTTGCAGAGAAGCTCCAGGGCGGGGGCCATGCCAATGCCAGCGGCGCGACGCTGCCGCGGTCGGTGCGCACGATCCCGGACGCCGTGAATTATCTGCGTCAAACGCTGAACCCGAAGAAAGAAACGCCCCTCAACACACTGGAAGGAATTTTCGACGCGCTCGAGGGCGTGAAGCGATAAGCCGGTGAGCACCCAGGCAGCCCATCTAAGCTCGGAAGCCAAGGCTTCTCTGCCGCGACATGTTGCCATCATTATGGACGGAAACGGCCGCTGGGCCCGGCAACGTCACCTGCCGCGCATTGAAGGCCACCGCGCCGGCGCTGAATCCGCCCGGATCGTCATCCGTACGGCGGGCGAGTTGGGCATCAAATATCTCACCCTCTACGCCTTCTCGGTCGAGAACTGGAACCGTCCCAAGGATGAGGTCGATGCGCTGATGAAATATCTGATCCACTATCTGAAGACCGAAACGCCTGAGCTGAACAAAAGCAATGTCCGACTGGAGATTATCGGTCAGGTTTATCGGCTGCCCGAAGCGGTCCAGGAACATCTGAAGAAATCCATCGCGACGCTGTCCCGGAACAACGGCTTGACCTTGATTATGGCCTTGAGCTACGGCGGGCGCACGGAAATCGTCGAAGCCGCGCGCGGCCTGGCCCAGAAGGTCAGAACGGGCGAGCTGGACCCGGACGACATCACCGAACAGGTCTTTGCGCAGCACCTTTACACGCGCAATCTGCCTGACCCGGATTTGCTGATCCGCACTAGCGGTGAGATGCGGGTAAGCAACTTTCTCCTCTGGCAGATTTCCTACGCGGAGCTACTGGTAACCCCGACCCTCTGGCCGGATTTTCGCAAGTCGCAATTTTATGCGGCGCTCGAAGAATACAATCGCCGGCACCGAAGGTTCGGAGGCTTGTGATTTTTTCCAAACATGGACGCCCCAACCAAGCCGCCGCCCTCCAAAGCCAAGGTCTTTCTGCGCCGCCTGATTAGCTCGCTGGTGCTCTGGACGATCGTCTTGGCGGCCCTGTTTTCCAGCAACCGATGGCTGTCGGATTACGTCTTCCTGGTGATCATCGTTTTCCTGGCAGTTTCAGGTTTGGCTGAATTCTACGGCCTGGTGGAGAAGCGGAATTGGGCCTGCTTCAAGTGCTGGGGCATCGCGGGCGGCTTGCTGCTGATGATCGGTACGTTCCTGAATCTAACCGGCAAGCTGGGGACTTCCGGCGGGCCGGCCCGGGTAAACGATTTCGAAACCAGCTTTCTGATCCTTTTCGTGCTCGGCGTGTGCCTGCGGCAGTTTTTTTCACGCGACCCGACAACCGGTATCGTCTCAGTTTCGACCACGTTGTTCGGCTTGATGTACGTCCCCTGGCTGCTGAATTTCATCCAAAAGATCAATTTCTTCCCGGGCGTGGATGGCCATTACTATCTGCTCTATTTTGTCGTAATCACCAAATTCAGCGATACCGGCGCCTACTCAGTCGGTTCCTTGATTGGCAAACACAAAATGATCCCGCGCATCAGTCCGGGAAAGACCTGGGAGGGCTTTGGAGGGGCGATTGTTGTTTCGGTGCTGGCCAGCCTGATCTTCGTGCATTTTCTCGGCCCAAAGATGCCTGGCATGAATTGGCGGCACGCGGTTGTGTTGGGCATCATCCTGGGCGTTAGCGCGGTAGTGGGGGATCTAATCGAGTCGTTATTCAAGCGCGAAGCAGGAGTCAAAGATTCTGGAAGTTTCTTTCCCGGCATCGGGGGCATACTCGACTTGCTCGATAGCCTCTTGTTCAACGCGCCTATTATGTATTTGTATCTCAGACACGTTTTGAGCAGAGGTTAGCACGGTGAATTTACGATTTGCGATTTAATGCGTAACGTCGTTCTCCTGGGAAGTACAGGCTCGATCGGCACCAGCACGATCAAAGTCGCCAACGACTTGCCGGATCGGATTCGCTTGCTCGGGCTCGCCGCGGGAAATAACATCGAGCTTCTGCTCGACCAAACCCGCCGCCATCGGCCCGAAGCGATTTCGATCACCGACCCTGCCAAGGCCCGCGAACTGCGCGAGATGCTCGGGACCGGCGCCGAAGTCTTCTCGGGGTCGGAGGGCCTGGTGAAGCTGGCCACACTTCCCGGGGCGGATATCGTCGTTGTCGCCATTGTCGGCACCGCCGGCTTGCAACCCGCGCTCGCGGCGATCCGTGCCGGCAAAGACATTGCGGTTGCCTCGAAAGAAATTCTGGTCATGGCGGGTGAAATTGTCATGAGCGAGGCCCGCAAGCAGGGCGTGCGCGTCCTGGCGGTGGACAGCGAGCACTCGGCCATTTTCCAATGTCTGGACGGCAAGCCCTCCGGCTCGGTCCGCAAACTGTGGCTCACCGCTTCCGGCGGACCGTTTCGCACCACGCCAAAATCGGATTTCGCGAATATTACCGTCGAGCGGGCTCTGAAACATCCCTCCTGGGTCATGGGCCGCAAGATCACCATTGATTCAGCGACCTTGTTCAACAAGGGTCTGGAAATGATCGAGGCGCGCTGGCTGTTCGACGTTGAAATCGATCGCGTTTCGGTGGTCGTTCATCCCCAGAGCGTGGTGCATTCGATGGTCGAATTCGTTGATGGCTCGATGCTAGCGCAGCTTTCGACTCCAGACATGTGCCTACCGATCCAATATGCACTCACGTACCCCGACCGCGCGCCCAGCGAGCGAGTGCAGACCGACCTAGCTAAACTCGGAAGCCTGACCTTCGAAGAGCCGGACGCCGAGCGATTTCCGGCGCTAAATCTCGCCCGCCGGGCGGGAAAGGTCGGCGGGACATTGCCGGCCGTGCTGAACGCCGCCAATGAAACCGCCGTGGATGCCTTCATCGGTGGACGCATCAATTTTCCGCGAATCTCCGACCTGGTCGGGCGCACGATGGAGCGCCATTCCGTGGTCTTGCATCCGACGTTGGACCAGATCCTGGTGGCCGACGCCTGGGCGCGCCGTGAAGCTGCCCAATGAACGAAGCCAAAGTTCGCTGGGGCATTCTCAGCACCGCCGAGATCGCGCGGAAGAATTGGAAGGCCATTTCTAACAGTGGCAACGGCATCGTCGCCGCGGTAGCCAGCAGGGACGAACAACGCAGCCGGGATTTCATTGCTCTCTGCCAGCGCGAGGCGGCTTTCGAGCCGATGCCCCGAGCACTGGCTGGTTACGCAGCGCTGCTGTCCGCCCCGGACGTTGATGCCCTCTACATCCCCCTGCCGACGGGACTGCGGGCGGAATGGGTCATCCGCGCCGCGCAAGCAGGCAAGCATGTCGTCTGCGAGAAACCTTGCGCGCGCAGTGTGGCTGAGTTGCGCGAAATGATCGAGGCCTGCCGTCAGCATCGGGTACAGTTCCTCGACGGGGTAATGTTCATGCACAGCCGCCGGCTCGAGCGCGTCCGCGAAGTGCTCGAGGACGGTCGGAGCATCGGCCAGATCAGGCGTATTGACTCAGCCTTCAGCTTCGGTGCGCCGCCGGAATTTTTCATCACCAACATTCGCGCGCACAGCGAATTGGAGCCTCTGGGGTGTCTCGGCGACCTTGGCTGGTATTGCATCCGCTTCGCGCTGTGGGCGATGAAATTCCAACTCCCGCGCCGTGTTTCAGGAAGGATTCTCTCCCAGCGCGGACGTGGTGACAGCCCGTCGCCGGTGCCGGTCGAGTTCTCGGGCGAGCTCTGGTTCGACGACGGCGTCTCGGCGAGCTTTTACTGCTCGTCTATTACTGAATTACAGCAATGGGTGCATGTGGGCGGGACGAAGGGCTCGTTGCGCATTTCTGACTTCGTGTTGCCCGATCACGGAAGCGAGCTAGTTTTCGAAGTCAATCGCCCTGCCTATCGAGTCAAAGGCTGCGACTTCGACATGGACCCCGGCACGCGACGGATTGCTGTGCCCGAGTACAGCAACAGTCATCCCTCCGCCCAGGAGACAAACCTGTTCCGCAACCTTGCCAGCCAAATTCGCTCGAGTTCGCTCAACGACGCTTGGCCCGAGATGGCCCTGAAAACCCAGCAAGTGATGGAAGCGTGTCTGGCTTCGGCAAACGCAGACGGGCGAGCCATGGAATGTGCATTAGCCTGATTCGGATCCTCTTCCGTGATGCAAAAGGGAGCTGCGAAACTGCTGTGGATGGTCTTGATTGGGGGCATGGCCGCGATCGTCGTGGACTCGCTTGCGGAGGACCTGTCTGTCGAAGTCATCGTTCTGCCTCCTTTGCGCGTGACCGGACAGGCGGCCCGAGCGCATACGCAAGGTCTCGAGGTGCAGGGAGGGCGGTACTACGTTACGGCGCGACGAGAAGATGTCCAGCCCAAGGGCGCACTGCTCCTGCGCACCGAACCTGCTCTAACCAACTGGGATGTGTGGGATATCACACCGGCCACCACTGCCGCCGCGAAAACGGCCCTCGATCATCCGGGAGGAATGCAGTCGGACGGGAAGCGGCTCTGGATTCCAATTGCCGAGAGCAAACCCAAAAGTCACAGCCGCATTTGTGTCTTTCCGCTGGCAGCGATGGTCGCCGGCCAACCGCTCCAGCCGGCATTTGAATTTCCCGTGAACGACCACATCGGCGCCGTGGCAGTTACGGCAGATCTTGATTTTGTGCTCGGCGCCAATTGGGATACGGAATCAGTTTATGTTTGGGACCTTCCGGGTAATCTGAAACGCACACTAACCGGCTCAGCCCTCGCAATGCGCAGGTTGGGTCTGGCCGCAGGCCCAGGCGGTCAGACAGGTGTTGCGGTTCAGGATTGGAAAGCCATCGGCGATCGCCTGTTTGCCTCCGGACTGAACCGCGCCTCTGCAGTGCAGGCAATGTCATCGAGAAGCTGCTGGCTTTCATTTACGAACTTCCTCGCTCCTGATTTTGGGTCCCGTGTTGTCGCATTGCCGTTGCAAGGGAGGACCGAACTCTGTCGGGAAGCCATGGCGGTCGCCGAAGGCCGGATTTATTTTCTCCCGGAAGACCTTGGAGCATCCAATCGCCTTTTCCAGCTCCCTCTGACCGACATGCTCAAAAGGAGCACAACACCGTAGTTTGTCTATTGTCGCCTCAGCCTGAGATCAACTTACCAAGGAGGGAACCCTCACGCACCCAAGTCGTTGAGCAACAAGCAACTATCGCGATCTTTGTTTGAGTGCCTTCGAACACCCCGCTGTCAAAGGCCCGAGCCTTCGCGGAAGCGGAGACGCCAGTGTTTCGCAAGCGGTTTGCTAGACAAAAATCCACAGCGGCAACGCTTTACCAAATGAAAATCGCGTGAACGGCGGTTGGCAAAATGAAATGCCCGCATCAACAGATTGGGACCAATGGGTTGGTCACCATTCTCAAGCCCTCTTGCTTTTCGCCCGGCAACAAGTCCGATGCGAAGCCGACGCTCAGGACCTCGTGCAGGACGCCATTGTTGAATCCTGGCAACGAAAAGCCGACGGAGCGCCGCCTCCGTTGGGCCTGGTTTACGCCACTATCCGGCGGCGCGCGATTGATTTGGCGCGGAGCGCCGATCGGCGGTCCGGGCGCGAACTCGCAGCCGGCGCCGATACTCCGCAATGCTGGTTCGACTCGGGGATCGAGGACCGTGAGCGCGCCCGGTTGATCCAGGATGCAATGCAGAATCTGCCTGAAATTTATCGCTCAGTTGTTACACTGAAAGTCTGGGGTGAGCTGACGTTCGGAGAAATCGCCGAGGCGTTGGACATCCCGGCTAACACCGCCGCCTCCCGCTACCGTTATGGCCTGGCGGAGTTGCGCAAAGTCAAAGCGGAGGTTTTCGCATGAACGATATGGAACTTGAGCATCTGGAAGCCGAACTGCGCCGAGTCGTGCCGGCCCGGCCACCGGAAGATTTCATGGCCCGTCTCAAAGCCGCCCAGCCTGCAATGCCCGAAATGCGCACCGAGCTGCCCGTCCGAGCGCGGCGTTCTGCCGGGATTGACCTGTCGGCCTGGCTTATGCGCTGGCTTGTGCCCGCGACCGCGCTATTGATCGGCGCGCTGGTAGTGTGGCGCGTGAGCCTGCCCGGGGCAAACGCCGCGCCCGCCATGAGCGCGGACAACGTGCAGATTGATGAACAGCTCGTCTCCGCTTTTGATACGGTCGCGCCGCTGGCGAGTGGCGAGCCGGTCCGTTTTCGGTGCCGGACGTGGATGGACAAAGTGGTCCTCCGTGACAAAGCGCGCGGTGTAATGATCGAGCAGGAAACACCGCGCGTGGAGGTCATCCCCGTGAGCTTTGAAACCTACTAAACCCTAATCCGACCAATCGAACATGAATACAAATATGCAAGGATTGAATCAAGGCGCGTTCCTGACTCCGCCACTGTCCGGCGCATCCGTGGGGGATTTAATTTCGGTCCTTCCGAGTCCGGCCGAGCAGCTGCCCGGATGCTTATTTGCTCCCTCTCTCCGTCCGGGACTGGCGGGGGGAGGGAGAGGGCGGGCCAGGAACTGGCTGCGGTTGGGAGCGGTGGCAGCGGCGCTTGGGGCCAGTCTGGCTTGGGCCCAGGCCGCGGGCCTGGAAAAGCGAAATGCAGCTTCAGCTTCGCCAGGGGAGGACCAGGACGCAGAACAACCGGCCGAGAAAGACGCTACCAGGCAACACCGGGCAAAAGCAAAGGCTTTGGCCAAGGAAGAGGAGAAGGAAGTCAAGACCGTGGCATGGCTGGGCATTGGGGTAGAGGAAGCGTCCGAGGCCCTCGCCGCTCAACTCGACCTGAAAGACGGCGAAGGATTGGTGGTCACTTTTGTGGCATCCGAAAGCCCGGCGGCCAAGGCGGGCTTTCAGAAGAATGATGTTCTCACCAGGCTCGACGACCAGTTGCTGGTGAATTCCTCCCAATTCCGCAAGCTGATCCGGCGCCACAAGGAAGGTGACAAAATTAAGCTGACGCTTTATCGGAATGGCAAGAAAGAGGAAATCTCGGCGACGCTCGGCCATACGAAAGCGCACGCGGGGCTTCTGCTGAATGATCACGCCGTGGTAATGGATTTCCACAATCTGGACAGCCAGCTTCGGACGCAGATCGACGAAGGAGTCCGCCAGCAAATGAAAGAGTTGCACGAATCTCTCGCTAAAGCAGGCGTGGACCGACAGAAATTGAGCGCCGAAATCAGGCGCAGCCTCGAGCAAGCCCGCTCCGCGATGCGCGACGCCATGCGAAACATCCCCGACCATGACCAGGCACTTCACAAGGCCCTCCGGGAGATAGAAGGTTTGTCTCGGTCCGGTGTCGAAGTCGGGAAGGATGCAACTGTCATTATAAATAATGACCGAAAATCGGTGAGGACCGCGGTCAAGAGCGATGACTCGGGCACCTGCGTCATTGTGGCCGGCGCCAAGAAGCATCTCACCGCGCACGACAAGGACGGCAAGTTGTTGTTCGATGGCGAGATCGATACCGCCGAACAACAGGGAAAAGTGCCCAAAGAGGTTTGGGAAAAGGCGAAGCCTCTGCTCGAAAAGCTCGAGAAGGGAAAGCCTGAGCACTCGGACGCGGAGGACGATTCCGACCACAAGCCAAGCCTGTGAAATGAATGATTGTTTTCGCTCTGGGAAGCGATAGGATGTTGCGCATGATTCCCGCTGGTCGTGGCGAGCGGGCCGCGGTGCGGGAAGCGGCGGGGATGAGCCGCGCATGCGTATGTCCGCGAGCGAAGGCAAACACGATAGCGCAATCGGTAGTCGCAGCAAAACAGAAGCACAGTCCATGGGTTTCGCTCATGGATTCACCCTGATCGAACTTCTCGTCGTCATAGCGATCATCGCGATCCTGGCGGCGATGCTGCTGCCCACGCTTTCACAAGCCAGGCGCAAGGCGCAACAAGCTAACTGCGCCTCCAACCTGAAACAATGGGGCGTAATCTGGTATTGCTACACGGAGGATCATGAGGGGTCCTTCAGCACGGGCATCGACGTGGGCTGGGAACGGGGCGAGTGGGCCTACGCTTTGCAGTATTATTACAGAAAGAAACCCTACTTGTTGCTGTGTCCGACGGCGACGATGCGGCGCGGAGAGCCGGGAGCCGGCCCGGCCGAGATACGAGTATCGTTGGATGCCCCGAACGCAGTGAAAAATGGCGGAGCGATTACTGCGTTCGCCTTCCCGACGGCAGATCCGGAGGCTCCTTCAGGCTATCGCAACCGGCTCCTGGCCGGCAGCTACGGCGCCAATTGCTGGATTTACAACCCGCCTGCCGGAACGCAGGCGGGCGACATGCAGGGCCGCGAGCCCGCTTTGAACTGGAGAAAGCTTCATCTCGCGACGCACCCGGCCGATACCCCAATTATGGCGGATTGCGCCTGGCGCGGCGGTGGGCCCGATTTGAGAGGCGATGACGGAGCCCGGCCGGCTTTCAACGGACAATATCGCGGGGCGGGCTACGAGTTCGAGCATTTCATGATGCACCGGCACGGGAAGGGAATCCAACTCACCTTTTTTGACGGCTCCGCCCGCTCCAGCCGCGCCGTGGGTCTGTGGCAACTTTATTGGCACAAAAAGTTTGACGTTACGTATGCCGATCGACAGGGCGCAGCCTTTTTCCCAGGCTGGATGCGCTGACGCCGAATCCGATGGCGGCAATTGTTTTTCAGGAGAACTACTCTCGAGTAAATGTTCCTATGGATTGGAAAGAACGAATAGCAAATTACGTGGAGAAGCACGGACCGGCGCTGGTGAGCGCGGTGCTGATCCTCGTCGCCGCTTTCTTTGTCTCGAGGTGGGTGGGCAAGTTGGCGCTGCGCTGGCTGAGCCACAAAGACCTGCAATTGGAGCCGCCAGTGCGAAATCTAATCGCGCGAGTCTTGCGCCTGCTCGTAATTCTTTTTGCCGGCGTGATCGCCGCTGGCACAGCGGGTGTCGATGTGACCTCGCTCGTGGCCGGCATCGGCGTTGCAGGGTTGGGCCTGGGCCTCGCTACGCAGGGCGTGCTGTCGAACGTCGTTGCCGGGCTGACGATTATCTTCACCAAGCCCTTTCGTGTGGGTGAATATATTGACATGCTCGGCACCCAAGGCCAGGTCACATCCATCGACCTCTTTAGCACAACGCTCTTGCATCCCGATCGGTCGCTTGTGGTGATCCCAAACCGCAAGATCGTCGGCGAGATTCTGCATAACTACGGAACCATCCGGCAGCTCGACTTATCGGTTGGCATCGGTTACGGCGCAAACATCAACGAGGCGCTGGCAGCCGTGAGGGAAATTCTCCATCGCAACTCGCGCGTGCTCAAAGAACCGGCCCCAGCAGTAGGGATTACGGCCCTGGGCGACTCCTCGGTCTTTGTCGCGATTAAGCCGTGGGTCTCGGTAACTGAGTTTGGCCCTGCCGGGGCGGAGATCAATCTGGCCGTTCTGGAAACGTTTCGGCAGAAGGGCATCGAGATTCCGTTCCCGCAACGGGAAATTCGATTGCTGAACGAGGAAAGCCTTGCCGCTGAGAGCAACACGCTCAACCGGCAGTAGCGGGGATGGCGAGATCTGGTCCTGCGCGCGAAGGCGGAGGTGTGGAGAGGAATGACCGTTAGTTAGAGCGAGCTGCGATAGCGCAGTCTTCTCAAACGTCGAAAAGGCAGCTGGATCAGTGCGCTTTTTTAGGATTTCGTCATTAGGAATTCTTTCGTCATTTTTGTCATTCGTCATTTGGCCTTTGGAGGCTGCCGATTCTCAACGACCAGCTTTTCGAGCTCGCAGACAGATGCCGTGCCGGTGGTGCCCAGCTTGTGGATCACGACTGAACCGGCGACGTTGGCCAGTTCCAACGCTTCCCGCAGGCTGGCGCGGCCCGCCAGCGCGGCGGTCAAATTAGCAGTGACGGCATCGCCGGCGCCGACGATGTCGATCGGTCCGCGCAGCGGCAGCGCGGGCAAGTGTTCGATTTCGCCGCTTGGTGCTGCGCCGAGAATGCCCCGTTCGGCCAGGGTGACAAAAATGTTCCGCCGCCGCTCACGAGCAAGTCCGGAAGCGACTTGCTTGATTTCTTCCAGGTCCGCTCCGGGCTGACCGCCGGTCAGAGACGCCAACTCCGACGCATTCATCTTGAAGGTCACCGCGGGAAAGCCGCGCAAGCCGCGCCGGCTGTCGGCCAGCACCGGGAGTTCGGGATCGCTCTCGACGATTTCTATTAGCGTCGCCATCAGGTCCCGTGTCACGACGCCGCTTTCGGGCACTTCAACCTGGTCCAGGATGATTATGGCGTCCACCATTTGCGCGACACTGACAAGCTTGTCCGCTAGCAACTCCCGGAGCGCCGCCGGAGTCGGGGTCCAATTCTTCAAGTCGAGCCGGTTGAGTTCGACAGGTGGCTTACTGGGTTCCAGGACCATCGGTTTGCAATAGGTAAAGGTGCGCCGCTGAGTGGTCTGAATGAAATGATTCAACTGCACTCCCGGGGCGCGCTTCAACGCTTCCATCAACTCAAATCCCTCTCCGTCCTCGCCCGCGAAGCCGACCGGATAAATCGTCCCAATCCCCAAAGCGATCAAATTATTCAGGATCGTGCCCGCGCCGCCAGGCTGCGGACGCACGTTGAGGACGTTGTAAACCGGCAGCCCCGTTTCCAGTGACACCTCGCGCTTTGACGGATCGATTTCGAGGTAGCGATCCAGGCAGAAATCGCCGAATACGGCGATTTTCAACTCGCTGTAGCGCCCGGTGATGGCGCCAAATTGCTGGGGATTCATGCCGCTTTCAATCGGTGCAACAGGTGGTGCAGGAAAGCGACATTATCGCACTGGACATACTTCATCTCGCCGCCCATGCGCGAGAAGCTTTTGCAAAAGCGCAGATAGTATGCCGGGTTGTCCTTCTGCGGCTCGCCCTTGGACCAATCCCAATTTCCTCCGTCCTGAATGTCCACGACGTAAATCGTGTGGTCGCGCACAACCTGGCGGCCGTCGCCGAGCCGCAGATTGTTAACGCAACTGAGGCTCTTCTCGAACACTTGTGGCGCCATGATCGCCGAGCCCACAGACAAAACGACCCCGCCGTCGAGACCATCGATGGCGCGGCCGAACAAGCGGAAATCGATACCCGCGGCGCGCCCGATCGCCGCGCCATTGAAGATTGGATGATTCGAAATAATGTCGTAGCCGATGCCGGGATGGGCGGTGAAAGGTATCTGGTGCTTGAACGCGTGCGCCAGGATCGAGATCTCCTTCCAGGGATGCTCGACCTGGAGCCGGCCCGCGGGAATCTTGTGAGTTACCATCGCCTGGAGTAGCTCCGCCCGCGCCGGTGTTAGGGGATGTTCTGGCTCGTCGCGGAGCGATTTTTTGAGTGCTTCCGGTTCCGGCAGTGTAACGCCATCTTCCTGGATGAAGCGCCCCAGGCTTCGGCCATAGCCTTCCTCCCGCAGGGCCCCCGCCAGCAGCGCCAGGTGGATGAAACGCCCGGTCTCATCCCAGGTCCCGAACGTGCCGGTGGCGACATTCTGCTTGACGCTTTCTTCGGTCCGGCCAAGAAAAGCCAACTCCCAATCGTGAATGGTGCCCGCCCCATTGGTGGCGAGGTGCGTGATCCAGCCGTTTCCCGCCAATTCATTCACGATCCGATGCGCGCCGTTTTTGATCAGGTGCGCGCCGTACATAAATATGGCGCTTGCTCCGCGGGTCCGCGCAGCGGTGATATGTCGCGCGCACTCTTCTACGAGTGAAAGTTCCCTCGGACCGCAGGCCGCGGCTGGCTGAGCCGGATCGACCAAAAGCTTCTCGACGCGGCTCAGGCTTCGACGCTCGGCGAGCGGGAAGACGCGAAGTCGTTTGAGATCGAGTTCCGGCGGGAACGGTTTCATTTCGGCCGGTAGTAAAGGAGCTTTCCGGGAAAAGTCAACGTCCTGGGCCGCGGCACCAGCAATTCGCATCATTACGTTCCTCTGTAGGAGACGAGGTAACGAGTCTCTAATTTCAGTACGGAAAGCCTGAGATCAGAGACTCGTTACCTCGTCTCCTACAAACAAAATGAGAACTGCTGCCGCGGCGCGCTGGTCTCTGGCCGTCCAAAATCCGTGACCGTTCCAGCCCCTGGCGGGTGCGTGACGGAGCTATCTAGCCGTCTCTTTGCTCGGCGAGGGCGTGCCCGGTGACACCGGACGATCTCCCTGTAAATAGGCAAACAAATCCATGACGGCTTGAGGCGACAGGGCCTCGAGCAAACCTTCGGGCATGAGAGAGACCTGGGCTTCCCTGAGTTGCTTGATTTGCGAGCGCGCCAGCATATGACGCTCGTTATTCCGGTCGAGCAACGTTACTGCTGCCGGCGTCGATTCGACCATGAGACCACTTATGGCTTGCTCGTCCAGGGTCTCGACTTCGTAACTGACGTACTCGGGTCGAATGTAGGCGCTCGGGTTGACGATTTGCTCGAGCATGTAGTCGGTGTTCTTGCGGTCCGCGCCCGTCAGGTCTGGGCCGACCGAATTGCCCTCGTCAAAAAGTTTGTGGCAATTTCCGCAGGTCTGTTGAAAGACTTTCTTGCCCTCGGCCCGATTGCCTTTGGCATCGCGTCCGACGACGCCCGACGGTTGTAGAACCAACTTGAGATGGTTGATCCAGTTGCGCTTTTCCCGTGGTGAAACGGATTGAATTCTGCCCCAATGCTTCTCGATCTTTTGATTCAAAACAGCGTCCTTCAACGTCGCCATTTGCCGGACCTGGTCGAGCGAAACGTCCTTGGGGTCGATCCGGCCTTCGTCCACGGCTGCAACGAGCACGATGGCCCAGGCAGCGCGGCTGCACAAAGCGTTGCGCGCGCGCGTGCGCAAACCAGTGCTCAGGCGCGGATAGAGGCTTACTAAAGCGTCCGCGATACGCGTATCGGGGAAGTGCTGCATGGCTTCGAGGGTCACGCCGCGCAATTTCTCCGAACGAGGGCGCTCCAAAATTCCCAGCAGGGCAGGCACACAATTCGGCGAGGCGGTCTGGCCCAGGACTTCAATCAGGCTTTCCCGGTCGGCCTCGCTGCATCCTTCATCGCCGAGGTGACTCAACGCAGTTTCGCGAGCCGGCACGCTGCCCAGGCGCAAACCAAATCGCACGTAGGCCACTTCGTTGGAATGCGTCACCCACGCGTTCGCAAACCACTGCTCCAGCGCGGGCGGTATCTTGCCGAGCTTCTGTCCAGCTAGGGCCTTCTCCATTCCCGCCATGACCAATTGAGCTGAAGCAGAGCTGGGCGCAGCTTGCAGGAGCGTTGCGCAAGCGTCGAAATCCTTGCCCTCCGCCGCGTATCGTTGCGCCAGGCGCTCGACAATGAATTTCTCAACCAAAGGCCGTCGCCACATGGCCGCTGGAGCAAAAAGTTTGAGAATCTCTGGCCGGTGGGAGATGGCCTTGTCTTCGATCGCCCACCAGAGCAACAGCGGGATGTGGGGATCGTTGGCATCTTCATCGCGTAGAAGGAGCTCGTGAATTATTGGCAATGCCGCGCCGACCGGCAGACGTTTCGCCGTGCAGGCAAGCTGCCGGCGGACGATAGGGCTGGCATCTCTGCTCGCCGTCAGCGCAAGTCGCCGGCCGATGGAAGCCGACACTGCCCGTTTGTCCCCGAGCAAGCGAATAGTCCAGGCGCGAACATGTTCATCCGGGTGCGCGAGCAACCGCGCAGCCAGGGTGTCGTTCAAAGCGCCGGAAACGTAAAGCGCCCAAAGCGAACGGAGCGCAATTTGCGGATTCTGCGGAGCAAAGACTTGCTGGCGCAGCCGTGGAACTACACTGGCATCCTGCCGCTCGGCAAGAATCCGCCTCGCCTCGCGTTCGAACCAATCGTTGGGGTGAGACATCAAGCTAACCAGTTCGTCGCTCGAAAGTTGTTCGAGATCGAAACCTGTGCCGGCAGCACTTGAGCGGGGCAATGGCGGGGATGTCCACGCATTCAGACTTTGAACTCGATAGATTCGTCCCTTGCTACGGTCCCAGGTGTCCAGCGGATCGACATGACTGGCGCGTTTGTCACACCAATCGGCGATGTACACCGCGCCATCCGGGCCGACCGTGCAGTCAATCGGGCGGAACAGCTCGTCGTCGGTCTTCAGCAGAGCGCCACCAAAATCGGCAGTGAAGCTGGAGCCCTGTGGCCGAAGTGTCGCCCAATAAACCGCATGATCCAGCACATTCGCAAAAATGTAAGCCCCGGTAAATTCGATCGGGAAAGCGCCCGCCTGATAAATGATGCCGCCACTCGAGATGTGTTTGCCGCGGTAACCGGCATAGGGCACATGACCGAAATAACCGTAGGCATGTGGATTGTGCAGAGCGCCGTGTTTGCCGAAGTTCTTGATATAGTAACCGCCCTGAACCTGATGGAGCATTTTGCTCTCCTCGAAATTCGTCCCGGCAAGGATTTCGCCGTGCTCATCGAAATCCAGCCCCCAGGTGTTGCCGCCGCCTTCGGCGAAGACCTCGAACTCCTTTGTCCGGGGATGATAACGCCAGATGCCTTGTTGGAACTCGATGCCGCGAATGTTCGCTGTCACCGTGCTGCCTTGTGCTCCATAGAGCCAGCCGTCGGGTCCCCACGTCAGTGAATTCGCCACTGCGTGGGCGTCTTCCATCCCGAAACCGGTCAACAGCACTTCCGGGTCGCCGTCCGGCACGTCATCGCGATTGCGATCCGGATAAAATAGCAAATAAGGCGGCTGCATCACGAACACGCCGCCGTAACCGATCGCCAGGCCCGAGCAGAGGTTCAAGCCGCTGACGAAATCCTTGAACTTACGAGGGCGCCCCTTGCTGTCGAGGTCTTCGCCGATCGTGATCCGATCGGCGCCCTTCGGTCCACCTGGAGGCGGCTCGGGTACGCGATCATATTTCGTGCGTAGGTACTGGTCCACGCTCACGGGCTTGAGCCCCGCGGGCGTCGGGTATTGCAAATATTGAATGATCCACAGCCGCCCGCGCTCGTCAAAGGTAAGCGAGAGCGGCTTGCGGATGTCCGGTTCGTGAGCGATCAGCTTGACCTCAAAGCCATCGGCGACCTTCATCTGCTCCAACGCCTGCTGCGGCGACAGCGCGGGTCTGGTGAACGCACTTAGGGCGAGGCACGGCAGCGCCGCCGCGAACACTTTGAGAAACGCATCCCGCTGAATTGCCATGTGGCAGACTGTGAGTAAGGGCGTCCATTGGGCTGATGCGTTGTATTTCGCGGAGCGTTTTGAGTGCGGGGAGCTTGCTCCCGCTTTTGCCACGTCATCCCCTTCAACACAGCGCCAGCAAGCTGGACGCGCTCCAAACGCTCCGCGAGGTCCGGCTCCGGCTGCCCTGGCCTGAGTACTGCGCACCTTGCTTTTGCAGTCCGATCGGATTGCGATGAAAGCATGGATCATACTGGCCAATTTAATTAATTGTAGGAGCCGACGTGAGGAGGCTCTGATCAATTTTGCATTTTTCGGTCAGGGCCTCCTCACGTCGGCTCCTACAATCCTAAGAAACGTTTCGAGAGTAGCTCGTCAACTCCAGCGACGCAATCCCGCAACTTTGCCCAAAGAATACTCTTTGCCGCCGAGCAGGCTTTGGCGAAAGTTTGACGTGCAAGCACGGTTGCTTTTGGGGCCGGCGGGGAGTGGCAAGACATTCCGTTGCCTGACGGAAATCCGCGAGGCATTGGTTGGCGCGCCGGAAGGGCCGCCATTGCTACTGATCGCTCCCAAGCAGATGACTTTTCAACTGGAGAGGCAATTGCTGGCTGAATCGTCGCTCACGGGCTACGCACGGCTGCACATCCTTTCCTTCGACCGCTTGGCCAATTTCGTTTTGGGGCGGCTCGATCGGGCTCCTCCGGTCATGCTGGACGAGGAAGGGAGAGTGATGGTGCTGCGAGCGCTGCTTGCAAAGAAGAGAGATTCATTAAAATTGTTCCGGGCCAGTGCGCGGCTGGCGGGCTTTGCCCAACAGCTCAGCCTTGCGCTGCGCGAACTGCAGGAGACACAGCTCACGACCGAATCGCTCACCCAGCTTGCCCGCCAGGTGACCGAGGCTTCAGGGCTGGCCTATAAACTGGAAGACCTGGCGATGCTTCTCCAGGAATATCTCGATTGGCTTGAAGCTAACGATTTGCAGGACGCAGATTCTTTGCTGGGCGCGGCGACGGAAGCGCTAAGAGGAGGAGTGCGGAGTGCGGAGTGCGGAGTGCGGAGTGCGGAGGTGACGCGGAACCTCAACATCGAAGCCGTTTGGGTAGATGGATTTGCTGAAGTGTCCGATCCAGAGCTGGAGCTGCTGGTGGCGCTGCTGCCTCATTGCCGGCGCGCGACGATCACGTTTTGTTTGGATCGCGTGCCATTGGAAAAGATTTCCTGGTTGTCGAACTGGTCGCTCCCGCGCCGTGCATACGAGCATTTCCGAAAAAAACTCGTCGCGCTAACAAATGTCCAAGCCCTGACTGAGCTGCTGCCTCGCTCGACCGCCAGCAACCGCTTTGCCGACAGCCCGGTTTTACGACAGTTGGAAAGATATTGGGCCGAGCCTCGAGCGTACGAGGAACGCGGAACACCCGTCCTCCGTAGCAGCACTGCGGAGGGTGGACGGAACACGGAACACGAAGCACGGATCGCGGAACATCGAACATCGAACTCTGAACACCGAACATCGAACACCGAACATCGGACATCGAACTCTGAACAACGAACAGAAGATGTCGCCAATGCGCTTACCGTAGCGATCTGCGCCAACCCGGAAGCCGAAGCCACACTCGCGGCGCGCGAGATTCTGCGCTTCGTGCGCGCTGGCGGAAGATTTCGCGATATTGCCGTCCTGGTGAGGAAGCTCGAGAGTTACCACGATGCGCTCGAACGGACGTTTCTGCGCTACCAACTCCCGTTCTTCATGGATCGACGCGAGCCAATCTCGCACCACCCCTTGGCGGAGCTGACGCGCAACGCGCTGCGCACCGTGAGTTTGGGATGGCTCCACGAGGATTGGTTCGCAGCTCTCAAGACCGGCCTGGTGCCGGCGGTGGACGGAGAGATCGATCGGCTGGAAAACGAAGCACTAGCACGCGGCTGGAAGGGGAGCGTGTGGAAGCAGCCCATGACCGTCAGCCAAGACCCGGCTTTGACAGCGTGGCTGGCCGGCATCCAGCGCCGCCTCCTGCCTCCGTTCCAGCACCTCGCGCTGGCTCTTGGTGTAAATCAGGCTCGGCCCACCGGCCTGCAATTGACGGAGGCACTTCGCGAGTTCTGGAAAGCGCTTTCAGTCGAAGAACGGCTGCAACTATGGGTCGAGGCCGACCGGTCAACGTCGTCGTCTCGAATTCCCAGCTCGATTCATGCGACAGTGCAGGAGGAGCTCGAAGGCTGGCTGGCGAATGTCGAGTCGGCTTTTGGTGACGAAGCGCTCTCGATGCGCGAATGGCTGCCCATCCTCGAGGCCGGACTGGGCAACCTGACCGCGGGAGTAATTCCTCCGGCTCTCGACCAGGTCCTCATCGGTTCGATTGACCGCGCGCGCACGCCGGAAATCAAACTGGCCGTGGTCCTCGGCCTCAACGAGGGGGTTTTCCCGGCCGCGCCCGAGAGCACGGCACTCCTGACCGAGGCCGACCGCACCGAACTCGAAAAATTGGACATCAGCCTGAGCGCGAATTCGCGGAGGCAGCTTGGTCGTGAGCGGTTTTTGGCCTATCTCGCCTGCACACGCGCGCGCGAGCGCGTCGTCCTGACCGCTGCACTGCAAGATGCCAACGGCGCACCGCTCAACCCATCACCGTTTCTCGCCCAACTCCAGCGGCTGTTTCCCGGCCTCAAGATCGAAACGCCGCCGCAGCGACAGGATTGGCGCGAAAGCGAGCACGTGAGCGAGCTGATCCCAACGATGCTTACCGCCCAAATGGCGGAAACGGAAACGAAGCCGCCCGCGGTTCTCGAACATCGACCCTCGACCTTCGCCCCTCGCCTCTCGCCCCTCATCCCTCACCCCTGCGCCCTCCCCGGCTGGCAGGAGCTGGCGGAAGTGCCTGCGCTGGCCAAGGTAATGGAACGGCTGCGGCATTTTGAGCCAACTGAAACTGAGGATCAGCTCGCACCCGAACTGGCCGAGCGGCTTTACGGGCGCGTCTTGCGGACTTCGGTCAGCCGCATGGAACAATTCGCCGCGTGCCCGTTCAGGTTCTTCGTCCATTCCGGGCTGAGGGCCGAAGAGCGAACATTGTTCGAGCTGGATATCAAAGAGCAAGGCACGTTTCAGCACGACGTCCTGGCGATGTTCCATCAGCAGTTGCAGCAGGAGAATCGGCGCTGGCGCGACCTCACGCCGCAGGAAGCGCGTGAGCGCATTGGCCGGGTGGCGGCGGCGTTGGCGGCAGGCTATCGCGACGGATTGTTGCACGCCAGCGAACAAACCCGATTCATGCTCCGCGTGATGACCGAATCGCTCCAGGAATTCATCGAGACAATCATCGGCTGGATTTGCGGGCAGTATTGGTTCGATCCAGTGGCCGTCGAGTTGCCGTTCGGCGAGCAACCGGAGCGGCCCGCCTGGGAGCTGGACCTGGGCCACGGCCATCGATTGGCGCTCGAGGGCCGCATCGATCGCATCGACCTCTACCGCGAACCGCAGAGCGACGAGGCGCGTTGTGTGGTGGTGGACTACAAATCCGGCCAGCGGCAGTTGGATCCCGTGCTTCTGGCCAACGGCCTCCAGTTGCAGTTGTTGAGTTATCTGAATGTCGCGCGCAGATGGCGCAATCCCCGCGAGCAATTTGGCGTCAGCCAACTCGGTCCGGCGGGCGTCTTTTACGTTAGTCTGCGGGGCAAATATGAGCGCGAACGGAACCGGCGCGAGGCTTTGGCCGATGCGGTTGTGGCCCGCCAACTGGCCTATCGCCATACGGGGCGGTTCGATAAGACCTACCTTCGACTACTGGACAGCCGGATGGACGCCCGTCAGGGCGACCAGTTCAATTATCGCCTCACCAACGATGGCCAGGTGTATAAAAACTGCCGCGAAGCTCTTTCAACCGCCGAATTCGCTGCGCTGCTCGATTCAGTCGAATCGAACCTGATGGAAATGGGTCGGCGAATCTTCTCCGGCGCTGCAGAAGTGGATCCCTATCGGAAAGGCTCGACCACCGCCTGTGACTACTGCGATTACCGCAGCATCTGCCGCATCGATACCTGGACTCACAAGTACCGCGTGCTCAGTAGCCAAAACGCGGCGAACGAAACCGCGGATGCCCGATAACACGCAGAGAAATTGAAGCCTCCTATTCCTGAATTCGGGACAGCGCTTCCAGGTGGTACATGCGAGTTGCGCCCAGGCGCTTATGCTGTTCTCCGCGACGCCGCCGGTCGAATCGCTGTAGTATTTACGTCCGTCGGAGCCTTCCTGCCTGGCGGTGGACAGGAATCAGGTGAGTCACCGGAGCAGGCTTTAAGGCGTGAAATCCTCGAGGAATGCAGTCTCGAGGTTCAGGTGGACGCTCGCCTTGGGGTCGCCGACGAATTGGTTTGCTCCAGGGAAGAGACGCGCTGCTTCCGCAAACGAGGGACCTTCTTCGAGGCGCGTCCTCGGGCTGGCGAGGGACGCCGCCCGGTTGAACCGACCCATCGATTGGTCTGGCTACCGCTCGAGGAAGCACTGGCGAGTCTCTCGCACGAGAGCCACCAGTGGGCAGTCCGGGCCTTGGGCAAACGGCATTTATGATTGACGTAAGCTATGGATTTGGTATGATGGCCGCAGGCTCACGAGACATCCCAAAGTCATGCACAGCCGCAGCTTACATGCTCCACGGCGGAGCGGAAACGCGCCGCCGCTGCCGCCGAGAAACAAAGAACACAACCACCAAGCGGAGATATTCCACACCCACGATTCTCTCGCACAGCCCCGGAATCTGAACAATGCACACCAGGCGGTTGGCGGTATCCACCAGCACTGAATGACTAAAGGGGCTTGTTTTTGCCTTCTGGTGCTTACCATTCCGGGCATGAGCTGGGCCGCGGAGAGTTCTACGGCGGCTACGAAACCGGTCGAACCTACCGAGATCAGTTTGGAAGAACTGGTCAAAATGGAGGTGCCGGTTGTCGAAGCCGCCTCGAAGTACCGGCAGAAGACGACCGAAGCTCCGTCCTCAATCACGATCATTACGTCCGACGAAGTGAAAAAGTATGGACATCGAACGCTGGCGGACATCCTGCAGACAGTGCCAGGGATGTATGTGACCTATGACCGGAACTATTCGTTCCTGGGCGTGCGCGGTTTTAACCTGGGCGATTACAACAACCGCGTTCTGCTGCTGGTGGATGGGCATCGGCTGAACAACAGTCTCTCGGACAGCGCGTTCATCGGCACCGAATTCATTTTGGACGTCGATCTGATCGAACGGGTTGAAATCATCCGTGGTCCTGGCTCGAGCCTGTACGGCAACAACGCCTTCTTTGGCGTCATCAATGTGATTACGCGAACGGGCCGCGACATGGCCGGTAATGGCGTCGAGGTCTCTGGCGAGGCGGGCAGTTTTGATACCTACAAAGGACGGGCAACTTACGGAAAGCAATTCAAAACCGGACTCGAATTGTTGCTCTCCGCTTCCATCCTCGACAGCAAAGGTCAGGAGCGATTGTTCTATAAGGAATTCAATACCCCGGAGAATAACAATGGAATTGCTCAAAATGCAAATGATGATGCATTCAAGAGCGTCTTCGGCAGTTTCGGGTTTAAGGATATCAGCCTCGAAGGCGCCTTCAGCACGCGGGAGAAAGGGAACCCGACCGCGCAGTATCTGGCCGATTTCAATGATCGCCGGCTGCGCACGACCGACGATCGCAGTTATGTGAACCTGAAATATGCCCATGAATTCCCCGAGATCGTGGATGTCACCGCCCGGATCTATTACGATCGACACGAGTTCAACATCGGCGAGCCATTCGGCGGTGTCCTCTACAAGGACTCTCAAATCGGCGATTGGTGGGGCGCGGAACTGCAGCTCACCAAACGTTTGTTCGAGCGGCATACCTTTACCCTGGGCGGCGAATATCGCGATGACTTCCGCCAGGAGGAAAGGTTTTACAATGCCGAGACTGGAGTGGTTTACCGCGACCTTCGCCGTGACCGCCAAAACCATGGAGTGTATTTCCAGGGCGATATTGCCGTGGTGACCAACCTGCACGTCAACGGAGGGTTCCGTTACGACCAGTACGGCAATTTTGATCCGACCTTCAATCCGCGCGTCGCCCTGATTTACAACCCGGTCGGTGAAACCGTATTCAAGGCGCTTTACGGCACTGCCTTTCGAGCGCCCAACTTTTTCGAACTGAGCGATCAACGCAATCAGAACATCCAGCCCGAGACAATCACGACTTATGAGCTGGTGTACGAGCAGGGAATTGGCCGTCATTTGCGTTCCTCCGTCGCTGGCTTTTACAATCAGATCGATGATTTGATCTCCTTCAATTCGGCGCCGGGCCACCAGCGGTTTGAAAACCTCAGCCGCGCGGAAGCGAAGGGAGTCGAGTTGGCCTTGGAAGGTCTTTGGGCCAATGGCATCCGCGGCCGCGCCAGTTACACGTTCCAGCACACGGAAGACACCGAAACCGGCGAAGTGCTCACCGATTCCCCGAAGCACCTGGCCAAACTCAATGTGAGCGTCCCACTGTGGAAAGACAAAGTATTTGCCGGGTTGGAAGTGCTCTACACGAGCCGTCGGACGACTGTTCACCTCACGTCCGCTGGAACCAGCGAGCCCGGAGGGGATGCGGCCGGTTTCGCCCAGGCAAATTTGACGTTGTTCAGCCAGAACCTGGTGAGGGGTTTGGACCTCTCCGCCAGCATTTACAATTTATTCGATAAGCGATACGGCGACCCGTCAACGCCCTTCCACCAGCAGGACATAATCGAACAGGACGGCCGCACGTTCCGTGTTAAGTTAACGTACCGATTCTGAACATGAAGATGCAGCAGTGTCGTGATGAAGCATTGGAGTTTGCCGTTCCGCCCTTGCTGCCCTTCGGCGTATGCCCTCAGCTAAAGGCGGGAGACGTGGCCCGGAGTGCGCCCGTCCCCGGGCGCAGCAATGTAGAAATGTCATGTGGGCCTAGAAGGACCGAGGCCCGCGCTCCGTCGATAGTTGCTGCGCCCGGGGACGGGCGCACTCCGCCACCAAAAGCTGATCCCTTACGCTTCGGCCCATTTTTCCATTGCTCGGTCGCGAGTATGTTGCGCTGGCTGAGCCTGCCACTGTTCCTCGCGCTGGGCGGCTCCTGCCTTAGTCAGCCCGGCCTGCCGGTAATTACGAACGGACCGCAGAGCCAGACTGTAACGCAAGGAGCCAGCGCATCTTTCAGCGTGGGGGTAAGAAGCCTGACCTACCTGACGTACCAGTGGCGGTTCTTTGGGACCAATCTTGCCGGCGCGACTGATTCGGCATTGAAACTGATGAACGTGCAGGTTTGGCAGGCGGGACCCTATTCGGTGGTAGTGAGCAACTCTTACGGGCCGGCGACCAGCACCAACGCGATTTTGACCGTGGCGCTGCCCCCGGGTACGGCTTCGACCTGGGGAGACAACACTTCTGGCCAATCCACGGTGCCATCCAGCTCGAACTTCTTTGCCACCCAGTCATTCAACACTCCAGGATCGCCCGCTCCCAACGAGCCCGATCATTGCGGTTATCCGCCCTGTGGCTCTTATTGGCTGACTTACACTCCCCCCCTCAGCGGCACACTCACGGTCGATTCCATAGGCACTACTTTCAATGCCATCCTGGACGTTTATGCTGGGACAGATCTGTCCAACCTCCAACCCGTAGCTTGTAGCGCAAACCATGGCTCTGCCGGCGAGTCAGTGACGTTTCCGGCCACCGGTGGTGCGATGTACTTCGTCTTTATCGAGGGAGTCAACTGCGTCACCGGGCCTGCAACCATTAATTTCAATTTGTTGGTGTCGTTCGGATTTGGGGTCAAAGCGATCGCCGCAGGGGGCGGCCACAGCCTGGTCCTCAAGACAAATGGCGTCGTCCTCGGCTGGGGTGACAATAGTTTCGGCCAGGCGACCCCGCCGGCGGGTCTGAATCAGGTGGTCGCGATCGCTGCCGGGCACAATCACAGCCTGGCGCTGAGAACCGATGGCTCCGTAGTAGCCTGGGGCGACAACAGCCTGGAGCAGACCAATGTTCCCCCTGAGGCAACAAACGTGATCAAGATCGCGGCCGGCGCGGCTCATAATCTGGCGCTGCGAGGTGACGGCACCGTGGCGGCATGGGGCGCTGATAGTGACGGGCAGACGGACGTGCCCGTTACTTTAAGTAATGTAGTGCTGATTGCTGCGGGCAATCATCATAGCTTGGCGTGGACCCGCGACGGCGAACTCGTCGGTTGGGGCTCGTTCTTCCATGGCGAGACGATGGCGCCACCGGGGCTGTCCGGCGTTGTCAGTTTGTCGGCCGGCGACGGATTTAGCTTGGCCCTCAAAGCCAACGGAACGGTTGTAGTCTGGGGGGATAATTCTTTTGGGCAAACGAACGTCCCCACGACGCTGACCGGCGTCGCGGCCATTTCCGCGGGGGACTACCATTGCCTGGTACTCAGAAACAACGGAGCGGTCGCGGCCTGGGGGCAGGATATCTCCGGCCAAACCAATGTGCCATTTGTCATCAGCCGGATCGTGGCAGTGTCAGCAGGAGCATCTCACAGCATGACGCTGGCGGGAAGCGGCGCACCGGTGATTCTCACCCAACCACTGACCAAGCAGGTCGACCCGGGGGCTACCGCAAGTTTCGCCGCGATGGCTGTGGGGGACGAAGCCCCAGGCTACCAATGGCGTTTGAACGGGGTGAATCTGGCCGGCGCGACTGGCAACGTGTTGACGCGTACCAATGTGCAGCTTGCCGATGCGGGCAATTACAGTGTGCTGGTAAGCAACAGCCTCGACACCGTGCTGAGCGCCGACGCTGCGCTGGTTGTGGGGAGCTACCCTTTTCTTTCGCCTGTCGGGTTTACTCAGGATGGCTTCAAGCTGCGTGTGGTCGGCCCCGGTGGTCTTTACACTTTCCAGGCCTCCGCTGATTTCTTTTCGTGGATGCCGCTGGCAACGACCAACGCGCCGCCCGGCACTGTTGTCTTTTCCGATCCGACGGCCGCCGGCTTCGCCAGAAGATTCTATCGTGTGCTGGTCCAGTGAGATGCCGGAACGCCAGTCGCGATGCGGCCGACCGGACATCATGTGATTGGGAGCGGAGGACGCAATCGCACCTATTCTCTTGCTCGAATTGCCGTCGCGCTGGCAGTGCTAACCTGGCCTTTCGGCGTCTTGGCACAATCCAGCCCTTATACGCTCTACCAGCTCAAGGCACTTTATTTGTTTAACTTTGCCAAATACACGGAGTGGCCAAAAGAGGTCTTTCCAAATGAGAGCGCGCCTTTTGTGCTCGGGATTTTTGGCCGGGATCCCTTCCGCTCAGATATCGACATCATCAAGGACAAAACGATCAAGGGCCGGAAACTGGTCATCAAATACTTTCATTCAGTGGAGGAAGTGACTAATTGCCATTTATTGTTCATTTGTTCATCAGAAATCAGTAACCTGGCGCAGATACTCAGGGCATTGGGCAATGCGCACATTCTGACGATTGGCGAAGCGGACGGCTTCATCGAGCAAAGCGGCATGATTAACCTGGTGCCGGAGCAGAAGAGTCCCGGTACGCAGGTCGTCGGTTTCGAAATCAACCAGGCGGCGGCCGAGAAAGCCAATCTCAAGCTGGATACGCAATTGTTGAAACTGGCAAAAAGGACCAAAGGTTCATGAGAATACGCCAGCACAGCTCCATTCAGCGCAAACTGACCTTGATCATCATGGCCACCAGTTGCGTCGCGCTGCTGATGGCCTGCACCGCCTTTGTGCTCTACGAGCGGGTCAGTTTCCGTAGAGACCTTGTTTCTCAAATGTCAACGCTCGCGGAGATCACCGGCAGAAATTGCACCGCGAACCTCTACTTCGACCGGCCGGCAGACGTGGAAGATGCGCAAAAGACCCTTGCCAACCTCCGAAGCGAAAACCAGATCCTGACAGCTTGCATTTACAAAGGCAGCCAGGTCTGGGCGAAATCTCCTCCTGACCTCAAGAATGACTCGTTTCCATCTTTGCCGGCGGCAACGGACAATTATTGGTTTGGCAAGAACTCCCTGAAGCTCTTTCGGCCAATTCTCGATCCAGACAAAGAGCAGATTGGCACCTTGTTCATCGAATCAAGCCTCGGCCAGGTGCAGTACCGCATCCGCCGCTCAGTGGTGATTGCTTGCGCCGTTCTGGTGATTTCCATGGTTGTGGCACTGCTCCTCTCCTCTCGGCTGCAGCGGGTTATCTCCGCGCCGGTTCGGGAGCTCTCTGACACCGCCCGTATCGTCAGTGAGAAAAAGGACTACGGCCTGCGGGCGCAAAAGCGCAGCAGTGACGAAGTTGGCGTGCTGATTGATTCATTCAATGAGATGCTTGCCCAAATCCAGAAGCGGGACACGGAACTCCAGCGAGCTCGCGTCGCCGCCGAACACGCCAACCAGGCCAAAAGCAATTTTCTGTCGTTCATGAGCCACGAGTTGCGCACGCCTCTGACTTCGATCATCGGCTTCAGCGAGATGCTCGTGGCCGAGCTCCAGGCGGAGGGCCGGACGGAGTGGGTGGACGATCTTCGTCGCGTACATGAATCCGGAAAATATCTGCTCGAACTCATCAACGATATTCTCGACATATCCAAGATCGAAGCCGGCAAAATGGAGGTGCATCTGGAGACTTTCGATCTGGCGGCGCTTGTGCGGGATTTACGGGAAGTGATGCGGCCCCTGGTCGAGCGAAAGAATAATCAACTCGAGATCGAATGCCCGGAGACAATCGGGACGATGCAGGCCGACCGCATTAAGGTGCGCCAATGCCTGCTCAACCTCCTCAGCAACGCCAGCAAGTTCACCGAGCGAGGCGTGATCACGCTTTCAGCCAATCGCACGCGGAGGAACGGTTCGGACTGGCTCATTTTCAACGTCAAGGACACGGGCATTGGCATGACTTCCGAACAGATGGCAAAGTTGTTTCGCGTCTTTACACAGGCTGACGGATCGACCGCACGCCGCTATGGAGGCACCGGCCTTGGTTTGGCGCTCACCAAACGGTTCTGCCAAATGATGGGTGGGGAGGTGCGAGTCGCGAGTGAGCCTGGAAAAGGCTCCACGTTCACGCTCGAGTTGCCGGCAGTCGCCGCCAGCCTGGCAACAGCCGTTTCCGTCGCCCCCGCGCCCGCACCGGCGCCGCGGAGCGCCAGCGACTGCATTCTCGTTATCGATGATGACACCGCCGTGCACCAGTTATTGGCCGAAGCGCTTCGGCCCGCCGGCTATACGCTCGAGTTCGCGGCGAGTGGCCCGGAAGGTTTGCGGCTGGCCAAGGAATTGCGGCCGGCGGTCATCACCCTGGATGTGCTGATGCCGGACATGGACGGCTGGGTCGTGCTTGCCTTGCTAAAAGATGATCCGGACCTGGCGGCAATTCCGGTGATCATGCTCACGGTCCGGGCCGACCAGGACTTCGGTTTCGCGATGGGCGTGGCTGATTACTTGCAGAAACCGATCGATCGCAGGCGTCTGCTGGCGGTGCTGAACAAGTACCACGGCAAACGCTCGTCCAGGCACGTGCTTGTGGTCGAGGACGACCCTGCCATGCGCGAGATGCTTTGCCGCATGTTGACCAGCGAGGAATGGACTGTGGCCGAAGCCGAAAACGGTCTGGCGGCGCTGAAAAGCATTACCCACTGCCGGCCGTCGTTGATCATTCTGGATTTGAAAATGCCGGTAATGGACGGTTTCGAGATGATCGCCGAACTAAGAAAACACGAGGATTGGCGCAAAATCCCTGTTGTCGTCGTCAGCGCCAAGGAGCTTACGCCGGAGGACCGTCAGCGACTCCAGGGTCATGTGATGAAAATCCTCCAAAAGGGCGATTTCGGCCGCGACTCCTTGATGAGCGAAGTCCAACAATCGGTGAAACTTTTTCTCGCCAAGGAAACTGAAGCTGCGGTTTAATTGCCAGGAGTCCATGATTTGAAACATGGAACTGGCTGAATACGTTGACGCTTTTGGCTCCCGGCCATGCCCACAGTTCTTTACATCGACGACACCGAAAACAACCGCATCCTCGTCACGCGGCGTTTGGAAAAGAAAGGTTATCGCGTTGTGACCGCCGAGAGCGCCGCCGAGGGTTTGCAGATCGCCCGCGCCCAGCCGCCCGACTTGATCCTGATGGACATGGGCATGCCCGACCTGGATGGTTGGAGCGCCACAAGCCAGCTGAAAGCCGACCCGAAACTCCGCCAGATTCCGGTGATTGCACTGACCGCACATGCCATGCAAGGCGACCGCGAGAAAGCCCTGGATTCCGGCTGTGACGATTACGAAACCAAGCCGTTCGATTTTCCGCGGCTGTTCCAGAAGATCGAAACCTTCCTTGCCGCGCGGGGCGGTCCGCAATAAATGACTACTGACGTAATCACCGCGCTTGGGAATCGTGCAAGAGCAAGCGCACGACTGGCGCATGCCTCCCGAAAGGAGCGTGGTCCGTGACATTGCGTATGAGCCCCGTTCAGTCCTGCGCTGAATACGCGGCTGCCGCGCCTGATCCAAAGCTCCACATGCGCGTGATCAAGACGCGTCACGATCTGCACAATTGCATCGGGCACATCCTTGGTTTCAGTGAAATGCTGCTCGAGGAAGCGCGGGAACAAGGCCGCGATCATCTGCGGGCGCAATTGGAACAGATGGCACTCAGCACGAGCCGAGTGATTGCGCAGGTTAACGAGCACCTGGAGACGTCCAGAATCCAGGCCGGCTTGAGCGATCTGCTCGGCCTCGAGCAATTTCTTCTCAGTTGGGCAGCCCAGGTCGTCTCTTCGGTCGAGCACCTCACTCGCCTGTCCGCGGCCGAGGGCGACGAACGTTTCCAGACCGACCTCGCTCGCATTGGTGGCGCCGCACGGCGAACGCGCGAGCTGGCGGAGACTTCCCTGGCCCACTTAACAACGCCAATCGCCGGTGAGACTATTTTTCTGAAGAGAGCCATCAACCCCCTGCTCGAACTGTTGCCCGACCGCTCTTCCACCACCACCTTCACGCCCGCTCGCAAGCAGGGCTCGATCCTCATCGTGGACGACCTGGACGAAAACCGCGAGCTGCTCGCGCGCCGTCTGGCCAAACTCGGTTATGCCGTTCAGGCGGTCGCGTCGGGTCAACAAGCGCTCGAAAGCATCGCGCTGCAAGCTCCCGAGCTGATTTTGTTGGATATTCTCATGCCCGGGCTGGACGGATTCGCCGTGCTGAAACAGCTCAAAGCTGATGCGGCAACCGAACACATTCCCGTCGTCATACTCTCCTCGGCTGATCAGACCGAGACGGCCGTGCACTGCATCGAGTTGGGGGCTGACGATTTTCTGCCGAAACCGTTCAATCCCACCTTGCTCGTCGCTCGCATCGAATCTTCCCTGGCCAAAAAGCGCCTCCGTGAGCAGGAAACGATGTTCCTCAAACACTTACGCGCCGAACGCGACATTTCCGAGCGTCTGCTGCTCAACATCCTTCCGCAGCCGATTGCGGAGCGACTCAAGCGGGGGGAAAGGATTATCGCCGACAGCTTTGCGGAGGTCACCGTTCTGTTTAGCGACTTTGTTGGGTTCACGAAGCTCGCAGCCAGCATTACTCCCAACGAACTGGTCGGGCGGCTTAATGAAATCTTTTCCGCGTTCGACGAGCTGTGCGAACGCTACGGCCTGGAGAAAATCAAGATGATCGGAGATGCCTACATGGCTGTGGGCGGCCTGCCCACGCCGCGCGCGGATCATGCTCGGGCCGCCGCTGACCTCGCGCTGGCGATGCACATCGAGGCGGCGCGCATGGCCGTCGGCCAGGAGCAACCCTTCCGGATGCGCATTGGCCTGAACACGGGCCCGGTTGTTGCTGGAGTGATTGGCGCCAGGAAGTTTGCCTATGATCTTTGGGGCGACGCTGTCAACCTGGCGAGCCGCATGGAACAACACGCCCCCTCTGGCGGCATTCTGGTGACCGAGGCGACGTACCAGCTCTTGCGCGATGAGTACTCATTTCAGCCCGGCCGCGTTATCCGCGTAAAGGGCAAAGGCGAGGTGCTCAGTTATCGGTTGTTGGGCAAAAGCCGGGCCTGAGATTCTCTGTTCCGGCGGCGCGTCAAGTGCCGGGTTTTCTAGGGGTTAGTCCGGACGGACAGCGAGGGCGAGCTCCAGAGGTAGGTTCCGCGCCAAAAATTACCTGCTATTCAGGCCGCCGCACCTTCAGCGTTAAACTATGGGCGAAACCCGGGATTTCACAGGTGCCCGCCGGGGTTCGCCTCGGTCCCTTTCCCATTCCAGCTCCGGGCCAACATACCGGCTCCGCCCCGATTGTGACCGTTTTGGCTTCATGCGAAAAGTAGGAACGCGCGGATAGGTATGGTCTTATGAGTTTGAAACGCTCCGCTTGTCTGCGTGCAGCCCTGGCTGCGGTCCTCAGGTACCGTTGTTTCTCTGTTGCCCTGGTGCTTTTCTGCACCTTGCCAAGCCATGCAGTGCCTCCGCCGGCCGGCATTGCGCCCGTGCTTTACCCCTCAGGCGGCTTCGCAATTGATGGCGACCTGCTCGCCAACACGCCCGCCGTGGGTGTCGGTGACTGGCTGCTTTCGACCAATGCCGGCGCGGGCGGCGCGGTGCTGAATGCAGCCGGCGTCCCGCTCGACCCCACCAGGACGTTCCACTTCACTGACCTCTACAACACGACTGCCGACAACACGTTCTCCGGGGGTAAATGGACAGATAATCCGACGAACTGGCAATGGACCACGAGCAAGGCAAACTCCAAGACCGACATCAACAACGTCCTCCTGCACACGAGCACCGATGCCGACGGTCATTCCTGGGTGATCATCGCCGCCGACCGTCAAAGCACCAGTGGGGCGTCTTATATTGATTTTGAGTTTCTGCAAAACACCCTGGTGGCCAATACTAATGGCACCTTTTCGACAGCCGGGCCGGACGGTGGCCGCACCGTGAACGACTTGCTCTTGAATCTGGCCTTCACCAGTGGCGGCAGCGTGGCTGATTTCTTTGCCTGGCGATGGATGACCAATAGCAGTAGCGGAGGTTTCGCCTACTTCGACGTCACAGCCTCGTTTCCAACGGGGAGGGTTTTTGTGGCTGCCAGTTCGAACGGCGTGTTGGTGCCCTATGGGGCGTTTGGCAACACCAGCTACGGAGCGAACCAATTCGCCGAGGCCGCCGTCGATCTAACCGCGCTGCTGGGCAACTTCGATCCCTGTCTCTCGATAGGTTTCGCCACGATTATGGTGAAAACCAAGGACTCACCCTCCAGCTCCGCGACCATTTCCGATTTCATTTATCCCATCAAATATTCGCTCCGAGTTGGTCCCAGCGCCAACGCAGGCCCCGCGCAGGCTCAATGCACGCAAGGCAGCACCACAGCCTTCGCCCTCCATGGTCAGGCCACGCCGGGCCTGCACCCGATCGTTTCGAATAATTGGAGCATAGTGTCCGGAAGCGCGACGATTGATGACCCCACATCCTTGACGACCACGGCATATGTTTCCTCGGCTTCGGCCACCGTGCGGTTAACGGCGATCCAGGACAATGGCTGCACGGAAGCGAGTGACACCGTCTTGAGCGTTGTGCCATTGCCGACCTGCGCGATCAGCGGCCCTTCGCTGGTTTGTCCTCGCTCCAGCACCCAGTTCCAGGCTCCATCGGGGATGAGCGCCTACTCGTGGACGATCACCGGCAACGGGTCCATTACCGGAGCGACGAACGCTCAAACCGTGACGGTGTCTGCGGGGCTACTGTGCGGGACAAACTTTACTCTGCAGCTCAATGTGAACAGCAACATCTGCGTCAGCTCCTGCACGACCGATGTGTTGGTCAACGATACTGTGGCCCCGGTCATCACGAGAATCCCGACTAATGTGACGGTGCAGTGTGCCAGTGCAGTGCCTGCGCCTAATGATGCCGCCGTCGTGGCCAGCGACAACT
>CAYUPI010000001.1:166612-199390 GCA_964446585.1 uncultured Verrucomicrobiota bacterium
AGCGGACCTACACGGCCACCGATGCCTGCGGCAACAGCAGCAGCCAAATCCAGACGATTACCATCAGCGACACGACCGGCCCGGTTATCAGCAGCATTCCGGCCGATGTAACGGTGCAATGTGCCTCAGCGGTGCCGGCCGCCGACCACAGCGCGGTGGTGGCCACGGACAACTGCGGTGGCACGCCGGTCATCACGCATAGCGACCAGACCATCGCTGGGGCGTGCGTCAATAAGTATGTCATCAAGCGGACCTACACGGCCACCGATGCCTGCGGCAACAGCAGCAGCCAAATCCAGACTATTACCGTCAACGACACGACCGCCCCCGTCATCACGAGCATCCCGACCAATGTGACGGTGCAATGTGCCAGTGCAGTGCCTGCGCCTAATGATGCCGCCGTCGTGGCCAGCGACAACTGCGGTGGAGCTCTGGTCGTCACCCACAGTGACCAAATCACTCCCGGCTCGTGCGTCAACGGCTATGTTATCGCCCGCACCTACACGGTAACCGATTCCTGCGGCAACAGCACCAATGCCGTCCAAACCATCACCGTCAGCGACACCACCCTGCCGGTCATCAGCAGCATCCCGACCAATGTGACGGTCCAATGCCCCAGCGCGGTGCCCGCGGCCAATGACGGGGCGGTGGTGGCCACCGACAATTGCGGTGGTGTGCCGGTCATCACGCACAGCGACCAGACCATCCCGGGGGCCTGTGCCAATAAGTTCGTGGTCCAGCGCACCTACACCGCCACCGATGCGTGTGGCAACAGCAGCAGCCGCACCCAGACCATCACGGTCAACGACACCAACGCCCCGGTGATTAGCAGCATACCGACCAATGTGACGGTCCAATGCGCCGGCGACGTGCCGACGCCCAATGACGGGGCGGTGGTGGCCACCGACAACTGCGGTGGAGCGCCGGTCATCACGCACAGCGACCAGACCATCGCGGGGGCGTGCGTCAACAAGTTTACGGTCAAACGGACCTACACGGCCACCGACGCGTGCGGCAACAGCAGCAGCAGCATCCAGACGATTACTATTAACGACACGACCGCCCCGGTCATCAGCAGCATTCCGGCGGATGTAACCGTGCAATGCCCCAGCGCGGTGCCGGCCGCCGACCACAGCGCGGTGGTGGCCACGGACAATTGCGGTGGAACGCCGGTCATCACGCATAGCGACCAGACCATCGCCGGCACGTGCGTCAATAAGTATGTCATCAAGCGGACCTACACGGCCACCGATGCCTGCGGCAACAGCAGCAGCCAAATCCAGACGATTACCATCAGCGACACGACCGGCCCGGTTATCAGCAGCATTCCGGCCGATGTAACGGTGCAATGTGCCTCAGCGGTGCCGGCCGCCGACCACAGCGCGGTGGTGGCCACGGACAACTGCGGTGGCACGCCGGTCATCACGCATAGCGACCAGACCATCGCTGGGGCGTGCGTCAATAAGTATGTCATCAAGCGGACCTACACGGCCACCGATGCCTGCGGCAACAGCAGCAGCCAAATCCAGACTATTACCGTCAACGACACGACCGCCCCCGTCATCACGAGCATCCCGACCAATGTGACGGTGCAATGTGCCAGTGCAGTGCCTGCGCCTAATGATGCCGCCGTCGTGGCCAGCGACAATTGCGGCGGCACACCGGTGATTACGCATAGCGATCAGACCATACCCGGCGCGTGCGCCAACAAATTTGTGGTCAAGCGAACCTACACGGCCACCGATTCCTGTGGGAACAGCAGCAGCAGCACCCAAACGATTTCCGTCAACGACAATATCCCGCCCGCACTGAGCATTCCGGCAGACTTAACATTGGAATGTCCGGCAAATACCACCACCAACAGCACGGGAGTGGCGACGGCCCAGGACAGTTGCGGTACAGCCATGGTCAATTACAGCGATATCGTGGGCAACATTTGCGGCGGCGCCAAGGTGATCTCCCGAGTGTGGACGGCCACTGATCAATGCGGCAATGCAACCAATCGCACCCAAACGATCACTTTGCGCGACACGACACGACCAACGATCACGGTCCCGCCGAATTTGACATTGGAGTGTGGCGCGAGCACCTCGCCTAGCGCAACCGGCACGGCGACAGGACAGGATGCTTGCAGCAGCGTGAGCATCACCTATTCAGACTCGATTTCCAACAACTGCGGCGGCAGCAGAGTAATCAACCGCACCTGGACGGCCACGGATGCCTGCGGCAACAGCGCCAGCGGCCTGCAAACCATCATGGTGCGCGATACGACTCCTCCGTCGCTCACGCTGCCGGCGAACGTAGTGCAGCAGTGCCCGGGCGACACGCGCACCAATGTGACAGGCGTGCCGACCGTCTCGGACGTTTGCAGCTCTTTCGTCGTCACCTACAGCGACGTGGTCAGCAATAGTTGCGGCGCCACCAAAACCGTTTGGCGGACCTGGACTGCCGTTGACGCTTGCGGCAACGCTACGAATGGCTTGCAGACTATTACGGTCATCGACACAACGAAGCCAAGCATCTCCTGTCCGAGGATCTCCGTCCAATGCGTGAGCGACATTCCGGCGCCGTTTGCCAATCTGTCATCGTTCCTCGCCGCCGGCGGGACAGCTACCGACAGTTGCAGTTCGAACCTTACATTTTCGCAGACTAGTGACAGCGGATTGGTCGGCAGATGTCCGGGCACGGTGACGCGCGTTTATAGGGTGACCGACGCTTGCGGGAACTACTCAGAGTGCACACAGGCAATTACCGTCGATGACACGATTGCGCCCGTACTCACCTGTCCCACGAACTTAATCGTCGAGTGCGGTGCTTGGCTTGACCCGGCCAACATCGGCAGCGCGACGGCGAGAGATAACTGTTCGACAAACGTTACTCTTGCGTATAGCGACACCATAGTTCAGGGCCAGTACAATCTCAGCTTTTACGTCGCCGACCCCGACACCGGCACCGGTCCATATGCGCCGACATACCTTAAATTTGCACCGGGCAGCCTGCCTTGTCCTGATTCCGCACGGCTGACCGGCAGGGCGCTCGATCCTCTTCGCAATGCCGTTGCCTATGCGACCAACGGCCAGTTGGACGCGTTGACCTCCATCGGCAACGTCCCGATGGCTTTTGGACAAATTGTCCCATATGAAGTTGTCATCCAGGCCAGTGGCGGTCCGGGCCCGGAGCGTGGTACGATCGAATTCACCGCCGCCTGGAGCACCTATACAACGTCGAACAATCGGTTCGGATACGACACGAATTACATGGTCTATTGCGCGTTTGTGGATGCCGCCGACCCGGGCTCGATCGATCCGAACAACAATGCTCGAGTGGAATCGTACAGTTCAACTGTGATTAACCCGGGAACCGTCACCGAGGCGATTCAGGGCACGTTTCGGGTCTCCGGACTCGACGCTGGTGACCGTGTCGTCGTGGAGATCTGGGTCGTCCTCGATTCCGCAATGCCAGAGCACACCGGCGGCTCGGTGGCGGCGACTTTGGTGTCAGCTCAGACGGCTGCGAATCCGCCCGTCCCGATCACTGTTGGCGTCCAGACCGATTCGCTCGGTAACCTTTCCAAGATCTTTCCACTCCCGGCACCGCAGCAGCAGCCCCCGTTGGGACCGCTGCCAGTGCAGCCGCCGGTGTTGCCAGGTTCCACCATCAACGTGATCAGCCGCAGGTGGACAGCTACCGACGACTGCGGCAATGTCAGCACCTGTGTCCAGCAAATCACCGTACGTGATACGTCTCCACCCGCCCTCGTGGCGCCGCCGGACATGGTTCTCGATTGTCCGGCCACAGACACCAGCACGAACGTGACGGGCTCGGCCGTTGCGCCGGACGCCTGCGGCGGCTCCGTGAAAGTCTATTACAGCGACACCGTCACCAACGGCTGCGGTGCCACGAAAGTCATTTTCCGCACCTGGACGGCGACCGACGAATCCGGGAACACCATCAACGCGGTGCAGACAATCACAGTTCGCGACATCACCAAACCTAACCTGACCTGCCCGCCAGACCTGGTTTTGGATTGCCCTGCGAACACCGGCACCAACAACACCGGAGTGGCGACCGCTCAGGATTCGTGCAGTCAGGTGACGATACGCTACAACGATCTCGTCACCAACATTTGCAGCGGCTCGAGTATCACATTCCGCACCTGGACAGCCACGGACGCCTGCGGCAATTCGAGCAGTTGTGTGCAGTCGATCACCGTCCGCGACATCAGCAAACCGAGCCTGACCTGCCCACCGGATCTGGTTTTGGATTGTCCGGCGGACACCAGTACCAATAGTTCTGGAGTGGCGACCGCTCAGGATTCGTGCAGTCTGGTGACGATACGTTACAGCGATCTAGTCACCAACATTTGCAGCGGCTCGAGTATCACCTTCCGCACCTGGACAGCGACCGACCAATGCGGAAATTCGGCCAGTTGTGTTCAGAAGATCACAGTCCAGGACACGACCAAGCCAGCCATCACCTGTCCGCCGGACCTGGTTTTGGACTGCCCGGCGGCCACCGGCACTAACACCACGGGCGTGGCTACCGCTCAGGATTCGTGCAGCCAAGTGACGATCCGCTATTCTGATGTCGTCACTAACCATTGCGGCGGATCGACTATCACGTTCCGCACCTGGACGGCCACAGACGCCTGCGGCAATTCCAGCAGTTGTGTGCAGACGATCACCGTTCGCGACGTCAGCAAACCGAGCCTGACCTGCCCGTCGGATCTGGTTTTGGATTGTCCGGCGGACACCAGCACCAACAACACAGGTGTCGCGTCCGCTCAGGACACTTGCAGCCAGGTGACCGTCCGCTACAGCGACATCGTGTCCAACCTGTGCGGCGGTTCGAGTATCACTTTCCGCACCTGGACAGCCACCGACGCCTGCGGCAACTCGAACAGTTGTGTGCAGAAGATCACCGTTCGTGACATTAGCGGACCGAATCTGACCTGCCCGCCGAAACTGGTCCTGGACTGCCCCGCTGACACCAGCACCAATAACACCGGAGTGGCTACCGCTCAGGACTCCTGCAGCCAGGTGACGATAAGTTACACGGATCTCGTGACCAACGCATGCGGCGGATCCAGTATCACTTTCCGTACGTGGACCGCTACGGACGCCTGCGGCAATTCGAGCTCTTGCGTGCAAAAGATCACCGTGCGCGACATTACCAGGCCGAACCTGACTTGTCCGCCGGACCTGGTTCTGGAATGCCCGGCGGACACCGGGACCAACAACACAGGAGTTGCGAGCGCTCAGGATACCTGCAGTCAGGTGGCTGTCCGCTACACCGATGTCGTCACCAACATCTGCGGCGCGTCGAGTATTACTTTCCGCACGTGGACCGCTACTGACACCTGCGGCAATTCGAACAGTTGTGTGCAGAAGATCACGATCCGCGACACAACGCCTCCAACTTTATCCTGCCAGCCGGGCAAAACGGTCTCGGCGACCAACCAGTGGACGTTTGATGAGCCCACTGCCTCCGACACCTGCGGCGTCGCCACCGTGCAAGTGCTGAGCACGATGACAAATCGACCCGATACCAGCACTTTGACAGCCACGCGCACATGGGTGGCGAGTGATGCCTGCGAGAATACGAACACCTGCCAGCAAACGGTAACGGTCCTCCTGGGCCAGTTGCCCTTAATCACGTCTTTCCCGCGGTCGCAAATCGTCGCCGAAGGCTCTGATCTGACGTTGACCGTGACCGCTACAAGTCAAACTCCCTGCACGTATGCCTGGCAATTGGGCGGCGTACCTATCCCGGGAGCCTCGGGCACAACTTGCGCGTTCCACGGTATCCGGCTGACGAACGCCGGCGTGTATAGCGTTATCGTCAGCAATGCCGCTGGGGCGGTGGGCAGCCCGGCCGCGGTCATCGATGTAGGGGCCAAAGTCTCCTACCAACCGATTAGCAACCGATTAGCGCTTTCGTGGTCGAGCCCATATATTCTTCAGGCGGCTGCGGCCGTCACTGGACCGTGGACCGACGTTGCAGGCGCTACCAGCCCCTACGTGCCGACTGCCGGGGTCCCGAGGCAGTTCTTCCGGTTGCGGTCGCCAACGATCGTATTTACGACCAATTACTCCGGAGGCCAATTTACCCTTAGCGGACCAGGGGTACCGGGGTGCAATTTCATCTTCCAGGCTTCAACCAACCTGACCGATTGGGTCAATCTCCAGACCAACCCGTCGCCGATTATGTTTATCGACAGCAGCGCCTCGCAGTATCCGAACCGCGCTTACCGCGCTGTGACGGCGCAACCGATCGTCAACCCGACACCGCTGGTGCCGCCGGCGATCACGTCGGCACCGCTGGGCCAGACTGCGATTCTGGGAGGCGGCATGTTGCTCACGGCTTCAGCCATTGGTTCCGGTCCTTTGACATATCAATGGCAGTTGAACGGCGCGAACATCGCCGCCGCAACCGGCAGTTCGCTGAGCCTGAACAATCTCCAGTTCACGAATGCCGGGCTGTACAGCGTCGTCGTGAGCAATGGCGGGGGCATCACGACCAGCGCCGCCGCGGTCGTGAACGTCGGCGTGAATCTGGCTCAGCAGCTTTGGGGCTCGGCGCTTCAACTTACGTGGCCGGCGCCATACGTCCTTCAATCCGCACTCACGGCCCCCGGGCCTTATAGCGACCTCGCGGGTGTAGATAGTCCATATTCATACAACCTCGCGTCCGGTCCCCGGCAGTTCTTCCGGCTGCGTTCGCCGCAGTATCAATTCACATCAGCCCATTTGCCCGACGGTTCGTTCAGCATGAGCGGTCCTGGGGTTCCGGGTTACTGCTTTGTGTTCCAGGCCACGACGGATTTCGTCCATTGGGTCAATCTGCAAACCAATGCTTCACCGGTCTCGTTTGTTGACTCCAACGCCGCGCAGTATCCGAACAGATTCTACCGTGCAGTCGTCGCTCATTAGCACACCGTCGCATCTACGTTCGAGGCCGAGTCGCTCGGCCCCGAATTGAGTGGCGCTGCAGGTGAGGTCTTTACCAACGATGCCCGCCATGGAAATGTCCGCACCCGCGGCGATGGTACCAGCCATAGCTCCGATAGCACGGATACGCGTAGCCGCGACAGCCTGGGCCGATCCCAATTCCGACTAATGGTGGTGCGACCACTACCGGTGGCGGGACGTAATAAACGAGCGCCGTACAGACGGTCGGCGCAACGACGACCGGCGCTGGCCGGGTCAAAACAATTGCCGGGATTGGTGGAAGCGGCAATCCGATGCCGATGTTGAGGTGCACTCCGGCTTGAACAGCCGAGACTGCGTCAACGAGAACCGCAGATAGTAATAATATTTTCTTCATATACTCATCAGACGCCGGATTATCCTCAGTCTTATCTCAAAAAGATGACTCTTGAGAATTTTCCCTTGAATAAATGCACCTGGAATTCGTCACTATGCGGTCCGTCAAGACCCGGCGACGGTCCTCGCCGACCTCGATCCTAAACTGCCGGCCGGGAAATTTGAGCCGGGCTTTCGCTTCAATCTGCTGTTCCAGGGAATCTCGATCTCGCCTCGGCTGAACGTGACTGCGCGACCGCCGATGCCGACGCGATCACCGAGATTGCGGCAGAAAATTTCGCCGCCGCGCCGGGAGATCTGTCTAGCGAACAGCTCCTTCTTACCCAGACGCTCCGACCAGTACGGGATCAGAGAGCAATGAGAGGAGCCGGTGACGGGATCCTCCGGGATGCCCGCCGCCGGGGCAAAAAAGCGAGAGACAAAATCCACGTCATCGCCGCGAGCGGTGGCAATAATCCCCAGGCTGTCCAGTCGTTCGAGCCGGTCCTTATCCGGCTCGAGCGACGCCACTTCTGATTGGGAGCCGAACACTGCTACATAATCGCGCGCTTTCAACACTTCGGCAGGTTGCCTTCCCAGTCCGCGCAACAAATCTTCCGGAGCCGCGCATGGCATCGGTGGCCGGGCCGGAAAGTCCAGTTCAATGATGGTGTCGCGCCGAGCGGCAGTCAGCCGGCCGCTCCGGGTCTGGAAGCGCACGCTCGATTCCTCGTGGCCCAGCTCAGTGAAGAGGATATGGGCGGGCGCCAAAGTGGCATGACCGCACAGATCAACTTCTACAGTCGGCGTGAACCAGCGAAGATGGAAATAACCCGCCTCCCGCTTGAAGAAAGCGGTTTCGGACAGATTGTTCTCTGCCGCGATGCGCTGAAGAATTTCGTCCGGCGGCCACTGTTGCAACGGACAGACCCCTGCCGGATTTCCGCTGAAGACGGAGCCGGTAAAAGCGTCAACGTGGTAGTAAGGAAGAAGCACAGCGGCAAGCTTAAGTCCCATTTCCGAATTACGAAAGTCGAAACACGACCTAGAGCGAGGTCGGCGTCCCTGTAATCTGTGAAATCCAATCTGGATTGAGGTGTGAACTTAGCTTTGCGTCTGCACGAATCGTGACGCATTTTGGGCGGCAAGTGGATTCGCGATGCGAAAGAATTTGAGAATGTGGATGACGGCCCGGGCGTTGTTCCTGGCCGAAGAAATGTTGACGGCGTCGGCCGGTCAACTCGGGTTCTGCGCCGAGCACGCCGCTACAAACGGCAGCGCGCTCAAGTACGAGGAGCCGCGGTTCTTAACCGGAAAGATTTACGCAAAAGACGGCCACCGCAGAACTGTTTTGTTTAATTTCACTCGACGGGCCGTTCGCTCGGGCGCGGAGCTGCGGGTGGTTCGTGAATATACCTACCCCGATGGCAAACTGGCCGCCCGCGAACGGCTGGCCTATGTGGGTGATGACCTGGTCTCGTTTGAACTCGAGGAACTGCAGATTGGAGCCCGGGGCCGCGCCGAGATTCGGCGCGTCGCGAATGACCACGCCAAGGCCCGGATCTGGTTCGAGTACGCCAAAGATCCCCTGTCAGTGACGCGGCCGAAGACTGATAGCGAACCGCTGCAGAAAGAAGCGCTGGTCAACGACATGGTCGCGCCGTTCCTGGCCGCACATTGGGACGAGCTTGTTCGAGGCAGAGAGGTAAAGTGCCGTTACATCGTCGTGCCGCGAACCGAGACTGTCGGGTTCACTTTCAAGAGAGCGCCCGAGTCAGCGCAGCCAGGCGGTAGGGTGGTGGTGATCAAAATGGAAGCCACCAGCCCGGTCATTGCAGCACTCGTCGATCCACTCTTTTTCACACTCGAAAGAGACCCTCCGCACCGCGTGCTGCAATATTCTGGCCGTGTCACACCCAAGATCCAATCATCAGGCAAATGGAAGGATTTGGACGCCGTGACAGTGTTTGATTGGAAGTGATCAGGGAAAAAGGATCCGCGCTTCCGAGAGAGTCCGCCGACTGACGTCGGCGGCTACAAGCCATCAAAAATGCAGGCTATGGCGAGGTGACGCGCACGCGCATGAATCGTTGTGGCGATGACCCCAGCGGCGCATTTTCCCGAACGACGATAGTCTCCGTGTTCGTGCCGGTACGACTGACCTCGGTGGTGAGCACGGTGTTGGGGACGGCGCCCGTGGCGGAATAGGTCGAGCCGGCATTCCAACTCCCGAGGTCATCGGACAATTCGACTGTGTGCGTCACATTGCTAACCCCGGTGCGCCGGTTGAAGGTCAACGCCAGGTAATTGGTATTGCCGTTCGTCCGCAAAGTCAGGACCGGCGTATTCTGCGCCTTCCAATACTGGAGCAAATCATGCAGAGCCTGGGGTTCGTTGTTTGGCGGGCCGTTGATTCCAGTCTGATCGGTCGTGTTGATGCCGTGGCAATTCTTGCAAGTTCGAATTTCACCCGGTTGATAGGTAATCCAATAACGCTCCTTGACGATGCTTTCGTTGTTCGTGCCCAGTAACTGGTGTGTCATCGCCCGGCGCGCGGGCAGCAGCGCCGCGAACGAGCCGTCATCAGCGAGTTTCACAGTTCCATTTGTGCCCGCCGGATCGAGCACGTTGTCCGCAGCAGGCTCGTGTAGCTCGGTTGCCAACACACGCCGGCCCGGCACGGGATTGGTGCCGCCGCCAGTGTAACCACGCCGCTGGTCGGCCTGAAGAAACTGGATGTGAGCGATGTCGTAGAGTTTTGGGGGATTGTTTCCCAGCACTGCGGTGTTTGTCGGCCCCCAGGTAACATTGGTCGTGCCCGCTATTCTCAAGTTGAACGGCTGCTGCCGGTCGGCGCGGTCGCGGCGTGTGACATTGTGGCTGACGAGCAGCGCGAGGTTATTCACGCGCAAATATTTTTGAAAGAGACCGACATCCACGCCCTCCTCGTCGAAGACCTGCTGCTCGGTGCCATTGATCGAGTTTGTCAGGAGCGGCGGCGACGCGTTGCTGCGGACCTCGACCGGGTCCAATTCCCAGAGCGCACCAATATTCGTGACGAGCTGGCCGCTGATGTACTGAACCACATTCCCATTTGCGAGATTGTTGCTCAAACCAGGAGTCAGTGGCTGATCGGCCAGCCAGAGGCTGCCCGCCTGTTTTAGAGAGTAGAGGCGGAATGGGTACCGCGACTGCGGAAGCGTAGACGTGCCGATGTTCGCGTCGGTTGAAGGCGTATTCGTGGCGAACGCGGCCACGAGGGACCCGTCGCTCATCGGCAGCGGATTGCGGAACACACCATAAGGATTGGGAAAATTATTTGATTTCGGAGAGATGTAGCTAATGAAGCAACTGTCAGCGTTCAGCCCGAAAGGCGCGGTGATGGTAATGATTTGCCCGGCGGCGTGAGTGCCGAAGTCGGGCGCATCGACGCCAAAATAAACGCCGTTGGTCCGGGGGTCCTCGCGGATCCAGAAGAAATTATTCAGAAAATTCTGGGAGTTGGTGCGCGTCGCAATGTTGAAGTCGATGAGATTATCGTCGTTGGTAAAACTCCGCTTGAATGTTTGCAGAAAATCGTGCCGCCCCATGTGATTCAGCACTTCCTCGCCCGAGCCATCCGTAAACATCGTCCAGGGAAAGAAGGAATTGAAAGCATTGCCGTTGACCTTGAGCGCGGCGAGGTTTGTCCCGTCGAAGGTGCGCGGTTCAGGAAAAAACTCGGCGCGGTCGTTCAGATCGTAGGCGGAGCCGGCCGATTCATCGGTATAGTTGAATGTGCCGTTGATGGGGGTGCCATTGGTCATCGTGGCGATGCGGTCGTCGGTCGCGTTCCGGTCCTGCACGAGGTGGTCCCAGCGAATGAAGACCAGCCGACCGGAGCTGTCCACCGAGGGCGTGAAAACTCCGCTGGGAGTGTGGTTGAGCAAATGCAGATCGCCGCTCGCCGGGTCCAGGCTCCAAAGGCCGGTGACGGTCGGGAAGTCATTGTATTCGTCCAGTTGCGGATAGAGATGGGGCGAGCCGTCCCGAGGGCGGTCGCTGGCGAAAATGATGCGGCCTTCCGGGCTGTAACACGGCCCCACATTGTTATAGTTGGTCGGTTGTCCGGGAACTTTAGTGATCGCGTAGGGGCCGTCGGGCAGGCCGGTCAGTTCGTAGAGCTGCCAATAGAACCCATTGGTGTCGTTGGCGGATTGAGGTGCGCCGACCACCATGCTGAACAAAGCACGCGAGCCGCTCCAATGGACCTGCGGCTCGCGAACCGCGATGCCATTAGTATGTTGGATGCCGGCGGCGCCAAGACCCAGAGCGCGCGTCAGGTTTGTCAGCGTCAGGTTGGCGAGCGAACCATTCGGTTTACCCAGCCAGAGATCGCCGCCGCGCGGGGAATATAAAGTGCCTCCCAGGTGATTCCCGAACCCGGCGCCGACGCCCAGGAAAACATTGGTAACGGTGTTGTCGTTGACTTCATTTGCCTGCGGCACCTGGGTAACGAAGAGAATGGGATTGGCCGCCGGCGCCGGGAGTACCTGGAGCGCCCCGATCAGAGCCACTCCCAGCGCGCGCACAAGCGAGCTACCCATTCTTTGCCGGAATGCTAACCTTCCATTCATCGCTCCGTGCATAGCAGGACGAATACCATCCCTGACCCTTTTTCACTATTGAGAAGAAGACGGTGCATTGATACGGCGTGAACGATCATCTATTCTTGGCAGCCTTAACTTTCGCTCAACCGCCGAGCCGGTTTCTCATGCAGCATTTCGTGCGCTTCTCTCAAAATGGCCGGAATTCTGCCCGCAAATGGACTGCGGTCGAAAGCGCCATCGAGTTCGATATCCGCCACTTGTCCGGCGTTTTCGCCTGGGAACCAGTGATCGGCCTGACCCAGCAGATTGTAGCGCATCTTGGCCCAGCCAGTTAGGTCGAGAGTTTTGGCGAACGTCCACAACCTGAGAATCTCGAGGACATTAATTAGGCCAGGCATCGACAGATAATCAGGCAGACCTTCAAACCAGCGCGCGCACCAATCGGCCCCCAGCACGCGGTTCATTTCCTCGCGCAGACGCTGTTCAACGGGAGCTACCGTTTGGTTGATCCGATCATAATGCTCCAGGGCGCGCATGTGTTCGTCGAAATCTCCCGGCCGGCTGGCGCCGCAGCTCAGCGTGTGGACTTCCGGGCGGCTCAGGCAGTAAAGGTCATTGAACTGCATTGGCGTCAGCGGCGCGCACAACTTAACGAGCTTAGCCGGCGGTTCGTAGAGTTTCCCGCCTTTGTCATTCGGGCTGATGATGAAGACCCCCATATCTCGCGCGCGGGCCGCCAGAATCGCCGGCCAGTTCAGGTCGTTGACGAAATACCAGTGGACGTTGAGGTAATCGAAATCGCCGTGGTTGATCGCCTCCAGGATGATGTCGGTCGTGGCGTGCGTGGAAAATCCTACGAATCGTACGCGGCCCTGCTTTTGTAGTTGGCGCGCTGCCGCCAAACAACCGTTCGGCCTGAGGGAGTAATCGAGCAACTGACGGTTATTAATGCCGTGCAGCGCCAATAGATCCACGTAGGCCAGTCGCAGGTTTTTCTGCGAGGTGTCGAACGTCCGCAGAAACTCCGCCGCTGTGGGTTTTGGGCCGACCTTGGTTTGGACGATGATTTTCTCGCGAGGAAGGGACGGGAGAATCCTGCCCAACTGCATTTCGGAGGTGCCGTAACCGCGCGCCGTCTCGACATGATTGATGCCGAGGTCGAACGCCCGGCGGATGGTGGCTTCAAGATTCTCCTGGTTGTCGCGGGGGATCTTACCGGGCTCGACATCCTGCCATTGGAACTGGTACCGCATCCCGCCGCAGGAAATCACCGGCATCGCCAGTTCCGTGCGGCCGAAGCGGCGGTATCTCATGGGGCGCAACTTAAGCGGGCTGCGCCGGGTTCGCAAGCGATCCACTAGTCGTGAGTCGAGAGCTCGAACAACCGCGCCCGCATCGCGTTGAGACGTCGGATGGCGACTTCTGCCACCTGACACATGATCTCATGGCCAAACCGGAGATCCTCCTCACAGTGTTCGCGCAGCCGGGTTCCGTAGAAAAAGATGGCTTGAACGGGCTCGACTGCGCGGGCATCGAAACGCCAGGTGTATGGCGGGAACAGCCAGGACCAGCCCAGGACATCGCCTGCGCCGATCGTCTGAATCACAACCGGCTTCCTGTCCTCACCCAGTGCTTCCAAAGCTACCTTGCCGCTCAGGAGGAGATAAAACCGGTTGGCGATGTCCCCTTGCCGAAACACCAGTTGGCCCGACGCAAACTCCGTGCGCATGGCGTAGAGCGCCAGTGTGGAGAGATCCTGCGGAGGCATTCCTCTCAAGAAGGGATGGCTGCTCATTTGGACTTCGAGGCTCTCGAATTCAGCCTGGTGCCCATGGATTGTGTCTGACGTTGCAGATTTCATATGTGTTAACCTATATCGAGCGTTAATTGACTGGCGAGCCTTGCCACGTCGCTACCCGAACCCGGGAGGCAAGGCAGGATTCTGGCGCAACGTTCGCGTGTCCAATCATTCGTCTCGCTTCGAGGTTTCAGGCCGCCGGTTAACCCGAGTAACCGGTTCCATTCCGCCTGGTGGTTGCGGTTATAGTCGTCCAGGACTGCCGTAGGCGCGTCTTCGCGCAGGATTCTTCGCAGCTTGTCTGCCAAATCCTCCGCTTCGGACAAGCCGCTGTTCATGCTCTGCATGCCCACCGGGCCGGTCTGATGGGCTGCATCACCGGCGAGCCAGCAGCGCTCCCGTCCAAAAGTGCTGGCGAGCCGATGCTCGAATTCGACCACTATGCACCAGACCAATTCGTTAATGCTTGCCAAAAACCAGGGCGCGCGGTTTCGGGCTCGTTTCAACACGGAGTTCCGGATCGTTTCGTCCTTGCCTGGTTGCGCCAGGCGCAGCGCCACTCGGTCTTTAAGGGGAAACTCACTCGACACGTCCGAATGCAGCAACTGGAAGCTCCAGCGATACCGGTTGCCCGGCAGGGGCCAAAGCACGTCTGTCGAGGCGTCGTTCAGCACGACCCGGACCCGATGTTCACTATTCGCGTCCGACTCGAATTCGTACACGGCAAAAAACTCTGGTCCAGACAATCGCTTGTCTTCGATGCCGGCCCGTTGGCGGACCAATGAGCCACGGCCGTCTGCGCCGACGAGAAACCTGGCGGTCACGGCGGAGCTCTGCTTCACCACCGTTTCCCAGTGGGGCACAATGTAGCCGGTCGAGGTCCCGCCGAGTTTCTCAAGCCGGGCTATCACCGCGCTCTCCTTGGATTCAAATCCCTCCAAGCGATGGTTCCATTGGACCGTGACGCCTGCCTGGCGGAGCCGTTGCTCGAGCAGATTCTCTAGCGCGTTTTGCGACAGGGTCAGCAGGAATGGGAACTCGCCGCCAAGCTCTGACATCGAGATTTCAGCCTGCTTCAGCGAGCCATCATAAAGGGCGACGCGAGAGATCTGCAGACCCTGTTCCAGCACGTCGGCCGCCAGGCCGAGCCGCTGCAGCAATTGCAGCGTGCGCGGATGTAGCGCGCAGGCGTAGCTCCTGCCCGCCGGCCGGTCTTCCTGGTCGATAATCTTGACCTGGATGCCGGCCTCGGCCAACAGCAGGGCCGTCAGTAAGCCGACCGGCCCGGCTCCCACAACCAGAACTTCCGTTTGCTCTTCGCGCATAATTTCTTGTGGCTAGTCGTTCATCTCACCAGGGGCGCAAGGTTAGGAATGGAAATGGCCGGCGCTCGTTCCAACCGCTTGCCAGCAGCAGCGAGCTCGCGGGTGTTCGGCTGACGCTCGATCTGCGGACTTTCCGTTTGCAGCTTCTTGTCGTCGGGCAAGTCGTGGTCGAAACCGCGCCTGGCGCAAAGGTACATCCATGTGCTTCGCGCTTCGGACTCGCTGCAGACGGTTAATTCCATGTAGAGCCTTATCAGTGAGGGTTCGTCTCGGTGGCCACTTTGTTCACCTGTGCTCATTGCACCCTCCTGAATTTCCGACGAACACGACAGGGCAACACTCCATATTTTGCCAATCCCTTCCCATTTTTTGCGACTGCCTCGGCTCTGGGGAAGCCGGCTAGGGCCGCAGGAAGTGCCGCAAAAGACTGCCTGTAAGGGGTTGACACTCCATGTGGCAGCGGCTAGGCTTCCGATAGGCTTTCAATCAATTAAAACACACGCCATGTTGATTCGACTGAGTTTAGTCTTCGCAATCCTCCTCGGCTTGGGCGCTACGGCTCTGAATTTTGCCTTGCTCAAACCGAAGATCACTACCTTGCAGAGCGACCTCGCAAGAGAGACTGCCGAGCACAAGAAATTTGAGGACCAATACCGCCGTACCAAGAGCGATTTGGATAAGACCAACGCGGTGCTGAAAACCACGCAAGAGACCCTGAAGGCGACTCAGGAGGAAAAGGACAAGGCTGTCGCCACGGCCACCTCAGAGAAAAAGCGCGCCGACAAATTATCAGACGATTTAACCAAGACCCGAGCCGAGCGCGATACCTCTCAGCAGGAAGTGGCGGCTTACCGAGCGAGCGGCCTGAACCCCCAGCAAGCTGCCAACGCCAGCAAAGAGATCAAGCGCCTGCAGGACACGGTGGGAACAATGGAAACAGAAAACAAAGTGCTGCTGCAGAAGATCACAAAGGTCGAGAACGAATTGGCCGTGTACAAAAACCCCGAGTATAAGGTACTGCTACCTGCCGCTTTGAAAGGGACCGTGCTGGTAGTCGATCCGAAGTGGAACTTTGTTGTGCTGAGCGTCGGCGGGGATAATGGTGTGCTTCAATACGGCGAACTGCTGGTGAATCGCAGCGGCAAGCTGGTGGCCAAAGTTCGTGTGAGCAGCGTGCAAAAAGGAAGCTGCGTCGCCAACGTGGTTCCCGGCTGGCAATTAGGTGAAGTCATGGAGGGTGACGTGGTCATTCCCGCCAATCCAGCCTCGTGAAATGAAACGACTCGTCGGCAATCCATTCCTTCTTTGGCTTTTGTTGGCCGCCATGGTCGGCCTGGCGGGTTGCGCGACGACTGAATCTGAGAATCTCTCCGAGCGGCCCTGGAACGCGCCGAAAGGCTGGGAGACCGGCCTGCCCAGCACGATCAACGAAGGACGCTAACCCAAAAGCACCAAGCACCAAGCGCCAAGCGCCAGAAAAGTTCCAAAATCCAAACCCCAACCGGGAACCTGGATCTGCTTGGCCACTGAATTTGGAACCTGGTGTTTGATGTTTCGCTGGAGCTTGGTGCTTGGTCCTTGGTGTTTGTCTGGATGTTGGTTGTTGGAGCTTGGTGCTTTCAGTCACCGGTCAGAGCTCAATCCAGCGCGTCGGCGTCAAGATGCAATCCAATTCTGCGTCGTGCGGTTCCACCGGGATTTCGCCGACGATCTGTTCGTCGAAGGCGACGCCGCAGGAAGTGCCGCGCACCACCGCCAATAACTGGTCGTAAAACCCTTTTCCGCGGCCCAGCCGGCGGCCATGCAAGTCGAAGGCGACTCCCGGCACCAGGATTAAGTCCAGTCGGTTTGAGGGAAACTCCGCGCAACGTTCTACCGGTTCGCGGATGCCATATCGGCCCGGTTCGACGTCTCGCGCGGGTTCACGGACTTCGCATGCGATGTAGCTGTTGTCTTCCGGCACGAAGCGAGGCAGAGCAATAGTCTTTCCCGCGCCGAGAGCGTCCGACAGCAAGGGCCAAAGGTCGGGTTCTTCTGGCAGTGGAGCATAGAACAGGACCGATTTGGCCTGCCGCCACACGGCTTGTTGTTGCAGCAACGCCCGCGCCCGTCCGCTGGCGGCAACCCGTTGGGCTGGCATCACGCGTTTCAACTCGGCGCGGATACGGCGGCGAAGTGCAACTTTGTTGTCCTGGACAGACGTGCCCATCCGAATCGCTTTCTAAGAGTTGTTACCCCTCTTTGACTTTGGACTTCGGACTTTCAACCCTCCGCGGTGCTGCTCCTGAGGACGGGTGGACTTTGGACTGTTCGAGGAGCGTTCGCCACTTCTCCACTCGCTCCTTGATCTTCTTTTCCGCTCCCTGGTCGGTTGGCTTATAGTAGCGCCGCAGCGCCCCTAGATAATCCTGGGAGACAAAATGGCCGGCGAAATCATGAGCGTACTGATAACCTTCTCCGTGACCAAGCCGCTTCGCGCCCTGATAATGGGCGTCCCGCAAATGCTCCGGTACGGCCAGGGTGCGGCCGGATTCGACGTCCTTAATCGCCGCGTCAATGGCCAGGATCGTGCTATTGCTCTTGGGGGCCGTGGCGATGTAAATCACCGCCTCCGCCAGCGGAATCCGCGCCTCCGGCCAGCCGATGAATTCCGCCGCCTGAAAGGCGGCGCTGGCCACCACCAGTGCCATCGGGTCCGCCATACCGACGTCTTCCGCGGCGTGAATAACAATCCGCCGCGCGATGAAACGCGGGTCCTCGCCCGCGTGAATCATTTTGGCCAGCCAATACAGCGCCGCGTCCGGGTCGCTGCCGCGCATCGATTTGATGAAGGCTGAGATCGTATCATAGTGGGCGTCTTCATCATCATAGACCACCGCCTTTTTCTGGATGCTTTGCTCGGCCGTGGCCAAATCAATGCGGACAATTCCCGCGGCGTCCGGGGCCGTGGTCAGGGCGGCGATTTCCAGCGAGTTCAGCGCCTTGCGGGCGTCACCGTCCGAGAGCCTGGCCAGGTGGCGCAGGGCCGCCTCGTCGGCCTCGATTTTTATTGTGCCCAGGCCGCGCTCAGGATCGGCCAGCGCGCGCTCAAGCAACTGAAACAACTCCGCCTCGCTCAGCGGCCGCAGCTCAAAAATCTGCGAACGCGAGACCAGCGGAGAATTGACAAAGAAAAACGGATTATGCGTCGTGGCGCCGATGAGGCGGACCACGCCGCCTTCCACGTCCGGCAGCAGCACGTCCTGTTGCGCTTTGTTGAAGCGATGGATTTCGTCGATGAACAGGATAGTAGATTGGCCTGTGTTTTGGAGACGATTGGCAGCGGCCGAAAGGAGCCGACGCATCTCCGCCACATTGGATTCCACGCCGCTGATTCGTTCGAACTTGCTCCGGGTCTGACGCGCGATGATTTCCGCCAGGGAGGTCTTGCCCGTGCCAGGCGGCCCGTAGAAGATCAAGGATTGGATGCGGTCGGCCTCTATCGCGCGGCGCAACAATTGGCCCGGGGCGAGGATGTGCGATTGGCCGGCGAATTCCGTTAAGTCACGGGGCCGCATCCGCGCCGCCAGCGGCCGATTGCGAAACACGCGATCTTCTGCCGCTCCTTCCTGGCCTGGGGTCTCGGGTCCCGCCAGTGCGGCGAACAAATCGTCTCGTGGCATAGCCGAAACCTAGCAGCGATCCGCGGCAAAACCCAGTCCAAAAGCTCCCTAGCGACTATTTGATTGCTCTTCTGAGGAACGGCTCGAGGCCCTGGGCATTGAAGTAGAAACCAAGGGAGTTCGGGTGCACGCCATCTACCAAACCAGCAGTCTGCTGCGGGTTCAACATTTTGAGGCCGTCCACGAATCGAATCCAACGGTCACCAGCCTTGCGCCGCGTCTCGACAAACTCCCGGGTGCTGCGGCGCTTGTCCGACAGTTGACGAGCGACCTCGCCTGAGGTCTCCTCTCCCGGGAAATAGAAAGGGCTGGTCACAAGGATAGGCACACGGGGCAGTTTTTTGCGCAAGACATCCACGAACGGCGGAAGCGCTTTGGCGTATTGTTCCGCGGTGGGATTGCCCCAGAAGTCGAGCACGATGCAGGAAGGCGTCAGCTCGGAGATAGCTTCCGCCAGAGCCGGCTCGCCGAGTCCGTTACCACTGAAGCCCAGGTTCACAAAGTCGGCGTTGAGGCGGCGTTCGAGGATTGCCTGGCAGGAGCCGCCCGGGTTGGAAGCGCAACCGCCCTGCGTAATGCTCGAACCGTAATAGACGATCGGCTTCTGGACAGCATAGGGCGTGGCCGGCTCCAGGCGCGCGTCGGCGTCCAGACTCATCTCCTGCACCGTGACCGCCTTGTAAAGCGGCAGATAAAGGGTAATGTCGCGTATTTTGCGCTCGCGCCCGACCCGCCATTCCTTGGTGATTTTGCCCGATTCGTCTGGCCAGGCGCTGGCCAAATAGTCGCGGCCGACGTAGATGTCGAAGCCGTTCTCTCCCACGCTCGCCATGTGATGCATGTTCGAGAACTTGGGATTCTCGGCGACGATTCCGACTGTCATGGAGTCAGTTCGGAACCGGATCCGGCCGCCGCTAGGATCCTGGGCCAGGTGCCACACAGGCGGGCGAAACGTGTCTTTCAATCTGGCCGGCAAACGTCGGAGCGCGGACTTGTCTTCGTTGAACCAGGGCAGGCCATAGACTCTCAACCGGGGGTCAGGAAAAGCTATGTGTTGCCGCTCGGCCGACGCGTCGGCACCGGCGCTCGAGAAGGCGCATTCGAGAACAAGGAAGGTAAGAACGAGCAGCGATGAAGATGGTGGCATCAGCTTACCTGGGGTTGAGCCGCCTTGGTTTTAAGCTCCTGGAAAATCCGCCGGACCAGTTTGGCGGGCAGCGCGTAAGTTGTGACGCGGCTCGCTCGGGCGATGTTGAGGCCGATGGCCTTGCCGTCGAGGTTTACCAGCGGGCCGCCGCACAACCATGGCTGCAGTATGGTGTCATGCTCGATCGCCTGTTCGAATCCTTCAGCCCGCTTGCTCGTGCCGCCCGACAGGCGGCTGGAGCGTTGCTCGGGGAAAAAATCGCCTGAGTCCGGAACGGCACTCGGCAGCATCATCCGTACATCGGCATCGAACTGCTCCTCGGCGCGTTGAATGCGCAGCTTGATAGTTTGGCTCTCGCGGAACTCGCGGAGCATATCGACGACCTGCTCGCGGTTGGTCACGGTCGTGCCGTTCACGCCCAGAATGACGTCGCCCCGCTTCAGCCCTGCCTGGGCGGCGCCGAACCCGGCATGGATGTCCCCGAGGCGCGTGTCGGAACCATTCGACTCGAAGCGGACTCCAATGAACGCTCGCGACGGGCGGACTCTGTGCGGCAACGCGCTGACGATGCCGACGGCGTGCGGTGTCGGCGCAATTCCGGGCGTGATCGCCCACTGGCCGATCGCCACCTCTTCGTCCGACCAGGGCATCGGCTTGAGGCCCTTCGCCTGCACCCGAACCAGCGCCACGTCATCACTTTCGTCCGTCGCGACTACGTCGGCGTTCACCTCCTGCTCGGTCGCGAGCCAACAGGTCAGCTTGCCCTTCTTTAGTTCGCTGGCCTTCGTCAGCACAAGTCCTTTGGCGTCTGCCACCATCCCCAGCGCGACGGTTGTCCCGTCCACGTTCAATTTCACGATCGAGTTGCGCGTGGCTTCTGATACCGGCGCAAACGCGCGCAAAGTCTCCTCCCCGTTGCGAAAACGGCTGTGGGGGAGAGACGAAGCCGGCGACGAATCCTGCGCTGCGGCACCTGAAAAGAGCGACGCGAGCGCCAACACCGCGCATGTACACGATGGTGGAAGCAGAGCGAATTTTACCGAGGCTCCCAACCTGAATTTTTCATGCTCTTGCTTCATTGGTGCTGCGGATCTCTGACTCGTCGATTACTCGCACGCCGGGCGCTTTAATTGTGGCTCGGCAGCGCCTCAAGTTTCACCTCGAGCGACATCACCTTTTCGCCGCGTTTGATTTCGAGATTCAACGTCTCGCCGGGTTGGCCTTCCTCCACCCAACGCTGAAAAGCTGCCGCCGCCTTGATGTCGCGTCCCTCCACCTTGAGCACCACGTCCCCCTCTTTCAGTCCCGCCTTGAAGGCCGGACCTTGTTCGTCAATCGACAAAACGCGGAACCCCTCGGCCGCGTCAACACCGCTGGCGCCGACATATGCCCGCGACGACCGCTCCGACTTGCGCTCACCGTCTTGTTTCACCATTTGGTTCCAATTCTGCGTGAATTGGGTAATGGCCACATGAAAATTCGCCGTCAGCGAACTGCTGATGTAGCTGTGGATGCCGATGACCCGGCCATACATGTCAATCAACGGTCCGCCGGAATCGCCCGGGCTGATCGTGCAATCAGTTTGCACCGTGCCTTCTTCCAACCGGATTATCCTCCCCAGGCGCGTTACCAGTGAGCGCTTCAGATTGAATCCACCCGGATGGCCGAGCGCCAGCACCCAATCCCCGACGCGCGCCTCTTCCAGGTCCCCTACGGGCACATGCGGCCAGACGCCTCGGTCAGTGATCCGGATCAGGCCACTGTCGCTGTCGCGGGCAACTCCCAGTGTTTTGCCCCGGGTCTTCCTGCCGTCAGCAAAGGTCAACCGAACCTCGCGACCAGCTTCGCCGCCTACATGACCGGCGGTCAAAACCAGGCCGTCTTCCGAGATGATGACGCCGCTGCCACTGCCACCGCCGACTTCCACGTCCACGACTGCGGGAGTCACGCGCCGGACCAGGTTTTTGACCCTTTGCTCCATCGCTTTCAGGTCGGCGAGCGAACTCGGCGTGGCTTTGGTGAAGGCAGGCGCCAGGTCCTTGCTGTTGGCCGCGGCAGGTTTGGGAGCGCTCATCCATGCCGGGGCTGGTGAGCTGGCGTCAGGTCTTGCCGCGTCGTTTTCGGATCTTGGCCCTTGCTTGTTTGAATTGTCCGATTTTGGTGAAACGGCGGAAGGTTCTCCGCCCAGCGCAGTCGTGACTGTCAGCGCTGCAGCCAACAGCCAGCACGCCCATGGTGAGCACTTAAACTCGTTTTCGTCTCTCTGAGACATCAGTTTTGGCCTCGAACAGGCGATAACGACCAAAGCAAACATTGGGCCGCCGCCGTCAGGCTTCAACGCACTTTAACCTGCTGCATGCCACGGTCAAGCGACACGGGCGCAGTAAGTGCGTCGAGACTCGGGAGGGCAGGGGAACACCGCCGGGATTGGCAAAAGAAAAGGGGGCCTGGAAGGCCCCCTTGAAGTTCTCAAACCTCGAGCAGCGACTTAACGCCTTTTGCCCTTGTCGTGCGGCACGCTGACTGTAATGGTCCCTCGGGCGGTATTCCCCGAGTAATCGGCTGCCTGGATCGTGATTGTATAAACGCGTCCGGTACCCTTGCCCGACCGTTCGGCGCGCAGCTTCAGGGTATGATCGGCGGTGATTTGCCAATCGGTCGCTGTGTGGCCGCTGCCTTTTGCATCTGCTGATTCATTGCTGGTGACGCCGATGATCTTCCACGTGGCCGGACCGCAGGTGTCGGTCACGTGCGCCTGCACTCTCACTGTAATCATTTTGTGATTGGGCGGCCACAGAACATTTGGCGTGGCCTTAACGCTCTCGATCACGGGCGGGGTGGTATCGACGACCGTGATCGTCGTCGAGCAGGTGCTGGAATTGGTGGCCGTATCAGTGACTTTCACCTCCAGCGTATTGGTGCCGAGTGACAGATGCGCGGAGAAAGAAACGCTGGTTGGGTTTGTGCTGGCCGGCACGTCATTGGTCTGGATTGCGACGCCGTTGACGCTCCAGACGACCGTGAGCGCATCGCCATCCGGGTCGGAGACGACAGCGGTGGCCGTTGTTAGGCTGCCGCATTCGTTGGTGCTGGCCGCCGGGCAAGTGATGATCGTGGGTGGGCCGTTGGGGACTTGGGCTTTTGCTGCGAACGTGGACAGAGTTGCTGCCACGATTAAAACGAACGTTTTCTTCATACTACCTTTTACTTCTATTTGGTTGCTTCGGTGGGAACTCAAGCTGTTCCATAACACGAACGTGAGCGTCCCGCAAGCACTTTTTGGATGACTCTCCTAGCGGAATGGCGCGAAATGGACGCAAAAGAGTTGCGCTTGCGTCCTCCACTCATTATGGTCGGGGAAATGAAATTCTCCCGCCGTGAGTTTTTGAAATCGACGGGCGTGGTCTGCGGGGCGGCGGCGCTGCCCGAGTGGGTGCTGGAGGCTGAAGCGTCTGAGGCGGCTGCAGTTGACGAGAATCAGCTCGCGGACCTGGCGATCACCCGTGCCAAAAAGCTCGGCGCATCTTACGCCGATATCCGGATCAACCGTTACCGGAATGAATCCATCTTCACCCGCGAGCAACAGGTGCAGAATGTCTCACGCACCCAGAGTTTCGGCTTCGGCGTTCGTGTGCTCGTCAAAGGCGCCTGGGGCTTTGCCGCCAGCAGCCGGGTGACACCGGAAACGGTGCAGCGCCTTACGGAGCAAGCGGTCGAGATCGCGCGGGCCAACGCGGCTTATCAACACAAACCGGTCGAGTTGGCGCCTGCTGAAAAAGTGGTCGCCACTTGGAAAAGCGCCTTTGAAAAAGATCCGTTCGAGCGGCCGGTGGACGGCAAGATCGAATTCCTGTTGAAACTTAATGAAGCCGCCTTGCAGGCCAAAGGCGCCAGTTTCGTCAGCTCAGGATTGTCGTTTCAGAACGAGCAGAAATTTTACGCCTCCACGGAAGGCTCGCGCATCAACCAGTATATTATTCGCACGCTGCCATTCTTCCAGGTCACGGCCGTGAATCGCAGCGCCGGGGATTTTCAGACGCGCAGCAGCCTTGCCGGGCCGAAAACCATCGGCTACGAATATTTGGATGGCCCTTCGTGGCTGGAGGAAGCCAGGAAGGCGGGCGAGGAAGCCGTGGCCAAACTCAAGGCGAAACCGGTCGCACCTGGCAAGTATGATCTGATCCTCCATCCCTCGCACCTGTGGCTGACGATACATGAGTCGGTAGGCCACTCAACTGAGCTGGATCGCGCGTTATTATGGGAAGCCGATTATGCCGGGACCAGTTTCCTGACGCCGGAAAAAGCCGGCAAACTGCAGTTCGGCTCAAAGATTTGTAATTTCTATGCCGACCGCACTCAGCCGCACGGCCTGGCGACCGTCGGTTACGATGACGAAGGCGTGCCGGGTCAGCGTTGGCCTTTGGTCAAGGATGGCGTCTTTGTCGATTGGCAGACGACACGGGATCTGGCCCCGTTGATCGGCCAAAAGCAATCCCATGGCTGCCTGCACGCCGACAGTTGGGGCAGCGTGCCGTTCCCGCGCATGCCGAACGTCTCGCTCGAACCGGCGCTGGAGAATGTGTCACTCGAGAACCTTGTCTCGGGCGTGGACGACGGCATCCTGATCTACGGCAACGGCAGTTGGTCGATTGATCAGCAGCGCTACAATTTTCAATTTGGCGGCCAGACTTTCCGGGAAATCAAAAAGGGCAAAGTGGGCGAGATGCTGCGCGACGTGGCCTATCAATCGCGCACAACGGATTTTTGGAACTCCTGCGATGGGTTGGGCGGAAAGGCCACGTACGAACTGAATGGCGCGGCCAACGATGGCAAAGGCGAGCCGGGCCAATCCAACGCCGTGAGTCACGGTTGCCCTGTTTCGCGCTTCCGGCAGATCACAGTCCTCAACACGGCCACCGGCCCGCGGAAGGGATGACGAGCAAGCCATGCTACTCTCCGAAAAAGAAACGAAATCCATTTGCGACAAACTGCTCAACTACACACGGGCAGATGATGCGCACGTCAGTGTGTTCAGCGACGACATTTCACATCTCCGTTTCGCCGCGAACACATTCACGACGAACGGCCGCCGCGAGGATGCTTCTGCCTCCGTGACCGTTTGGATAGACAAAAAGCGCGGTTCGGCCAACGCCAGCGATTTGGACGATGCCTCGCTTAAGATGGCGGTTGAGCAGGCCGAGCAAATCGCGCGGATGTCGCCGGTGGACAAGGAATACCTTCCCACGCTCGGGCCCCAGACCTACAAGCCCAGCGGTGGCTACGTGGACGCCACCGTCAATGTGGCTCCGACAGCCCGCGCCCGCGCTATCGAGGAAATCATCCGGAGATGCGAACGGGAAGGGGTGATCGGCGCTGGATTTCATCACGCCAGCGGCACTGCTGCTGGCTCGGCCACCAAAAATGGGAACTTTTACTATCGACGCTCCAGTCTGGTGAGTCTATCCGTGACCGCGCGCACGCCGGATGGGAAGAGTTCAGGCTATTTTCTCCGCAACCATTTCGATATTGCCAAGCTCGACGCCACGCGAATCGGCTGGGAAGCCATTAAGAAGGCGCTCACGTCAAAGAATCCACGCACCCTCGAGCCAGGCGTTTATCCCGTGATTCTGGAAGCACAGGCTGCCGATGACTTGCTCCGGTTCGGGTTTGATGCCCGCAGCGCAGACGAGGGCCGCAGCCCGTACTCGGCCCCCGGTGGCAAGACCCGGCTCGGTGAGCAGATTTTCGACAAGCGCATAAACGTCTATAGCGATCCCTGGCATCCGGAATTGCCGGACTCGCCTGTGGCCCAGGACGGCATCCCGGCCCAGAAAATTTACTCCGTCCAAAACGGTGTGCTTGAGAACCTCTCCTACACTCGTTTTTGGGCGAAGGAAAAAGGCAAGGAGCCTACACCCGGCCCCGTTAATTCGATAATGGAGAGCTCGGCGTCTCCGGTCAGCGTCGAAGAGATGATCCGAACGATGTCGCGCGGCCTGTTAGTGAGCCGGTTTTGGTACATTCGCGGAGTCGATCCCCGTACCGCGCTTTTCACCGGGTTGACGCGCGATGGCCTCTGGTACATCGAAGGGGGAAAAATTCAGTATCCGGTCAGCAATTTCCGCTTCAATCAAAGCGTGCTCGAACTATTAGCGCCGGGAAATGTGGAACAGATTGGCCGCTCCGAGCGCGTCAGCAGCTCTGAAAGCCAGGGGCGCGGCGCCTCGCTAACGCCCGCGCTCCGCGTTAAAGCCTTTCACTTCACCTCCCAATCCGAAGCAGTGTAACAGTCACTTCTGACTGCTCACTGATGAGTGGTTACTAATTACTGCTCACCGATCACCGGTGTCCACCGAACCCGCCACCGGAGTGTCCGCCACCGTGAAAACCACCGCCGCCCCCACCATGGAACCCGCCACCACCGCCAAAGGAACGTCCGCCTGTCGCCCCGCCACCGTGGAAGCCACCGCTCGAACGGAAACCGCCGCTATAGCTCCCTATTGAGAGTGGGTGACCGGCTGCGGCGAACGAATGGTAGCCCATAGATTGGGGCGCCGGGCGGAATACCTGGCCCGAGGCGTAAGAACGGGCACCCATGCTCTGCACACCAGGGCGGAAAGCCTGCCTCGAAGCTGGAGCGTGGACGACTGTGGTCTGGCGCGAAGGTGCGTTGCGCATGCCCGTGGTTTGCGTTCCGGGATGGAGTGACTGGCTTGAGGCTGCACCCGCAGTCATAGCGCCTGCGGTTTGCGCCGCCGGGCGGAAAGCCTGGCCCGAAGTTGCGTGGGTGGTCATCGTACCTGAGCCGCTCAGCCCGGAGCCGTGAAGGCCGCTCGAACTTGCGAAATGATGGTGACCATCGTGATGGTCATGGAACGGAAAATGGTGGCAGAAAAAGGAGCTGTGGAAACCACACCACGAACCACAGAACCCCCAAAAGGGGTAAAAGCCGAAAGAGAAATACGGCCAGTAATAATAAGGCCAGGGATAGCCAAAGTAGTAATAAGGGTAATAATAACTGTAATCGTAGTATGGATACCCGTACGCATACACTGAGTAGCCATCGGCATACGGCGCATAAACGGCGGGCTGCGCGCTCTCGGCGTAGGGAGCCATGCCCGCCGAGGGTGCGGGCGTGGCAGGCGCTGCTGATGGAGCGCCGCTCGGCGTGCCCTGCGCGCGCAATTCTCCGCCGCGTTGCAGCATCGTTGTGACTACCTCATCCGATACTCCCCGCTCCTTCATCAGAACGACCTCGTTCGCGCTCGGACTGTAAGCCGTCGGTGAATTCCTGATGTACGCGGTAATCACGCCGGTATCCACCTTCGCCTCGGTCATCTTCAATACGTCGTTAATTCCTGCGGAGTATTGGGTCGCTGCTGCGGATTGCACGGTGCTGTTGACGGTCGCAGCGGCTACTGGAGTTCCTGAAACCAGGATCAGGGCGATTGCCCCTGGCAAAAACATCGGCATTAATGCGGCAAACGCAACGGCCCCCCAGCACCGACCGCGCTGCCCTTTGTTCACGTTCTTAATTCGCTCGCACATAGGACAAAACATGTTGACCGTTTCACTAGCGCTCGAAGTACCTTCGATCCCTCCTCCCATTTGTCAAGTCCGATAATTGGCATTGGATGACACATTCCTGGCGGCGAACCGCCGATAACCGACAGCCACGAGGAAAACTCCCACCAAGAGCAGCACCACCAGGGCCGCGCCGACCAATAAAAAGCGGGTGAGCAGGCGGTTGCCCGTGGCTTCGAGCGCGTCCCCAGCCTTCTGAATTTTCGGGAGGGCATTGTCGAGTGAATTAATCGCCGTATTCAACTCTTTGATCGTCGCGGTCACCTCCTTGGCAGCGGTGGCGTAATCCAGGATATCGAACGGGCGCGAGTTGGTGGCGGTAGCGGGCGGCGGCGCGTTCGTGCCGGTGTCGAAGCGGCCCATAAACTTGTCGAGCGATTTAACGGTCGCATCTGACGATTTCATCAGCTCGTTGCCCGAATCGAGCGTCTGTCGCAGCTCGACGAGGGTAGGGCGCAGTTTCATATCGTCGGCAGCGAGGCTGGCAATGAGGTTGGTGCGCTCGGTGGCGAGGCCGTCGAACAGCTGCTTTATGGCTGCTTCGCGCTGTTCGTTGACCAGCTTGGGCAACTCCTCGGCCGTGCGGGTGATAGCATTCGCCGTTTGGCCGAAGCGGTCCAGGTTGGTGAGGACCTGACCGGCCTCCGGCATGGAGGCCAGTTGATAGCTCAAGAGCTCGGTCTGCCATCGGAGCAGCAACGGCATGTGCTGCGCCACGTAAAGAGCGCGCTCGGCGAGGAGCCGGGTCTGGGCAATCTCGCGCGTGGCCGGATCGAGGCCGGCCAACGGGTCAAGCTGAAGCAAGTTGAAAACACTGGCAGGCCGTTCGGCGCCGCCGCCAAGCGCGCTTTTGTCAACCTGGCCGGCCAGGCCAACAGCGCGGATGTTGAAAACCATTTCCGAATCGCGATGCTTTTCGTAGGCAGTCCGGACCGCCGCGCGCAATTCCTCCGCTTGCGCCGATTTGACCACCGGAGCGGCCAGCCGCCAGATTTTTTCTTCGGCGTCGCGGGAGACCTCGAGCATCGGGCGGGCGGATTCGCCAAACACGTTCGGGAGCCAATAGTCTTCAACAGCGGTGCGCGTCATCGTGGTCAGGACCAGCATGTCGAGCAGGTTGGCAATGGCGTTCTGTCCCGAAGCAATTGCCAGCGTGCTGCCGGCAAACGTGATTCTCCATCGCGTCATTTCGACACGCTCGAGACTGTTTGTGCCCCGGCGCAAGGATTCGGCCGATGTCAACATGCCGGCGGTGAATTCGTCAGCAAAACGGAGCAGTTGCTGCTGCAGCTCGACCGGATCCATCTTCGGCTGCTCCTTTTTTCCGTGAGTGACCGTGCTGACGGCTTTACCGGGGAGTTCAGCGGTATCCTTGACGACCCGGCAGCCCGCCAGAAGCAATGCCAGGACCAGGATCATTCCGAACATCGACGAGATCCGTGTCCCGGAGAGACCTTTGGGAATAGCGCAGTTCGGACCGGTCGAAAGTGCTAGTCCCGAAGGTCTCTTATTGGTCGTTGGGCGCATGTCAGAAATCAATCCCCAGAGAGGTGATCAAGCGATAGTCGTCGGGAGTAGGGTTTGGGCTGCTGGGCTCGGTTTTCGGATCGGCGATGCGGTCCCACTCGAACGAGACATCGAGCTTGAGGTGCTTGTGAATTTCAAATTCGAGCTTGGTCTCAGCGTGGTGGATATTATTGCCGGATTCTTTTCTGGTGAGCTGGCCGCGGTATTCGAAGATCAGATTCAGTCGCTTCGTGAGCTCGGTGTCGAACCGCGTGGCGAACACCAGGGCGCCGGCACTGGTCGTCGAGCCATCATCAAACCAGTTGCGCTGCCAGGACGGGCTGGCAGTCAGGTTCCACTCTGTTCGCGGCGTCTTAACCAGATCGTAACCTACGCCCGCCCCGAGCGTGATCCGGTGAGCGACATTTATGAGCGGGTCGCGATAATACTCGATGTCGGGCAATCGCAGGTAGAGGCGGCGGGAGAGAAAATAGTCGAACTGCCCGACGAACCGTTGGTTCTGCTCCGTTTGTTCATCGCTGACTTTGCCGTAGTTGACCTCGTAATCGAGATACAAGCGGTTATCAGGAGTACGGCGCTGGAGAATAGCGCGAGCGTTCAGATCGATTTCCCGGGTGTTGCCGGAACGGAAACTCAGGCCCGCGGAGACTGAGCCTGACCACTTGTCCAATTCGCGATTGCCGGTGGGTGTGATGGCCAAAAGTTCCGAACGCGGATAGATGTTGGTGGCCGTCGGAGTGATGACCTGCACTTCGTTCGTCGTGACAAACACTGCACCATCCACCGGCTTGACCTTTTCGACCCGCACGCTGTTGAGCCTGGGTGAGTGCAGCGCGTGGATGTCCTTCCAATCAAATGTAAAATAATTCAACTCCTCGCTGTCGAATTCCAGCTTTTCCTCCTGCAATGATTTAATCCTGCCCTTGAGCCATTCGCCGGACTTGAGCTGAATCCAGTCGAACTCGTTGGTTTTGGCCAAACTCTCTGGCGTCAGCCAGGGGTAGAATACATTAGTAACCGCGCCGCTGGGCGCCGAGGGCGCGGCGGCCTGGTTCGTGGCAGCCGGAGAGGGCGCCGTCGCGTCACGCTCGAGGCGCTCGATCCGATCGCGCGCAATCTCGATCTTTCCGAGGGTCTGGGACTCGAACACGACTTTAGCAGGCTCTTCAGAAACGATTTTGCCAATCAGCTTTTCGCCGCCGCGCAGCCACACGGAATCGGCGCGGCCATGGAAGGCGAAGAACAGCGCGAGCGCGAGTGCCGCCCGTTTCGCCGCCGAGCGCGATTCGGCGCGCAGCTCTGATGGCGGTGCATTCATTGAGCAGGGATAGTAATGAGCGGCATGGGCTCCTTCTCGCCTGTCTCGGACAACGTGAAGAGCATCATTATGAACGCGAAAGCGCGTTTGGAGTTCAGGTCGCGGTCGTCAATCCAGAACCAATAGTTGCGGAACGGCACGGCCACGTAAGCGTCCGCCGGCTTGTCTTTCGAACTGTGAATGCGCACCAGGCGCTGGCGTTCGGGGACTTGCGTATTGGTGTCGAGGCCCGGTGTGGCGCGGCCGTCCGTGACGTGCTGCGCCGGCACTTCGACCTGCGCGGCCATGGTGTTGAGGATGTGCAGGAGCGAGCGGGTGACGATGGCCAGCTCTTTGTCGTTGCTTGCGGTTGGGCCAAAGACCAGGCGCAACTCGTTGGCGTCGGGGTCCAGCCGCAGCAACCGGCGCAACTCACGAATGTCGGACAGGGTCTGTTCGCTGATGTCCTTCGAACGGAACGTCACCAGGGTGGTCTGCTGCTTTTGCGCGTCCTGCTGGATGCGCATGCCCACAGCTCCGGAGAGTTGGATTTTTCGCAACAGCTCCAACGCGCGCACAAAGTCCGGGTCCGGCGGCGAGACGCCGGCGAGGCTGTTTTCCTGATTTTTCAATCCGTTCATCACGGCGACAGCGGCAAAGAACACAGCGTCGGCGGCATAACCGGATTGAACGGTGAAGAACACCGCGTCCGGGGGCAGCGGCGTCATCAGCGCCTTAATGAACTTGTTTCCCGTAAGCGGCGTGTAGGTGATGGTAGGCCGGTCGGTGAAGCGGACCGAGCCGCCCACAGTTGCCGTGTTGCCGCCTAGACCCGTCGTCTCGGGAAAACTGGCGCCTGCGCTCAGGCCGGTCTCCAGCGAATAGCCGGCCACGATTTGACCGACGTCCACGAATGTGGGCGGATCAAGGTAGCGAAGTTTGACGATATTGAGCAAGGTCTGGCGCTTCCACGATTCGGAGATCGAGGCGCTGTAATCGAACCGGTCGCGCGGCACGGTGTGCGGGCCGAGGCTGGTGCAGCCGGAGGCGGTCAGGAGAAGAAGGCAAGTAATCAGTGAGCAGTAATCAGTGACCAGTCGCCAGGGGCGAGTGGCCAGGGGCGAGTGGCCAGGGGCGCATGGCAAGTGAGATGAACAGGCCACTTTTCTTACTCTAATGCGCATAGGGCATGTGCTGTTTAATCTGGTACGGCTGCGGCTCCTGCGGGGCAGCCGTCACGCGGTACATAGAGGTTTCATAACTTCCGATTTTTGTCCGCCGCCCATACCGGCCATAGGCTGTCCCTCCGGCGCTGGTCGATTTGGTCTGAACCGAGGTGGCGCCCACCTCGACCAATTTGATTTGAACCGGGGTTATTTGACCGTCGCGGACTTGTACTTCGAACACGACAGGCTCTGCGATCACACGGTTAAGGAACGTGACTCGAAGTTGACAGTTGCCCGGCGCAAATGCCAGCCGCAAGATACGGTCCTCCAAGGGATCGAGATTGTAAAAAGCCTTTCTGAACCCGCTTCCAGCAGCGTCGCGAACCTGGACGTTCCAACTCAGTTCGCCGGAGGAATCAGCATGCAGATCGACGTAACCAGTCTGTGCTTGGGGCGAGGCCGGATTGACATTGGGCGATGCGCACCCGGAGGCCAAGAACGCTGTCGCCAACATGGCCACAGTGCTGAGCGAGCCGAAGCCGGCACCGCGAACGCGCACACCCAAAGCTCCAAGCTCCAAACACCAGGCTCCAGGGAAACACCAAGCTCCAAATCTCAACCACCGGTTTGAGGTTCTGCGGTGCTGGCGCTCTATTGGAGCTTGGGATTTGGAGCTTCCTTGGACCTTGGAGCTTGAAGCTTGGTTCTTCTGCTTCAAATGCTCCAGCCGTGGTGTCCCGAGCTGCGGCCGTCCTTGGTCCATATCGATTTCCGCCGCTAAAGACTCAAAGGCCAGCTCAGCCCGATGATGAAGTTGTTCACTTTGCCAGTGTTGCGGCCATCGAACGGAGTGGCGCATGAAAAGAAATACCGGCGACCGTCTCGGTCCGTGAAAGCCAGCCCGGTTTCGCCCATGTGGTAGATTTCCTGCGCCGCACGAGTATAGCTCAGGTTGATGTAATCCGAGGGCACACCGGCAACGCGGCCGCCGCTCAGATCGGGACCGTTGAGGTCATACAAACCCCGGTAGCCGACGTAGATGCTTAATGAGTTGATGGCCCAGTCGAACTTGAGTGTCTCGGAAAGCCCCGCCGAGCCGAAGATAGTCTGCGGAACGTGATTGTCGCGCAGACGGTAACCAAATTCGCCGTACACGCCGAACCCGGAGGGATAGAAGGTTTTCGTCAGCATCGCGGCCAATTCAACTCCCGAGGCCCCGTCGCCCGGCGCCATTGGGAAGTCGGCGTCGTAGCTGCCTTTGATGATCCCGCCCAATCGCACTGTGAGCGCCGGCAAATACCAACGCGAGTCCTGGGAATCGTTCAGCAGGAGTTGTTCTCTGTGTTGAAAAGTGTTTTTTCATAAAAGTTATTCACCGC
>CAYUPI010000002.1:0-196424 GCA_964446585.1 uncultured Verrucomicrobiota bacterium
GTCAACGTTCCCACCACCGCCGATGCGTTGGTCTCGCTGACCAACTGTTCGGGCGACACGGTCAGCTTCAGCACATTGGCCCACGGCACTGGCCCATTCAGTTTCCAATGGTTCAAGGACGGGGCGCCGCTGGGCGGCCAGACCGGCAGCTCATTGACGCTCTCCAGCATCACCGCCTCCAGCGCGGGCAGCTACTCGGTGCAAGTGGCGGGCGCTTGCAACAGCGTCACCAACTCTGCCAGCCTGACGGTCAACGTACCCACCTCCGCCGATGCATTGGTGTCGCTGACCAACTGCGCGGGTGACACGGTCAGCTTTAGCACCGCGGCCCATGGCACCGGCCCATTCAGTTTCCAATGGTTCAAGGATGGGGCGCCGCTGGGCGGCCAGACCGGCAGCTCCTTGACCCTTTCCGGCATCGCCGCGTCGAGCGCGGGCAGCTACTCGGTGCAAGTGACGGGCGCTTGCAACAGCGTCACTAACCTGGCCAGCTTGACGGTCAACGTGCCCACCACCGCCGATGCGCTGGTGTCGCAGACCAGTTGTCCGGGCGACACAATCACTTTCGTCACGACTGCGCACGGCACAGGGCCGTTTACGTGTCTATGGAGCAAAGATGGCAAGCTGTTGCCCGGTGGCACGAACAATTGGGTGACGATGAGCAACGTTACTGTCCTGGCCCAGGGCAACTATAGCGTTGTGGTTTCCGGCGCCTGTTCATCTGTCACCAACAACGCAACGCTCATGGTCACCCGGCCCGTCACTGCAACTCCTCTAGTCGATCAGACTCGCTGCTTTGGCCAGAGCGTCACTTTCGCCACCACGGTCTCCGGCGCCGGCTCCTTCAACTGCCAATGGAAAAAAGATGGTTCGCTGCTACCCGGCCAGACCGGGAGTTCCTTTGCCGTCCAGAATCTCAAGGCTTCGGACGCCGGCCTCTACTCGGTGGAAATCACGGGCCCTTGCAACGGCGTCACTAACGCCGCCATGCTGGCTGTTGAAAGCGACGGCCTGGTCAGCCCGGCGACTTTTGCCAATCCGGAAGCGATTATCATCAACGACTTCAACCCGGCCACGCCGTATCCGTCCACCATCAACGTGTCTTGCGTGCCAGACGCAATTACAAAGTTGACCGTGACCATGACCAATCTCAACCATACTTACGCCTCCGATGTTACCGCTCTCCTGGTGAGTCCGGATGGCCAAGCCATTCTGTTGATGGCCGACACGGGCGCCAACACCGCGACGACCAACGCGACGCTGACATTCGATGACGACGCTCCATTATTTCTGCCCCTAACCACTCAGCTAATCTCCGGCCGCTGGAAGCCGACCAGTTACGACAACAACGAAACCATTCCCCTGCCCGCACCGCCTGCGCCAACCATGACTACCCTGGCCGGGTTCAACGGGGCCAGCGCCAACGGGACGTGGTCGCTGTTTGTGATAGACGATGCGCCAGCCGACGTGGGAAGCATTGCCGGCGGCTGGAGCCTGGCCGTAACCTGGGGAGGCGCCGTGCCACCGCCGCGGCTCTCATTCCCGGCGGTCCCCATTCCGGGCAGCTTCCAAGCGACCTTAATCGGTCAGTCGGGAAAGACCTACGTCATCGAAGCCTCCACGGACTTAACGTCCTGGACGCCGGTGGCGACCAACACCCTCAGTGGGACAAATTGGACATTTACGAACTCTGTTACCCCCGGCTTGAGGCAGAGACTCTACCGGGCCGTCTTCCAGCCTTAAGCGCGGAAGATTTGAAGGCCAAAAAAACCGAGAATGCCGCTTTGACAGCAGCAGGATCATGCTGCGTAAGGCTGCCGGCTCTGTAAAGATCGGTCAGACCAGCCCCAGTTCGCGCCTCACGATCTTCACGCCTTCTACCAGGTTTTTGAGCTTGGTCTTTGCGGCCCAGCGAGCGGTCTGGCTGAGACCGCAGTCCGGCGCGAAGGAAAGGCGTTCGGCGGGCGCGAATCTCAAACAGCGTCGCACTCGCTCAGCCACATCCTGCGGCGTCTCGATATAGTAACTTTTAACGTCGATGATCCCGACGGCCACTTCGTGTCGCGCGCTGATTTCTTTGATGATTTCAATTTCGGCAAATTCGCGGCCGGCCATTTCGATATGGATTTCGTCCACGGCAAAGTCGAGGAAAGCCGGGAACAAGGGCCGGTAGCGGCGCGGGCCCACTGCCCTGCCCTTGTAATTGCCGAAGCAGAGATGGGTTGAGAGGCGACACTTGCCGACGACTGGCTGAACGGTTCGATTGAAAATGTCCACGAGGCGAAGCGGGTCTTCCCGATAGGCGTAGCAGCTCATGGAGGGTTCATCGACCGTGAGCTCGGTGCAGCCCGCCTTCACAAGATCAACCAACTCCTTCCGGACGATAGGAATCAGCGCTTCAGTCAGAGCGTAGCGATCGGGATATCGATCATTGGGAACCAGGCGGCCGCTGAGGGTATAAGGGCCCGGGACACTGGCCTTCAGGGTTGGGCCAGGAGGGGCGAGGCGGCGCAAGCGCTCGAATTCGGCGACGACGCCAAGCCCGTGCGGTGCAGCTAATTCGCCGGTCACTTTGTGCCGGCCCCGCTGGTCGTGCGCGGGCGGCCCGAACCGGCGAGCCAACTCGGCCGTCTGCTCGATTCCACTCAGGTGACCATAAAGCGAAAGATTAAAATCGAGCCGCGTTTGTTCGCCGTCGGAGATCACATCCAGGCCCGCCTCCATTTGGTCGTGAATGGCGGCAATGACTGCGTCCTCCTGCAGCTCAGCGACGTCGCTCGGACCAAATCGATCGAGATGCGCGCAGGAAAATTCGAGCCAGCCCGGGAACGGGTAGCTGCCAACGACAGAAGTGCGGAGGGGGGACGTGTTCATAGCCGAGATATTTCACGCGATGGTGGAAAAGTTCTCATTAACACCGGGGCTAAAGCCCCGGTGTTAATGAGACTCTCTAGCGGGAGATAAGAGCGCCGCGAAAGGAGCTCCATTGGAATTTTCTGGTTCAATCGAAAATGATCGTGCGATTGCCGCACAGAAACACTCGGTCCTCAAGCACCAGCCGCAAGGCGCGGGAGAGCCCAAGCTGGACCGGATTCCTCAAGCCGTGGTGGGGAGCGTCTGGCTTCACTTGCCTGGATTCAGCGGCCAAGATCGGCGTAGAGTTTGGCGAGCCGACGCGCGTGCTCGTCGTAAGCGGTTTCAAAGAGCTCGTTGGAGCGTTGCTCGCCAACGACCGCGGCGGCGCTTAGAACGGTGGGCGGATGTCCGGCGGCGGCAAGTCGCGCGGCGACTTCGGCCTTGATGCAGTTGACCAGCATCGCGCCGCCAACCGTGGAGCCTGGAGCCACCGGCGTGTCCAGGTCAGGCACGCGGACCATGGCATCGCCCGGCGGCGCGGCCGTATCCAGCACCAGGTCGGCGAAATCCTGCAGCTTTTTGCCGTCAGCACGCCTGCTGGGAGTGGCGTCGCCGTGTTGGCCGCTGATAATAGCCACGACGCGCACGCCGCGTCTCCTGAACTCCTCGGCAATCTCGACGGGCACGATATTGCAGCCGCTGGAGGAGATGACCAAGGCGGAGTCCTGAGCGGTCAGGGCGAAGTTGCGCAGGATGCGCTCGGCCAGACCGGTGACGTTTTCAAGAAACATAGCCTGCCGCTGGCCGTTGGCGCCGACGACCAGATTGTGAAACGTGAGCGACAGTTCGACGATGGGGTTGAAGCCCGGGAACGAGCCGTAGCGCGGCCACATTTCTTCGACCAAAATCCGTGAGTGGCCGGAGCCGAACAGGTGGACCATTCGACCGGCGAGGATAGCTTCGGTGAACCACTCGGCGGCCTTTTCGATTTTCGCCCGCTGGGCTTCTACGGCCTGCACAAGGCGGCGGCAATGGGTGAGATAGTCGTGGGTAGGACTCGTCATGAGCGTTGCAATATTCAAGTTTGCGGCTCGAACCTCCAAGATCCAAGCATCAACATCCAGAGAAGCTCCAAGATCCAATTACTAATTGCACGAACTGGCAAGATGCCGACACAACTGGATCTTGGTGCTTGGACCTTCTTTGGAGCATGGATCCTGGTGCTTGCAGCTTTCATAGTTGTCCTTCGGCGGCCAGTTTTGCGCCGTAAGCCGCTCCCGCGCCACCAGCGTTGTGGCCCAACACAGCCTTCACGACGCGAACACGCGCGCCGCCCGGCCGCCACTCGAATTCGTCAAGGCTGGCCTGGAGTGGTCCGAAGAGCGCGTCGTCAGCATCGGCGATCCCGCCACCGATCACGAGCACTTCGGGATCGAGAACATTAATGATTCCTGCCACCCCAGCCGCCAGAGAGCGCACCGAGCGAAGCCAAACCTCTGCAGCCTCCGGTGAGCCTTGTCGGAAAGCGACGAGGAGTTCTCGTGTCGTTGCGTAGCGGCCAGCACTGCGAGCGGCCAAAGTGCACTCGCCGATGGCATCCTCAAGGCTGCCGGGGGTGCGAGCGATATCGGGAGCGCCATCAGGATCGAGTGATAGGTGGCCCATGTGGCCCGCACGGCCGAGGTGGCCCTGTAAAACGCGTCCGTCCACCATCGCAGCGCCGCCGACGCCGGTTCCAAGCGTCAGCAGCACTAGGTTTTTTGCGCCTTTGGCAGCGCCCAGCCAGACCTCGCCGAGCAAGGCCGCTTGCGCGTCATTGAAAACCGTCACGCGATTTTCCAGTGCGAGCCATTTCTGCCAATCGAGCCCCTCCAAACCGTTCAGTCGGCCAGGCATAAAGGCGATGTGGCTCCGGTCGGCCGAGGGCAGGCCCGGCGCGGCCACTCCAAGCCGCATTGGAGCCGGACTTTTCGATATTACCCGCCGAGCCACAACGCGCGCTCTTTCCATCCAGTCTTTGCCGCCGTTATCACCTGTCGGCGAACTCTCTTCCACGAGCTGTTCGCCCGCGGGACAAAAAGCGAGCGCTTTAATCTGTGTTCCGCCGACATCCAGCCCGATGAAGCATTTGGTTCCCGCCATGAGAGTCTCGCGAACTCATCTCGCTTTCGCCGGCATCTGGCCCTCGCTCACGCACCACCCGCCGTCAATCGCCAACACCTGCCCGGTCGTAAATCGAGACGCATCGCTCATAAAATAAACCGCCGCCGCATCCGCATCGGAGGCGGCGCCGATGCGGCCGCCGTCGAGAGGTTGCTTGGTTTTGATGAACGCGCGGATCTCCCGGTCTTGCGCCGCGCGCGCTGCCATTGGCGTCTCGACCAATGCCGGTGCCAGCACGTTGCAGCGAATGTTATTCGGGGCATAGTACGCGGCAATCGATTTGCTGAACCCTATAATCGCCGACTTGGCCGCCGCGTAGGCGTGCGTGGCGAAGAATCGCGGAGAGGGCGACCACCCAAGCACGCTTCCCATATTCAGAATGCTGCCGCCGGTGCGTTGTGCGAGAAACTGCCTGACCGCGGCACGGTTCGAGTACATGAGCGAGGAAAGATTCAAGTCGAGCGTCGCGCGCCAGCCTTGATCCGACAACTTGTGCAACGGCCCATCGCCAAACTCGCGTCCGCTGCCGCCGGCCACATGATACAAACCGTCGAAGCTTCCGAATTTTCGCAAGGCGAGTGCGATAGCGCGTGCAGCCGTCCGCGGGTCAGTGGCATCCGCGGAAAAGCCGTGGGCCGAGTCTCCGAGGCCTCTTTGGGCCTTTTCCAGGCTGTCCGGATTTCGCCCGACAACCACCACCTTTGCCCCATGGCCGATGAAAACGCGAGCGGCTGACAGCCCCAGACCCGTTGTGCCGCCGATAATCACCAGGGACTTTCCTTCGAGCTCGCAGGAAGCCATTGCGATTGAGACTGTTGCGGCACGGAGACTGAGGCAAGCAAAATGTGCCCCGTGCGGCGCGCCTTGTTCCCCAACTCTAGCCAAAGGGGGCTCCTGCCTAAAAACGCCTCTACCGGCACATTGTGGGTCAAAACCAAATCGATAAAAAAACTTTACATTTATTATTGACCAAAGGGGTCTGCATGTGTCGAGATGATAGAACCCTTGACCGGGACTAATCAGAAGATGGCCAAAGGTTCACTCAGAAACGGCAACGGTGCCCGCACTGCCCAACCGTCCCGATACGATGCGCACCACACGGTGCTGTCGAAGACTTACGGTGCTCTAGCCGATCTTCGGCGCGAACTGGCCGACTCCAGAACGGCTGTGACCGAACGGGAGGAGTTGCTGAGAAGCTTCTCGAGTTGTAACGACTCCCAGCGCGCCTGGCTGCTGCTCGAAGACTACTTCGAGAAACTGTCGCTTACGCGGAAAGATTTTCCGAGCGTCGATTGGTGGCCGCGTCTGCTGGCTGCCAGTGGCGCGGGGCGCCTGGAGGAATTGGCCTTTCTGTTTCTCCGGGCCAAACGATCGCTTCCGACCGAGCTGACCGCGCATGCCAATCTCGCTCGCTTCGCTCAAGTCGAAAAGGCCAGCCAGGAACAACAGCTAATCAAAGACCTGGAAGGGTGGTTGTCTCCGCACAAACCGGCGCACATGGAATGCCCGCGCGCGAGCTTGCGCATCGTTTGTCGCCCTCAGTCCGACGCGCAACAGCCGGGCCGGCGCAAATTGGCGGTGCAGTTCCATTTGCAGCGGCCGCGTACGGGAGAGAAGGTCAAATCTTTGGCCGAGTTGCTTGATTTAACGACTCGAGCGGCGCACGAACAGGAACTCTTTCGGTCACCGGACTGGGAATTCATCGTATGGCTGGCTGAAACTCATTCGGGCCGCGCGGACGGCGCGGACAATCTGGTTTTATCCGAGGCGGAACTGCTGCATTGGCTGACGCGATGGGGCCACACCAGAAGGTTGGAATTGACTTCGACTGCTGGGCAAACTGCGATCGAGTTCCACGGACAAATCGCAGAACTGACCCCACACCTCGAAAGCGCCGAGCGCGAACTGGCCTTTACGCATTACCTGACCGTGCCGGGCGGAAAAACCTACCCCTTAACTGAAGTCCAGTTTTTCAACAGCCGGCCCCCCTTGGTGCTGGCGGGGACCACTTTTTACCTGTTGCGCAACGCGCCACCGCCCCAACTTCTGGAGCAGTTGGCGAGGCAGCCAGCCGTGCCTGTGCGCAAGCTAAGTCACCGTTTGTTGATGCACCTGCGTAGGAGCCAGTCCAATCACGGCGTGGACTGGGAGCAGCTTTGCACCGTGCACCCAGCGTCGCCGGAGTTCCTCTTCGAACTGCAGGAAGACACCGTGCGCCTGCGTCTTGTTGCCAGAAGTCTGCGGGATCGCAGCGCCTGGCTCTGGAATGGCCACGAATGGCTCTTGAGCGAGCCGAGAAAGCGGCCGACCGACAAACCCGAGCTCTTGGATGATCCGCGCCTTGAACCTGCGACGGGGTGGTTGCGAAAGCTCGACTGGTTCACGCCCGAACCCGGCCTGTGGGTTGGAGACGCAAATGAAACATTTTTGAGCACCCTGGCGGGCATCTGGGCCGAGCGCCCGCGCGAAGCCGAGTATCTTGGCAACCCTGGTTTCCACCGCCTGTTCCTGGCGCCCCGACAACTGCGGCCACGGCTGATTGTCAAGGGCAGCGGCATCGACTGGCTTTCGGTGTCCGCGGAGTGGGAGCAGGAAGGGCTCAAGCTCACTGCGGCGGATTTGCAACGACTGCAAACTGCGGGGGGCCGGTTCGTCAAGCTGCCTGATGCCGGCTGGGTCGAGCTGGATGCCGCCGCCGTACAAACTGCCCAGGAAGCCATGGCCGAAATGGGGCTGGATGGCCTCGTGCCAGTCACCCAGAGAATTGGCCTGGAGCAAGTGGCGCATCTGGACGAAGCTGGGCTGCGGCGGTTTAGCGATACACCTCATGCCGCTGCTTTGCGCGAGCGGCTGCGCGACTTTCGCGGAATTCCCGGTGCCACGCTTCCCTCAGGAGTCACGGCGGAGTTGCGGCCATATCAAAAGGACGGCCTGGATTTCCTTTGCCATTTGACCGATATCAAGTTGGGCGGGATCCTGGCGGACGACATGGGTCTGGGCAAAACCCTGCAGACACTAGCCTGGCTTGCCTGGCTCCGCGAGAGGAACGGTAAACACCACCAACCCTCCCTGGTGATTTGCCCGGCGTCGGTGCTGCACAATTGGCGGCGCGAAGCCAGCCGTTTTGCGCCCGAGCTAAAGGTGCTCGTGCTCGAGAGCGGCGCCGCCCGCCACAATTTACGCAAACAGATTCCACAGCATGATCTGATTGTCACTAATTACGCTCTGCTGCGGCGCGACCTGGAAGAACTGCAAAAGTTCGCTTTTCGCGCCGTGATCCTCGACGAAGCGCAATTCATCAAGAATCCCGGCGCGCAGGTCACGCAGTCGGTGAAGCAACTGAAGTCTGCCCACCGACTCGCGCTGACGGGGACTCCACTGGAAAATCGGCTGCTGGATTTGTGGAGCATCGTCGACTTCGTCCAGCCTGGCTATCTGGGGAGCCAGGAGCAATTCACGGAAACCTACGAGCCGCGCGGAGAGAATGCAGAATCGGCCCAGCGCATCGCGCTCAAGCGGCTTTCGGCCAAGCTGCGCCCGCTGCTGTTGCGGCGGCTGAAAAAGCATGTGGCGAAGGACCTGCCGGCACGAATCGAACAACGGCGCGACTGCGAGTTGGGCGACAGCCAGCGAAAGCTTTACCTGGCGGAACTGCGCCGCAGCCGCGATCAGGTGATGAAGACCGTCGCCGAAAAAGGCCTTAATAAAAGCAAAATTCATGTTCTCGCCGCTCTCACGCGCTTGCGCCAGATCTGCTGTCACCCGAAACTGCTCGGAAACGATTCTGCTTCCGGCAAGACGGAGACATTGTTTGAGTTGCTCGAGCCCCTGCAGGCCGAAGGACAGAAGGTCCTTCTGTTCAGTCAGTTCGTCCAGATGCTGCAGTTATTGGAAGAGGAATGCCGCCAGCGCCAGATTCCGACGCATATTCTGACCGGTCAGACCAAGGACCGGCAGGAAGTCGTCAATACTTTCCAAAGCGACCCGAACGCTTCTGTGTTCTTACTGAGCCTTCGAGCCGCCGGTACGGGCTTGAACCTGACGACAGCCAGCTATGTCGTGCTCTACGATCCGTGGTGGAACCCGGCCGTCGAAGCGCAGGCCATCGATCGCTCGCATCGCATCGGCCAGACCCAAACCGTCAACGCTTATCGGCTGATCTCGCCGGGAACAGTCGAGGAAAAAATCTGGGAATTGCAGCAGAGAAAAGCCCAGACAATCGCCGACGTGCTGGGTGAGGAAGGCTTTGCGCGCAGCCTGTCGCAGACGGATTTGGAGTATCTGTTCGCGGAGGACTGACCCTGGCTGCGGCGCCGAATGTCCGGAGCGAGGTCAACGTTAGGTGGCTGTGCCCAGCAGGCAGTTCATCGGCCCGCCCTCCAGGCTTCCGGAGGAATCGCAGGCTTTAGGATTTCGGCTGTTAGCGGCTTGCCGCTTCGGGCTGGGCCCAGGAAACTGCCGCGTTTGGGCGGAGCCAAGACGCGGAGGTACGGCTTGCCGCGTTTTGTGACTAGAAGTTCAGCGCCGTCGTGGGCCAAGCGCTGGTAGCGCGGGTTTCTCTTGAACGAGCGCAAACCCACCTTAAGCCGCACGGATGCCATTATGTCAGACTTCGAACAAGGGTCAAGCGGATTGTGCTCCCGGCCACCCGCAATCCGGTTGAACCCGCTCCGGCTGCCCGATATGTTCCCACCGGCGTGCAAACCCGACATGGACCTACCCCCGGCGCATTGATGGCGCTGGCGCTTTTGGCCAGTGGCTGCTCAGTTAACGATGCGCCTCGCACCAACAGCGTTTCCGGCACGATTGAAACCGATGAGGCGCGCGTCGCGTCTCGCTATGGCGGCCGAGTGGAAAGAATTCTGGCCGTCGAGGGCGACACGCTGAAAGCCGGCCAAGTTATTGTCGAACTGGACGCTGCTGAGCTGCGCCCCCGCCGGGACCAAGCGGCGGCGCTGTTGGCCGACCTCGAGTCCGGTCCGCGCCCGCAGGAGCTCGACGCGGCCAGGCACGATTGGGAAGCGCTCGCGGCAGAATGGGAGCAGGCCAAGGCCGACGCAAAACGCGCGGAGGAGTTATTCTCGGAGAAAACGATTTCGCAAACCGAGCGCGAGCAGGCCGTGACGCGGGCGAGGACGCTCGAAAAGAATACGGCCGCCGCCAAGAGCCGGTACGATCTGCTTTTGGCAGGCACGCGCCCGGAGCGCATCGCTCAAGCCCGCGCCCAACTGGCGGAAATCGACACGCAATTGCGTGAAATGAAGATCGCAGCGCCAAGCGATTGCGTGCTGGAGGTACTCAGCGTCAAAGCGGGCGACGTGTTGGCGCCGAACCGGGAAGTGGCGACGCTGTTGCTGCCGCAGCATCTTTGGGTTCGCGTCTATGTGCCGGAGCCGTGGCTTGGCCGCGTGCAGCTCGGCGCGCCGGTCAAGGTGCGTGTGGATTCAGACCCTGGCAGAGATTTTGCCGGCGTGGTCGAACAAATTGCGCGCGAGGCGGAGTTTACGCCGCGCAACGTGCAGACAGTGGGCGAGCGGGTAAAGCAGGTGTTCGGCATCAAGGTGCGGCTCGATAACCGTGAGGGCAAACTCCGCGCCGGCATGGCCGCGGACGTTTTCTTTCCAGGGGTCCTCAAATAAAGCGGCGTCGCGCGGAGAAATCCGAATTCCGAATGACCAAACCCGAAGGAATGACGAAGTCCGAAGCCCGAAGTGCCTCAAGGTGCCTTGTTTCGACATTTGGGTTTCGGGTTTCTTTCGTCATTCGTCATTCGTCATTCGTCATTTAGTCATGTCTGGCGAACCAATGATCGACTGCCAGGGCCTGACGAAGTGTTTCGGCCAGCTCACCGCGGTAGACCACATCAGTCTCAGGATCGCGCAGCGGTCCATCTTCGGTTTTCTCGGCCCGAACGGCTCGGGCAAATCCACCGTGATTCGCATGTTGTGCGGATTGTTAGAGCCGAGCGATGGCTGGGCGAGAATTGGCGGATACGACGTCGCCCGCCAGACGGAGCAAATCAAAAGCATGATTGGCTACATGTCGCAGCGATTCTCGCTCTACGACGAGCTTACGACGCATGAGAACCTGATGTTTTATGGGCGGCTGTACGGCCTGCGGGGCCCGGAGCTGGCCCGAAGACGAGATGAATTAGTCGCGCTGACACACATCGAGCCGTATTTGGAACGTCGCGCTGCTTTGCTCTCTGGCGGCTGGCGGCAACGGCTGGCGATGGCGTGCTCGCTCATGCATCAGCCGACCGTGTTGTTCCTCGACGAGCCTACCGCAGGCATCGATCCTGTGGCGCGGCGCGAGTTGTGGGACCTGCTGTTTGAGTTTTCGAGCCGGGGCATGACCTTGTTCCTCACCACGCATTACATGGATGAGGCGGAGCGCTGCTCTCATGTGGGCTATATCCACATGTCGAAGCTCGTTGTCTGCGGCGAACCCGACGAGTTGAAGCAGTTGCCGATCGTGAATCCGCCAGGTACGACACGACTGGACGTCACCTGCGAACATGTCACGACGGGATTGCAGGCCGTTCGCCGGCTGACGGGGGTACGCACGGCGACTGTTTTTGGCCAATCGATGCACTTGCTCGTGGACAAATCAACCTCCGAAGATTTTCTGCGAGACGAACTGCGCAAAGCGGGAATCCCGCAAGCCGACATTCGCCCCATCGCGCCTTCGCTGGAGGATGTGTTTGTCGCATTAACTGCCGGGCAAAACAACGGCGAGAAAAAGCAAGCCGCATGACAAAACACATGGATCCAAGTTCCAAGCTCCAGAGAAACACCAAGCGCCAAGGTCCAGAATGCACCGCTGCGAAGGGAAAGCCGAGCCTGGGATTTGAGTTTTGTTTGGGATTTGGTGGTTGGGATTTGGTGTTTCTCTGGAGCTTGGAACTTGGTGGTTGGCGCTTCGGTCATTGGCCGCTCGCACCAGTCGCACTGCGATGAAGACTCCGTTCCGCGGTTTCACCGCCATTCTTTACAAAGAGTTCCGCGTTGTGTGGCGCGATCCGCTCACGCTCTTTTTTATGCTCTTTCCGCCCGTCGTCGAGATGATCGCCTTCGGCTATGCCCTGGATATCGACGTCAAACACATGTCCACGCTGGTTCTCGATGAGGACCGGACCACCGAAAGCCGCCAGATCATCGATCAGTTTGTGAACACGCGAACCTTCCGCGTCGTCGGCGTGGTCCAAAGCGCCACTGAACTGGCTGAGGCTATCCGGCGCGGCCGGGCCTACATTGGCTTGCAGATCCCACCCGACTTCACGCGCGATCTGCGGGCAGGCCGCACCGCCCGCGTCCAGATCTTGATCGATGGCTCCAACTCCACCATCGCCAGTTCTTCCCTGAACACGGCGCTCAACGTCGGGTTCCGCAACGCACTGTTGCAACTCGCGGCGCAAACCGGAATTCGCGACCTGCCGGTCGAGGTTCGGCCCCAAATCCTGTACAATCCCGAAATGCGCAGCCCGAATTTCTTCGTTCCGGGCGTGATCGGCATTGTCCTGCAAATCGCGACGTGTTTCGCCACGGCGATGTCCCTGGTGCGCGAGCGCGAGCGCGGCACGCTCGAGCAGTTGCTGGTCAGCCCTTTGTCGCGCTGGGGCCTGATGCTGGGCAAACTGGCGCCGTACTGGTGCATCGGCATGTTGATGGCTGCGGGCCTGTTCGCCGTGATGCGCTGGCTCTTCCAGGTGCCGATCGCCGGAGACATCACGGCGCTAATGTTTGCCAGCCTTTTGTACGTGTTCGCGCTGTTGAGCCTGGGCTTGCTGATTTCCACTCGCGCCCAGAACCAGATCCAGGCGTTGCAAATGACCATGGTTTTCATTTTGCCGTCCGTCTTTTTCTCCGGGTTCATATTTCCACGCGAAACAATGCCCTGGATTTTCTACGCCATCGGTTCCTTGCTGCCGGCCACGTACTACATCGAAGTGGAAAGAGCCATTATTCTGCGCGGCGCGCTGCTGGCGGATTTCAGCTTCAACATTGTGGTGCTGGCGGTCATGGGACTGCTCCTGTTCAGCCTGTGCGCGCTGCGTTTCAAGCAGAAGGTTGCTTGACCGGCACTTGCTGGATGGTTAGTGATCGGCCATCGATCAAGAACACGCGAATGAGACTTCAACCGTCCGCGCTGGCGATTCTGCTGACATTCACTGGCTGCAGCACAGTTCGTCATCCGATTGTCTCTTCCAATTCGACGCCCTCGCACATGGCCAAGCAATTCAAAGTTCAAAAGCTCCAGACCATCGAAGTGAATTACCTGCTGTTCCTGCCGAGGGATTACGAGCCCAAGTCCGGCAAGCGGTGGCCCTTGCTCCTGTTTCTGCACGGCGCGGGCGAGCGTGGAACCAACATCTGGAAGGTCGCCACCCACGGCCCGCCAAAGATCGTCAAAGAGCACCCGGAATTCCCTTTCATTCTCGTCTCACCCCAATGCCCGGACGGCAAAGTGTGGTCCAGTGACAGCCTGCTGGCGCTACTGGATGAAATCGTCCGCGAGCACGCCGTGGATACCGGCCGGGTCTATTTGACCGGATTGAGCATGGGCGGTTATGGCACCTGGAGTCTTGGGCTGGCGCACCCGGAAAAGTTTGCGGCCATCGCGCCGATTTGTGGAGGCGGAGAACTGATTACGCTGGTGTTGTCGAGCTTTGAAAAAGGCCGGTCGCTGAGGTCGCTGGGCGTGTGGGCGTTCCATGGAGCCAAAGACACCGTCGTGCCGCTTTCTGAATCCCAACGCATGGTGGACGCGCTGAAGAAAGTCGGCGCGCAGGAGGTGAAGCTCACCGTTTACCCTGACGCCGGCCATGATTCGTGGACCGAGACTTACAACAACCCGCAACTTTATGAGTGGCTGCTGAAGCACGATCGGAACGCGGGCAACAATTGACGACTGGAGCCTGAGTCGGCGCTTGAACACAATTGCTACGTCGTCCAACAACCGCCCCGCGCGTCACTGGGTCGATGATTTTCTTTTCCCTACTCTTCTCTTCGCTGCCCTGGGCGGCATGACCTGGGCGGTGCGCGGCTGTTCCGGGTTCGGTGCCCTGAACGGCTGCGTTTTCGCCGGCGTGACCTGGGGCGCGGCGTGGTGGTTCATCGCCCGCGACCCAAGTGGCCAGCAGTCGCGCAGCTATGCGTCCGGATGGATTATTCTGGCGCTCACGGTCGGTATCGGGCTATCTGGCGCTCGCGGCTGGATGCAATGGCCGAGCTTCTTCAATGGCCATCTCCAAACTGATTACGCAGCAGGGAAGTGGGTACCGATCCCAAGGATATACGGTTTCATCTGGCTCTTTATTGCCGGTGTGCCCTGGGCTGGAATTGGGGCGTGCCTGCTGGCCTGGTGCGGCTCAGGGCGCCCGACGCGCGCCTGGCAATGGGCCCTGCGGCTCGCGTGCGGCTTTGGTGCTTCGTATCTGGCTCTATACTTCTTCAATCATTTTCCGGAATACTTCCTGCCGCTCTACAAGAGCCTCAAAGCACAGTACCTGGATTTCCAGTCCAACCCGAATCTTCGCCGGCTCACGAACGACAATCGCGCCGCCGTCCGGCACTTGGGATTCTATCTCGGCTTCCTCCTTTTTGAGGTGGGGCGACGGGACTGGAAGAACGTAAAACTCATCCTGACGGTGGGCATCGTCAACGGTTTGGGGTGGGCTTTGTGCCAGAATTGGCAGTGGGCCGCCCGGCTCTGGCCGGACGGCCATTTCAATTTCTGGCGTTGCTGGGAGTCGTCCGGCGGCATCAGCATCGGTGTGGCTTATGGGTTGGCCTACTGGCTGGTCAACCGGCGAATGTCGGACGCAGAAGTCGCGCAGCAAGGGCGAGGACTCGCGAACGGCCAGATTAATCTCGAATGGCTCATCGTGTATCTCCTGCTGCTGCTGGCCTTCGGCTTGTTTTTCATCCCTGCTCTGCACGGTTGGTGGGGCGCACTTTACTTCAGTCTGGGTGGCGCTTTCGGCATCGCTTACTACCTGCTCAATCGCAACCAGACCGGGCACGCGATCGACCAAGGACAATTGGCGCGTGAGGACCCTAACCTCGAGCGGCTCGGAGCCTACGTAGGCCTGCTGCTCGGGCTGGGGATGTCGATCCGAAACGGCCTCAAGGGCTGGTTCAATATCTATGTCGGAAACGAGAGATATTGGGATGGCGTCCTTTGGCAGCTCGCTGGACCGTTACTGCTGGTTGGTCTTCTGGCTATTTTGGCCCGCTTGTTGTGGCGTCCCCTGCCCCACGATTTCTCCGGCGACACTTTCCCTCACGCTTACCGCCTCATCTGGCTGGTCCTGCTCGTGCAGAACCTCATCGCTCAACTGGTCACCGGCCCGCACTCGTCGTGGCCGGAAACAGCGTTTAGCCTTTACTACGTTCTCCTCTTTTTAATTTGTGCTCTTATCGTCTATCATTTTTACTCGCGCAGGTCCCCTTCCACGACGGGTACTGCTTTAGCGAGTTGATCCCTGATCCGTTGCCAGTGCGTGCCGTGCCAAAACAACCGATCACACACCGAGCAGACGAAATACTCGTCCAGCCAGCGATACGTCCTCGGTGGAATTCGCTCACGCAACGACTGCTTATCACGGCGGAGCAACTCACCACCGCAAGCCATGCACCGTGGTGGCCGCAGCGACAGCCCAAACTCGCGCACAACCACGCCTAGTTGATCCGCCAGGCTCAGCGTCGGCGGCAGCCACATCGCAGGAATGATTCCGTCGCGCATGAGCCGGCGTTCCATCAGCATGCTATCCGTGGTCAACACTGTGGCCGAGTGTTCACGCGCTCGTCGCAGCAGTTCGTCATCCCCGATTTCCGCCTGCCACAAGGCGTCATAACCCGCCGCTCTGAGCCACCGCGCGAGGCCGCCCAGTCCGGCGTCACAGAAGAAGCGCTCGGGCGCCCGGCCTGGGCGGGCGCGTTGGAAGTAAGGCCGCGCCGCGAGCTCCTGGTACGTGGCGGTCAACGCGTCGGCCAGGGAGATTCCCTTTGTTTCACTCAGTTTGCCCGCCTTTGTCAGGAGCCATTGGACGCCCTGTTCGAGCCGTCGCGCCCGCGCGACTTGCAGCAGCGCCTTGAATCGCGTTTCGTAGCCTTTGAGGATCCGGCCCACGCGCCGAATCTAATTCCAATGGCGGAATCCTGAAACCCGAAACAGCTCGCTGCCCAATCCGGAGCGATCGTCCATTGGCCTTTCCGTCCCAAGGTGGAGGATGCGAATCCTACCCGCAGTCTGCGTGGCATGGGAGCAAAATCGTTGAATGACTCAAAAGCCAAAAACAAAAGAAACTGCTTTCCATGGGTTACCCTTTTTCGGGCCTTTCGGTTCGGGTTTGCGGTGCGGGGCTGCTGGCGGCTTCAATTTCCATGCTTTGTCTTTGCAAGGCTCATTTTAATGTGCAGGGACAAGTTTGGATTTGCACCTGCGGCCGCGTGGATTTGCTTTCTGTTGACTCGATTACCCCAACCTCTCATAGTCCCCATGGATGTTTTTGTCGTTGCAACATTTACGAACACAATGATTTTGTCCTACTTGTACTGTTCGCCAAAACTCTACCGGTATGCACATCGGCCTTGAAGAAGAAATCGAGCTTCTCTACGCGCTTTACGTCTGTGGGCGCAAGCCGTCGAAAGCCAGGGCGACCCAGTTCATCATCACGAATCAGCTCCTCAAGCGCTACGAGGGCGATTGGGAGCGGGTTGCCACCGGGGAGCACCGGGTAGAGAATCGGATCGCCTGGACCCGCCAGAACCTGAAGGACAAGGGCGAGCTCTCGATGCCAAACCACGGTATTTGGGCCATCACCGCAAAAGGAGTGGAGAGGATCGAGAAAGTCGCCTTCAAATCGCTGAGTTGGCAGGAGCCGAAGGACGAGTTGGACGCTATGCTCCACGAAATTCAATGGGACCGTTTCTCCGACGAATTTCTAAAGCGCCTCAGAGGCTTAGGGGCGGGGTTGAAGGAGCGCCGGGACAGAATCGGCGAACAAGGCGCTGTACCGAATGCCGGCTCCGCTGACGCTCCGCCGGCATCGGTGAGCTAATCGTTGTTGACCGGCAGGTTTCGTCTTTGCGGTAGTCGGCCGCAAACGCTAATTTCCCGACAGTATGCACCCGGGCAGCGAGGTCCAAAAGCGTCGAATGGCGCTCGTGCACCGTCGGCTTTTTCTCGTCGCGTTGTTCACCGCTTGTGAATTAGCAGCAGCACCGGTAACGAACTCGACGCATTGGGCATTCCAGCATTTGGTCTGTCCGCCTCTTCCCGCGCGCAAGTATTCAAACGCAATCGATGCGTTTGCTTTCTCGGCGACAAAGAAGGGCCGAGCGCCCGCGGCGGAAGCGGATCGACGGACGCTCATCCGCCGGCTGAGCTATGATCTTCGCGGCTTGCCGCCGTCGCCGGAAGAAGTCTCCACTTATTTGAAGGACACTCGCGCCGACGCTTTCGAGCGTTTGGTCGAAAGCTTTCTAAGTTCAGCGCAATACGGAGAACGGTGGGGCCGGCACTGGCTGGATATCGTGGGCTACGCCGATTCGAACGGATACTTCAACGCGGACTCCGACCGTCCGCTGGCGTGGAAATTTCGGGACTATGTGGTCCGGTCTGTCAATGCCGACAAACCACTCGATCGTTTTATCCAGGAGCAAATCGCGGGGGATGAACTCGTCGGCTATGTGGCGGGCGGCGATGTCACGCCGGAAATGGTGGATCCGTTGATTGCCACACACTTTTGGCGGAACGCGCCCGATGGCACGACCGAGAGCGATGGAAATTCGCTCGAGGTCAAAGTGGACAAGTATGCGGTCCTTGAAGGCAACGTGCAGATTCTCGGCTCCGCGTTTTTGGGCCTCACGCTGCAATGCGCCCGCTGCCACGATCACAAATTCGAGCCCGTGACGCAGGCGGAATACTATAGCCTGCAAGCGATTCTGCGTCCGGCCTTTGATCCGGAACACTGGCTCAAGCCGAATGAACGCGCAATCGAGATTGGTTTGCGCTCCGAACGCGAAGCCCACCAGCGCCGCGTCGCGGAAATCGAGCGCGATTTGAAGACGCTCAACGAGAGCCTGGAAGGTTTGACCGCGCCGTTCCGAAAGCGACTCATCGACGAAAACCTCGCTCCACTCGAGGCACCTTTGCGGAAGGAGATTCAAGAGGCGCTCGACACCAAAGAAAAACAACGCACCGAGGCGATGAAATCATTGCTCAAAACCCACGCGGCGCTGGTGGACATCAGCACGAATGCGTTGGAAGAAAAGTTTCCGGCCTACGCGGCAGCCGCCGGACCACTCCGGCAGGCCATCAAAAAGAAGGAGAGCGACAAGCCGGCCCCGCTGGAGAAGATCGCGGCAACATTCGAACCAACCAATTCCAATCCGGTCCATCATCTGCTGGTTCGTGGAAATCACGCAAAGGAAGGGAAAGAAATCGCGCCAGGGACGCCGGCGATCTTCAATGCGGTGATTCCCGGAAGTCAAGGTGTGCCAGACGAAAGTCCGGCCCATTCCGAATCGCCCTCCGACGGTGATTCGAATTCAAATTCTTCGCACCGCCGCCTCGCGCTGGCGCATTGGCTGACTTCGCCGAACAATCCGATTGTCGCGCGCGTGTTGGTCAATCGTGTTTGGCATTACCATTTTGGTCAGGGATTGGTCAGCACGCTCGACAATCTCGGCCAAAGCGGAGCGCGCCCGACCAGCCCGGAATTACTGGATTGGCTTGCCTCGGAGCTCATCCGCTCGGGCTGGAGTTTCAAGCACCTGCACCGGCTCATTCTCAACTCCGCAGCCTGGAAACAAGCATGCGCCCCGCTCGACGCGGGTTCGACAATGATTCGGTCGCAACCGCTACGTCTCGACGCCGAATCCTTGCGCGATGCCATGCTCGCCGTGAGCGGTGAACTCGACCTCGCTTCGGGCGGACCGTACGTGCCGACCAAAACGGACAAGCAAGGCCAGATCATTATCGACGAGAAACAGGATGGCGCCTATCGCCGCTCGCTTTATCTGCAGCAGCGCCGAACTGCGCCCGTCAGTTTCCTCTCGACGTTCGACGGCCCGGCCCACAATCCGGTTTGCATCCAGCGCGTTTCATCGACAGTCGCTTTGCAATCCCTCTCTCTTCTCAATTCCGAGTTTGTGAGGCTGCGGGCACGCGCATTCGCACACCGCATACTGGCGTGCAAAAACTTCGATGCGAACCAAGTGACAAATGTTAATCCAGGCCGAGCCAAACTGAAGCCTCCGCTCTGTTTTGCTTTCGAATTGGCCTACAGCCGTCCGCCGGCCGACAAAGAACTCGCCGCAGCAAAAAGCTTCATCGCGGAACAGGCCGCAATTTGTCGGGAGCAGCCGGACGCGGCCGCCCGCGTTTGGACCGACTTCTGCCAAATGCTGCTGGCCAGCAACGCTTTTCTTTATGTGGACTAACTCCGATTTCGGTCTTAATCGACGCTCGTTCCTCCGAATTTCCGCCGGGGGCCTCGGCTCGCTAGCCTTGTCGCATTTGCTCTCGCTCGAGGCGCGGGCGGCTGCTCGACCGCCGCTGTCGGAGTCTCCGCTTGCCCCGAAAGCTCCGCATTACAAGGCCCGCGCCAAATCGGTCATTTGCCTTTTCCAGCATGGCGGCCCGAGCCAGATGGATTTGTTCGACCCCAAACCGGAGTTAACTAAACGGGATGGACAGGAGCATCCGGGGCAGTTGGAAATTCATTTCGACAAGCAAGCCGGCAAGTTATTGAAGTCTCCATTCGCATTTTCGCCTGCGGGGAAGTCCGGCATGGTGCTTTCAGAACTTTTGCCGCGCACTGCCGGCATCGCCGACGAGATCACGCTCATCCGCTCCATGAAGACCGACTCGGTCGATCACGAGTCGGCCTTGCGGATTATCCACAGCGGAAAATTCCAGGCTGGCCGGCCGACCTGGGGTTCATGGGTCATTTATGGTCTCGGCACGGAGCGACAGGATTTGCCGGCTTACGTTGTGCTGAGTGAGCCGGGCGGATTGCCTGTGGATGGCATTAACAATTGGACGTCGGGCTGGTTGCCGGCGATCTATCAAGGCACTCAGATTCGGAGCGAAGGCACTCCGATGTTTAACCTCGAACCGCTCGCGGACGTTCCCCCTTCGGCCCGGGCGAACCAGCGCCGCTTGCTGGATGCATTAAATCAGGCGCACCTTGCCGCGCATCCGGAGAATTCCGAACTAGCCGCCCGGATCCGGAATTTCGAAATCGCCGCCAGGATGCAGACCTCGGTCTCCGAGGTGCTCGACCTTTCAAGAGAGCCGGACCACGTCAGGAAACTCTACGGCCTTGATCATGCCAACAAAGCGACGGCCAATTACGCGAAACGTTGCCTGATGGCGCGCCGTCTCGTCGAGAAGGGCGTGCGCTTTGTGCAGATTTTTCTCAGCGGCCAGCCGTGGGACACGCATGATAAGAATGCGGAAAAACTTCGCGGCTTGTGCGAAATGACCGACCAGCCCAGCGCCGCCCTCGTCATGGACCTCAAACAACGCGGCTTGCTCGATGACACTATTGTCCTTTGGACCGGCGAATTTGGCCGTTTGCCTGTGTCACAGGGCAAAGATGGCCGCGATCACAATCGGCACGGCTTCTCACTCTGGCTGGCGGGAGGCGGTTTCAAGAAAGGCTACGTGCATGGCGCGACCGATGAATTCGGCTACAAGTCGGTGGAGAACGTGGTCAGCGTTTATGATCTTCATGCCACTCTGCTTCATGCGCTCGGCCTGGATCACCGCAAGCTGACGTATCCGCACGACGGTCGCGAAGACAGTCTGACCGATGCGGTGATCACGGATGCAAGCCCGGTCGCCGCGTTGTTGTCATAGGCGGCGCAAATGAATGCTATCCGGGAAGGCAGCTGACAAGGCCTGGCACTGACGCAAACACTTTCAGATCTGCCCAAACGCGCGCGTACCCCGTGTGAGGACAAGGAGCTTGGAAAGCTTCGCGGCAGATCCAAAGTATACAAGGTCCACAAGCCGACTTCCGAAACTCGAAGGAGATCGTGCGGGCAATGGATCGATGAAAGAGGAGCGCGGCTGTGGCGAAGCCCAGCCGCAGCACACAGAAATGACTTACGCCTTCGATTCGTGGGCGATTCTCGAATTGGACCGTGCTGCGGCTGGGCTTCGCCACAGCCGCGCTCCTTCGGTTCCACTGACTCGTCACTCCGCCGGTTGACTTCGGTTTCTGGCGCGCCAAAATTCCGGAATGAATCTGGTTTCGAATTTCTGCACGCTGGCGGTCCTTGTCGCATCCCCTGCCCTTTGTGCCGACTGGCCCCAGTGGCGGGGGCCGAACCGTGACGGAATTTCCGCGGAGAAAATCAACACGGACTGGGCCGCAGAGGAACCTAAGGTCCGGTGGCGAGCCGCGGTCGGCATCGGCTTTTCATCAATCTCGGTCAGCCAGGGCCGCGCTTATACGATGGGAAACTCAAAGGACCAGGAAACGATTTGGTGCTTTGACGCCGTTACTGGAAGAGAGCTTTGGAGCCATGCTTACCCATCCAAGCTAGGCGCGGTCTATCACGAGGGCGGACCCGTCTCGACTCCCACGGTCGAAAGCAACCGCGTTTACACCATCAGCAAGTGGGGCGACGTGTTTTGTCTGGACGCAGCCAAAGGGACCGTGATTTGGGAACACGACTTGCGGCATGACGGAGTCATTTCGAACCGCTGGGGTTTCGCAGGCGCACCCTTGCTGTGGCACGATTTGGTGATTCTGAACGCCGGTGCGGCCGGCTGCGCGCTCGAGCGGGAGACGGGAAAGCTCGCCTGGCTTAATGGAACCAAACCCACGGGCTATGCCAGCCCGACGCTCTGCCACCTGGACGGCAAAGAATGCGTGCTGATCTTCGCCGCAAAACATTTAGTCGCCGTGGAACCACTGACGGGCCATGAACTGTGGCGATATCCCTGGGAAACCGGCTGGGACGAAAACAGTCCAGATCCGTTAGTATGCCGGAATCAGATTTTCGTCTCGAGCTTCACCCGCGGCTGCGGCTTGCTGGCGGTGAAGCGTGGCTCGCCGGAACTTATCTACGACAAGAAAACCCTGCACAATCACCTCAGCCCCGGCATCCTGCTCGGCGATGATCTCTATGTGTTCAATGGCGAGGCGAAACAGAGGACCGACTTCCGCTGCTTCAACGTGCCGACGGGCGAGGTCAAATGGACCCAAGAAGAGCCTGCGTTCGGTTCGCTGATTTGCGCCGGTGGCAAATTGATTGTGCTTTCGGAGAAAGGAGAGCTGCTGACCGGTGAAGCTTCCCCAGTTGAGTTCAAACCACTTGCTCGCGCACAGGTCATTGGCGGGCTCTGCTGGACCCCGCCCGCGCTCGCTAATGGCTTGCTCTACGTGCGAAACGCGACGGGAGACTTGATTTGCCTCGATTTGAGGGCCGCTCAGCCAAACCGGGGCGAATGACAAAATCCACCAAGGGCTACCAGTCTAGGGCTGTTGGAGACGACGTGAGGAGTCTGTGATCAACAGGTTGCAAGAAACACCGGTTTCGTCCGTGAACTAACTGATCAGAGACTCCTTGCGTCGTCTGCTACAATAACATAGGCCAACTTTACAGGATCAGCGCTCGGCGGAAGCGGGAATGGAAAAGGTTTTCACCACCGCCATGCAGGGATCATACTGGATTGACTCGAACCAATCGAGAGTGTTTGGCCGGAGAATCAGGTGCGGCGGCCGTGGGCGGATTCCCGGCAACTCGGGCAGGTCGTATGAAGTTTCCGTAACGGTGATGCTCAACGCTTCGAGCGAAGCCAACTCGAGTGCAATCTCCGCGGCGCCGTCCCGAGGAAACACTGCATAATCCAGCGACCAGCCTCCCTCTCCACCTTTCACGGCTTTTCCACTTGCCAATGCCGATAAGACCCTGGCGGGCGGCGCGATCTCGAAATGGACTCGCGGCACTTTTCGCGGCGAAGTCAGACGAAGAGTCAAATGGCGCACTCCGTTGGTGACCAGATCGCGCGCGACCTCCAGCGTCGGGCCTGACACCGAGGCAACGGGTGCGGGTCCTCGCCACTGCGGCGGGTCCTGCGCCGGGGACGATTCGGTCTTCGGCGGACGAGCCTGCGCCCGGAAGCGCGCGTGGCTGGGAAGAAACTCCTCGTTCGAAGTGTAAGTGATTCCCGCTGGGAAAAACTGTGAGGTCCACTCGTCCAGCTTGCGATCCCGGCAAATCCAAAAGGCCTCCTGCCGATTCAGATTCAGGTAGTAGCTGATGCCGTTCATGCGAGGCTGACTGGCGCTGGGCTGGTTGGTCCCAAGACCGATGCCGAAAATAATGAGGCCCGCTGCAACCATTGCTACCATCAGGCCGCGGCCACACTGCCGTGCAGCGAACAGGAGCTGGGGGACGATTGTCCCCAGCATCAAAACCAGGAGCGGCAGGATGAACGCGCTCGCAATAATCGTGGAGGATAGCAGTGATGATTGCAGTCCAGGCGCCGCCGTCAACAGTACCGGCAAGGCGAAAACATTCATCCACGCCAGCGTCCTGGGTGACTGAATGGCCGCCGAAGGCAGGCAGCACCATATGAGTAACCCGATGCTGCCAAACAAAAGCGGCCAGAGAGCAAAATAACTCCCGCTCGGCAGCAACCATTCCAGCAACACCAGGCCTGCCCCCCACCAAACCATTGCTCCTGCCGCCAGGCCAGGCGCTGGCGAGCGCCTGCCGAACCGACGGTACACCGCGAGCGTGATGGCCAGTGTCATCAGAAGGAGGGATACGGTGTAGAAAGGCGCGTTGTAGAGCAGATAAACTCCCCAGCACCAATAAGCAATTCCCACCAGCACCGCCGTGGTCGAAGCGACTATAAGGGCGGCGACAAATGTCGCTGCCATGCCGGCTAAGATGTTCCGCACGGTCAATCGTCCTTTGGCCACGCCGAAGGCCAGCGCCGCGAACAATGACAGCGCTGACACCAAACTCAGCGCCCGGCTCCACGAGGCCGGGTAATGCACCAGGTGGGTGCCAAGGCTGTTGAAATAAACTTCGTCCGCCCCTTCGCTGCCCGGAGCGGGAAACGCCTCCGCGGGCAAGTCGCCAAAGTGCCTTGCCAGGGCGAGCGCGCACTCGCCGTGGTGCTGCAAGCTGCGCGGACTCAAGTTCGCCACCGTATCGTTGACGGTATGATAGGCGGTGATATTGCCGATGAACGCGATGTTATACCCGCGATATCCTTCCCGCTTGAGAACCGTGAAGTCCGTGTCGTTGGGCGAGCGGCTGTAAAACTCATACATCAGCGTGTTGCCGATCGAAGGGACCCCGGCGCGGCATAGTTCGCGGATCAACCACCCGTTTCCGCGGCTCGTCTCGAAGAGATAACTCGGACCGCTCGTCCCGCGCGCCTCCAGGTTCAACACCGCTCCCACTCCCTTGCTCCAGGGATGCTCCGTGAATGCCCGCGCCCCGCGCATGCCGCATTCCTCGTCGCCCGTGAGCAGCAGAATAATGTCGTTGCGCAAAGATGGGCCGGCCTTCAAGGCCCGCGCCGTCTCCAGCAGCGTCACCACTCCTGCGCCGTCGTCGGCCGCGCCCGGGCCGGTGGCGACGCTGTCGTAGTGACTCACCAGCACGAAGCTCCGCGCCTGCGCTTTGCCTGAAAGACGCGCCAGAACGTTTTGCACGGTGCTGGCGCTTTGACCTTGCACAATGGTCGTCTCCTGGACTTGCGTTTCCCATCCCATGACCTTGAGCTGGCCCATCAAATAATCGCGCGCCCGTTCAAGAGCCGCGGAGCCTCCCGGCCGCGGCTCGAGGGCCAGACGGCGGCTGTGTTCCAACGCCCGTTCAGCCGAAAAACTTGCTGCCGGAGCTGAGGCTGGCACCGAACGCGGTGCTTGGGCGAGGTAAAGACTCACCAGAGCAATCGCACAGGGCATAGCAAGGGCGCCGATTCCAGCGGTCCACTGGCCCTGACGGCTCGTCTGCGCTTCCATTCACTATGCCTATCTGCTCCCGCTAATCAGCTCAAGTCCAGACCTTCCGAGACAGGGGCACGGGGAGCGACAAAGTGGGCTTAAGATTTTGTAGGAGACGACGGCAGGAGGCTCTGATCAAAACATCCAAAATCTAAGATTGATCAGAGCCTCCTGCCGTCGGCTCCTACAACTCCCGGACGCGGAAATACCGCCGCGCGACCGCGGCCGGCGCCGTCAAACGCTTCGATGACCCATCGCCCGGCACAGGCGAGAGAGCCGTCCAAACCAAATCGCTCAGACTGTCTTTGTATTCCAATTGATAGGATTTTCCGGCTCGGGTCTGAACGGAAACGCTGAACACGCCGTTGCTGTAGCTCGGCGCCTCCGCGCGCAGAATCACGGAGGCCGAGGCATCCTGAATAAGTGCGAAACTGTCGCGATTGCCAGCCGCCAGAGCCAGCACGTTCGACAGAGCAAGCGGCACGTTCGTCTGCCCATCGGCATAGGCACCCCAGGCCAGAACTGTGCCGTTGTTTTTCAAAGCGAGGCTATGCTCGTAGCCCGCAGCGAGGGCGGTGACGTTGGTCGCATCTGCCGGCACGATGCTCTGTCCCCATGGGTATGAATCTCGACCCCAGGGAAAGACCTTGCCATCGCTCGTCAACGCAACATTGTGGTCCCCGCCCGCGGCAATCGCGACGACGTTGCTCAAGTCAGTCGGGACATCCGTTTGCCCGTACTGGTTCAGGCCCCACGCCCACACGGTTCCGTCCTTTCGCAGAAACAAATCATGTTCGTATCCGGCGGCGATTGCGGAAATATTCGTCGTGTCAGCCGGGAGAGGCCTGACGACGTAGGCTCCTGCCCCATCATCGAAATACTTGCCCCAGTTGGTCACCGTTCCATCGGCGCGCAGTGCCACGCTATGCTCGCCGCCCGCGGCGATCGCGAGCACGTTCGACAACCCGTCGGGCACGCTGCTCTGGCCATGGGTGTTTCGACCCCACCCAACCACTAAGCCGTTCGAGCTCAGAGCCAGGCTGTGGTAAAATCCTGCCGCGACGGCCACGGCATTCGAGACTCCAGCGGGTACGTTAGTCTGGAAGTAAGAATTGTCGCCCCAGGCAACGACAAAACCGTCGCTCAGCAAGGCCATGCCGTGATCCGAGCCGGCGCTAATTGTCACGACGTTTGTCAAAGCCGGTGGAAGGTTCGTTCCTAATCCCGAGCCCCAAGCGAGCACCGAGCTGGCTCCCGAGCAGAGGTCAGGCAACAAAGCGAAAAGGAGTGCTATCGACCGCAGGCAAGGCAGGCTCGCCGGACACGCGAAAGCGCACCCGGAAAAGCCGACGGCTGAACCGCGCACAGTGGCCGGTTGTTGTCTCATAAGCCCGCGATCTAATGAGCGGGCGGATTCAACCAAAGAAGTGCAACTGTGTCACGAGTTTTTTTCTCGGAAAGTTGCTGGACAAATTCGACCCGAAACTTAGTCTTCAATTGAATTACCAAACTATCCCGACGACTTAATCTCACGTTCACGATATGAAAAATCATTTGCTCTTGCTCAGGATTCTATTTGTCGTCACAGCGGCGCTCCTCGGCTGGCCCATGCTAGGCGCGGAAGGGCCGTATCATTTTGTAAAGGAAATCCAGGTTGGAGGTGAGGGTGGATGGGATTACCTGTCGGTCGATAGTCTGGGACGCCGGCTGTACGTGAGCCACGGCGCCAAAGTTGTCGTGATCGATCTGGACAAGGAGCAGGTTGCCGGTGAGATCGCCGATACGCCGGGGGTGCATGGATTTGCGCCTGCCCCGGGCCTGGGGCGCGGTTTTTCCAGCAATGGCCGTGAGAACAAGGTGAGCGTGGTCGATTTGAAAACGCTCAAAACATTGTCCAAAGTGGCGACCGGGGAAAATCCCGACGCGATTCTGTATGAACCGGAACATCGCGAAGTGTTCGCCTTCAATGGCCGCGGCCATTCTGCGACGGTGATCGCGGCTGAATCCGAAAACCTAGTGGCCACGATCCCACTTTCAGGAAAACCGGAGTTTGCCGCCGCTGACCCGAAGGCCGGACGGGTCTATTGTAATCTGGAAGACAAGAACTCGGTCGCGGTCATCGATACCAAGCTGCATAAGGTTTTCCACAACTGGCCGATCGCGCCGGGCGAGGAAGCATCAGGAATGGCCATTGACCTCGATCATCAGCGGCTGTTTCTGGGGTGTCATAACAAGCTGATGGTGATGATGGACAGCACGAGCGGGAAAGTGGTGGCGTCGGTGCCGATTGGGCAAGGAGTGGACGCCAACGCGTTCGATGCAGGGACCGGGCTGGCGTTCAGTTCGTGCGGCGATGGAACGGTGACGATCGCCCACGAAGATTCGCCGGACAAGCTGACAGTGGTGCAGACGCTCAAGACCGAGCGCGGCGCGCGGACGATGACGCTCGACCCCAAAACACACAGGATTTATCTCTCGACCGCCAAATTCGAGGAGGCGACGGCTGGGTCGGAGGGTGGCCGGCAGCGACCGAAGATGGTTCCGGGCACCTTCAAGGTTTTGGTGTATGGGATGGAAAAGTGAACCCATCCGCCCCCAGGTTCATGGGGAAAAGCCAAGATTCCGATTTATTTGGGAATCGCCTTTGCGAAACTTCACTCGCTGGCGCCCTCAGACGACTCGAGTGTGAAGCCGGGGGTGCTCCGGTAGTTCGCCCAATGATCTGCCGGCCGGTACTCCTTCACGGCTGGGACCCGCTCTCGCGCCTGCCGCGCAACCTCGCCAAGCTCCGTTAAAGTCAACCCTTTGAGGTAATCGTCCCACCAATTAAACCACCGCCAGAAAAAGGGAGAGTATTGGCCATGTCCCATGACCGGCATCACGATGTCGAATCGTTCCGTAGCGGCAGCAGTCTCGTTCAAATGCGACAGCATCGCATGGGCTTTTTCGGAGAAATCATGCCTGTTCAATTCCCCACGTTTGAGAGCAAAATCCAGCGTGCGCAGCTCGTTGAAGAGGCCGAGGCAGACGATGAACAGGGAAACCTCGGGAGCGTTCAGCAGGAACTCCTTGTCCCGCCGAATTACAATGGTCTTGGTCGTGGTTGCCATCCTTTTTCTACGGGACCTCCCGTTTTGCCCACGGCATTTTACATAAGGTAATCGTCGGGGCCGTGGATTGCCATGCCAGCGATTACGGATGGCTCGTCGTGTAAACTGCGGAGGCCGGTTTCTTGCGCGCGTTGGCCGGCCTAACTAACTGCCTTGTCAACCGCCCAGCGGTTACGCGATTCAACGGTCTGTCACGCGGCCCGGCTCCCGATTGCCTTTGCCGGCGCGATGCGTGAGGGCATCGCCCAACTCTTCGCGGGCCTTTTCAGCTTCGCGCTCCAGGTTCTTGGCGAGGTCCGCATGTTGGACGGCAACGTCGGTCACCTCGCTAACATCATTTACCAGGTCATAAAGCTCGGCCTTTTCGAGCTTGCGTTGCTGGTACGGGACTGGCAGGCCGTCGTGGCCACCGGGCTTGCCGCCCAGAGTGCGATAGGTGTGGGGCAATTGGAGCTTCCACCGGCCATCGCCAGTCACCACAGCTTGCAGTTGGTTGACCTCATAATAAAACCAGTAGGCGGTGTGCGGATTCTTGGCTCGGCCTTTTCCCGAAATGATGGGCCACACATCCAGGCCGTCAATGGGATGCTTGGGGAGTTCAGCGCCGAGCAGTTTGGCGATCGTGGGAAACAGGTCGAGGCTCATCAGCATCTGTTTGCTTTGGGTGTGAGCGGGGATTCTTCCGGGCCAACGCATGATGCAGGGTTCCCGTGTGCCGCCTTCCCAACAAGTGCCTTTGCCTTCGCGCAAGGGATACGCCGAGCCGGCATGATCGCCGTAGCACAGCCACGGGCCGTTGTCTGAAGTGAAAATCACCCACGTGTTGCCGGCAACGCCGGTCCGGTCCAGCGCGTCCATCACCTGCCCCACCGACCAATCGATTTCCTCGATGACGTCCCCGTACAGTCCGCGGGCAGTCTTGCCGCGGAACTTGTCACTAACGTGCAAAGGCACGTGGGGCATGTTGTGCGCCAAGTACAGGAAAAAGGGGTGCGCGGAATTTTTTTCGATGAATCGGACAGCATGTTCGGTGTACCATGTCGTGAGCTGGTTTTGATCTTCGTGCGTGATTTGCGGGATAACGACCTTGTCGCCCTCGAACATGATTAATTCAGGGTAGTTCGCTCGTTTTGGATCGTCGGCCGGTAGCTTGAGACGGTCGGGGTGCAGCGGCCACATGTCATTGGAATAAGGCAGGCCGAAGTACTCGTCGAACCCGTGCCGCAACGGCAGGAATTGAGGCGCGTCGCCGAGGTGCCACTTGCCAAAGATGGCGGTGGCGTAGCCGCGCTGCTTCACCAGTTCCGCCAACGTCATTTCGCTGCTGTTAATGCCGACTTTCGAGCGCGGTCCCAGCGCCCCGTGAATGCCCAGCCGATTCGGATAGCAGCCGGTCAGCAGGGCAGTGCGAGAGGCCGAACAGACTGGTTGCGCGACGTGAAAATTCCGCAAAATCCGTCCCTGGGAGGCGAGTCTATCCAGATTCGGCGTTTGAAATCCTCTGGCGCCGAACACGCCAACATCGGCATAGCCTTGATCATCGGTGAAAATGATCACGATGTTCGGCAACGGGCCGGCGCTGGCGGCGTGGCTCGCGGTCGAGCACAGTAGGAGCGCGCAAAGAGCGCAGAGAACTAACCTCGCAGACCGGCTGGGGGTTAGTTTCATAATGCCGATTTATTTAGCTCTGTGCGGGTGTAAGCGCCATGAGGAAAAGCATCGGCCAACCCAAATAGCGCCGTGCGCGCTCCAGGCGGTTCGCCAAAGCCTCGTCCACGGCATGTTCGCTCAGGTGATCAAACGCGAAACCGGTGCGCTCCGCAGCCATAACGTAATCGCTCAGTTGGTGCGCGACGCTGGCGGGCCGAACCTCCTCCCCGCTCTGCGGATCGCGGAAGCGCGCCTGCACACCGCGAAGCATCATTGCGGGGTGCATCACCGTAACCACGACACGCCCCGACGAACGGCAGACGCGCCTCATTTCACGGAACAACAATTCTAAGTCGGCGATGTGATCCAGCACCAGCGCGCAAAGAACGCGATCGAATGCTTGGTCCGGGAAAGGCAGTGGCAGCGAAAGGTCATGGAGCTGGAACTGAACATTGTTGGCTCCGGCCTGTTGCCTGGCCTGTTCGATCATCACTGGGGAGAAATCTAGCGCGCGGACAACGGCGCCGCGCGATGCGTACCGGATTGCGTGCCGTCCAGTGCCGCAGCCGACCTCCAGAATGTTCAAGCCGCGGATCTCGCCGAGCAAACTGTCAACCCATGGTTCCTCCAGGGCCACAAGCGGGTTGTCGTCCACGTCGTAGGAGACAGCCCATCGATCATAGCCCTCGCGCGTTGGCAAGTCCACGCGGCTGCTTGTCTGGGTCGAATTCGCTTCGCCGGTCATCGGGAGAATCATTCGAGTGCGTCAGAAAGGGTCAAGGCGAATCGACGGTGACTGTAGCGATTCGCTTTGCGATGGTGAGGAAAACGATTGGGACTCTTACAATGAATCTGTCGGAAGATTCGTGGAACCAGAGGCTGCAAGTCGGCGCGAAGGACTGACGCAACTGCGTTGGTAATCCGTTCACAGCACTGGAATCCAATCAGATGCTTTGTCAGTTCTTAGATGAATCCTCCCGTACCGTTCCCGAGTCACGGCAACTGCCGCGCACGATAATACCGCATGGGAAAGTTGGTGGCCGTGAGGTCGGTGAACCGCCAGATACCGTTGGTGGCTTCCATCACGCCGTTGGAAATCCAGTTTGCCGTGTGCAAATTGGTATTGGCGAGCACAGCATAGTTCCGTCCTGTCTCGCCCAACATGCAGAGCTTGAAACCGCCATTGCTCTGGATTCCTCCAAGACTGAGCATGTTCGTCGGAAGCGTGTAGAAGAACGTGTTTAGATTGGTCGTGCGAGTCCCGCCGCGCGCATCGAAGGCGCGGGCCGAGAAGGTGTTGCTGCCCCGAAAGTCGTAAGAGAGGGTTAACTGGTAGGGCGGGTTGGTGAATGAGGCCAGGACGGTCGTCCCCAGCAGCAGATCGACGTTCGTGATAGCGTCGTCCAAGTCGCTGGCGGTGGCCACGAGCATGAACGGCGCGCAGACCAGTTGCGTAGCCGGTCCAGTCAGGATCACGCTGGGCAGAGCATTGCTCGAGACGAGCACAACATTTGTCGGTGTATAAATCAGTGTTAGGCCAACGGCACCGGCATTGTTGGCGCTAAACGTCCCCGAGCACGTCGCGCAGGTGAGGATTGTAAACACGTCGCCGCTGGTGGGCGTGAAGCTGTTGGTTAATTGCACATTCAATGTTCCATCAAGCTGGGCGGTACCGGAGACTGCCAGGAGGTCGTAGTTGGTTGCGGCAGTCCCGCCAATCTCGATGTTGATTACAGAGGCGGAGGTTTGTGGCAGGTTGCCCATGATGGTGAGCGTGCCGACTGAACCACCGGGGTTGATTACTCCCTGATTGATGAACGTCGTCCCGGAGACGCTGACCGTGCCGTACCCTTGAATCACGCCTCCGACGACGTTGGAGAAACTCGCCCCGCTGAACCCGACCGTGCCGCTGTGTGCGTCCACGGTGCCAGTGTTGTTGAAGATGACGTTGACATTGTTGGTTCCTGTGCCCATCGACTTGCGGAACATGCCGGCGTTGTTAAAAGCTTCCGTGCCCGAACACGCTCCGCAGGTGATCCTTTGGTCGTTCTGGATGTCAAACGTCGCTCCGGTCAAACTGTAGATCTGCGCGGAGTCATTGAGATATAAATCCCCCATGCCCGTCCAAGTGATCGTGCCCGCGTTGGTCAGCGTAGCGCTGTCGAGGACTTTGAGGCCTGCGCCGCTGATGGCCAGGGTGCTGCTGTTGGCGATGGTCACTGAACCGCCAATCGTGCCGCTGGTCCAGGTCACTATACCTGTAAAGGCATTCGTGCCGCTGATGGTGGCCCCGGCCAGTTGGACGTTCGCCGCACTCACCGTAGTGTCAACTGTAATGGTGCCATCCCAAAGATGTGTGCCGTTACCGTTCACTTGACTGCCAGAGCTGAACGTGTAGCTGGTGGGCAGAAGGATGGTGGCGCTAGCCGCTACAGTGAAGGTCCCGCTGCTGGTGCCACCCCCGCTACTGGTGCCGCGGCCATTCAAACTGACCACGCCCATCTCCACGTCCACGGTGCCAGTGTTGTTGAAGATGACGTTGACATTGTTGGTTCCTGTGCCCATCGACTTGCGGAACATGCCGGCGTTGTTAAAAGCTTCCGTGCCCGAACACGCTCCGCAGGTGATCCTTTGGTCGTTCTGGATGTCAAACGTCGCTCCGGTCAAACTGTAGATCTGCGCGGAGTCATTGAGATATAAATCCCCCATGCCCGTCCAAGTGATCGTGCCCGCGTTGGTCAGCGTAGCGCTGTCGAGGACTTTGAGGCCTGCGCCGCTGATGGCCAGGGTGCTGCTGCTGGCGATGGTCACCGAACCGCTCAAGGTGCCACCCGTCCACTCGAAAAGACCTGCGACAGCTAGAATCCCGCCGCCGTTCAATGTGCCGCCGCTGAGGCCGAAGACGCCGTTCGTACCCACTGTGCTCGCGTTGACTAGCGCAAGGGCGTTGCCGCTGTTCGTCAGCGTTTGGTTTCCGCTCACTCCGCCAAGAGTGAGGCTGGCAATCGTGGCGCTCACGTCCAAGGCGACCGTGTAGCTGCCATTCGAAGTGATGAGGGCGCTGTCGGCTGGGCCTGGAACCTGGTTAGGACTCCAGTTGGCAGCGGTGCTCCAATTCCCGCCACTCATATTGGTCCATGATATGGTGGCTGCTGTAGCGGGTATGAGGTGGGCCGCGCAGGAGACGCCGACGAGGCACATTATCCCCCGGCCAATGGCGCGGTTTAGGAGACTGTGTCGAGCGTTGATTGGGTTCAAAGGCTCGGCGATTTCAGCGGTATCGGTTCGGTTTGGTGGCGCGGTCATAACAGATTTATTCGTTCTATCCCCTACAGACGGAAATCGGCGGAACTATTACAGAGAATTGGCGAATCGAGGATCGTGATTGGCGGTTAGCGAATTGGCTTAGCCCACCATAGGAACAGGACCAGGATCGAGAGGGTTGAAAGAAACAACCCGAGTCGATTGCCTCTCCTCCCATTTTCTAGCTGGCCCGGCCCCGCCATGGGGAGCCAACAAAGCAGCGCCACTCCGACAAGGCCGCCGCCAAGGAGCCAACACATGGCACTGTAACCTTTGAGCCGGGCAAGCAACGCACTCCACAGACAGAAGAAAAGCGTGAGAGTGGGCAGAAAAATGTTAAGCCATTTCATTCCACTCCTTACAGACGGAAATTGCGGCGAGAATTACAAAGAAATTAGGAATGGGTGAGCGTGTATCAGTAACAGGCCGCGATCACCGGGCACCCAGTCACCAACCTGGCACGTCGAAGCGCAACGAGATCGCACCGAGACGGCCGGAGTCACCTTCTCCAGGCATTGCGGTTTGGATCGTAAGCGAAGACGTCATCATGAGGCAAAGCCTTCTGGGGACGGCTGGACCACCCGCCGACCACGTACAGTTGGCCATTGAAGGGATGCACGCCGGAGCCGGAGTACCTGCCTTCCGGCATCGGCTCAAGACCGTTTCTCCAGTACCCCTCAGCGCCTGCAACATAAACCTGAAGCGTCGAGACTCCTTCCGTCGGCGCCCCTGCCCATCCCCCGATGACGTAGAGAACGCCATCCGTTGCTGCCACAAACGCGTCAGAAACAGCCCTCGGCATCGGAACGTTCGCGGTCCACAGACCATCCGGTGTTAGAGATTCGAGAGCAGTCGTAACGACGCCCTTCGCGTCTCTGCCGCCGACGGCATAGAGGGTGTCGGTGATGACTGCAGAACCCAACGCGCTTCGCGGTTCCGGCAGGGCTGGACCGGCGGTCCAGTGGTCGGTGGCCGGATCATAGATCTCAACTGTGGCAAGGTTGTTCGTCGTGGTGTCAGCGGTCGGGCCCCCTGAGCCGCCAAGGACCCAGAGCTTGTTCCGCAGCACGGCGCCAGACGCCTGCCATCGCGGAGTGGGCATGGACGCTGCGGTTCGCCATTGCTTGACCGCGGGATCATAGACATCCAGTTGGCCGTGAATAACGCGGTTTTCATCCACACCGCCAACCAGATAAAATTTCCCATTGATCACCCCGCCGCAACCATTCTCGTGAACCCTGGGAGACTGCTGCAAAGCCTGCCACCTGTTCCTCACCAGGTCATAAACATGAAAATGCTTTTTGAACGCAGGGTTGCTTTCGCCGTCGCAAGGGGTGCTCAGATAGATCTTGCCGTCAATCAGCCCGGAGACGCCCGAACCGCTGCGAACTGGGATCCGTGCGATGCTTCGAGCACGGTTTGGCGCAAGCAGAACGATCACTGAGAGCAGCACGGCCAGGGTGATAACCAGACTAGCGCCCAAGCTGGCCACCGCCGGATAACGCCGGCACCAGCGCCAGGTCCTTTCAAACCGGCCAACGGGCCGCGCCTGGATCGGTTCGCCTCGCAAGAATCGTCCCAGATCATCCGCCAATTCCTGAGCGGCGGCGTACCGGCGAGCCGGATCTTTTTGGAGGCACTTCAGGCAGATGGTTTCCAAATCGCGCGCCACTTCCGGATTCCAGGCCTGAAGAGCCTTCGGCTCAACATTGGCCACTTGTGCCAGCGTTTCCTGCACCGTCCGACCCGTGAACGGTGGGCGCGCAGTGAGCAGGTAGTAAAGAATCGCACCCAACGAATAGACGTCGCTCGGCGGTCCGACCGCCCCGTCGGCTCCTGCCTGCTCTGGTGGGATGAAATTGGGCGTGCCCAGGACCTGGCCGGTGAGTGTGAGTGGCAAGCGGCGAGTGGAAAGTAAAGAATCGCTCAATCGCTTGGCCAGGCCGAAGTCCGTGACGCGCGGCTGGTCGAAGCGATCGATCAAAACATTGGATGGTTTGAGATCGCGGTGAAGGACGCCCCGCTGGTGTGCGTAATGAATCGCCTCGGCGATGGTCTTGACGTAAGCGGCGGCCGTTTTACCCGCGAGCGGCCGTTGCTTGACCAGGTTGGTTAGACTCATTCCTTCGACCAGATCCATAGAGAAATATGGCTGGCCCTCGAGCTCGCCTACTTCGTGAATGGCGACAATATTATGATGCTGCAAATTGGCGGCGGCTTCGGCCTCGGTGCGAAAGCGTTGTCGCTCGGCGTGGCTGGCCAAACGCCCGGCCAGAATCATCTTCACTGCGACTGTACGGTTCAGGCTGATCTGGCGCGCCTTGAACACGACGCCCATGCCGCCCCGAGCAATTTCTTCCAGCAGCTCGTAGTCGCCAAACCTGAGGGCCTTACTGTCCGCTGAAGTTGGGCTTCCAGCATTGGCCACCAGTGGCGGTCTCGGTTCCTCGGGATTGAGGGCTGCAGCCGCGACGCAACTCGGGCATAGCCCTTCCAAGGTCTTGTCGCGAAGCTCGGACCTGCAGTTCGGACACGTGCGGACTGAAGAAGTGTCAGGCATTGTCAACGATTTTCAGGGCCGGCGCACGGCCACCGAAACGCCTCAGTGAGCGCTGTTCAGCGGGCCAGCACCGCCAGGAGGTGGCGCATCTCATCATCGATTTCCTTTGGTTCAGCCACAGTGTGGCCGATCTCCGCACGCACCAGCTCGCGGTATCTTTGGCGCAGCCGATGCACGGTCACTGCGACGGTGCTCGCCGTCATCCCCAGTTCAGCAGCAACGGCTGCGTAGTCACCCGAGTCCGACGCAATCATCAGAAAGTGTTTCAAATGTTCGAAGAGCTTGGCTTTGCCTGTAACCAAAACCTCTTCGCGCAATCGTGTCATCGCCTGCTCGAGCAGCGCCACCGCCCAGCGTCGCTCGAAGATTTGCTCCGGCGAGAGCTCTGACTTCGGTTCCACTCGATAGCGACCTTCGGCGGCCTCTTCGTCCAACGAGAGCACTACCTTGCCGCCTCCTCGCTTGGCCGCGCTGGCCCGGTCACGCTCCTTCGAGAGGAAATGATTCAGCGCGGCCAGCAGGAAAGAACGGAACTTGCCCTTGTTGGCATCGATGTCGTCCAGAAAGTTATCCGCCAACAAACGGGCAAAGAATTCCTGTGTCAAGTCCTGAGCGTCGTGGGGCGAGATTCCCCGCCGCCGGATATAGGCGTATAAGGGATACCAATAGGTGCGACACAGCCGCTCAAGCGCATCGCGCCCAGCAGGTCCGCCGTCGGCGCGCGCGGCGAGAACCACGCTCCATTGAGTCGTGGTAAACCAATGTCCCCCGGCCGAACTGGCGTCTCGCTGAGGATCGACCTGTGCCATGGCTTGCTCATGCAATTGCCCGTGGATTGCAGCGCCATCATATCCGAAAAAGAGCCGCGGGCAAGGTTATTCAAGCCTCACGACTTCGTAACCTCCTCTTGTCAGGCGTGGCCCTTCGTGCACAGAATGACCGCTACGATGAAACCAACTTTGGCCAGCACCGCCAACCCAACCACTGCACCGAACCTCCTGCGCGCGCATTCGAGCATCGTGCTCGACGGCGCCGAGCGTGCGCCCAGCCGGGCCATGCTCTACCCGGTCGGCTTCAAGAAAGAGGATTTCTCCAAGCCAATGATCGGCATCGCGTCGAACTGGAGCATGGTCACGCCCTGCAACATGCATCTCGACCAGCTCGCCCGCATTGCGGAGGCCGGCGCCAACGAGGCGGGCGGAAAGGCCATCATCTTCGATACGATTACTGTCTCCGACGGCATCTCGATGGGCACCGAGGGAATGAAGTATTCCCTTGTTTCGCGCGAGGTAATCGCCGACTCGATTGAAACCGTCGTGGGTTGCATGGGAATGGATGGCTTCGTAGCGGTGGGCGGGTGCGACAAGAATATGCCGGGCGCGCTGATGGCCATCGCGAGACTCAATCGGCCGGCGGTGTTTGTCTATGGCGGCACGATCCTGCCGGGCTGCATCACCGGTGACGGCCGGAATCTCGACATCGTTTCCGTGTTCGAGGCTATTCCTGCCCATGCCAACCACAAAATCAGCGACCAGGAATTCGAGGCGATTGAGTCCTGCGCGATCCCCGGACCAGGTTCATGTGCCGGCATGTACACCGCCAACACCATGGCTAGCGCGGTCGAGGCCCTGGGCATGAGCCTGCCCAACAGCTCGGCGCAAAACGCGGTGTCCGAGGCCAAAAAGGAAGACTGCCGCCGCGCGGGCGCCGCAGTGGTTAACATGCTCAAGCGGGGCATTCGTCCGCTCGATATCATGACGAAAAAAGCCTTTGAAAACGCCATCACGGTCGTTGTCGCCCTTTGCGGCTCGACCAACGCGGTCCTGCACCTGCTGGCTATTGCTCACGCCGGCAAAGTCAAACTCGGCCTGGATGACTTTACTCGCATCGGCAAGCGCGTCCCCGTCCTCGCGGACCTGAAGCCCAGCGGCAAACATCTCATGTCCGAACTGGTCGCCATCGGCGGCATTCGGCCCTTGATGAAAACGCTGCTTGATGCGGGCCTATTGCACGGCGATGCGCTCACCGTTACTGGCGAAACCATGGCCGAAACGCTGCGTGACGTGCGACAGTATCCCAAAGGCCAAATGATTGTCCGTCCTCTGTCGGATCCCATTAAGAAGGACAGCCATCTCGTTATCCTTTACGGCAACCTCGCCCCGGAAGGAGCTGTGGCGAAAATCACCGGCAAAGAAGGTCTCAGCTTTACCGGGCGCGCGCGGGTCTTCAACTCGGAGGAAGCTGCGCTGAAGAGCATCCTCGACGACAGCATCATTGCTGGTGATGTAGTGGTCATCCGCTTCGAAGGGCCAAAAGGCGGCCCAGGTATGAGGGAAATGCTTGCGCCCACTTCTGCGATAATGGGAAAAGGGCTTGGCAAAGAAGTGGCGCTCATCACCGATGGGCGATTCTCCGGCGGCAGCCATGGGTTTGTCGTCGGCCATATCACCCCCGAGGCCTACGTCGGAGGACCGCTGGCGCTGGTCAGGAACGGCGACTCGATCACCATCGACGCCGAGAAGCGCCAGCTCAATCTGAATATCCCTCCGGCCGAACTCAAGAAGCGCCGCAAAGCCTGGAAAGCACCCAAGCCCCGTTACACTCGTGGTGTCCTGGCCAAGTACGCCAGTGCCGTGACGTCCGCATCCCTGGGCGCGGTGACTGACCTAAGTCTCACACTATAGCCGCAACTCAAGCCAGCAGCTCCTGAATCTCCTCCCAGCTCAGGGATGCCGCGAATTCCTCTTCGCCGCCGATAGTCGCCTGGATGATCTCGCGTTTGCGGTTTTGCAAGGTGAGGATTTTCTCCTCCACTGTGTCGCGCGCGATCAGCTTGTAACTCGTCACGACTTTGTTTTGACCGATGCGATGCGCGCGATCCGTCGCCTGGTCTTCCACCGCCGGATTCCACCACGGATCGAAATGAATCACACTGTCCGCTCCCGTCAGGTTCAGGCCCACGCCGCCCGCTTTCAGGCTGATGAGAAACACCGGGATGGCGCCATCGGTTTGGAACCGCTCGACGACCGCGGCCCGATCCGTCGTGGAACCGTCGAGGTAACAAAACTCGATGCCTTCGCCGGTGAGCTTTTCCTTCAGCAGCGTCAACATGCTGACAAACTGGCTGAAAACCAGCAGGCGATGGCCGCCGTCAATCACTTCCTCGAGCAGTTCGCCGAACAAATCCAGCTTGCCCGACGCGGTGGCGGGGTCGATGCCCTCCAGTTTCAGCAGCCGCAAATCACAGCATACCTGGCGCAGCCGCAACAACGCGCTCAGCGCCACTATCCGGCTCCTGGCGATACCTTGCGCTCCGACCGCCGCCAGCAATTCCTGGCGGCTCGCTTCGAGGACTTGCCGATAGACGCCACGCTGCTCGGGTGTCAGTTCACAAAGTGACACCTGTTCGAGCTTCGCCGACAATTCGGGCGCCACTTCGGCCTTGAGCCGCCGAAGCATGAACGGTCGCAGACGTCGCGCCAGGCGATTCTGGGCTTCTGCGTTCTGCTCCCGCGCGATCGGTAATTCGTAACGCTCTCGAAAATCCTTCGCAGTGCCCAGATATCCCGGCATGAGAAAGTCGAAGATGGACCAGAGATCGAGCACCGAGTTTTCCAGCGGCGTGCCTGTCAAAACGATCCGGTGCCTGGCTTTGATCGATTTGACTGCTTGCGCATTCTGCGTTTGCCGATTCTTGATGTGCTGGGCTTCGTCGAGAGCGACGGTGTCAAACGCCAGATCGCGATACCGCTCCGCGTCGCGGCGAATCAGTGCATAACTCGTCACCACCAGGTCGCTTGCCGGAATCTGGTCGAACTGCGCATGCCGCTCCGGCCCATGCAGAGCCAAAACCTTCAATGTGGATGTGAACTTTTCCGCTTCCGCAACCCAGTTGAACACGAGGCTCGTCGGGCAGACGATCAAATGCGGAAGCCGCTCCGCGTGCTTCAGCGCTCTGAGGAAGGCCAGCGTCTCCAGCGTCTTTCCCAAGCCCATCTCGTCGGCCAGAATGCCACCGAATCCGTTTTCTCTCAGAAAACCGAGCCAGGCCACGCCCTGCTTCTGGTACGGGCGTAGCACTTTCTCGAGATCCCCAAGCGGCGGGCATTCCAACTTCGCTTCACCACTCTGCTTTGTCGCGCGATCGCGCCACTCCGAGGGCGCCTGGATCCGCCAATGGGCGTGCTGCCGCAAAGTCGTCTCCAGAAAGCCGGCCTGGTTGTTGTGAATACGATAGCCCTGTGGGTGTTGCTGCGGCGCGCAATCGAGCAATACCTCGCGTAATTCCTCCACGGCGCCTGTGTCGATCAGGGCCATCTTCCCATTCCTCAATCGCTTGTGGCTTTGACCCGACAACAGCAACCGCTGAATGTCCGCTGCCGAAAACGTCTCTCCTCCACTCGAGGCGAACACCACTCCCAGATCGAACCACTGCACGCCCGAGGACGTGATTTGAAACTGCGGCTCGATGCGGTCCAGGTTCCGCAACGTGCCGCGTTCCAGCCTTTCCTCCAAAGTCACGCTCCACTCCCGTTCCAGCTTCGGGTATTCACGCGCGAAGAAATTCAACACCGCATTTTGCCCGAGCAATTGCAATTTTCCCTGGCCGTCCGGTCCGCTGAAACCACTACTCTGTAATCGTGCCAAGGCGGCGCGCTCGGCGCTGAGGTCGCGCGTCCAATAGCGCGTCGGCACGTCTGGATCCGGCAGCCAGACACTTTCCTTCGAAGCTGTCACTCCGAGGGTCATGATTCGGGATCCGTAGGCGCATTGTAGCAGCGCGCTCAGTTGCGCCAGACCTCCCTTGAGTTCCAGGAGGAAGCGCGGCGCTTGCGGTGCGAGCGTGAAATCTTCCAGTTTGAAACTCGCTTCCAGGCCACCGGTCTAGAGCAATTCCGTCCAGTGCTGGTTGAGGAACTGTGGCACGTGTGCTCGCGGCACCCGCACCGGCCCCCGAAAGATGTCCCCGAGCATCGAAGGCAACTCGAGCGGCTGCAAGGTGTGGTCCTGCCAAATCCAATCTCCAATCCTCACAAGCGGGGCCATTCTTTCCTTCAAGGCCAGCACGATTTCTCCATTCGCCTCGAGCGTCGCGCGCAGCAGCAGTTTGCGCAGGGTGTTTGTGACCGTGACCGCGCTGGCCTTGCCGAGCGTGATCCGCGGGTGCTCGACGAGGATCGGCAGGAATGACACAAGCTCTTTCGTTTCCAGTTGCAGGAGGGCCGGTGTCTCGCCGTTCGCCACCGTTTCAATCCACTCAATGACCGCTGTGTCCGGGGGCGAGAAGGCATAGGACCGGTCCTTGGGCAGGGCGGTCAGCGGGCACCGTCCTCCCCTCCATTTCGCCTCGAACACCATCATCACCTTGCCGCGGGCGATGGCCTGATCGAAATTCGGCGGGAGAATGATGAATAGCTCAGCCGGCTCACCGGCCACATCCCGCTGCAGCGCTGAGGGTTTCCTGGCCGGGGTGATTTGTCTCGACCGAGCCGTCGGCGAACCCGCCGGGGCTGTCGCGACACCAGGTTGTTGCTGTTTCAACCAGTGCAATCCGACGGCGACGCCATGCGCGCAGATCGTTCCCCACTCGCGCGCTTCGCGGCAGGTGCAGAGGTTTTCGATATCACTCTCGCTCTTGACCACCATCGAAGCGCGGAAAGAGGTCTCGCCCGCCTGCACGACCCCGCGCAACAGCGGGCGCGCCCAGTTGGAACTTAGCACCTGCCCCTGCTGTACGTAAGCGCGCGCGAGCTTCATGACCGCCCAACCGCCCGCCTTGCTCAGCAGGCTTTCTGAGAGTTCAACTGACATCTATTCGGATTTCATACGCCCTTCAGCACCATCTCCTGAAGTTTTGCTTCGTCAACGTCCACACCCAGGCCTTCGCCGGTCGGCACGGCCAATTCGCCATTCTTCGCGACGAACGGATTCTTTAGAACGCTGCCACTGAGAAACTGCGGCCCGTTCAAGGCCGCCGGATATTTCAATTCATAAGTCCCGTAAAGCGCCAGCGAGGCAGCCAGAGATATGTCCGGGTCCGTCAGGCCGCTGCCCAGAAACCACAACCCAGCTCGCTGGACGAGTTCGATCTGGCGCCGCGCCTCCGTCAGGCCGCCGACCCGCGCCAACTTGATCGCCACCCCGTCGAGCAGTTCGAGCTTGATGAACTCCTCCAACTCGACCGACGAGACAATCCCTTCATCCATGATGATAGGCAGTGCGCCCTGCTGCTTCAACCGGCGATAGCCGGAGAGACGATTGGCCGGAAGCGGCTGTTCGAACACGGGCACGCCGAGGTCGGCGAGCCGCGGCGCCACGGCCAGAGCAGTTTCTTCGTCATAGCCGCCGTTGGCGTCGGCCCAAAGAAAGCCGGCGGGCGCAAGCCGTTTCACGAGCCGGCAGAGTTCGAGGTCGAAATTCGGATCGGGCGCGAGCTTGACGTTGAAATCCCGATAACCGCGAGCTTGACCCTGAGCGACGAGCGGCTCGACTTCATCCAGCGAGCGCGGGTTGAGCGTCCAACTGAGCGTGATCCGTTTATGGCCCTGACGACTCCAACGCTGCGCGGCAGACTGCCCGAGGAGCTTGCCCGACAAATCGAACAGAGCCAAATCTACTCCCGCCTTGCAGATCGGTTGGCCGGTGGAAAACGAAGGCGCAATGGCCCGGTTCATCGCCGCCTGAACACCCTCGACATCGAAAAGATCCTGGCCGATCAACTCAGGTGCGAGGTAATGCGTGAGCGTCGAGTGCACCGTCTCCAGCGTCTCGTAACTCCACCGGGGCGACGGCCCGCTCTGACCCCAGCCAACCACGCCATTGTCCGCCGTGATTTTCACCACCAAAGTGGCCCGCCCTGACACCCGTCCTACCGGACTTTCGAAAAACTTGAATCGGCCGACCACAGGGTAGCTGACGGGGAAGCTCTCGACTTTGGCAATCTTCACGTTGATGGGCGTACCAACAATCGTTGCTCGGAGCAAGGCCATCACTGTGCAACAAGTCAAAAAATGTAGTCAAAAAGATTGGTGATTGGAGGATGAAGTTTTGCTAAATGGATGCACATATGATTCGAGGATTACGAACCGTGGTTTATCACGTCACCGATCTGGCCAAAGCGAGGGCTTGGTATAATCGTGTTTTGGAGCAGGAGCCTTATTTCGATCAGCCGTTCTATGCTGGTTACTCGGTTGGAGGCTTCGAACTGGGCTTGGTTCCCGATGGCACGCCGGGTCCTGGGGGCACGGTCGCTTATTGGGGAGTGGCGGACGCCGCAGCCGCAGTGAAGCGATTGGAAGAATTGGGTGCTACAGTGCGTGAGCAGTTGCAGGACGTGGGCGAGGGCATCCGCGTGGCGACTGTCACAGACCCATTTGGCAACACTTTCGGCGTAATTGAAAACCCGCACTTTTCTGTCGAGAAGGTGCGATGATGCCGACAGGCACGGCAACCAATTGCTGCTTGATTTGCACCTCATCGCGATTACTTTCTGCACATGCTCAATACCCGAGTTTCAAAGCAACGCTCCTTGATCGCCATCGCTTTTTTCCTGGCCGCAGCGTCGTCTCTCGTCGCCGGTGAAGCCGGTCGTTACGAAGGCGGCAAGTGGGCTTTCCTGGACACAAAACGCGTGCTCGCGGCGGCGGCAGAGATCACACTAAAGAACTATCCCGATTGCGACGAGGCAACAGTTGACAAGAAAATGGTGCGTGTCTATCGGCCGGACGGGACCGGCGAGTGCCAGGATGAGAGTTTCGTCAAGGTGCTGACCGAAAAAGGAAAGCGGAACAACCGCAGCCTCGCGCTCTATTACATGCTGCCATATTCGACCGCAGAGGCGGTGAAAATCGAAGTGATCAAGCCCTCGGGCGAAGCTGTCCCGGTGGACGTGGCTGCCAATTCGAAGGAGATGATCGACGACAGCCAAATGGGGATGAACATCTACGATCCGAACAGCAAGATTTTGCGTGTGAACATCCCCAAAGTGGAAATCGACGACATCGTCCACTCAATCATGCGCACGACAATCCAGCGCCCGATTATTCCCGGTGAGTTTTCCGACGACAACGTGTTCGAGGGGCCAGGGTACACCCGACATTTGATTTACGAAATTTATTCGCCAAGCGCGAAGCCGCTGAAGCGGATCGTATTGCGTGACGAAATCAAGGGCACAGTGAAGCGTTCGAAGAAAGCGTTCGGGAACCAGGAGACGGTCTATCGTTGGGAGGTTAGAAATGTGCCGCGGATGTTCGATGAGCCTTCGATGCCGCCTTATGAAATTGTTCTTCAACGCCTGCTGGTCAGCACCACGCCGGATTGGCAGGCCGTGTCCAAATGGTACTGGGAGGTTTGCAAACCGCACCTCGAGGCCACGACGCCCGAAATGCAAAAGACCGTTGACAAGCTTACGGCCGGGGCCGGCAGCGACATGGACAAAATCAAGGTAGTCTTTTACGACGTCGCGCAAAAGATCCGCTATATGGGCCTGACGCCGGAAAAGGACCGGCCCGGTTTCGAGCCGCATGACGTAAAACTGACGTTCGATAATAAGTATGGGGTTTGCCGGGACAAAGCCGCCCTCCTCGTGGCGATGCTGCAAGCGGCCGGGTTCCAGGCTTATCCGGTGCTGGTAAACGTGGGTGCCAAGAGGGACTCGGACGTGCCGGAGCCATCCTTTAATCATGCGATCGTCGGGGTTGAGCTCAAGAACCGCGAGCACGTGTTGATGGATCCGACGGCGGAAAATACCAAGGACCTGCTGCCATCGTACGAATGCGACCAGAGCTACCTGCTCTGCCGGCCCGATGGCGACACGCTCCGAACCACCCCGATCATGCCGCCCGAACAGAACCTGATGCGCGTCAAGACCACCGCCACGTTGAACGCCGCGGGCATGCTCGAAGCCAGGTCCGAACTCGCGTTCGACGGCATCAATGACAACGCCTATCGCGAAATGTTCTCGCGCATGAAGCCCGACGACAAACGGAGATTCTTCGAGCGCAGCCTCAAACGAACCATGCCTGGCGCGCGTTTGACCTCATTGAAAATCATTCCTGAGGACGTCCGGGACGTGTCGGCGGAACTGCGCGCCGAGCTGCAGTTCTCCGTGGATGGCATGACAGCCTCAGGCGAGGGCAAGTCGATCGTCAACTTGCCGTGGATCGGCAAGAGCATGGGCGTGGTGAATTTCATCTTGAGTGGCGCCGGCCTCGAAAAGCGCAAATATCCTTTTCGCACTGAAATCGCCTGCGGCCTGACCGAGGAAATTTCCCTCAAACTAACCGATGGTTTCGAAGGCGCGGTGTCGATCCCGTCCTATTCGCCCATCGAGGATCCGTCAATGAGTTATCATCGGCGAGTCGAGTTCAAGGACCACGCGCTGGCGTGCACCGACGAGCTGAATCTGAAAACCGTCGAATTCACGCCCGAGCAATATCAAACGCTCAAACGGAGCCTCAAGGCCATGGATTACGACGAGCGCAAAGCCCCGGTCATGGCCATCTCCGGCTCGACGCTTGCCAAACTCGTCGAGAGGAACTCATCGGCCAATCCCGGCGTGGAATCGAACGCGCGAATTGTGGAGAGCCGCAAGGAACTCGAAATCAAAGATGCTCACAGCGCGGTCCTGAAGGCAAAATACGTGAAGCAAGTGCTCACGTACAGCGGCAAGAAAAACGAGGCGGAATTCAAATTCTCCTACAACCCGGCTTGCGAAGAGGCGAAGTTGATCAACGCCGTCGTGATCTCCAAGGCCGGCCAGCGACAGCAGATCGCCACCAACGAAATCAACGTGATGGATGCCGGCTGGAACGCTTCCGCCAAACGCTACACCGGCGGCAAAATTCTAGTGGCAAATTTGCCCGGCGTGGACATCGGCTCCACCATCGAGGTCGAGTATCAGCTCACGACACGAGGAAAGCCTTACGTTTCCGGCTTTGAATCGTTCCAAACGATGGATGAACTGGACCGGAAAACACTTCAGTTGACGGCGCCAGCCGACGTGCGTGTGCAGACTTTTGTGACCGGGACAGCCGGAATCGTTAAGGAAGAGACCAATGCCGCCTCAGGAGCGCAACACTTCCAGTGGCAGGCGGAAAAAGTCAAAGCATTGCCCGCCGAAGCCCAACTGCCTCCGGAATGGGTCTATATGGCGGGCGTTGAGTATTTCGCCGGTGACCTCAAGTCCTATTTGAAGGAATTGAACGAAATCATGCTGGACCGCTCTCGGAAAGGTACGAAGGCCGCTGAGAGTGCGCGAAAACTTGCAGCGCAGGCCAAAAGCAAAACGGAAACTGTCAAAGCCATTCGCGACTATGTTGCCAAGTCCATCCGCGTGGCCGGGCCGTCATTCACCGAGCTGCCGCTCAGTGAATTGTCTCCTGCCGACACGACGCTGGCCGATGGCTACGGACACCTGGCCGACCGCGCAATTCTCTTGCACTCAATGCTCGCCGCAGCCGGATTTCAGCCCGAGTTCGTCATGGCCTCGGGTCTTCCGCCCATTGCCGGTATCACCAACGTCACCGCCTCGTTTCCGCTGCCTCAGACGTTCCAAACGCCCCTGGTGAAAATTGCCGTTGAAGGCGGGACCTATTACTTGAACGACACCGATCAGTACGCGCGGCTCGGCTCGACGGCCAACGACGGCCGCCTGGCCATCGCGCTGCCCGGCCAGTCGTTCGAAGTGGTCCACGCGGCTCGCGATTGCAGCGACAAGATGGAAACGACCTATACCCTGTCGCTTAGCGATCAGGGCAAGACGCGAGTGGGAATCTCACGTGAATACTACGGCGCCAACTATAACGCCAAGAACCACTATTTCTCGGAATTGCCCCCCGAAGAGCGCAAGCACTTTTTCCAGGAGGCAGTTTCCGCCGTGGCCCAGGGCGCGCGACCCATTGGGGATTTGACTACGAAATTCGACCGCTATCCCGGCCTCGAACAATTCACTGTCGAGATCGACAACTACAACGTCGTGGATGGGAAATACTCCTACTTCGATCTGCCCTTTACGCCTTCGTTGTTTCCTCTGGGAGCGGATCAACGCACTTTGCCGTTGTTTGTCTCTCGTCAGAGCGAACGTACGTATCGCACCGAGATCGAGCTGCCCGCGAGCTTTCGGCAAATCGACATCGCGCCGCCGAGCGAAAACCTCGTGGCGCCCGATGGCGCCGGCATGGCCAGGATTACCTCGATGGATTCCTCCGGCAAACGTGTGATCACTCACGAGCTCGCAACTTTCCCCGCGATTATCCGCGCGCAAGATTATCCCGCCATGCTGGACATCGAAGCTGCGCTGGGCAAAAAGTCATCGAAATCCTTTCTCCTGGAAGCAACTGGACCCGTCGGCGGCGCAGGCGCAAGGCAGAATTGATCGTGGGCCCGGGCCGCTCCAGCGAGCGCGAAGCGAATTATTCACGCTCCTGACTTACATCAGCCTGGCGGCTTGGTTGCTGTGACCTCCCGGTAAAAACTGGTCGGAGCGACAGGATTTGAACCTGCGACGTCTTGGTCCCAAACCAAGTGCTCTAGCCAGGCTGAGCTACGCTCCGAACGGGAGTTGAATATCTCATAACCCTGGAGTCGCGCAAGCTTAATTGCCCGGCGCATTGCTCCGCGTGTTGTCGAAGAAGCGAAAAAACAACGCCCGACACAGCCTCTCATCACCAGCGACCCCAGCGATGATAATAGAACACCGGAGGACCGAAGTAGATTCTGGAGCCATAATAAACCGGCGGCCCATAATAGACCGGCGGCCCGTAATACGGTTGCTCGTAAGGGTTCGGTCCCGGCGGCTGACTCATGTCGAACACAATCTTGCGAGGAATCCGATCCTCAGGCGTGAACAAGTGGCCCGTCCGGAAGACCGCGGTCTGAACAAACTGGTTGGTGTTAAGCGGGAAAGCCTGAATGATGTAGTAATAGGAACCGAAGTCATGAAAGGTCCCGTCCGGGTCGCCAAAGATTTTCAGCGTCAAAGGCGTCGTCCCGATGTATTGGCGATTGGCTTCAATTTTCACGCCAGGTTCGGAAGATTCAATTTCGACCAGGTAGGCCATCGTGCCGTGCGGACCGCGCTCCGCGCCCGGCGGGATCGTATCACACCCGGCTAAGATACCGATGAGCGCGGCGCCGCCGGCAAGAATCGAAATAGCTCTCATAGATAGACTGGTTTCACTTTCCACAAATAGCTTCGCTCAGCCGGTCGCCGTTTGCAAGCCGCTGGGCCTCGAGTTTTGTTGCTGGCAGTTGTCGGCCGTTAGGCGCTCGACTTTCACCAGCACGAAAGCAATCCTGCTTGCAATCTGACCATGAATCTTGCCGTTGAGACCGCAGGGTTGACACGCCAGTTCGGCGACCTGCGCGCGGTGGATGCGATCGATTTGCGAGTCGAACGCGGCACCTTTTACGGCTTTCTTGGCCCGAATGGCGCGGGCAAATCCACCACTATCAAGATGTTGACCGGCTTGCTGGCGCCGACGTCAGGCACCATGCGGCTGTTGGGGGAGGACCTCGCGCAACCGGCTCAGGCCCTGGCCGTCAAGCAGCGCCTCGGTGTCGTGCCGGAAAACCTGGGTTTATTTGACAATCTGACCGGCCGAGAATATCTGACGTTCATCGGCCGGATGTATCTGTTGCCGCGCGAGGTCGCGCGCGAGCGCACCGACGAGCTGTTGGCGATGATGGACCTGGCGAAGGAAGAGAAAAAGCTCGCGCTCGAATATTCGCATGGGATGAGGAAGAAGCTGGCCCTGGCGGCCGCCTTGCTGCCCAACCCCGAACTGCTATTTCTGGATGAGCCCTTTGAAGGCATCGACGCGGTCGCTTCGCGCGTGATCCGCGACGTGCTCAAGCGCGCGGTCGAACGCGGCGCGACGGTATTTCTCACCTCGCACGTGCTGGAAATCGTCGAACGCCTCTGCACGCACGTCGGCATTATCGCCAAAGGTAAGTTGGTCTGCCAGGAGTCGATGGCCGAATTGCGCGGTAACGGCTCGCTGGAAGAGCGGTTTCTGGAAGTCGTCGGCGCCGGGCAGATCGAGGGCCAGAAACTGAGCTGGCTCACGGGAGACCCATGAACTGGGCGCAACTGCGAGCAATTCTCTGGCTGCGCTGGCGACTGACACGAAATCAATTTTCACGCGGCGGCCAGCTCAATGCCGTATTGTCGGTGCTCTTCGCGGCATTGCTGCTGATGGCGGCCACTCTGCTGGGCATCGCCGGCATTTTTATTGGCGCCTTTGTCGCTGCCAAAGCTTCCTCCCGGACACTGCTGCTGATCTGGGACGGTGTCATCTTCGGCTTCCTCTTTATTTGGCTGCTCGGAATTGTTGTCGAAATCCAGCGCTCCGAGAGTATCGACGTGACGCGACTGCTCCATCTGCCGGTCACGCTCCCGCAAGTGTTCGGGTTCAACTTTGCCGTCTCGCATTTTACTCCGCCGTTCGTCCTGCTGCTGCCGGGCATGGTCGGGCTGTACCTGGGTTTGACTTTCAGCGTGGGCTGGGTGATGGCGCCGCTGCTGGCGGTTGTGCTGAGCTTGATGTTTCTGATCACGGCGTGGACTTATTGCCTGCGCGGGTGGCTTTCGGCGCTGATGGTCAACAAACGACGACGACGGGCCGTTATTGTTTGGATCACCCTCCTGGTCGTGCTGATCGGGCAGTTGCCGAATCTGCTGGTTCATTCACCCGCTTTTCTCAAAAACCGGCGTCAACCCCAGCCCTCGGCCCAGGGTGAGGCGAAGGGGAGCCAACCGGCGGACGCGCAACGCAGACCCGAACTGCCTGAATGGTTTTTTCAGGCGCACGTCGCAGTTCCACCTGCCTGGGTCGGTTACTGTGCGATGGAGTTAAAGGAGAATCGGCTGACGCCGGCGCTGGCCGCGACAACAGCGGCGTTGCTCATCGGAGCCCTGGGCTTGCTCCGCGCCTATCGGCTGACACTCAGGTTTTATCTCGGGGCCGATGAGCGAATTCGGGTCAAACCAAGCCGACCGACACATCCAAGGGCGGCCGGGCGCTTGCTATTGGAACGATCCTTGCCCGGACTTCCCGACGATACCGCCGGCCTGGTGCTGGCAACCTTCCGTTCTCTGTTGCGCGCTCCAGAAATGAAAATGGCGGCGGTCATGCCGATAGCGTTTGGAATCGTCGCTCTCTCGTTGAGCTTCAGATTGCCCAAGGGCCGAGTCCCGGGTCGCTGGTCCGAGCTGGCGGCGACGGCGGCCGTCGTGCTGGTCGGCTTTTCTTTGGGACCCGCGATGTCGAATGTGTTTGGGCTAGACCGGGACAGCTTCCGCTCTCTGGTCCTGCTGCCAACGAGGCGCCACCACATTCTGCTCGCCAAGAACCTGGCCTACTTTCCATTTGCGGCCGTGGCAGGCCTTCTGATGTTGGCGGTGGCTGCATGGCGGGCCCATCTCTCATTCAGCGCGTTTGCGACCGGGCTGGTGCAGTTGCCCACGTGTTTCCTGCTGTTTTGCGTCTTCTGTAACCTTTGTTCAATCCTGGTGCCCTTTCGACTCACGCCTGGAACGCTCCAGGCCAAGAAACCCAAGCCCATCGTATTCGTCGCCATAATGTGCGTTATGTTAATGGCGCCTATGGCGATGCCACTTATCCTGATCCCACCTGGTTTGCATCTGCTGTTCACCAACCTGGGCTGGGTGCCCTGGCTGCCGGTGAATTTCGTCTCAGCATTAGTGGTTCTTGCTGGCGTGCTCGGTCTGTATGGGGCCTTGCTCCCGCTCCAGGGGCGGCTGCTGGAGAAGCGAGAGCAGATTATCCTGCGCGAGGTGACCGAGGAAGTCGAATAACGCTCCACTCCCTGTTCCATTGGTGTTTATTAGCGAATTAGCGGTTTGACTGCGGCGTTCCGGATAAATTCCGCGCCCCGCCGGCGTTCGCCGAGGCCTTGCGGAAGATTTTCAGCGCGACATCGCGCGGATTTCCGTGCAGTCTCGCCGCGATGAAGTACGGCCTAAGTATTCCTCCCGGCGGGGCGCTGGACTTTTTGTCGCTCGGAGCACTTGTCCATCGGCTGGACCCGGGAATAACCCCGTTTCGCAAAGCCACCGAATGCCAAATCCACGTCAGCGGCGGCGAGTTCAACGTGGCCGCCAACCTCTCCGACTGTTTCGGCCTGCGCACCGGCATCGCCACGGCGCTGGTGGATTATCCCATCGGCGAGTTGATAGCCGAACGCGTGCAGGCCATGGGCGTCAAGCCGTTCTACAAGCGATTCAAACACGATGGCGTTCACGGCCCGAACATGGCGACGGTCTATAGCGACCGCGGGCACGGCATCCGCGCCCCGGTGGTATTCTACAACCGCTGCAACGAAGCGGCGGCACAACTCAAGCCCGGCGATTTCCCCTGGAAGGAGATATTCTCCGCGGGCGTGCGTTGGTTTCACTGCGGCGGAATCTTCGCTTCTCTTTCGAACACAACTGCCGAGCTCACGATTGAAGCGATGCAGGCGGCCAGGGCGGCGGGCGCAGTGGTTTCTTTCGACCTCAACTATCGGGCCAAACTCTGGACCGTTTCGGGCGGGCCCCGCCGCGCCATAACCGTGCTCAATCGTATCGTGGAGAACGTCGATGTGCTGGTTTGCAACGAAGAAGACCTGCAAATGGGCCTGGGCATCGAGGGGCCTCAAGCCGCCGCCCAATCCAAACTCGATCCCAGCGCGTTCCTGGGAATGATCGAGAAAGTCACGCGGAAGCATCCGCAGGTAAAGATCGTCGCTACCACCTTGCGGGCTGTAAAGTCCACCAACCGGCACACTTGGGGCGCAGTGGCCTGCATCAACGGAAAGGCTGTCCTGTCGCCGCATTGCGACCTTGATGTGCTCGATCGCGTCGGTGGTGGCGATGGCTTCGCTGCGGGATTCTTCTATGGATTGCTCGCGAACGAACCGGAGGAAGAAGCCGTCAAACTCGGCTGGGCGCACGGCGCCCTGCTGACGACTTTCCCCGGTGACACAACCATGGCCTCGCTCGAGCAAGTCCGCGCCTTTGCGCAGGGTGGCTCGGCGCGGATTCAGCGCTGAAGGGGCAAAGCTGAAGTACCGAACGGGCGTGTTGCCCAACCACCGGAGTGCGGCCGTCCTCGGCCGCAGCAGCTTCCGAATCGGCTCGTTCTTTCGAATTCCTGGACAACGCTAAGACCGACTTACACTTTTCGGCAGTTTTGCGTTTCGGCAGGAAGCCCTTATAGGGCACTCCGCCCGAAGCGCGCTCCGGGCAGTGGAGTTGTCCCATTGCGGGACAGGCTTTGTGCTTTTTCGCTTAACCGGCCCTGCCTTCCCTTCGCCGCCATTGGCGAACCGTGTTTCGAGGCGACGGGAACGAAGTTGGACCATTGGAACGAAACTAGCTGTTTGCCACGGGGCGAGTGCTGCCGGGGCACCGCCAAAAACGGCTGAATACCAGAATCGACGCCATCGGACCGAAAAAATAAGTATTGAAATGCCTCGGGGCTTTCGTAAAGCATCTAAGAACAGATTATGAAACTGACTAAATCCACCGTCACATTGTTGGCTTGTTCCTGTCTGACCATGTTGTTCAGCGGCTGCGCCTCCCTGATGTGCGGCCCGCAACAAACTGTCGCCATCGATTCTCACCCCCAGGGGGCTGAGGTCCTGGTGTATGATTCCCGCGGCCAAATTATCTTTCAACAGACCACTCCGTGCGTCGCCAAGCTCGATCGGCACGACCACGACTTCCTCCGCGCCGCCAACTACGTCGTCCTGGTTCGCAAAGAGGGCTTCGCCCCGGTCCAGGTACCGCTGCACGGCCTGGTCAACCGCGCTTACTGCGTCAACGTCCTTTCGGCCGGCATCGGATACATCGTGGACCCAATCACCGGCTCGATGTGGACGCTCAGTCCCGACGCAGTGGACACGAAATTGGCCGGCGAGAATGCCGCCTTCCTTCGTAAGGATGGCATCATGATTTGCTTGAAAGACGAAGTTCCCGCGGCGCTCACACCCTATCTCAAACCGCTGACTGACTAATTCGCCCGGGCGCGCTCCAGGAATCCGCAATCAGCTTGTCCTGGAGCGCCCTGAGCCGGGCGGCCCGCCTCTACCGAACGTCCGATTGAACCAGAGGCGCAATCAGCGCGTCCGCCCCAGCAAGAATTAGTCGGCGTTGTCACGTCGAAGAGCCGATTGACAGCGCCTCGCCGAAGGCGAGAATCAAGCCGTTCGGATCCCTGATCACTACCTCCCGTTGGCCATAGGTCATGTCCTCGGGACCGTCGAGGATCTCGGCACCCCGTCGGCGCCACTCCTCGGCCAGGGCATCGACCCCTTTGACATGGAAATAAGCGTGGTAACCCTCATCACGCCGGATACGTCCGCTCACACGATAGAAGAACACCTGGACATCGTCGCGGCGAACGATTCCGAACGGAGGAGGTGAGGTTGGCGTCAGCGTGCGCCGCTCCCCATCCCAATAACTCGCGATTTGAAAACCGAGAACATCGCGATAGTATTCGGCCGTTCGGGCAACGTCCTGAACCGCGAATTGAGGTACCACCGTGACCAAGCGTGTGCGCGCTTCGGTGGAGAGATTTTTCGGCATAACGTGTGCCAGCAACTACTAACCAAAAGCTCACTGGCGCCGGAGCAGTCAGCTCCGGCTTTGAAACAGGGCGCGAACCCGGCGCCCAGTGCAGGGCGCGGGTTAGTCATCGAGCTTGGCAACGAAGAGAGCATAGACCGCCAGAAAAGCAAAAGCTAGAGCAAGGGAAACAAGCAAAGTCATGCCAACGGAAAATGGCATGGTCACTCCAAGGACTTGCAGCGAGGCCGACGCTCCACCTTGGGCTGCCGCCCAGACCAGCACCATCCATGAGATGTAAGCTTGGTACCCAAGAAGCACCGCCACTCCCAAGCTGGCTACACTAACACACAGACGAGCGACGACCATAATTCAAGTTGCGACTAACGAACAGCGCAGCCACGCCGGACCAAGGGCGCGCGGCTGGAACCGAGACGCGCTCCCGGCGTTGGCTGGCGCGTCTGGTTGGCGTTACTCAATCGGTATTGTCTTCTTCTCTGGTTCACGCTGTTCGATAACGGTACCCTTTGGAGCACCGATTTCCTTGAGCTTCGCAACCAAAAGGGGAATCGCTTTCTGAGGATCCGTCACATCGACATCCAGGCCGACATACTCGATCTGTTTGTCTTTAGTTAACATCGTGCCGCCGCCGGAAACCTCGCCGAGTCGATGCTGGGACAGCAACTCGTTGATAGGATCTTCATATTTTTTCGCTCTCTCTTCGGGCATGATCTGTTCAGGAATCTTGATGTAGAGGAAGTAAGTCTTGGCAGCGGCGGGACGTGTCTGGGTCCTGCTGGCGGACTGCTGAGTCTTCTGGTCGCACCCGCACATCAATGGAATGAGCGCGAATACGAAGGCTTTGGTGAAGCGCTTCATGATTTAATGCCAACGACCGCTCTCGCTGGCGCCCCGGCCAATGGCGTTCAATATGGAAACAGAGCACCCTCCGGGCGTCCAGTGCAGAGCAAACATTAGGGCTTTCCCGGACCATACGGCATCCAAGTGTTGCAGTCCTCTTTCTTGTCAGTGACCACCTTCCATCCTTCCGCGCCCTTCTTCACCGTGTAAGTGTTGCACGAACCGGTACCGACCTCGTCGGAACAGCCACCGGCAACCCTGACCTCTGTGTCCGAAACCCACCGCATATTGCTGATCCTAAAACTGAGACCGTCGCTTCCTTTGTGCCACTCCGAAAACTTGCGCACGGGCGGAGTGTGACCGGTGAATCGCTTCATGAATTCATCTGGCGGATCCCAAAGCTTCTCGCCCATCGTCAGGTAATAGGCCTTGGCCGTCTTCGCAAGTTTGGAGGTATTATGGTCGAATTGGTAGCGGAATACACTCTCCCGAATCGCGTCCTCTTGCGGCACGCGCGCGCTGTCGTCCGCAAGACAAGCCGTCGCCAGCAGGAAAAATAAGGTAATGCTGCGTGTCATCGGTGCTCCTTTGCCCTAACGTGGAGCGCAGCCACGCCGGGCCGGTGCGGGTAGAGTGCAAGACAGACGCGCTCCCGGCGTTGGCTGGCGCGTCTCGTTAGCATTCAGTTTCATGGCGCACGTGATTCTGGCGCTGGCGCTCTGTAAGCAGTGACCGCAAGCGAGTGATCTCTGCCGGTCGGAACCCATCCAGCTGATACTGAACCCAACGGCCCCGAAGCAAACGAATCTGTAGACAAACTGGCGACGGCAGCTTGTGCGCCGCGACTTGCCGCAGGTCAATCTCTGTGCGGTTCAGCGGGTGCCCCTGCGAAAGCAGCAGGGTGTCGCCCCGCACGCGGAAATGCGGAAGGACTCCATTGAGAGCTGCAGAAAAGACGTTCATGCTAACGCCCGTGGTGAGGCGCGGCGGGCAAGAGGTGTGCGGCTTGAAACAGAGTGGTCATCCCGCCGTCGCCTCCACCACGTTGTTGGCCGATCCCTTCGTTGCCTCGAAACCCTCGCGGGTAACAAGATGCGCCGTGAACCCGAAGCGTCCCAGCTCCTTCTGAATCCGCTCAGTCCACTTAGCCCCAATGACGTTGATCCGTGACCACGGGGGATCGTGAGAGTACTCTCCGTGATGCAGATCAATGTCCGCCAACTCCGAAATGAGCCAGTCCTCTGGCCGTGCAGTCAGCTCAACCTTGAAGGAGCTTAGGCCGACAAGATAGCTCTCCGGATTCCGCTCCCTTCCAACTGCTTCGTACGCAGGCCGGTTGACCTCTGTGTCTGCGATCCACACCGGCTCTCCCAGCGGAATCTCGCGTAGACGTTCCCCGAACACCGGGTCGACAATTACATGCACGGTGTATGGCTTACCTTTCATCTTTCGGCCAACGCTCCAGATCAGAGACCCGGCGACCATGATCTTCGATTGTCAACCAGAGCGTCATCGCCGGGCTCTCTGCATCTGGTTTGTTGGGCTCGTCGCTCATCGGGTTTTTGTGATGGTCACAACGGCAAGTTCGGCGCTGCGGAACTCATAATGCACGGAGTGCCTCTCATATTCCAAGCGCACCCAATGACGCGGAATGCCCAGGAGATCTGACTTCCCTTTCGAGACCCGCAGGTTCCTCGCAGCGCCATCTGCCTCTACTTCATGGATAGTCGAAAAGAACGGGACGTCGCAATCGCTGCGACTGACGGGCGCGAACCCATCATGCAGTACGGTATGGAGGAAAATCACCTCAAGAGTCTGGTTGGCGTCGAACCCGAATTGAAACCCATCCGTCTTCGAGGCTGCCCAATACTTGTCAGGCATGTTCTCGTGTAAACGATCGAAATCGTAAACGACTTCAATATCCGCGCGCTCCAGAATGTCTATGATCTCGTCGTCCTTGAGCCGCTTCCCGAGGAGTGGGAGAAACTTCATGGCTGTTTTGCCCAACGACGAGCGCAGCCACGCCGGGCCAGTGACGTCGGGCACGCCGCGGGACGGACTCCCGCCGTTGGCTGGCGCGATTGGTTACACGATTTTGGTCTCATTGGTTTCGAGCGCGTCCAAAGCATGAACAAATGCCGGTAGCGCCGCTCTGAACTCCTTCATGGAGCCGAAATAGAGGCCAATTTCTTTATGCTCCTTGACCTCGCAGGCATATGCGCGTTCGATTGGCAATGTTTGCATGTCGTCGAGCCCCGCAAACAGGACCTCCGTTGGCGGGATACGAGTGCTGCGCTGAATACGCCAAACTCCGGAAATTCGATAGCCGTCGCCTTCCAGCTGAGAGATCAGACGCCAGCCCTTTTTTTCGAGGGCAGTTTTTAGCTCGCTGAGGTGGGTGTCGCCCATGCGTCATTTTTGCGGGTAACGAAAAAAGTGAGCGATGGCGGCGGCCCATGACCCTCGGACACGCGAACGCCGTGCGCCCGCCGCCATTCGCTCCACTGACTTGTTGGCCCCGGTCTTCATCCCCAACTCTTTCCAGTATACCAAGCTGGACGCTCCGAATCTGGCCCAAGAAACTGCCAGTCATCCAGTGTGTCGCAGAATAATTGACGTCGATACTCGCTGTATTCAGCAGCGAGTTGAGAACGACCATATTCATTGCCCGCTGGCACCGGCACAGCGGCTGAGGGCTCACCAATAACCGAGATGAGCATACCAACTCGGCCGCCAAACTGGTGGATAAGGCCCAAATGCTCGAACAAATTGCCGTCCGCACTCGCGAGAACAAACGGAGAGGTGAAACGAACACCCAAGTCTCGCTCGGCTTCGCGCCAGGCTGCAACAACCCTGGACTCGGTCTCAGTCATCATGCGGTATCCAAGGCCAACTATATGATTAACAGGAAAGAATTCCTGCTAAGTTGATAATAGGGCAGAAACTGCGAATTAATTCCTAGTTTTGATCGCATAGCGGCTTGGGTGTCCCGGCCCGTTCCACAGGGTTATCGAAGCAAAGGTTGCAATTTTTGGCAAGGCCGTTCGCGTCGGCCAGATCGTCCAAGCGAGCGATGTTGGCATTAAGAGCTAGCCGGTACTTATCCCTCACCCGCCTTTTTGATTCCTGAATTGACTTCGGTCACAAGAGCACTGAGGTTATTTTAGTTCGAACTGCGAAACGGGCTTAAGAACACGGGCGGCAATCGGCCTTTCGGGAAAGACAGAGATGAACCTCAAGGACGGAGTGTATTTGAGCGGGGGCGCGCGGACCGCCATGGGCGGGTTCTGCGGCGCCTTCGAATCCACGCCGGCGCCCGCGCTGGGCAGCGTAGTTGTCAAAGCGGCGCTCCAGCGCGCGGGTGTGCCGAAAGACCACGTTGATGAGATCATTTTTGGCAATGTCGTCAGCGCCGGCCTGGGACAAAACGTGGCGCGGCAAGCCGCGATCGGTGCCGGCTTGGGGCCGCAGATCGGCGCCACGACTGTTAACAAGGTATGTGGCTCGGGCCTGAAGGCAGTCATGCTGGCGGCGCAGGCCATTAAGTGTGGCGAGGCGTCGCTGATCGTGGCTGGCGGGACCGAGAACATGTCGCGCGCACCATATCTGTTGGAGAAGGCGCGCGGCGGCTACCGGATGGGGAACGCCGAGATGGTGGACTCGATGATCCGCGACGGCCTGTGGGACGTGTACCACCAGGTCCACATGGGGACCTGCGGGGATCGATGCGCGGAGAAATACAGATTTACGCGCCAGCAGCAGGACGATTACGCCGTCACCAGCTTCAAACGCGCCCTGGATGCCATCGCCAATGGCAGATTCGCTGCGGAAATCGAGCCCGTGCAGGTCAAGTTGGGCCGGGAGGCGATTTCGGTGACCGAAGACGAGACGCCGAAGAAATTCAACGAGGAGAAGCTGCGCAAATTGCGGCCGGCCTTTGGCGAGAACGGCACCGTCACCGCCGGCAACGCATCCAGCATCAACGATGGCGCGGCAGCTTTGGTAGTAGCTTCGCTTGAAAAAGTCCAGGCGCTGGGTCTCAAACCGCAAGCGCGCATTCTGGGCTACGCCACGTTCTCGCAGGAGCCGGAGTGGTTTACGACCGCGCCTATCGGCGCCATTGCCAGGCTGTTGAAGATGCTCTCGCTGAAAGCCGCGGACATAGATCTGTTTGAAATCAATGAAGCCTTCGCCGTCGTGCCGATGGTCGCTATGAAGGAATTGGGCATCCCACACGAAAAGCTGAACGTGAATGGCGGGGCCGTGGCCTTGGGCCATCCGATCGGCGCCAGCGGCGCGCGCACGCTGGTGACGCTGCTCCAGGCGATGCAGCAACGCAATGCCCGCCTCGGAATAGATTCTTTGTGCATCGGCGGCGGCGAGGCGGTAGCCATGGCAGTCGAGCGCTGCTGACCGACTGGTTCCTTCTCAAGGACGGGAGCACATTGCTATTGCCACCATCACGACGGGAGCTGAGCCAGCCGGAGCGCGGACTTCAGTCCGCAGCTTTGGTTGAAACCGAGTTTTGCGAAAGATACTCCCTGGCGCCTTGGGCCATTCTGGCATTGCTGCGGACTGAAGTCCGCGCTCCGGCCCGGTGGTGGCAGATTCGACTCCCAAAATCGAGCAGGCAAAATTAAGGAAGCGCTCAGCGAGGACCGGCAGGCTTGGATTTGAAAACGATAATATGCTGCCAGGGCAGCGTTTCGATTGTTTCGACCCACTGCAACGGCTGCAGCGCCATTTCCTTCCGCACCTGCGCCTCAGTCATCTTGTGCACGCGCTTGATCGGCACACTCGGATCCTCGCCGCGAAATTCGACAAAGACCATTCGCCCGCCTGGTTTGAGCGCGCGGCACAGGGCCTGAGCCATCTCATAGGGGTAATCGAATTCGTGGTACACATCGACCATCAGGATTAAATCGACTGACCCCTTTGGCAGCTTGGGATCAGTAATCGAGCCGAGAATGAGCTTCACGTTTCGGATCTTTAGTTCGTCCATCTTGCGGCCAAGCAAGTCGAGCATTTCCTGCTGAATATCGACTGCGAAGACAGTGCCTTTTTCACCGACCAGTTTGGCCAACCGCCGCGTGTAATAACCAGTGCCGGCGCCGATGTCGGCCACGACGTCGCCCGGTTTAAGCTTTAGTGCGGGCAGCAGCAGGTCAGGCCGTTCTTCCTGTTCGCGCTCCGAGCGTTCCAGCCAATCGGCCGCCTGATGGCCCATCACCAACGCGATCTCCCGGCCGAGGAATCTCTTGCCGATGCCGTTCGGGTCGTGGTCCTGTCGGAACTCGTAAAGGTTGGTAGCAGTGCCCGGGCTGGGGCGAGCGGGCTGCGCCTGGCACCCGCAACACGTGATCAGGGCCAGGACGACTTGGACAATCAACCACGAATGGCACCGGATCGGGCTTTGCATTCGACGATGCTACACCTTGGCATTGAGAGCTCAAGGGCGCACAAACTACAAATCGACTCGGGGCGCATCTGAACTCTTGAGAGAAGCAGCCGAGTCGAAATCCTTTGTATTTACGAACATTCCAAAACCAAACCGTAGGTTTGGCTCATACCAGCCCAGGCCACAGGCCTGGGTTCATCAACGGCGTCCAAGAGTTGCAGGCTGAAAGCCTGAGTCACACAGTCGCGCAATGCCAGAGTCTTTAGCATGATGATGAAGCGCGCCTTCAGCGCTTATATGTCTACCGCACAATCAACCCAGGCCGGTGGCCTGGGTTGATTTGAACCAGGCCTTCGGCCTGGCACTTGATCAGCGTCTAGGCTAAACAGGTACAAAGCTGGTTGAAAACGAAACCGACCTGCAAGGCCTAAATTTTTTGAGATGCGCCCACTGATTAGCCCGAGGCTTGCGTTCGCGGTGTTTTTGTGTCTGTCTTTTGCGGGAACGTGAGCCCGCTCGAACCACCAAATCTCATCGAAATGGAAGCCGCGCCAATCGCCAGACGAACCAGACGAAGCGGTAGCCCTCGAATTCGGTGGGACTACTTTTTCCTGGCCTGCCTCGCCTCATGGTGGGCCTCAGGGAGTCGGCTCGGCGCGGCGCAGGCCTCCCCCGCAACAAACTCTTTTTTCACACAACCCTTATCGCTGCCTGAAGCCGTCGATTTGGCGCTGCGCCAGAACCCGAGCATTCTGAGCGCACAAAAGGACTTGGCGGCGGCGGAAGGCGTCGTCATCCAAACGCGGGCCATCGTCGTTCCCAAAGTCAAAGTCACTGGCAATTATTCGGCGATTGAATCGAGCGACGTGGACAGGCCGACCGTCAACATCGGGGGCTTCACATTCGGCACTGCCCAGAGTTGGGGCTCGCAAATCAGGCTGGTGCAGTCCCTTTACGAAGGGGGCCGAATGGTTTCGTCGTTTCGCGCTGCGCGGCTTACAAAGGAACAGTCCCTGCTCAATTACCAAACCGTGGTGGCCAATACGGTGCTGGAGGTGCAGATCGCGTACGACGACGTGTTGCTGGCGGAACAACAGATCACGGTGCAGGAAGCCTCGGTCGCACTGCTGGACCGCGAGCTCGCCGACACGACGCGGAGGTATGAAGCCGGCACGGTGCCACGCTTCAACGTGCTGCGTGCCGAGGTCGAGCTGGCCAACGCCAAGCCCAAACTGATCCGGGCGCGGAACAGTTTCCGGATAGCCAAAAACAATCTGGCAAACCTGCTCGGCATGAGTGTGCCGAAAGAAATCTTCGAGGACATACCCCTGAAGCTCGCCGGGAAGCTGGAGGCTGAACCGTACGACCTGGAATTGCCGCGGGCGCTGGCACTGGCTCTGGAGCGGCGCACGGAACTGCAAGCGTTGCACCGAGCTCAGGCCCTGCGCAAGGAGGACCTGGTCAACGCGCGCGCGGGTTACAAGCCGAGCCTTCAGGCGTTTGCCGGCTATGACGCGCACAGCTCGTTATTCGGTCCGAATCTGGCCGCTGAGGTGCACGGCTGGATAACAGGCGTGCAGCTCAACTGGGACGTGTTTGACGGACTAAGGACGCAGGGAAAAGTGAAGGAGGCCGCCGCTCTTTATGAGCGGGCAGGAGTGGAGTTAGACGACACTACACGGCGCATTGAACTGGAGGTGCGAACGGCTTTCTCGAATTTTGTTGAGTCCCGTGAGCTCCTGGAGTCACAAAGAAAAGTAGTCGAACAGGGGGAGGAAGCGTTACGGCTGGCCCGGGCGCGAAGCGAAGCGGGAACGGGGACGCAATTGGACCTACTCAGCGCGCAAACGGCTTTGACGGAAGCGCGCACGACACAGATCCAAGCGCTTCATGACTATGCGGCGGCACGCGCGCGCCTGGAGCGAGCGATCGGCGCCAATGTGCCGGCGCCGGCGGTGAAGTGATCCTTCGCCCCCTGCCCCGTCGGCTCAAACGAACCCAAGATTCGGCGTGGAGAATCGGCCGAGGTTGGGGAACACCGTCGAGAGATTGCTGTTATCGACGCCGAACCAGGTCGCAAGCGTGGCAAAATACTGGTCGCAAGCAGTGGTCGGTATCCAACGGCCGGTGTCGGTATCGTCGGGGCCTTTGATGGCCAGGGTGGGGAACTTCCCGTAGGTTTTTCTGCCATTGACAGCGCCGCCCAGGATCAAGTGATGGCTGCCCCAGCCGTGATCTGTGCCCTGGCCGTTGCTGGGGAACGTTCGCCCAAAATCGCTGCAAGTGAAGGCCGTGACCCGTTTGTGGAAATCCGGATCGCCGCGCTGAGTCCCGATTTGTTCCATCGCCCGTTGGAAGGCGAGCAGGCACTGGCTGACCTCGGCAAGCAAATTGGAATGCGGACCTGTGGCGGCAGAGGCAGAAACCTGGTTCGTGTGGGTGTCGTAGCCACCGACAGTGCAGAAAAAAATCTGGCGTTTCATGCCGAAGCCGCCGGCGGCAACGCTGCGGCTGCCGGCCTCGATCAAACGCGCGATCATCTTGAGTTGCGGCCCTAAATTCGAGTTGAAGCTGGCGCCACTGGCGGGGTTGACGACCTGATGGGGACTCGTTGCCGGAAAGGGAATGGTCCAGTACTGAGTGCCGTTAGGGGCCGGCGGCGATGCAGGATCTACCGTTGGGCCAATACCCCCATTCAACAGAGTGCCAGTATTGAGACTGTGCGCGGCCAGGCTGGCGAAAGCCTTCGATTGCATGCTGGCGTAGGGCAATCCGAGGATGTTAGTCACTGCTGCATATCGAGCGGCATTATTGGTCGGATTGAGGCCGGTGAGAAGGATCGCGCCGGAGGTAGAAACGGCATATTGTGAAACGGCGTTGCCGACTTCGAATGTGTTAGCGCCGGCGAGGCTGACGGCGAGTGAAACCTGAGCGCTTGGCTGGACGGCATTCAGCAAATCGGCGCACCGGCCACCCCAGCCGGTGAGAGCGGGCTGGTCGGGAACGGAAGTCTGCCATTGCGTAACCTGATCGGCATGGGAGAAAAGCTGTGGGGGAGTCGCCACTAGCTTTTTCTGGTACTGCAGGCTGGTAATGGGGTACACGAGCGTGCCGGTGTTAAACAGCATGGCCAGCTTCTGCTCGTTGAAAAGCGTCACCAGCTCAGGGCAGGCTGGATGAAGCCCGTAAGTGTGATTGTCCGGGTTATCCGAAACAATCGGCAGCGCGGCGTTCGGACCAGTAAGGGGAATCGCCAGCAGGGAAGTGCGGATGGCCGCATAATTGTCGTACTCGGATTGGATGGTGGGGATGATCAGGTTGTTGGAATCATTGCCGCCGGCAAGGAACACGCACACCAGCGCCTTGTAATCGTTGATGTTGCTCTGAGCCACCGCCGCATTCATGAATCGAAAGTCGCGAATGGCCGAGGTGATCGCGGCCGTCCCGACGGCGGCGCAGGCGGCCTGCCGAATGAACTGGCGGCGGTTGACTTGTTGGGAGAGCGAGGTCTTTTCCATAAAGCTAATTCTGGATGGTGAAATCGGGAGACGTGATGAGCAAATGAACCACGGCGCGAACACGATCACGCATCTGCTGGTTCGTCGGCGTGCTGTAGGGGAAATTTGTATTATTCGCGACGTAGTTGACGATGTAAGTCTTCACATTGGGCGATAACTGACCGCCGATTAGGATCGAGCTGAGCGCATCCACCAGACTCGAGATGCCGGCATTGGAGGTGTAGCCGGGCGTCATCCAAGGGCCAAGGTCCATAACGATCGCCCCGCCGCCGTTATTGAAACTGCTCATGCCGTTGGTATTGCCGCTGTTGTTGCCGAGGAACCCGTCGTAGAGGAAGTTTAACTGGAGCGCGACAGAGGTGTCGGAGGCGAGCTGAAATTCCGGCGTCGTCAGGCCTGCGGCGGCCAGTGAGCCAGGGTAGCGATAGTCAGGGAAGAAGAAGTTGAACACCGTCGGGGAATTGAGCGGCGTTTGCGCCAGGCTCGGGTTGCTGCCGGTGTCAGTAAAATTCATGCTCCACGTGTTCCAACTGAGTTGGGCAGTGCCACCCCGGTACAGCGGCGGCGGGACCAGCGGATAGACAGTCTGTCCGTTCTGGGTGAGCGAGGCGGAATTTGCAGCGGTAATAGTGAAGTGCGTGGAGTCGGGCACGCTGGCAACCGCGTATTGGCCGCTGACGGGCGAGCCGTAGGAGAAATAGATATAGACGCTGTCACCCGGGTTTAACCCATGGTTCCCCGGCAGGCTGATGTTCACATTGTTAGCCGTCTGGACGTAGCCTCCACCAGTCCACTTAGGGATCAAGCACGTGTTGGTCGAGCGCGAAGTCGAGTCAGCGGTTTCCACCATGAAAGTGTTGGCATTGGTGGTCGAAATGACCTGATACACTCCGTTGGTGGAACCGCCGGAGGTAAAGGTCAGATACACTGGGTACCCCGGGCTGAGGCCATGCGAGTTGATGACCACGGAGATGACATTGGTCGTTTCGAAGCTGGCGGTGACCATGTTGGACACGCTGGCGTTGGGAATGAGCGTATAGGTGCCGCTGCTGACGCCCGGCGCGTTGACCCGGAAGCTGTTGGTTGAAAGTGCCGTCACGCTATAGCTTTGCGTGTACGGAGCGGGCTGGCCGGACGTGTCGGTGAAGCTGAGCATCACGACGTCGCCGTCGTTAAGGCGATGTGCGACGGTCGCGGTGTTCGTGATTTGCCGGAAGCCGCCTTGCGTGTAGCTGCAACTCATTGGCGCAGGCGCAGGGAAAGCGCGAGCCGTCGCAGTGACTCTCAGGACCGGTTCGCGCATTTTGCCAAAGGTCGGCTGCGCAATGACCGCGCTGCTCCTGGCCTCGTAGTCCAGTAGGATGGCATTGACCACTGCCTGCATGTCACCGCGCACGCCTGCTCCATTGTTGTTGAAGGCCTGCACCACGCGGTAGAGATACTCGCGGCTAGGATTGCTGGCGACCAGCCGTTGAATGAGCTCGCGGCAGATGAATGGCCCCACGTTCTGGTTGTAAACGATATTGTCCAGGGCCAGTTCGAGATCCTGCGAACAGTAGTAGTCGAAGTTGGTGGTAGAGCTGTTGGTTTGCAGGCCCCAAGCCTGCGGCAGGACGACATTGTCAAGCAATCGTTTCGTGCCGAGGTCGTGGTGTGTCGGGACCAGGACCATGACGTTCGTATAGTTTGCCGGAGGATTGAAGTTCGACGGCAAATGACCGTTAATCTGGTTGGCCTGCCAATAGTTCCAACCGGTGAAAACGGCGGCCAGGCCCTCAATCACGCTCTGGTCGTAAGTGGGCACTAGGCTGCTTTGCGAGTTCATCACCAGGGTCCCGTCCGGCCACATGCGATTCAGGCCGAGGGAGAAAAGCTGCATGATTTCACGCGCATAGTTTTCGTTGGCGTGGCGACCCATGGTGATATCGCCCTTGTCATTGCCGCGCATATCCAGGTAAAGGCCCATCGCCGGGTGAAGCGTCACCGCCTCCAGCAATGTGCGGAAATTGCTGAATGCGTTGTCCAACAGGGTGTCGTAGTAAGAGGACAGAGCGAGGCCGTTGTCGTTTAGCACGCCCTGGTCGGACAGAACTTGGATTTCACTCAGGGCGAAAGCAATCCGCTGGCGCAACTGATCCGGAGCGGTGACCGACTGCTGCCACCAGTTGTTGACCACGCTCGAGCCTGGATAGGGAAGGGTCGGGTCCGTGTTGCGGTTGGCCAGGATAAACGGCAGATGATGCGTGGCAGGCAGGCTGAACTGGTTACTGATCCAGGCCGCATACCCGACCGATTGGACCGAAGCGACGTCGGCCGGGCTGGGGCCGAACGTGGCCTGAATCAGGAAACGGGCCGCGGCGCTGGGATCGGAATGGTCGTCGGTCCACGCGGGCGCTGCGGGCGGCGCGGTGAAAGTTTGTGCGCCGTCGGCCGGTGTGAAATTTCCTCGGATTTCGCTGCCAGGATTATTAACGGTGTGAACATTTATGTAAGCTTTGCTTTCCTTGATGATCTCGACAATGTCAGCAGCGGCGAGCGGCGACACCGGCGTGATTGTCCAGCGATACGTGCCGTCCGGCTGCGGAGTGGCATCGTCAATATCGAAGATAATTTGGCTAGGATAAAACAAATACGGGTCCGAGTGAATGTGCTTGCCAGTGACGGGCGAAGAGAGGTTGCTGTAATCGAAAGCGAGGATGGCTTGGGACTCATCGGCGCTCAGCCGCAGTGTGGCCGAGCCGACGCCGACACTTGTAATGCCGCTCTGAGGCAGCATAGTCGCGGAATAAAGCGTGCCCGGAGCGATCGAAGGAGGGGGCGGAAAGTGGCGGGACAACAAATATCCCGGCACGATCCCGCTGACCGCGTTATTCGTCCCGGTGGGATCCTGGAGCCAACCGACCGCCCAATTGTCATTGGTCCCGACCCCAGCCTTGTGAAGGATTTCGAGATAATAACGCTGGCCGGCAACCAGGGTGAGCCAGGGCGACTTTTGTTTGGCCTGAACATTCCATTGACGCGAGCCGGTACCGGAAGGCGTCACGTAAGCACGTAGCACTTTGTTGGCGGGCTCGCCATCGTTCGAGATCCAAAGCTCAGCCGAGTCACTGGCGGCGAGCCAAAAGTAGTAATTCCCGCTGACCGGCGCCGTGCAATAGCCACGAATGCGTTCGCCGTAATTATCTCCATAATCGGTGATCCCTTCCAGCGTGCCGAGGATATTGGTCAGGGTGGCCGGTGTGTCGAGCGGGATGTCCGAAACATTACTTCCAGGAACGCCCATCCAGACCTCGCGAACAACAGAACTGCCAGTGTCAATGACTTGCAAATCCAGCACTGAGGCACTGACGCCAAGCGAATTGCTGGCCGTGAGAGCCACCTGGAAGTCGCCCGCGAGCGTCGGTGTGCCGCTGATGACGCCGCTGGCTGAATTGAGGCTCAGCCCGGGAGGCAGACCCTGCGCCGTGAATGAACTGGCCGAATTTGCGCCCGTTACTGTGAAGCTGAAAGGCTGGCCCAGAAAAGCGTAAGCGTTCAAGGGGCTGGTTATCGTCGTCGGCGCCGCGGGCGTACTCGAGGGATAGAGCCGGTTGGCCGGAATAACTTGCTTGGGCTGACTGGCGCTGTACCAGGAGAGGTGAGCCACAGCGGCGCCGGTGATCTGGTAGTATTCCATCTTGATGTTGTGGCGAACACCGCCCTGAAGAGCGATCGTGCCTGTCAGATCGCTCGCGCTCTTGGGTGCCCAACTGTCGATCACGAGTTGGTCGTTCACCCAGAGTTTCACACCGTCATCCGTGTTGGCCACGAAATAATAAGTCTCCGAATATTGGGGTTGGACCTGGCCCGTCCAGCGGACGCAATAGTAACCGTTATTGGCAATGGGGGTCGATGTTGTGCCCCAGACGAAATCGACGGTCGAGTCGATACGTGTGAGTTTGAGATTGGCAGCATTGAAGTTGGCGCTGCTGGAGTATGTCGAGCTGGCATTGGTGTAGTATTGACCGGTCAGTCCCGTTCCGGTGGGCGTGGTCGATGGGTAAATCACGACGCTGGCGCTGCTGGGCGAACCGACGGTGTAACCGGAACCGGCGAGCAGCCTCAGCGTGGCGATGACCGAGGTCATCAGATTGGTATTGGCCAGAGGCGTAACGGCAATCATCTGGGAACTGGGACCGGCCGGAAGAATCACCGTTCGAGGCAAGGCGGCATGATCGACGCCCTCCTGGGCCATCCCGGTGCCCGGTCCGTCGAGCGAGAGATTCACGCTAAGCGAACGGAGTGGGAAGCCGCCGCGCGTAATGGTGACGGCGCCGACATTGAGTGGATTCTGCTCAGAATCAGGTTGTGTCGCGATGGGATCGCTCGCAGTGATAGTCACGATATTTTGTGAAGCGAGCTTGCCCGTCGCATATGCGTAATCGTTCATCGGGACGCCGTTAGTATCGAGCTGCCCGTTACTGTATGCATTTAAAGGATCGGTGCCGATCTTGTACTCCTCCCAGTCATTGACCCCGTCGCCATCCGTATCCACGTCAGACACCGCGATGCGGAAAAACTTGGCCGAAGGTCCTGGCGCGCCGTTCAACGTAACGACCGACCCAGTTCGAGAGATTGTCGTTGCCTCCGTGATCCAGTTCGTCCACCCGCCCACGACCGGGGGTTGGATGCCCTGCAATTCGTATTGTTTGCCCAGTTCGCTGGGCACGGTCACTGCGAAATGATCGCCAAAGTAGGCACCGACAGTGATCCTTGGGAATGAGTTGCTGTCGAACGGATCCGTGCCCGCGATCGATTCGAGTCCGTTGGGCACGCCATCGCCATCAGCATCGGCACTGGGATCCAGGCCGGTGGCGCCGAAGACCTGTTCCCAAATGTCGCTCATGCCGTTGGCGTTAAGGTCAATTTTTTGAGCGACGGCGGGGCCGATGCCCAGCATCAGCAACGCAAGCGCCGACGCCAGACGAAGAACAAGGAGTCGTTTCAAACTCACATTCATTAAGGGGAGAATCAGATTCAGTGCCGTGGCGTGCGGGTTCGGGGCGGACCAAAGTGGCTGTGGTAAGTGCTCCGCGGACGCAGAATGGGGCAAGCGCAGTTTGCGACATTCATACGGGGATTTGCGGCATCGTAATACTCTGCTGAACGGCCCATTGTGTCAAGAATTACTCTTTTCGGACCGGCCTCCACTGTCCGCCGGTGCAGATGATGAGGAAAAGTTACTTTTTGCCTCAGAATTAGCATTTGCCGGGCCAGAAAACCCGCTCTAGAACATCCAAGAAAGGCTGGTAATTCTTCGGGAACTTCGGTAGGCTTCCTTTGTTTCTGTGACGAATGACCATGCCCGCCTCTCCAAAGCGACGAATTCTGGTGGTTGACGACGAGCCGTTCGTCTGCGACGCCGTCAAAATGATGCTCGCTTTCGACGGGCACTCTGTCGAAACCGCCGGCAATGGCAAAGAGGCCCTCGCCATGTTCGAAGCCGGCAAGTTTGATGTCGTCATCACAGATTTCGCCATGCCGGCAATGAAGGGTGACGAACTGGCCGCGGCCATCAAAGCCCGCTCGCCCAGCCAACCGGTCGTCATGATTACGGCCTACGCCGAGATGTTAAAGGTCTCGGGCAATCCAATGACCGGAGTTGATTGCGTCATCAGCAAACCTTTTCTCCTCGAGGACCTGCGCCGGGCCATCACCAAAGTCGCCCCGGTAGCGAAGGCCACGGCTGCTCCTGGCGGATAGGGCGCCTAACTCGCGAGCGAGCAAGCAAACTGGTCTCGGAGGGCGCCCGTCCTCGGGCGCAGAAAGCTCCGTCAATTCCAACAGGTCAGGCCAACCACGATCACCTTTGTTTCGTTTGTTGCTGCGCCCGGGGACGGGCGCTCTCCGGTCGCCGTGTTACGTTGCCCCTCCTTTGCGCCGGGGTTTTCTGAAACTTTTTCGCCCGGTTCCGGGTATTGAATTCTAACGGGACGCAGCCGTCCCCGACAACACAACCTTGAACCTTAGGAAAATAATATGAAACGTTACCTGCCGTTTGCCGTCGCCGTAAGCATTCTCTCGCTGGCCGCGAGCACGCGCCTCTCCGCCGAAACCATGGTCCCTGGCCAGGTGGATTTCGGAAAGTTCTCGCCCCCGGGCTCAGGCGCCACGTTTGTCGAAGTCAACCTCACCAGCAATCTCATCGGCCTGGCCGCCCGGTTTATCGAAAAAGAGGAGCCTGATGTGGCTCATTTGTTAAAGGACATCCAGCTTGTGCGCGTCAACGTCGTCGGTCTGAACGACGAGAACCGTGACGAACTCGAGAAGCGCACCCAAAAGATCCGCAAGGAACTCGACTCCAAAGGCTGGGAGAAAATCGTCACCGCCCAGAAGGATGATCAGGATGTTGGCGTTTATCTCAAGACCCGCAATAAAGACACCGTCCAGGGCATCGTAGTGATGGTCAAGGACGGCAAGGAGCAGGCCGTGTTCGTCAACATCGTCGGAGATATCAAACCCGAGCAATTGTCGATGTTGGGCGAAAAGCTGCACATCGACCCGCTCAAAGAAGCCGGCCACGCCGTGCAGAAGGCCGAGAAGGCTGAGAAAACCGAACAACCGGAGAAATGACGCAGGATGCAGCCGCCGACGTCAGTCGGCGCTGATCGGAAAATCCAAAATCCAAAATCGAAAATCCAAAATTGATCAGAGCCTTCTGACTTCGGCTCCTACAACTCTAAGCCACGCTCCAAAGCCTTCCGCACGGAATCATCAAAGGTCCCTATGAACCCACTACCACCAGCCAACGCTGCTCTTCGCTTTCGCGCGGGGCACGTCGTCCTTCTCGCGTGTTTCATTTTGCTCGGCCTCAGCGTGGTTGGGGTCACCGGATATTTCCGGCTGAGCTCCGAAACCGCGGCGCTTCGGTCAAGCTTGATGAGCGCTATCCCCGGAACATGGAACAAGAAAATCACCATCCACGTTGGCGGAATCACCATGGCTTTGTTGAGAAACGGTCTGCGATTCGTCCACCTTCAACCCGAACCGCGCGCTGCGATTGAAGCGCTGCGCGGCGCCGAGGTGGGCATCTCTGAGCTGAGGGAGGAACGTGTGTTCGTTGAACGCGCAAAAGTGCTCTCCGCCGCTGATAAAGCGATGGCCGTGCGTGGCTGGGACCGCGTCGTCGGTGTGGCCGAGAAAGATGATCTGGTCGCCGTTTACATGCCTCGGAAAGGACTTGCGGTCGGCAGAATGAAATGTTGCGTGATGGTGCTGCACGGCGCAACGCTGGTCATAGCTTCCGCGCGAGGTAATATAGTGCCCCTGCTTGATCTCTCCCGGGACCGTTTGCGGCTCCGGCCCGAAAAACTACATCTCGCCCTCCGCTGACAAGTGCGCTGCTCTGGGGGAGCGCACGAGTCCGCTCGTGCGCCGTCCTAAAACCACGTGCAGGATTGCGAAGCTTTGAGATCTTCGTCTGTCGCTGCTTGCAGTTCCCAAACTTTAGCCTTTAGCCTTTAGCCTTTGGCCTTTCCCTGCTCCCGCGCCGCTCTTGACAAAAACGCCCACAATATTCAACTTCCCTCTATGACAATGACCATCCCTAGGCAGTTCAGCTTTCCCTTAATCGCTTCAGGCCTCTCAATTGCGTTGGTACTCGGGTTCTGCGGCCTCGCGAGCGCGGCGGACGACAAGGCAGACCCGGTCGGGACGTGGAAGTGCGAATATGAAATCGGCGGGCAGCCGCGAACGTCCACCTTGACGATCACGAAGGACGGCGACAAGCTCGCAGGGACGATGGACTGGCCGAACCAGAAGGACGCGAAGCTCAAGGACGTGAAGCTGAAGGACGGGGAACTGACGTTCTCCGCTGAGCGGGTGTTGGGGGATAACAAGTACAACCTCGAGTACAAGCTGAAGGTCGAAGGGGACAAGCTCAAAGGGAAAGGCGCAGTGGTGACCGGGGACGAGAAGCGGGAGTTCGACTTCGAGGCGAAGCGGGAGAGGAAGGACAAGTAGCTGGACCTGCGAATTCTGCGCGACGGGCACTGGGTGCGTCCGGATTCGTCCGGCCGGTCTTTTGTAACGGAAAGGCTTCACAACAACATCGCCAGTAAGACCGTCAGCAACGACGGGCTTCGCGCCAAGGCCTTCGAAGGCATTCTGGACGACCTTCGCAAGTGACGACGATTCGGTGGCGGGATAGCGGGATCGCCCGCGTCGCAGGACCGCGCCTTGCTATCAATACTCGGGTGTCCGGCGCGCCTGGCTATGGATCCTTTTCCCGGAGATAAACGGAAGCTCGATCTTAGGACTTCTACTGCCTTCGCCCCTAGTCCACCAACCGCTCGGTTTCCCGAGTTCTTCACGAGTCTGTCCATCCGTGATTCTGAGGTTTCCGGCGCTGTTCTCCGCGATCTTTGCGTTCTCTGCGGTTATCCGTGTCCATCAGTGTTCATCTGTGGTTGAATCTTCAATAGTTGCGGCTTACAAACCCGGCCCGAAATTATAGGTGCAGAACCGGCTCGCTTGGTGTCCTTTGTCTCGAACAGATTCCTGCTTGATCGGCTATCAGGCGGGCAGTTAAATGGCCCTATGAACTGAGTGAGGCTCTATGGACTTTCTGGTATATTCAATCTGTTTCGGAGTTGGACTGTTATTCGCCATCGTCAGCGCGCTGCTGGGCCATCTCTTTGGCGGCGGTCACGACGCACATGCGGAGATCGGGACCGGCGGCCACGCGGAAGCGGGATTCCAGGACACCGGCATGCCGGGGCTATCCCCTTTCAGCCCGACCAGCATCTCGTCGTTCATCACAGCGTTCGGTGGTCTCGGGCTGGTGCTCTCGCGCATTGAAGCCACTAAGAACCCGTGGGTCAGCGCGCCGCTGGCGACCGTTGGAGCGCTGATTATTGCCGCGCTGGTAATCTGGTTGTTCGGCACGATTTTCCACAAGACACAGAGTTCGAGTGAATCGCGCGTGGCCACTCTCATCGGGATGAGCGGCACGGTCATCACCCCCATTCCGCCTAATGGGGTCGGCGAGATCGCTTACGTACAAGGCGGTACGCGATACTCGGCGCCGGCGCGCGATGAGCGCGGCGCGGCGGTTGCTGGCGGCCAAACCGTGAAGATCGTGCGCATCGTCGGTTCGCAGTTTTACGTCGTGCCTGTTTGATTTGCCACTGAACCACCAACCACACTCAGAAGCTACCTGTTTATGAACCACTCCTACTTTCTGGCGCAGAGCCTCCTCGGCAGCCTGGGCACCGTAGCCCTGGCCACTGTCGGCATCATTGTCGTGGTCGTCATTTTCATGGCGATTTGGGCCAGCCGTTATACCAAGGTCGGCCCGAACGAAGTGCTCGTGGTTTCCGGCCGCAAACATCGCTACCGCGATCCGGATGGCACAGTTCAGTTGCGCGGCTTCCGCGTGGTCAAGGGCGGCGGCACCTTCGTGATTCCAGTCGTCGAGAAAGTGGACCGCCTGTCGCTGGAATTGCTCACGATAGATGTGCAACAGGAGCAGGATGTTTATACGAGCAAAGGCGTGCCGGTGCGCGTGGACGGTGTCGCTCAGATCAAAGTCAAAGGCGACGACATCTCAATTGCGACTGCGGCCGAGCAGTTCCTCAGCAAGCAAACCGAGGAAATCAAAAACATCGCAATGCAAACTTTGGAAGGCCATCTGCGCGCGATCCTGGGCACGATGACCGTCGAAGACATCTACCAGAATCGCGACGCGTTTGCCTCGAAGGTCCAGGAAGTAGCCGCCGGCGACATGGCAAATATGGGCCTGGCCATCGTCAGCTTCACGATTCGTGACATCAAGGATAGCCAGGGTTACCTCGACGCCCTGGGCAAGCCGCGCATCGCCCAGGTCAAGCGCGACGCGGTCATCGCCCAGGCCGAGGCGGACCGGGATGCGATGATCCGCTCGGCCCAGGCCACCCAGGCGGGCCAGGAAGCCAAGTTCCTGGCCGATACGAAAATCGCCGAGGCGCAGCGGGACTATCAAAGCAACGTGGCGCAGTACCAGGCCGCGGTGAATCAGAAAAAGGCCGAGGCTGACCTGGCGTACGATTTGCAAAAATACAAGACGGGCCAGCTCGTCAAAGCCGAGGAGGTGCAGGTCAGCATCATCGAGAAACAAAAGCAGATCGAATTGCAGCAGCAGGAAATTCAGCGCCGGCAAAAGGAACTCGAAGCGAACGTCCAAAAGCCGGCCGACGCCGAACGGTACAAGGTCGAAACCCTGGCCAACGCGCGCAAGTTCCAGTTGGAGACCGAGGCTGCTGGCTCGGCCTCGGCGACCAAGGCCACCGGGTTCGCCAACGCGGATGTGACCAAAGCAACCGGTATCGCCGAAGCCGAAGCCTCGAAGGCCAAAGGTCTGGCCGAGGCAGCCATCATTGAGGCACAAGGCGGCGCCACTGCCGAAGCCATGCGGCTGAAGGCGGAGTCGTTCAAGCAGTACAACGAAGCTGCAGTCGTCGAAATGATCATCCGGATTCTTCCCGATGTAGCGGGCAAGATCAGCGAACCGCTCTCGAAGACTGAGCGCATGGTCATAATCAATTCCGGGAATGGCATGGGCAGCGGAGCGAGCAAGCTCACCGGCGACATCACCCAGATCGTGGCGCAGTTGCCGCCGGTGATTGAGAGCCTGACGGGGATTAAGTTTGAGAAGCTCCTTGAGCGAGTGCCCGAGCTGCGCAAAGGAATGGACAAATCGGCGGCCGGGGACAAATAGCTCTTTTGGGGAAGTCGTATGACCTCCACTCCTAAAATCGCTTATTGCGTCAGGGATATTTTTAGTGCGTGTCATCCGCGTGTACGAGCCGACGTGAGGAGGCTCTGATCAATTTTGGATTTTGGATTTTGGATTTTTAAGTCAGAGCCTCCTTACGTCGGCTCCTACATTAATGAAAGGTCACTTATGTTTGCACTGTTTGATTTGATTGGACTCGGGCTGGGTTTGTTTTTGATCCCGTTTGGCCTTCTGCTGTTCGTCTTCTGGATCTGGATGCTGATCCATGCAGCAACCAACCGTGGCCTGAGCGACGGAGAAAAGATCGTCTGGGTGCTGATCGTGTTGTTTCTGCATTTTCTCGGCGCTCTGATCTATTTCTTTGTCGGCCGACCCAAAGGCGGCGCCGCCTCACCAGTCCTATGAACGACGTGCCATGCGCTTGCTCGAAGCCATTATTGATGCCAATCACCGCGCGCTGGCTGGCGATCCGAATGCCGGCTTGCATCCTGCAGACTTCGAGAGCGAGTTGCCGCTCGTCGCCCTGACGTGCATTGACCCGCGTCTCAATCCGCTCCTGCCATCCGTCCTGGGTGTGCCGCCTGAGCAGTTCATTTGGCTGCGGAACGCCGGCAATGTCATCACTGGACCTCTCAGCAGCACGATGCGGTCGCTGTCCCTGGCTTGCGCAGTGAAGGGCGGCAAGGAAATTGCCATTATGGGCCACACCGATTGTCTCGTGGGCAAGACGACGACGATGGACTTGATAGACCGCCTGCGCGCGCTGGGCGTCGAACGGCATCTGTTGCCCGACAATATCAACGAATACTTTGGGGTTTTCAGCAGCGAACGCCAAAACGTGATCAAAGCGGTTGACTTCGTGCGGAACAGCCCCTTGATCGGGCCGAAGATCCCCGTGCACGGTTTGCTCGTTGATATCGGCACTGGCAAGCTTGACTGGCTTGTGAACGGTTACCAGGCCCTTGAGACGCTTGGCTCGCGCTGGCAGGAGGTTGTAAAGTCTGCCGGTCACACGGTGGATGCGCTGAAAGCGCTCACCGATTTCAACATCGGCGAGATGAAATTCCCCGAAACAAAGATCGGCGAGATCGTCACGCGCGGCCAGGATTGGCTGTCGGGAAAGGTGCACCAAATCGGCGCTCATCCGCCACCGGTCCCGGCGGAACCGAAACCTCCGGCCACACCACCAAAGATTCCACTACCCCCTCCGCTTCGCCCGAGGGTGCGCCTCACCAAAGGCCAGAAATGATTGGAGTCCGGCTATGGCCGATCCAACTACAAAGCATCGTCGGGGCTGGCTGCACCTTGGCTGTATTGGTGCGCTGGTGCTCATGCTGGTCATCGTCGTCGGTGGGTTGCTCGGCCTCTACTACGCTCGCAAGATGTTCAATGATTTCACCGACGCTCAACCGCTGCCCCTGCCACAAGTAAGGGTACCGCAGGCTGAAATTGATCGCGTTGAGGGAAGGCTCGATACCTTTCGTCAGGCGCTCGGCGCGGCAAAACCGGCCGCCCCGTTGATCCTCACCGGCGAGGAACTCAATGTTCTCATCGCTGCCGATCCTGATTTCATCGCTTTCAAGGACAAGTTCTATGTCGCCCTCTCAAACGACAAGATTAATGGCCAATTGAGCCTGCCGATGGAAGCGCTGGGCCTGTCGATTTTCCACGGCCGATACTTCAATGGCACAGGAACGTTTAGCATCGCGCTGCAAAATGGTCGTGTCCGACTCATCGCGCTCAATCTGCTCGCAAAGGGAAGACCGGTGGTCGATGTCTATCTGAATGAGATCAGAAAGCACAACCTCGCCGAGAGCTTTAACAACCAGCCACGCGTGAAGGCGACATTGGAACGGCTGCGCGAAATCAGAGTCACGGACGGCAAACTCATGGCTGTGCCGAAGAACTTGCCGACAGAAGGAGCACCTACTCAGTGAAGACGGAGGCGGCGGCGCGCGTTTAGCAAGCCAACCTCTCTGTAGGAGCCGACGTGAGGAGGCTCTAATCTGCGCCGTAAGCCGTTGAAATTTGAGCCTCCTCACGTCGGCTCCTACAATTGTAGAACATGCTCAAACCGGCCGTAGCCATTGTTTATGCTCCAGCATTGCATAGCGATCCGTCATCCCGGCCAGGTAATCGCAAACGGCCCGGGGCCAGCCGTCGCGCCGGGCGCGTTTGCGCGCCATTGTGCCGACGGCCTCGTGATGTCGGCTGTAGTAATCGAACAATTCTTCGAGAACCCGCCGCGCGCGAATATGCGGCTCGTTGACCACGGTATTGTAGTAGAGGTTCTTGTACAGAAATTTCCGTAACTCAAGATTCAACTCGCGGCGCTTCGGACTATACTGGACCAGTGATTTGGGCTGAAGCCTGACCTCGTCCGCAGTCCGCACGCCGGCATCGCGGATCAGCGCCTCCGTGGTCGTCACCACGTCCTTGACCTGCAAATCGATGATCCAGCGGATAATGAAATAGCGCCGGCATTCATCTGGCAACTTTCCGTACTCGCGCTCGACAGTGCGCCGAGCTTCGCGCCAGATCCGAACCTGCCGGTCGAGTTGCGCTTCGGAAAGCAACTCCGAATCCAGGCCATCATCCAGATCGTGGCTGTAATAAGTGATTTCGTCCGCGAGATTGGCGACTTGCGCTTCGAGCGATGAGGATTTGGCGGCAAAATCCTTCCGTCTGCTGGGGTGATCGTGGGCGGTATAATGCTTCACCAGGCCCTCCCGCACTTCCCAGGTGAGGTTCAAACCCGAGAACCGCGGGTATTTCTGCTCCAGTTCTTCAACGATTCGCAGGCTTTGGCGATTGTGCTCGAAACCGCCGTGCTCTTTCATCAACCGCCTGAGGACCGTCTCGCCTTTATGGCCGAACGGTGAGTGGCCCAGGTCGTGCGCCAGCGCGATCGTCTCCGACAAATCCTCATTCAACCGCAGTGCGCGGCTGATATTGCGCGAGATCGCTGCGACTTCCATCGTGTGGGTGAGCCGCGTGCGCAAGTGGTCCCCGGTGCCATTGAGAAATACCTGGGTCTTGTATTCCAGCCGGCGAAACGCGCGAGAATGGATCACCCGGTCGCGGTCGCGCTGATATTCCGTGCGCCAATCCGGCCGTGTCTCCTGGTATTTGCGCCCGCGCGTGTCCGCGCTCAGTTGGGCGTAAGGCGCGAGGTTTTGCCGTTCGATTTGTTCCAGCTCCTCTCGCGTGCGGGGCATGGCAATCTGGATGCCGTGGTAGGGCGCGCTGTCCCCGGCGCGCCGGTTAAGTCCCCAGCAATTGCTGCAAGGAAATCCCGCGCAGCTCGAACAGGCGGCGAATGGCGTCCTCAATCAAATTGTTCGGACAGGACGCCCCGGCGGTGATGCCGACCGTGATTTTGCCCGCCGGCAACCAGTCACGAGTCTCAATTTCTTCGTGCCGGTGTTGCTCGTAGTGCCGGATCAGCTTGTCCGACTCCATTTTCGCGGCGTTCTTGATGAAGTAAGTCTTGAGCTTTGCTTCACCCATTTCAGCCAAATGCGACGTGTTCGAGGAATTATAGCCACCGATCACCAGCAGCAAATCGAGGGGCTCGTGCAGGAGCTTCTCCAACGCGTCTTGTCGATCCTGTGTGGCCCCGCAAATCGTATCAAAGAACCGGAAATGGTTTTGCAGTTCCGCCTCTCCGTATTTCCGGATCATGGCGGTTTTGAGACGCCGCTGGACGTCCTCGGTCTCGCCCCGCAACATCGTCGTTTGGTTGGCCACGCCGATGCTCTGCAAGTGGATATCGGGATCGAAACCCTCCGAGTAGGCGCCCTTGAATTTCTCGAGGAACTCCGCTTTGTCGCCACCCTCGACGATGTATTTGCAGACCAGATCAGTCTCCGCCAGGGTAAACACGACCAGGTAATGTCCTCCGCCGCTGGCCCGGGCCTGGGAACTGGTTGCCTTCGTCTCCTCGTGCCACGCCTTGCCGTGAATGATGCTCGTGACCGAATCCTTCGAATATTGCCGCACTCGTTTCCAAACACTCATCACGTCGCCGCAAGTCGTGTCCACGAACAAGCAACGCTTCTCCTCCAGTTTCTTGCGCGTCCCGACCTCCGTGCCGAAGGCGGGAATGATCACGATGTCTTCCGGTTGCAATTGGTTGATTTCGTCGTCGCCCGGTTTGCCAGCAATCGTCACGATGCCCAGGCGCCGAATCTGGTCGTTCACTTCCGGGTTATGGATGATTTCGCCCAGCAGGAAGATCCTCCGATCCGGATACGCGCGGCGCGCTGCGTACGCCAGGTCGATCGCCCGCTCAACTCCATAACAGAACCCGAATTCCTTCGCCAACTTGATGGTCAAGTCGCCGGCCGAGAGGATGTGCCCGCTGGCGCGGATCTTTTCCACCAGATCGCTCCGGTAATGCGACAGCACTTGCGCCTGTACTGCCGCCATAATATCCGGCCGGCGCAGGTTGATTTTCTGCGGTGCTGCAGGGGCTTCGGTTATCATTCCTCAACCACTCTAACACCGCCCCATCTGCCGTCCAGCACAAAGCCGGACGCCAGCTAACTTCGCAGCGGCCAGCATTTTGCATTGGCCAGCCAGGGCTTTTTAGTCAGCATCTGCATCGCCATGAAACTAGTTCTCAGCGTCGCCTGCCTGACGGTGCTCTTTACCACTTGGCTTTGCGGGGCCGAAAAAAAACCGAACGTGCTATTCATCGCCGTGGACGACATGAACAACGATCTCGGCTGCTACGGCCATGCACTCGTCAAATCGCCGAGCATCGATCGTCTGGCGACGCGTGGCGTGCGGTTTGATCGCGCCTACTGCCAGTTTCCTCTCTGCAGCCCCAGCCGGTCCTCGCTCCTTACCGGCCTGCGTCCCGACACGACGCGGGTTTTTGATCTGAGTTACCATTTCCGTCAGGGATTGCCCGATGTGATCACCCTACCGCAAATGTTCATGAACAATGGCTACTACGTGGCCCGCGTGGGGAAGATCTACCATTATGGCAATCCCGGCGACATCGGCACCTGCGGCCTGGATGATCGAGTGTCCTGGCGCGAGCGGTTCAACCCGGCAGGCCGTGACAAGACGGCCCTGGAGCCGGATATCATGAACTACACCCCAAAGCGGGGACTCGGTTCTGCGATGGCTTTCCTGGCCGACAAGACTGGCAAGGAAGAAGAACATACGGACGGCAAGGTGGCCACCCAGACCATTGAGCTCCTCGAAAAGCACAGGAACGAGCCTTTCTTCATTGCGGCAGGTTTTTACAAGCCACATTGTCCATGGATCACGCCCAAGAAATACTTCGATCTTTACCCAGTCTCAGCGATCACATTGCCAAAACTAACGCCGGACACACGTCGCGAGTACCCGCCGCTGGCATTGGCTTCGACCCAACCCTGGCCCTACTTCGGCGTGACGCCAGACCAGGCGCGACAATGCAAGGCGGCGTATTATGCCGCGATCTCATTTGTCGATGCGCAGATCGGGCGAGTGCTCGACGCGGTCGATCGACTGGGCCTGCGCGAGAGCACCATCATTGTGTTCTGGAGCGACCACGGATATCACCTGGGCGAGCACGGGTTGTGGTTCAAGCAAAGTTGCTTCGAGGAGTCCGCCCGCGTCCCGCTTATCATCTCCGTCCCGGAACTCGGCTCGGCCGGCCGATCCAGCCCGCGCGTGGTAGAGCTGCTCGACATCTATCCGACACTGGCCGATCTCGCCGGACTGACACCGCCGAAGGGTCTGCAAGGCGCAAGCCTGGGACCGTTGTTGCGCCGTCTCGATGCGGAATGGAACCGGCCGGCCTTCACACAGGTCCAGCGGGACAAGAGCCCAGGTCACAGCGTTCGCACCGAGCGCGCTCGCTATACTCAGTGGGGTCTTGGCGAAAAAAGCGAGGAGCTGTATGACCACGACACCGACCCGCACGAGCTGCACAATGTGGCCGCCGACCCACGCTACACGTCAATATTGGCGGAGATGAAATCATTACTGAAGCAGGTACACCCGGCGCCGGTCACCGGGGGCAAGGCTGAGCCAGGCACGCGGAAGAAATATTCGGAGTGACCTGGCCTTTCAGTCCTGAAGAGTCTTCCCGCTAGTGTCCGGCGCCCACCAGATTGCGAACATGCCGAGCAAATAAACCAGGCCGCATGTGGCGCCGACCTTCGGATAGGAACCGCCCATGACTCCGAATAAAGCACCTGCCATAAGCACGCCCAACGCCGTTCCGAACCGTCCGACGTTATACGCGATGCCACTACCTGCTGCGCGCACGCGGGTCGGGAACAGTTCCGGCAGATAAAGCGGAAGCCAGCCGAAGTAGAGTGTGGCCACGAATCCCTGTGCGAAAACGATCGGCAGGAACCCGGCCCGCAACGGGGCGGTGCCAAGGAACATTACCATCGTCAGTCCAGTCGCACCGAAACTAATGAGTGCGTAGGACCGGCGCCGCCCCAGCCAGGCGGCGATTTGCGCGCCGGAGAAACTGCCAAGCACAGCGCCCACGGCCCACCAACCTTGGACGATCGCCTTGTAGGCCGCCTGGTTCGCCCCGCCGACCTTGTCGGCCCAGGGTACCATCCATTTACTCGCCGCCCACGCGCCGACCATCGGAATCGAGCCGAGCAGAATGCCGACAAGCGTCAGGCGGAGCAGAGGTGGGCGCAGGAGTTCGTTAACGGGCGAAGATGCCCGGCGAGCCGAAGAAGAGTCGCCCCGTTCCGCTCGCCTTCCGGCGCTCGCCGCCAACCAGAGCGGTGATTCGGGCAATGTGAGCAACACAAGCAGGCCCAGTATCGCCGGAGCCGCCGCCAGCTTGAAAATCCAGCGCCAGGAGCCGGGCGTGAGTGGCCAAAGCCTGGCGAACTGCGAGAGAATCAGGATGCCTCCGTTGAGCGCCACGCCCATCAGGCCTGCTACCACGGGCCGCGAACGGTCCGGCCAGCATTCGGCTGCGAGCGCAATGGCATTCGGCCAGACACCTCCCACGCCCAGTCCGACAGCAAACCGCAAAATTAACATCTGTTCCTGTGTGCGCGCGAAGGCCCCAAGGCCAGCAAATATTGAATAGAACAAAATGCTGACGCCCAGCGCCCGCGTGCGGCCAAACACATCCCCGAGGCCACCAAGAACGATGCCTCCGACCGCTGCGCCGAGCATGAGCGCCGCGGTGAACCATGCGAACCAGTCGCCGCCCAGCGTCGGCGTGAAAGCCGTGCCCAAAAGGTCCTGGGAAACGGACAGCGACGCCACGGGCATAAGCCCCAGCTCCACCCCATCGAAGACCAGCCCGCCGATCGCGGCGAGCAGCACGGCAAGGCGGGCGCGCGAGGAAAGGGTTGAGGCGGTCATTCTCGCGGCGCGGGCCGGGGCTTGCGGAAGACCTCGATGATGGCGCTGTTGTCGTGATCGCCAAGCCCTGTGGCCTCGGCTCGTTCCAGGAGTTGCCGGTGAGTCTCCGTTAGTGGCAGTGGCAACCCTGCCCCCGCCGCTGCTTTCAACATCAGCCGCACATCCTTCAGATGTTGCGACAGCCGCGCCTGGACGCTGAAATCGCGCTCGACCATCTTGCGCCCCTTCGTGTCCATCGTTCGCGAGTATGCCATGCTCCCGGACAGGACTTCGAGCGCGGCTTCGGCCGACACGCCCAGGGACTCGGCAAGCGCTAATCCTTCCGCCAGCGCCGCCCGGTTAAGACCCAGCACCAGGTTGCTGATCAACTTCATTTTTGAGGCAGTCCCACACGGTCCGACATAAAACACCTTCCTTCCCAGCGCACGCCAAAGATCGGCACAGGCCTCATACGCCTGGCGCTCGCCGCTCACCATCACCGTCGCCTCACCCCGCCGTGTCTGTTCGCTCGAGCCTGAAATCGGCGCGTCGAGATAGCGCGCGCCTCCGGCTGTCAGGCGCGCACCCAACGCTTCGACTTGCGAAGGCGCTCCCGTCGTGGTGTCCACGATGATCTGTCCCGGTCGCAAGCCTGTCCTCATCTTTTCGAGGACTTCCGCTACGACCTCGGTGCTGTAGAGACTGATAATCACGCGCCCGCACGCTGCGATTGGGTTGTCGCTCCACTCGGCTCCGCGCGCCAGCAACGGTTCGGCCGCTCCGCGCGTGCGGTTCCAAACCGCCACTCGATAATCGTGTTCCAACAGCCTTTCAGTAAGTGCCGTTCCCATCAGCCCGAGGCCAATTAGCCCGACCGCTTCTTTGCTCGGTTGTTTTTTCATTTCATGAGATGATTTATGGAAAGGGTATCGCCCATGGGTTCGGTCGAAACTTTTCGTGCCCGGATACAGCGCGCAACCTCTTAAACCGAGTCGTCTGGTTGCGCAAGATGTGTTGCGTGTCCAACCTTGTCCAGCCTTAGAGATTTCTTCACAATTCCCCAATGGAACTGCCCGCCGAAGGAAGGAATCTGCGACTGCGCGTGGCAAGAGATTATCGCACGATGAGCCGCTGGGCCGCAGGTTTCATCGAAGCTGAGGTGAAAGAGCAGCCGGATCTGTTGTTATGCGCGTCCGCCGGAGGAACTCCCACGGAGACTTATCAGTGCATGGCAGAACGCCAGGCTACTCACCCAGCACTCTTCGGGAAACTCCGGGTGGTGCAGATCGATGAGTGGGGCGGTCTGGCGCGAGGACATCCCGCCAGTTGCGCGACCGATCTTCAAAACAGGCTGCTCAACCCTCTAGGCATCAGCCCGCGGCGCTTCGCAGGGCTCAGGAGCGATGCGCCCGACCCGGCGGGCGAGTGCGGGCGCATCCGGCACTGGCTGGACGCCAACGGCCCCATTGACATTTGCTTGCTCGGGCTTGGCTTGAACGGCCACATTGCCATGAACGAGCCCGCCGATGAGATTGTGCACCACGCGCATGTTTCCAAACTATCGCACAGCTCGCTCCGCCACGGGATGCTGGAGGCTTTGACTGCCAAGCCGCGTTACGGTTTGACGTTGGGCCTGGGAGACATTCTGCGCTCGCGGAAAATCCTGCTGCTCGTTAGCGGACGACAAAAACGTGCCGTTCTCAGGCGGTTGCTTCAGGCGCGGGTCTCAACGCGTTTTCCCGCCTCTTTCCTTTGGCTGCATTCGGATGTAACAATAATTTGCGACCGCGATGCGGTCGCGACAACTCAAGGTTTTTCTTTATGAGAATTCAAAAACAGAACCTTCACACAGCCGGCATAACCCGGAGGACGTTCCTCGGCAGCGCCGCCGCAGTCTCCGCGTTTACGTTAGTGCCGGCGCGCGTGCTCGGCCGAGGCGCGGCATCGCCCAATAGCAAACTGAACATCGCCGGCGTCGGCATCGGTGGCCAGGGCGCCTGGGACCTCGAACGCGTCGCCAGCGAGAACATAATCGCCTTGTGCGACGTGGACTGGGATTACGCTGCAAAAACTTTCAAGAAGTACCCTGGTGCCAAGCGCTACAAGGATTTTCGGGAGATGCTCGACAAGGAGAAAAGTCTCGACGCGGTCGTGGTCGGCACACCGGATCACAACCATGCCATCGTCTCGGTTACGGCCATGAAGCATGGAAAACATGTGTACTGTGAGAAACCGCTGACTCGAACGGTGCATGAAGCCCGGGTCGCTGCTCAGTTGGCCCGCGAGGCAAAAGTTGCCACCCAGATGGGCAACCAGGGAATGCAATTCGAAGGCAATCGCCAGATCAACGAATGGCTCGCGGACGGCGCCATTGGCGCCGTGCGCGAAGCGCATGTCTGGTCTGATCGACCAACGCATAAGGGAAAAATGCCCTTGTGGTGGGCGCAAGGTATTGAACGACCTAAAGAGACACCGCCGGTTCCTCCGTCTTTAGATTGGGACTTGTGGCTAGGCCCCGCCCCTTGGCGGCCTTATCACCCCGCCTATGCGCCATTTCGCTGGCGCGGCTGGTGGGACTTCGGTTCCGGCGGCCTGGGCGACATGGGGATTCACAACCTTGCGCCGGTCTTCTCCGCCCTTCAGCTCGGGGCGCCCGAGAGCGTCAGCGCCAGCTCTACGGCTGTCTTCTCAGAAACGGTGCCGCTCGCCGCCGTGGTCCATTACCAGTTCCCCGCGCGCGGAAATTTGCCGCCCGTTGAGTTGCACTGGTATGACGGCGGGCTGCTGCCGGAACGGCCGGCTGAACTGGAAGAGAACCGAGAGCTCGACCACGAAGATGGAATTATTTTCGTGGGTGACAAAGGCAAGATGCTCGTTACCGGCTGGGGTGGGGAGCATCCCCGCTTAGTACCCGAAAGCCGCGACAAAGAGTACAAGCGCCCGCCGCCGACCTTACCGCGCTCAATCGGCCATCATAAGGAATGGCTTCAGGCCTGCAAAGGCGGTCTCGCGCCTCGCTCAAATTTTGATTTCGCAGGACCGTTGACCGAAGCGGTCCTTCTGGGCAGCGTCTGCATCCGCAATGGTGGGGAAAAGCTCCTCTGGGACAGTGAACACTTGAAGTTCACCAACGACCCGGATGCCAACAAACTTCTCCATTACGAATACCGCAAGGGCTGGAGCTTGTGAGCTCCGATGCAAAAAGAGCGAGGCCCGGCAGGGCCGGGCCTCGCTGCCAGCTAAAAGCAAGCTTAGTAACGACGCCGGTCACCGCCGTTGAACTGACGGCGGCCGCCGCCCCCTGAACGTTCCTCACGCGGCCGGGCCACATTGACCGTTAGAGCGCGGCCGTCCAGCTCCTTACCATTCAAGGCGTCGATGGCCTTCTGCGCCTCCTCGGCCGAGCTCATGGTGACAAACGCGAAGCCGCGTGGGCGACTGGTTGCGCGATCGACCATAAGGTTGGCCTCGGTGACCGTGCCGTGCGCGGCGAACGCATCTTGCAGGTCGTTTTCAGTGATGTTGAAGGAAAGATTTCCCACAAACAATTTATTATTCATTTTTGTATGTTACTATCCGACTAACCAGCACTTTCCACAGACTGTTCCCGAACGCCGGGCTTAAAATCATCACCGAACTAAGTTCACCTGAGGATCTACCATGCCTTGGAAGAGACAAGCTATCCAATAGATGTCCGTAGTTTCACCCATTTCTGCCAAACTGCAAGCATTTTTATGGGATTTTTCGAAATCGACCCTTGCTTTCTCTTTCGTCCGGCTCGACACTCCATTGTACCTGTTCCATTAGTGCTTATTATTGTTAATTAGTGGTTGAACCGCATCGTTACGGCTTGGAACCGGCGCGACAAAATGAAAGCCAAAGTTGTTCTGCTGGTCATTCTCGCGGGAGTGGCTCTGGCGCTCGCCATCGCCTTTTTTGTGCGTCCCGTCCAACCGCACAGCCTCGAACCCCAACAAATCGAGACCGCAAGTCCCTCTCAGCGACAGGAGCAGCCGCCAACGCCCACAGTTTCGGCGCCAGCGCTAATGCCGCTTCGCGCTCCTGTCTCCAAAATCGCCTCGGCGAGCGCGCCGCCCGATCCGACCGTTGCCAGCGCCAGTAAACTCGAGCGACTGGACCAGACACGAGCATCCGTCCTTAATCTCGCCTCGGGCGATCCGGCAATCGCCCTGCGCGCTGCCAAACAGATCACCGACGAAAACGAACGCGAGACCGCCCTACTAACCTTGGTCACTGAATGGACCCAGGGCGTTCTGGGACCGCCCGGTCAACGCGCTCAGGCCATTGCCAACTACGGGCTAGAGGCGGGACTCGGCCTGGAACTCGTCAGCCATCCGGAGCTGGCCGTGCTTTGGGCCAATGAGATGGTCGAGCCGGCAGGGCGCGCTGCCATGTTGCAACAAGTAGCCATCACCTTGCTGAATTCCGATCCCGCCGCTGCCTTCGCGTTGAGCAGCCAGGTCCCGGAAGCCGACCGTCGCAAGTTTTCCGATGCCGTCTTTGCAGGCTGGGGTACGAGGGACACCGACGCGGCCTTGCAGTGGGCGGACCAACTCCCCGACGCCGCTGAGCGCGACGCGGCTCTTTCCGCCATTCGCAGTGTCGCGCCGGTCGGCATCGGCGCGGCCCTCTCCGTCCAGGACGGCTACGCGGTCATTAACCAGATCCTGCCCGGCACACCGGCCGAGCTAAGCGGCCAGCTTCGCGCCGGCGACCGCATCGTCGCCCTGGCGCAAGGCAATAATTCGTTCGTGGACGCGCACAGCTTGTCCTTGCAGGACATCGTGCAGTTGGTGCGCGGCGCCCCGGGAACGCTTCTCCAACTGCAAGTACTCTCGGCGGACGCCCCACCCGACGCCTCGCCGCGGACCGTCCCGATCATTCGCGACCAGGTCAAGTTCAAGCGCTCATCTCCGTGAGGTAACAATCCAATCGCCCCTTGCGCTTTGCCGATTTGCGGCTAAAATACTTTGGGCCGGCATGGGTGCGGAATGCGGTGTAAGTGACCGGTAAATTCTGCGAATCTATGCCGGCCCGCGTCATTCAGGGCTGGCGCCCGCTTCGATAATCACCGCTTGGGAGCTACCTTTGGCAAGGCGGGATGGCCATTGCGGATCCACGGCAAGCTTTTCCCATTAACGGGAACCTCCGAATCCGTGACCACGGCTTCGCGCGGAACATTCAGTCTGTGGACGACCCCATTGGGCCGAGCACTCGTGACTTGAGCTGTGGATGGCCTATCCAGCCGGCTCAACAGTGAAGCAATCCTGCGACGATGGCGGATTACCATGGTATGGGAAATCTTCAACTTGCGGCCAATTTCCCGGAGTCGCAATCCCTCGGCAAAGCATTCCAGCACCGCTCGTTCCTGGTTGTTCAAGTGCGGCGAAAGCAACGAAAGAATATCCCGTGCGCTGACCAAATCGAGAACCGATTCACCGGAATCGGTATCGTCCACGAAAGAATCTGTGGTGTTGCCGTTGTCGGCGAGCCACATCTGGCCGTCTCTGCGCTTGGCGGAGTCCACGCTCCGTCCCGCGGCCAGGTAATGCAGCAAATGGAACTTGCAACTTTGCAAGTACCAGCTCCTCGTTTGTCCCGCTCGCGCGATTTCTGTAACCCAGAGGTGGACCAATGCTTCCTGCAATAGATCTTCCCGCAATGCCCGGTTGCCGGTCATGCGTCGGATCATGCGGGTCAGGGCGCTCCTCGTGGAGAGTTCATTGACGAACATCTTCGTTTCGACCAATTGGCAATGGAACTCACCGGGATTCGATATCAGTAAGCCATGCGCGCGTCAATGTCCAGCAAAATCGCGTGACATAACCAACCTGCCAGCAACAGTCGGGGAGCGCGGCTGTGGCCAAGCCCAGCCGAAGCACAGACAAATGTATCACGCCTTCGATTAGTGAGAGATTCATGAATTGGCCCGTGCAGCGGCTGGGCTTCGCCCCAGCCGCGCGCCGCTTTCACCCACTGGCAAAGGAACTGGTCAGCACTTGGACTTCCACAAATCGTGCGGTTTCTTGGCCGCTGTCTGAAACGGCAGCGCTACCTTGCGACCGGTGCGAGCCGACTCGTACGCCGCAAAAATCACTTCCAGAACAGCACGGCCATCCTCCCCGGTCACAAGTGGCGGTTTATCGTTCTGAACGGAATCGACGAAATGCGCCATTTCCTGCGGAAAACCGTAGTTCCACTCCTCTTCGAAAATTGTAAAGGTCCAGCCTTTCGTCGAGCCGGCCTTTTCGACGGCGTAATCGTAACCTTCGGCGCTGTAGGTTTCGATTGCGTTGCCGTGGAGCAGGTCGGCATAGGCGACACCCTTCGAGCCGTGGACTTCGGCCCGGTCATCCATGCCGCCTAACTTCGTCCAGCTTTCTTCGGCCATACCGATCACTCCGTTGACGAATTCGACCAGGATGATCGAATTGTCATCGCCCTCGGTCTTGTCCTGATGAACGTACGTTCCCATTTGAGCATAAACCGATTTGACAGGTGGACAGCCGAGGAGCCAGCGGAAAAATTCAATCGCGTGGCAGCCCATGTCCATCGTCACGCCGCCGCCGGAGCGGTTCACATCCCAGAAGTGCGGGGCGTGCGGTCCATTGTGCTTCTCCGATTGTTTCAGCAGCGTTGGCGCGCCGAGCGCGCCTGAATCGACAAGCTGCTTCAGACGCACGTATTTGGGCGCGAAACAAAGCTCCTCAGCATACATCAGCTTTACCTTCGCTTTCGCGCAGGACTCAATCATCTGGTCGGCCTCCGCCAGGTTCAGGCAGAATGGTTTCTCGACGACGATGTGTTTGCCCGCAGCAGCCGCATCCAGCGTAATCGGGCAATGCGCGTTATTGGGCGCGCCGACGACGACCATGTCCACCTCGGGCAGCGCCAGCAGCTTTTTGTAGTCAGTGAAATGGTGTGGAATTCCGTGTTTCGAAGCGAAGGAACTGGCATTGCCTGCCGTCGGAGAGGCGACCGCGAAAATTTCGGCTTGGGCGCAGCGCCGCAACGAAAGCGTGTGAATGTGCGAGATGAATTGGGAACCGATGATGCCGACTCTTACTTTGTGGCTCATAGCTTTGATGGAGAGTTTTCGGGTCGGAACGCGAGACAGGCAGCGCCAATAACCCCGGCGCCGTTGCCCAGTTGCGCTTTGAGGATCTCGACTGATTGATTCGAGAACTGTGTTGCGCATGAGAGTTGCCGGCGCATTTCAGGGGCGAAGCAGTCAAAATGAGCTTCACCCAGGCCGCCGCCGAGAAGGATTCGTTGAGGCAAAAAGGTGTGAAAGAGCGTCCACGCAGCCGTGGTAGTGGCGTTGACCGCTCGCTGGACAATCGCCGCCGCGCGCGGATCCGCCGCCGCAGCGTCGAACACGGCGCGGCTGTCCCGAATGCCGAACTCTTTTCCTGCCGCGGCAATGGCAGTGCCGGACGCGACCGATTCCCAACAGCCTTGCATGCCGCAGTAACAAGCCGGACCGCCCGGCAGGACAGGAATGTGCCCAAGCTCAGGATGTTCCCCGTTGACCCCGCGATGAATCTTGCCGCCAACCAGGAACGCGCCGCCGACTCCCGTCCCCAACGTCACCACCACCAGCGGACTGCAGTGCCTCCCGGCGCCGAAATGATATTCGCCGACGGCTGCGGCATCGGCATCGTTCTCCAGGCGAACCGTGACCCCAAACGTCTGCCGCAGCGGCGTGACGATGTCCGCGTCCTCCCAGCCGGGCAAAGTAAACGGATTGTGGATCGTACCGCGCAAAGGGTTCACCGGGCCGGTGCACCCAATGCCGATGCCGGACAGAGTCTCCTGGGCCCAGTTTGCCTTGCGCAAAACGCGCTGAATCGACTCGACCAGCTCGGCGAGTCCGGCGGCAAAACCCCGTTCCGACTTCGTCTCAAAAACGCAGCGGGCGAGGACGCGCCCGGTGCCGTCCACTGCGGCCACCACTGTTTTCGTCCCGCCGATGTCAACACCGATGGCTTTGCTTGTCCCGGTCAAGGCCGCAGTTGGTTAATCGTTTGCAGAGCATTTGTGCCAGCGGCTTTGGCCGTCAAGAGCAATCTCGACAATTCAAGCTTGCGCGCGGGCTCCGGTTCAGTTTGCAATGCCGGTCTTGAAGAGAACCAAACCGGAAATCCATTCGCTGCTGCTCCGGCCGGGCATTATCGCCATCGTGCGAGCACAGCAATTGACACAGGTTGTGCCCATGGTCGAAGCACTGGTCGTCGGCGGCATCGTTGCCACCGAAATCACGATGACCACTCCGAATGCGCTGGCCGCAATCCGCGGAGCGCGCGAGAAAATCGGCAACCGCTCTCTAATCGGTGTTGGCAGCGTCCTCGACGCGGAGACTTGCCGCGCAGCCCTGGACGCCGGAGCTGAGTTCATCGTGACGCCCGTCTGCAAAGTCGACTTGGTTCCGATTGCACACGCCGCCGACCGGTCGATCATGCTCGGTGCTTACACCCCCTCCGAGGCACAGGCCGCGCACGAAGCGGGCGCCGACTTCGTTAAAATCTTCCCCGCCGACACGCTGGGACCGGCCTACATCAAAGCCTTGCGCGCTCCCCTGCCCCACTTGCGGATAGTGCCGACGGGCGGCGTCGATGCGCAAAATGTTGCCGATTTCTTCAAGGCCGGCTGTGCCGCTGTCGGTGTCGGCTCCGCCCTGGTTTCGGCGCAGATTCTTCAGGATGGAGACTGGTCGGAATTGACGAGGCGTGCGCAGGAATTGGTCAGTGCCGCCTCGCTGGCCCGGCGGAATTGAGCTGGCTGCGAAGGCACTCGCGTTGTTGAAAAATCAAAATTGAAATTTCGCGCCGCTGCTCTAGGCTTCCCAGCTATGGATTCGTCGAATGCGCGCGTGCGGCGCGCCACGCTGGATGACCTGACGCCGTTGACCTCGCTCTGGCAGACGATGCACTTCCCGCACGAGGAGCTGGGCAAACGCGTCACGGAATTCCAGGTGGCCGAGAGCGCCGACGGCCAACTGCTCGGCGCCGTAGGTCTCCAGCTCGCCGAACGCCATGGCCGCGTCCACAGCGAGGCCTTCTTCGATTTCGCTCACGCGGACCAGCTCCGGGCTCTGCTCTGGGAGCGGATTCAATCCGTCGCACGCAACCACGGTTTGCTGCGGATCTGGACCCGGGAACATGCTCCTTTCTGGAACCACTGCGGCCTGCAAAGCGCCGACTCCGAAGCATTGCAGAAATTGCCGGCTGCCTGGCGCGGAGAAACGGCCGATTGGCGGACGCTCAAGTTGCGGGAAGATCTCGAGACGGTAATGTCGCTCGACAAGGAATTCGCGCTGTTCATGGAATCCGAGAAGCAACGCACGCAACGCGCCTTCTATCAGGCGCGCGTTTTGAAGCTCATTGCCGTTGTCATCTCTCTGGCCGTTCTGGCCTTAGTGCTAGTCGGCGCATTCCTGATTTTCAAAAAGAACCCGAATCTCCTCAGGCGTTAATAGCCATTTCCGCTCGCCGCAAACTCATCCGCGTGATACGAGCTGCGCACCATCGGCCCGCTCGCGACGTGGATGAAGCCCATCGCTTGGGCCCTGCTGCCCCATTCGGCAAATTTGTCCGGCGGTATGAATTCCACCACCGGCAGATGTTTCAACGTCGGTTGGAGGTATTGGCCGAGGGTCAGGATATCGCAGCCCGCCGCGCGCAACTCGGCCAGGGTACTCATCACTTCCGGCTCCGTTTCACCCAGGCCCAGCATCAACCCCGATTTGGTGAATGAGGCGCAGCCCTGTTTCGCCTTGGCCTTGCGCAGGACGCTCAGCGAACGGTCGTAGGTCGCGCGCGAGCGCACCGCGGGAGTCAGCCGGCGCACCGTTTCCAGGTTGTGATTGAAAATTTCCGGGCCGGCCTTCAAGACCGTCTCGATGGATTGGTCGCGATCATTGAAGTCGGGTGTGAGCACTTCGATGACAGTTCCCGGGCTCAACTCGCGGACCGCCTTAATGGTCCGCGCGAAGTGCTCAGCGCCGCCGTCCGCCAGGTCGTCTCGGGCGACGGCAGTAATCACGACGTGCTTCAGCCGCAGCCGATGCACCGCCACCGCCACGCGCGCCGGCTCATCCGTCTCCAGCGGCAGCGGTCGGGCAGTCGTCACAGCACAGAATCGGCAGGCCCGCGTGCAGCGCTCGCCCCCGATCATAAACGTCGCCGTCCCGCGGCTCCAGCATTCCCAGTGATTCGGGCAACGGGCACTCTCACAGACGGTGTGCAGTTTCAACTCGTCCAGCAGCGCGCGGGTGAGGGCGAAACGATCGGAGGTGGGCAAGTGGATCCGCAGCCAGGGCGGCAGCCGCGGCCGAGCCGTGAGATCAGTTGACTTCAAGCCCGGCATCCCGTCGCTTCTTCCAGAAATTTGCCAATTGGTCCGGACCAAAATCGGCCAGAATCTCGCCCTCGACTTCTATCACAGGAGCCAGGTCCCGTCCGGACAGCCGAATCATCTCGTCGTAAGCATTCTCATCGGCCATCACATCGATCGTCTCGTAATCCACACCATGCGAATCCAGCCAGCGCATCGCTCGATCACACCAACCACAGTAAGGCTTGATAAACAATCGAACACTTTTCGGTTTCACAAGGATACAGTGCTGGTGATCGGGCAATTTATCAAATCGCCTTAGGTCAAGCGCCGCCGATCTGCGCTCGATACTGGTCCGCTCCCAGCAATGTCTCCAGTTCAGCCGGATTCGACAGCCGGATTTTGACAAACCAGCCGCCGCCGTACGGTTCGCGGTTCACTAACGAGGGATCGCTCACAACCGCCTGGTTCAGATCGATGATTTCCCCGCTGACGGGCGAGTAAATATCACTCGCGGTTTTCACCGACTCCACCACAGCGCAAGCCTCGCCTGCCTTGACCTTGCGCCCAGGCTCAGGCAGCTCGACAAATACGACGTCAGTCAACTCGTGCTGGGCGTAATCGGTGATGCCCATGGTGGCCACGCCGCCGGAGGCCCGCAACCATTCGTGCGATTTCGCGTATTTCAGATCCGCGGGAATTTCTGACATGAGGTCATTGAGTCACGGAGCACACTCGCGGTCAATGAGCTTTTCGATAGATTGGCTTGGGCACGACGGCCGCCAGCGCTCGACGCCCACGGATTTCGATTTCGATTGGCGTCTGCGGCGCCGCGGACTCCGGCGGCACGTAACCCATCCCGATCCCGATTCCCAACGTGGGACTTTGTGTTCCGCTGGTCACTTCGCCCAGGCGCGCGCCGTTCGGACCTGTGCTCCAAATCATGTAGTGCGGGCGGGGCGGAGCGGATTTGTCGGTCATCCGAAACGCTGCGAGCCTCTTGCTCACCCCTTTTTCTTTTTGCTCGGCCAGCACCGCCCGTCCAACGAAATCACCCTTGTCCAGCGAAACAAAAACCCCGAGGCCCGCTTCCAGTGGCGTTGTGGACTCGTCCAGTTCATGGCCGTAGAGAGGATAACAGACCTCGGTGCGCAATGTATCGCGCGCGCCCAGGCCCGCCGGCTTGAGTCCGTGCGACCGGCCCAGCTCCAGGATCTTGTTCCAGACCTGTTCAATCACTGACGCAGGCGCGACGACTTCAAATCCATCCTCCCCGGTGTAGCCCGTGCGCGAGATCCATATGTCGTCGCCACCGAAACTGCTTTTTGCCACCTGATTTTTCTTAAGGGCGGAGATCCGGTCAACTCGCGTGCCGCCCTGAGACGGCCCGGCGAAGCATTGGTCGATAAATTCAACCACTCGCGGGCCCTGGACCGCAACGGCTCCGAATTCGTCGGAAACATTCACCAGCGAAACTTGCCCGACGTTTCCACTCGCTGATAATTGCTTCTGGAGCCAGTCCACATCATCTGCAATCCGTGAAGCATTGATGATCAGAAGATATTCATCAGCTTCCAGGTGGTATGCGTATAAATCGTCAACAACACCGCCCGCATCCCGGCACATGAGAGTGTACTGGCCCTGCCCTACCTGCAATTTCCGGATGTTATTCGTGAGTGTGTGATTGAGAAAGCCTTCCGCCCCCGGACCCCGAATCAAAACCTCGCCCATGTGTGAAATATCGAACAGTCCGGCACCGTTGCGCACGGCCAGATGTTCGTCTGTGATGCTCGTGTACTGAACCGGCATCTCCCAGCCGCCGAACTCGATCAGCTTGCCGCCCAACTTTTGGTGCGCGGCGAACAGGGGCGTGCGTTTCACCCGCCCATCCTAACGAGCATTGACAGTCCCATCAAGTCGTCGCCGCGAATCGACTATTCGACACCCGCCGGCAATCGCCCGCCGCCATCATCTTCCATTCTACATCCATTCCCCACAGCCAGCCCCGCCGCGCAGAAGCGCAGCCCATGCGTGCAGCGGCGCCCCCTTTTGAAATCTCAAATGTCAAATCCGGGACCGCGTAGCCGCCATCCATCCACCTTTTGCGATTTGCCAATTTGCTATTCGGCTATCGGGGGCTCGGTCAGGATATCGGTAACACTTCTGCCATCATTTTAATGCTCAATTCTGTTAATTGTTCTGTTCACTGCCCTCGGTCAATGTCAAATTGGTCTTGCGGGTGACGTACACCGGCGGCGACGTCCTCCCCGGTACCACCCCCGCTGCCGGCCAAACCCCACTCCCCGACGACCTCGAACAAGCCGCCGTCGAGCAAGTCGCCTACTGGTTCCGCAGCCGCGACAAGACCGGCCTCCTCCGCTCCTGGCCCAGCGGCGGCACCTAGGAAGCCTTTCTCCAATTCAATCTCCACCCCGAAGTCCGAGCCGTCCTGAAAAAATATGAACGCTGGAACATGTGACATTCCGCACTCCGCCCTCCGCCCTCCGCATTGCCACACCCCTCGTCAGCACTTTTTGTTCGCGCAGGCTGGCACCGCCCCTGTATAACTGAGCCGGTCAGTCACGAAGGCTTTTTGCAATGGCCGCAAAACGTAAACACAATCCAAACCAGCCGGAGTTGCCAATCGGAGGGATTGCACCAGCCATGGGTAATGAAGGCAAACCGACCACCGCCGCGAGGGGCAATGGCGAGTCGAAGCGTCGGACCGCCGGGAACGGCAAAGGGGCGAGCCACGTTCTGGCCGAGAATATCGCCGTGCCCGCCCATCACGTGTTCAAGCCCGGCAAGATCGACCTGGCATTCCATCGTCGCGTGGATCGCAGCTTCCTGGATTACGCCTCCTACGTCATCCGCGACCGCGCCATTCCAAACCTGACGGACGGACTGAAGCCCGTGCAGCGGCGCATCCTATGGGCGCTGCACCGTATTGATGATGGCCGGTTCATGAAAGTGGCTAACGTGGTCGGCGAGACGATGAAGTATCATCCGCACGGTGACGCCTCTATCGGCGACGCGCTGGTCGTGCTCGCGAACAAGCGTTACCTCATCGAAGGCCAGGGCAATTTCGGCAACATTTACACCGGCGACGTTCCGGCGGCGCCGCGCTATATCGAATGCCGGCTCACCGAGTTGGCCCGCACCGAACTCTTCAATGACGAGATCACCGATTTCGTGCCGAGTTATGATGGCCGCAACAAAGAGCCGGTCACCCTCCCCAGCAAGCTGCCGTTGTTGCTTATGCTGGGCACCGAGGGCATCGCCGTGGGCATGTCCTCGCGCATACTCCCCCACAACTTTCCCGAGTTGCTCGAAGCTCAGATCGCCATATTGAAAAGGCAGTCCTTCAGGTGCCTGCCGGATTTTCAGACCGGCGGCCTGATGGACGCTCGCGGCTACAAAGACGGCACGGGCGAGATCAAGGTCCGCGCCAAAATCAAAATCAAAGACGAATCCACAGTTCTCATCACGCAAATTCCCCCTACCACGACGACCGAGTCATTGATGAACTCGATCGAAGACGCCTCGCGCAAGGGGAAGATCAAGATTAAGAGCGTGGACGATTTCACTTCCGAGGAGATTGAAATCCAGGTGAAGGCCCCGAGCGGCGTGACCGCGGAGAAGCTCGTCGATGCTCTCTACGCCTTCACCGATTGTGAGGTGACCATCGCCAGCCGCATTACCGTCATCAAAAACAACCGTCCCATCGAGACGACCGTGTCCGAGGTGCTGCGCGAGAACACGGCGCAACTGGTCGAAACGCTCAAGCGTGAACTCGAGCTCAGGGAATCGAAACTTCATGACGAACTCCATCTTCGAACGCTCGAACGGATTTTCATCGAGGAGCGGATTTACAAGCGAATCGAGCAGTGCAAATCCAACGAAGCGGTGGTCGCGGCAGTGTATGACGGGTTCAAACCATTCCGCAAACAGCTCGTCCGCGAGCTCACCGATCCGGACGTGGACCGATTGCTCCAGGTCCGGATTCGCCGCATCTCCCTTTTCGACATCCACCAGCACCGGGAGGAAATGGCTCGGCTCAAAGGGGAATTGTCAGAGACTCGCAAGAATCTGAAGAACCTCACCAAGTACGTGATAAGTCACCTTGAGGCTCTGCTCGCCAAGTATGGACCTATGTATCCTCGGCTGACCAAATCCTGTCGCTACGATGAAGTGGATGCGAAGGAGGTCGCTTTCAAGGCTTTCAAAGTCTCATACGACCGCGACTCCGGTTATGTCGGCCATAAAGTTTCTGGTGGCGAGTTTGCTGTGGAGTGCACGAAGTTCGACAAGGTGATCCTGGTGTTCAAAGATGGCCATTATCAGGTCGTCGAGCTGCCGGAGAAGCAATTTGTCGGACCGGATCTGGTCTATTGCGGTCTGCCCGACCGCGAACGGATATTCACCCTCGCCTACACGAACCGTGAAGCGACCTATTTGAAACGGTTTACCTTTGGCGGAACGATTCTCAACAAGATGTATCACTGTATCCCGCCGAAATCGAGGATCCTGTTCCTCGAGCCCGACACACCGGCTGAGTTGTACATCAAATACAAACCAGCGCCTTACCAAAAAATCAGCCAACAGACCTGCAACCCGAAGGAAGTGGAAGTCAAGGGTCCAAAGACCCGCGGCCGCCAGATTTCGACTAAAGACGTCTCGTCGATCAACAGCAAACCCTCGCGCGGCTGGGACCCGGAAGCAGCGACCACCCGCCTGGAGTTTGCGTAGCCCATTTCTCACTCGCTGGTCGCCCGCCATCGCCTCACACGCTTTCGTCGAATATAGGCGATTCGCGATGCGTCCTTATAGCGTCAATCGGGCTTGTCGCTGACTGTTTCCGCGGCTATGTTTTTCCTGACAATTTATCAAAATGAAAATATTTCACACTCGATCGCAAAAATGGCTGGGGCACTTCCTTCCGGCCGGTATCTGCCTCGCCGCCATGGTTTCCTGCTCGCAAGCCGCGGACCCGCCCAAAGAAAAACCGGCGGCGAGTTCGGGCGACATGGTGCCACTCATGCTGAAGCTGCCGCCGCCGGCGTTTAAGGGGACTCCCAAAGACCTGCAACTCAGCTCGTACGTCGAGCCGCTTTCGGATAAACCTCGCCCGCCGATGATGGTTCCGGCGGGACTCAAGAATGTCGCTCCCGGCAAAAAGTTGTCCAGCAGCGATAAGAATGCGACCGCCTCGGTCCTGGAAAAAATCAATGATGGCGACAAGGAGGCTTCCGATCAGAGCATCATTTTCCTGCGCAAAGGCACTCAATGGGTCCAAATGGATCTGGCCGCACCGCACGAAATTTTTGCCATTGTCATATGGCACGCTCACAACTCCGCCAAGGTGTATCACGACATTATCGTCCAATTATCCGATGACCCCGATTTCCTCAAAGACGTGAAGAGCCTCTTCAATAACGATCAGGACAACAGTTCCGGCCTGGGAGTGGGGACTGACCGTGAATATTTCGAGACGTTTGAAGGCAAGCTGATCAACGCCAAAGGCGCGAAGGGCCGTTACCTCCGGTTTTATTCCAAAGGCAGTACCGAGAGCGCCCTCAACGAGTACACCGAGATTGAAGTTTACGGCCGGCCTGCTCAGTAAGTCTTACCACGCCAAAAATCAGTCCTCGCCATTCGCCTGAGCCGCGGTTAATCCAGTAACGGATGAACCGATGGCTGATTCTCTCGCTGGTGGTGATTGCCGGCGTAGCGCTGGCCCTGCGTTATCCCCGGCTCGACGAGCGGCCGATGCACAACGATGAAGCGGTCAATGCCATCAAGTTCGGCCAGCTTTGGGAACAGGGAGAATACAAGTACGATCCCAACGAGCATCACGGCCCGACACTCTTTTATGCCACGCTGGCCGTGGCCCGTCTGACGAGCTCGCCCGACTTTGAGCACTTGACCGAAACCAAACTGCGGCTGATCCCCGTTGTTTTTGGAGTGGGTCTCATCTTACTGTTGCCGTTAATGGGCGACGGTCTCGGTCGTAATGCCGCGATTTGGGCAGCCATCTTCACCGCGACCTCGCCCGCGTTCATCTATTACAGCCGCTATTACATCCATGAAATGCTGCTGGTCTTCTTCACTTGTCTCGCGCTGGCCGCCGGATGGCGTTATTGGCAAAGCCGAAAGCTGAGTTGGTCTTTGCTGGCTGGAGCGGGACTCGGCATGATGCACGCGACCAAGGAAACGTTCGTCATCACCCTGGCCGCCGCTGGACTGGCAATTGTTTTGAACCAGATTTGGAACCGATGGCTGGATGCCAGCGTGCCGCCTATACCAGCGCGCGGGCTGAAGGTATGGCACGTCGCGGCCGCATTCGGAGTCTGGTGCGTTGTGGCGGTAGTCTTGTTCACCTCTTTCTTCGCGAACGCCAGTGGTCCACTCGATTCAGTGCGGACTTATGCGCCATGGCTGAGCCGCGCCGGCGGTGAGTCGCCACATATTCATTCCTCGTCGTTCTATCTGCAGCGGTTACTCTGGTTTCACAACGCCAAGGGGCCGCTTTGGACTGAGGCGCTGCTCCTTGCGTTGGGTCTGATTGGAGCGGCGTCGAGTTTTCTGCGCAAAAACCTGGGAAGCACCAGCGCCAGCTTTGGCCGGTTCCTGGCTCTTTACACATTTCTGCTTACGGCCGCGTATTCGCTGATCGCGTATAAGACACCATGGTGCCTGCTGAGCTTTTGGCACGGGATGATTCTGCTGGCCGGCCTGGGCGCCGCTGCACTCCTCCGCAGCGCCCGGCATCTCGGAAGCCGGCTGGCTTGGACTGCATTCCTTCTCGTCGGCACTGCCCATCTCGGCTGGCAAGCCATTCAGGCAGCAATTCCGTTCGCCGCCGATCAGCGCAATCCTTATGTCTATGCTCAAACGTCGCCTGACATTCTGTTATTGGTGCGACAGTTGGGCTCCCTCGCGGAAGTCCATCCCGAAGGGCACCGAATGTTAGTCAAAGTCATCGCGCCCGAAGCGGACTATTGGCCGTTGCCCTGGTATCTGCGCCGATTCAAGAACGTGGGGTGGTGGGACCAACTCCCGACCGATCCGTGGGCACCGGTGATGCTGGTTTCTTCGAGATTCCATGCGGCGCTGGATGAGAAGAAAACACATCTGATGGTCGGTTACTTCTCTTTGCGGCCGCAAGTTTTCTTCGAGCTCTACGTGCAAGCCGATCTGTGGCGTGCCTATCTGGCAAAGCACCCACCCAAACCTCAAGCCGAGTAAGCAGAACGGTGGATTCTCCGCGGAGGCCGTGGTGCGAGCGATTTCCCGCAACTTACGCCTTGCGTTTTACGCGTCACGCATCACGCCTCTCGCCACACGCATCGCGTTTCAACGGCCCAAACCCGTTGTTGTCAACTTCGCACGCTCTGCTTAACTACCGCCATGGCGCTGCTGATCAAAAACGGCTTAATCATCACCGCCAACGAGTCTTACGTTGCGGACATCTTCTGCGAAAACGAAACCATCATCCGCATCGGCGCGAAGCTAACTGCCCCACCCGGCGCGGAAGTGATTGACGCCACAGGCAAATTCGTCTTTCCGGGCTTCATCGATCCCCACGTCCATATTTACCTGCCGTTCATGGGCACATTTGCCAAGGACACTCACGAAACAGCCAGCAAGGCGGCGCTGGTCGGCGGCACGACGACTCTGATCGAAATGATTTGCCCCGCCCGCGCCGATGATCCCATGGAGGCATTCGAATTGTGGCTCGGGAAAGCTCGGGGCCGCAGCGCCTGCGATTTCACCTTTCATATGGGCGTCACGCGTTATGACGCCGGGACCGAAAAGCAATTCGCCGAAATCGTCAAACGCGGTGTCAGCAGTTTTAAGATCTTCCTCGCGTACAAGGGCGCCTTTGGCGTTACGGACGAGGAGCTGTATCAAACGCTGCGACTGGCCAAAAAGCTCGGTGTGATTACGTCGGCGCACTGCGAGAATGCCGATATCGTCCTGGAATTGCAGAAGAAACTTCTCGCCGAAGGAAAGACCGGCCCGGAATGGCACCATGAAAGCCGCCCGCCGCTGGTCGAGGCTGAAGGCGTCCACCATCTGATGACTTTCGCCGACATGCACGATGCCCACGTGTACATCGTCCACCTGAGTTGTGATGAGGCCCTGCGGGAAGCGTTGGCTGGCAGGTACCGCGGTGTCAAGGTCTGGGTTGAGACGCTCATTCAATATTTGCTTCTCGACAAGACGCACGCCGAACTGCCCAATTTCGAAGGAGCCAAGTTCGTCATGTCCCCTCCCATTCGTGACCGGCGTAACCAGGCGGTTCTGTGGAACGGGCTGAGCCAGGGCCTCGTAAGCACGTTGGCGACCGACCATGCGCCCTTCGACTTCGCCACGCAGAAGCCGATGGGCAAAGATGATTTCACCAAAATCCCAAATGGCATCCCCTCACTCGAAGATCGGGTCAACGTGTTTTACACCTACGGCGTGAAGCGAGGGCGCATCGATAAGCACCGCTTTGTTGACGCCGCCAGCACGCAGGCTGCGAAGTTGTTCGGCCTCTTCCCCCGGAAAGGGACAATTCAGCTCGGCAGCGACGCCGACCTTGTCGTTTATGACCCGAACTATCGCGCCACGATTTCGGCCAAGACGCAGACCATGAACGTTGACTACAATCCATTTGAAGGTCTGGCGATCGAGGGCCGGCCGCACGTCGTGACTGTCCGCGGACAAGTGGCGGTTCGGGACGGCAAATTTGTCGGCCAGGTTGGGCGAGGCCGATTTCTAGAGCGGGAGCCCAACCATTTCTGACTGGCACGGGCCCATCACCCGACATTGAGCATTTCAGCGACGCAACGCGCGGACATTGCTCCGATGGCGTCTCCAAGTCCGGCAGATTTCCCCCTGATTCGTTGCGAGTTCTCAGAGTCGCCAGCATTCCATACTATTGATGCACAATAAGTTGTGCTGGTTTGGAAGCTCCGTCTGATTCCCAGACCGTGCTTGATGTATTGGCTCATAGTTGGAACCGAATTTGCTGTTTTCCACGATATGAACCGCATCTGCGTAACAGTTCCGTCGGCCGGGCAACAGACCCCGGCGGTCATGACTATTGAAAACACGACGGAGGCTCCGGCCTCTCCAAGGCGTGGCTCAGTTTTCCAACCTATTGCGCTGGCGGTTTGGCTTGTTGTGGGCGGAGCGCTCACCTGGCTGGTATCAGATTTCAACCGGACCTACGGACATCAGGCCGCCGGGGTGCCTCCCTGGTGTATTTTTGGGTTGTTTCTTGTTTCCACCGTTCTGGTTTGTTGGGTTTCGAGCCGCCCTGGTGCTCAACCTGCAGCCAAACCCGCAAGTCGCCCAGGCCGAAGCGCGAGCCTCGCACCGCCCTCAGAGTCCTCGGATGTCGAATTCGGGGCTCCGCGCTTAACCGTCCGGTGGGCACCAAAACAGCGCCCAAGTTCCCTCTGATTTGAAGCTTGATCTGGCTTCCCCTGACGTTAGAATCGAGCGTCTGAAAACCCTGATTCTGTTCTCGTCGCTCGCCGTGCTCTCGGCTGCCCTGCTCTGCGGCTGTGGCAAGGGGAGCAGCGGGGGCGACTCTGCCGACCAGAAGGCTTTTGACAGCGCATCCCCGGAACTAAAGGAACTCTGGGCTCAGTCGCAAGCTGCCGCCGGCACGAACGACTTCGTAGCTGCCGTCATGCCGCTTCGCTCGATGCTGACGCGGAACTTGTCTGAGCAACAGATGCAAGCCGTTCAAACTGCTCTAGGAAATCTTGATGCGAAACTGATGAGAGCGGCCAGCCGCGGCGATCCCGCAGCACAAAAAGCACTCGAAATGCTTCGCTCTCCTGACGCGCAGGTCGGACGCTGAGGCTGGACATCGCAAAATTCCAGGCTTCGGGAAATGGAGCTAAAGGCTTGCAGATTTTCCAAATCCGTGGTTGTGAAGGCCCGACCGCTCCTTCTCATTTCCCGCTTGAAATAGTTTCGCGGCGATTCACTATCAGGTATTTGAAAAGCCTGATGCTGTATGCCTCGCTCGCGGCGGTCTCGACTGCACTGTTCTGCGGATGCGGTCCGGGAAGTCCCAGGGTCAGCCCCACCGACCTCAAAGCGTTTGACAGTGCTTCTCCAGAGTTGAAGGAACGCTGGATGCAGGCTCAAGCCGCCTGCGGGACGAACGATTATGTTCAAGGCATTCTGGCTTTACGCTCGCTGATGCCGCTCAATCTCTCCTCAGAACAGCGCAAGGCCGTCGAGAATGCCATAAGCGCCTGCGATGCAAAGCTGATGAAAGCGGTCGAGCGGGGCGATCCCGCGGCGCAAAAAGCTCTGGAAGCGCTTCGGGCGCCGGGCACGCAATTTGGGCATTGAGGCGCGCAAACTCATGTCAAAAATCTACCCGCTTTGTCCCAGTCTGGAAATCGTGGCGAAGCCAGGCTTCATCGATGCTCCGGCGCGAGGCAGGATAGGACTGGTGTTCCGGCCTCGACCCATGTATAGTTTGGGAGCCCCCTGTGCGGACGAGGGGAGCGCCAAACCCTGAGAATTATGAAACCGTTGCAATCAAGGGCTCGCGATATTGCGCCGGCGCAGGCGCGGCGCACCCCCGGATTCACATTAATCGAGTTGCTGGTTGTCATTGCCATCATCGCCATCCTCGCCTCGATGTTGCTCCCGGCTTTGGGGCAGGCCAAAGAGAAGGCATGCCGTACCGGCTGCGTGAACAATTTCCGTCAGTTGGGTCTGGCGATGATTATGTACACCAGCGATAACAACGATAAGATGCCTTGGATGCAGTGGCATAATAATTACGGCCCGAGTTGGCTCTACATGCCCAAGGCGGGTAATGCGCCCGACCCATTCAAGTTGGTCAATGGCGTGCTTGAGGACAACACAAACGATTTTCCTTATATTGAGCAGGGTCTTTATTTCCCTTACGTCAGCAGGAATCGAAATGTATATTATTGCTGTGCTGACAAGAAGAGTAACGATAACTTCAAACGTCGAATTCAGCGTGTTTCCAGTTACATTATGAATGGGGCCGTTTGGAATTTCACTGACTTCAACCCGCGCAATCAGCACAAGCTGAGCGACTTTAAACCCGCCGCGTACTGCCAATGGGAACCGAAGGTGACCAATTTTGGAGGCTACTACGGCTACAATTCAGGCCTGGATGCCAGCCAATATCCCGCGGGAGAGGAGGGGATTGGGGATCGTCATTTCAAGGGCGCAATCGTGATGGGCTTCGATACTCGAACTCACTTTATTACGAAAAAGCAATATGACGTTGAGGGCCAAAACATGCCGGGCCTGCTCTGGTGCGTCCCAAACAGCCCGACCGGCAGGTAACCAGAGGCCAAAGGCCAACCTCTGTCGGTGACGTGGACGGGCCACTCAATTCCGGAACAGCGATGCTGTTCAGCTTCATCTACCTTCATCTAATATGGATACCAAAACACAAAACGATTCGGCCGCTCCTTCCCTGACAAACACGATTCCCACGGTTTCGTTTTCCCATCAACGTACCGCGGCGGCGGAACGGCAGCAGGCCTATCCGTACCGATTCCCACGTGACCGACGCCAGTTAGGTGGCAAGTACACTGTCGCCGAAAACGCGCGGCGGCTACTACGGTTTTTTTATTTTGAACGCCGTTTGATGCAAGCGCTCGGCGCCTGGACGTTGTCGATCCCCGAGTTTGAAGTAAAGCTGGAGACGGGCCGGCACATTTTTTATCACGCGGACGCCGCGCGCCTGCTGCGGGAGCGGCTAAACGAGCAGGAAATGCGTTTGAAGGACATTGACAGCTTCCGCGATGCGGAAATAGACCGCTTCATAGAGGAGCTGCTCAGTGCGGAATCCGCGAGCGAGTTGTTGGTAGGGATGCATCAGGTCATCGGCCGGGCGCTGGCGATGGCCTATCGTCATCACATTGATGACACTGATCCTGTTACAGATGCGCCGACTGTCCGCTGCCTCCGGCGCATATTGGACGACTACGTGCCGATGCTGGACTGGGCTGAAGGTGCCATCGCTGCTTACATCGAAGGTGGCTCATCTGAGCCTGGATTGGCCGTTTGGCGCTGGCACTTGCAGCGCTTGCTCGCGTCAATTGGCGGCGTGACCGGCAGTGATGCCCGCGCCCAGGTGCCCGCTCCATTGCGAAGCGATTCCAAGCCATTCGTTCGCGGCACCGTACCGCTTCGGGACGTCCGCTTCGACACGTTCAAGAACACCGGCGACTACGACACGGCCGATGCGCAAGAGCGTTTTCCGAAGGATTCATATGAAAATTTGCGGCTGCGGTTCATCCGCACGCAGCGGGACGAAGTCGATGCGATCGAGGCCTTTGGCACGTTCATCTGGGACATCCGGTTCAAAGATTTCCAATCCGAGTATAACCTGGCCCGGATCACCTGGGACGAGACGCGCCATACGGAAATTGGGCATCGGGCGCTTCTGGCGTGCGGTTACGACCCTTTCGAACTGCGAAACAGGCTGACTGGTTCGACCTGTCGCGGGCCGATGGAGCCGGCATTTGCGATGGCCGAGATCAATTTGTTCGGCGAAGTCGGTGTGTTGAAAACCATCAACAATCTGATCGACACCGCCGCCGAGCGGAATGATATTCTCTTGCATCACATTGCCGATTTCATCCGCTCCGACGAGCGCACCCACGTGCGGAAGGGCGCGGGCATTATCAAGGTGATGACCAGCCTGGAAGCCAAGGCTCTCGAGGAACGCACTCGGGAGCTCTTCACCGAATGTCTCGTGAGCCTCGGCGCATTCAAGAAGGACATGGACGTCTTCACCGTCTCACGAGACGATCTGGAGCATCTCGTCGGCGAGTAGCCCCGTCGGCTCGTTACCGCGGCCCGTGATCGTCCGCGCTGTCTATCTCACCCTTACACGGAAAAACCTTTGAGGCGCCGTTGGGCTAACGGAATAAGGAGAAGTGGCGGCGATGATGTCGCTGTACTGTCCAGTTGCCTGATTAGCCGATTGGAGAATACCCCCCGGCCAACTCAGTTGCAATTGCGAGCCCGAATACTGAACGCTGATGGTGACGGGCGGTGGGGCAGCGCTTCCGACGTCGAACGAAAGGCTCTGGCCGTAGTGTCCAGACCCATCATCGGCCCTTAGACTCACGTTGGTCGCCGTCTGGAGCACGGCGATGTTGCCGGACCAGTAGCCGCCCGCGAAGTTGCCCGAAGCCGTTGGGCTGATCGGCGCGGCGACCATTGCGCTTTCGGAATATCGAAGATCCACGTACACCCACATGGTTAGGTTGGCTCCATTGGGGAACCCATCTCCTGGATACCCGTATCCCTGGTCGATGGTCCCGAACGCGAACGTCCCAGCCAAGTCGTTCCTCCAGTAGTAGGAGCCACCCCCGGAGTAAGCCGCGACACGATACCTGGTGCTGGCTGAAAGTTGAATTGGAGCTGCCAGGGGCGTTTCCACCCATGTGCCCGGAACACTGGTAACATTCTGGCTCGCCACCAAAACACCCGAATCGGTCCAGATCGACACTTTGGTCCCAAAATAATGCCGCACATGGGTGACGTTAAGGGTGGCATTGGGCGTGAAGGCGTAACCAAACGTCCAGTTCCCGGAATTCACGCTCGTGGATTGAGATGGAGTGCCAAGAATATTCGTCACGGTCGCGACCGCCAATGACGCGCTCAGATTTGCCGGTCCCGTATAGTTGGTTGCGGGGCTGTTGAGATAGTCCTGGACTGCGAGCGTAACCGCAAATGGCCCGTTCACCTGTTGAGGTGAAGCAATGCCACTCCAGACAAAATGGTCGGCGAAACCAGGTACGGCCGTGATAATAGTGCCGAGAGCCTGTGTGCGCGCCAAACTGGCATTGGCCGGGTTGCTGAGTTTTACATAGAAGGACTGGCTCGGTTTGACCGTGACGTGTGGATTGATAACTACGCTCAGAACGTAGCTGGCATGCCCGGGATTGAACGTCAGAGGAGTCGTGGCGATCGAGGCATAATCGACGCCGCCGACAGCAGTGCCATCGAGCGTGGTGTAACTGACGCCAACCTGTTGGGCGCTCGGGGCCGAGAGCGCGATCGGGAACAGGATATTGGTAAGGCCGTTGTTATTTATGAGGACGGTCGCGTCAGCAATGGAGATAGCAGGCGCGCCAACAATGGTTGTGACAACAGCGGAGTTGTTGCCCAAATACGGATCAACTTCGGCACGCGATACCGCGGCAGAGTTTGTGAGGATTGTCCCCGCGATGGTGGGAATCCCGACAATCGTCACAGTCGCAGTCGATGCGCCTGGCACAGTGCCGATGCTGGCCCTCACGACGACGCCGGTCTGAGAGTAACTTCCTTGTGAGAGCAGTGCCGAACCAAACTGAAAGCTGGTAGGCAGCTGGTCCGTCACAACCACGGAGTTGGCTGCGGCCGGTCCGGCGTTGCTGACCGTTATCGTGTAAGTCAGGTTGGAGCCGGCTGAAATCGGGCCAGGAACCGGACTAAATTTGAGGGAAAGGTCATTCACCAAGGAAACCGCCAGAACTGAGAACAGACTACTTAATCCGGTATGTCCATTTCCATCGTCAGCCTGCAGGACTACGTTCGATGCGCCTTGCACTACGGCGAGGTTGCCGCTCCAGATCCCGTTGGTGAAATTGCCCGAATTGACAGGGAAAACAGCAATTGACCCGGCAAACGGCGCGTTGATGAGCACGTCGTCCACGTACCAGCCTTCGTAGTCGTTCGCGTAGCTATCCACAGTATTGAAGTGGAACCGCACCAGGATCTGAGACCCAACATAATTGGACAAGTTGATCGATGCGGAGCGCCACGTCCCGGCGGAGTCATTCGTGAAGCGAACGTTGCCCTGTTTGTTGCCAGCAACCACGTCGAAGGCGTATCCGCCGTTGCTACTGACGTTACTGATCTCGACTGTAGCTTGGTCCCAGTCGGCGTCGGCCTCGGTTTGAATCAAGTAGTTGAAGCTCAGGGTAGGCGGGTTGGTCACGCTGCGCAGGTCGATCAGAGGTGAAGTGATCACACCTTCATTGGCAATGGGATAGCCGGAGACATTGGTGGTGTTGTAGCTTCCTCCGCCGCCGGGTCCCTCGCCAAACCCATAGTAGATGCTGCCGGTAGCACTATGGCCGGCCTGCGAACCATGGCCGCCGCTCAAATGCCACAGGCCATTACCGTTGACAAAGGAGTTGTCAATGGAAAAGCCCTGGAGACCGCTTTCGAAGTTTGCCAGGTAACCGGCACCTCCAAAGTTCGTAATTGCGCGCAACGAGACCGTGCCAGTGAAATTCGAGAGAACACCGTTGGTCGCGTTTTGGGCCTGGATCGTGACCTGAAAAGGCACGTTGGTGAACTGCGGCGAAGCAATTTGGCTGAGTGTGAAATGATCCAGGGTGGTCGAGGGAGACCCAGGGATATTGACTGCGAACGAGATATTATCGACGTGATGGACCTCATAGGCGTTGCCAGTGCGCGCGCCCAGCACGAATTGACCCGGCCCGGGGTTGAAATGGGTTTGCAATCCGCCCAGTGGCGTTACGCGAGCCCCTTTGTAATAAATCTCAAGGATTCCATCCTCATATAAAGTTATCACGAGCGGGACCCATGACAGATCGTAGTAATCAGGACCCGTTTGCAGAGAGGTGGTATCGTTCGCGGCACCATTCAGCGTTGGGTATGGGTATTGAGCCAGGATCACGCCATCAACCCTGACACCGATTCCGATAGCGTCTGTGCCGCCGTTCTGGTACGCGTCCAACATGACTGACAGGCCGGTTCGCGTGCCTTCTTCGGCGGCACCTGGATCAGTCCCATCTGGTGCGGGGACAAAGCCTTGGCCATCCGCCAGGACCGAGTCACCATGCCTCGCAAAGTTGACGCTAAGCCCGTCGGCTGGAGGGGTTGTACCCCCGCCAATACGGACATCCATTGAAAACCTGAACGACCGAATCGCCAGGCCGGGATACAGGTCATTAAATACGATTGCACCGTGCTGCCCGTAATAAGTGTCCGTGAGCGAGATGTAGCCGCCGCCAGCACCGTTGGTGCCTCCTCCCGACGGCACCCACAGGGCGGACCCAAACCTCGTTAGCAGACCAGACGGGTCGCTGTTCAGGTCAAACGAGACAGGACCGGGGTTGGACTGAACTGTCAGCAGAGCGTTGGAACTGGTAATCGAGCCGAAAAGATTCGTCACGACCACCTTATACTTTCCCGCATCCGTGAGTTGAAGATTGGTCAGCGTCACAGAAGCGCTGGTCGCCGACGGCAGGGGAGTCGAATCGTTGAATATCCATTGGTAAGCCAGGGGTTGGCTCCCATCAGCCTCCACAGAGAACGTTGCGGTCCCGCCAACGAAGTTCGTAGTCGGCTGAGGTTGGCTGAGTACCACAGGGGGGCGCGCGATGTCAAACGCTTGACTCAGGCCGGGGTGTCCCAAGCCATCCTCAGCACGCAACGTCACGATGCTACCACCCTGAGCGACTGTAACGTTGCCATTCCAGACGCCATTCACGAAGGGATCAGAATAGGCGGGGGTGAGAGGAACGGGTGTGAGAAAGGCAAGTGCATAGCGGAGGTCAACCAAATAGAGCTTGTTACCGGTTAGGTAAGCAGTCGGAAATGTATCTCCATAAGTGTAATAGTAACCGTTGGACAGACTACCATCAGGGAAGCTGCTCGGTTTGTTCGAGGTAAAAAAGTAAGGATCGGTCCCCGTGTGGTAACCGACGCGGTAAGTAACGCCAGCAAAAAGATTAAGCGGAGAAGCCAGAGGAGTTTCCAACCAGGTTCCCGGCGTGCTGATGACGGGCTGAGCAGCCAGCAAGGTGCCATCATCTTTCCAAATTGAAACTTTGGTTCCCGAGTAATGCCGCACATGCGTTACAACCAGGTTCGTGTTCGGGGTGAAAGCGTAAGCCAAGGTAAAGTCTCCACTTCCCGAGTTGGCGCCAGCCAGGTTGCCCACAATGTTGTTCGTGGCCGGCCCGGCACCGGCAGCGGTCAGCGCCACCGTGCCCGCGAAATTCGTTGCGGCGTTGTTCAAGTAATCTTGCGCGGTGATGGTCACTGCGAACGGAACACCGTTGGACTGAGGCGAGGAAATGTTGCCCCACGCAAAATGAGTGACCTGGCCGGGTGTCGGCAGAACATTAAACAGGCCGCTCTGGCTGACGTGTCCGAGGCCGTCGTTCGCTGTCAGCGTCACATTCGAAGCCATCTGAAGGACTGCCACACTTCCGTTCCACACGCCGGCTGTAAAATTGTCTGAATTAGTGGGGCTGACCTGCACTGCCTGTGGCACACCAACCGTATATCGCAGATCGACAAGCCACCATCGAGCCGAGTCGCTGTTGTTTGGGAAGGAATAGTTGGACGACTGATAACTTCCATCGATTGTCCCATCCGGGAAGCTTGCCGGGAGGTCGGTTCCCCAGTAGTTCACAAAATTCCCACCGGTATAGACCCCGACCCGGTAGCGTTGTCCTGCCTGAAGCTGAAGCGGTGGCGACAACACAGTTTCGCTCCAGACGCCATCCGTACGGGCGAAAGAGCGACTTGTGAGTGCCACGCCCGAATCAGTCCAAATCGTAACTCGAATGCCAAAAAAGTGAAGCAGATGGCTCACGGTGATGTTGGTTCGGGGAGTGAAGGCGTAGCCCAAGGTCAGCGAACCCGAGCCGGAATAATAAGGACTTGGCTCACCAAGAATCGTATTGGTTCGGAACAACCCGAGCAATCCGCTCCCGCTGAGGACTACTTTGCCCGTGAAATTAGTCGCCGGGCCGTTAAGATAATCCTTTGCGGTGAGGTTGACCGAGAACGGTATGCCATTGGACTGTGGCGAAGCAATTGGGCCCCATACGAAGCTCGTCGCCTGGCCAGGCGACGGCAGCACACTAAAAGGAAGGCTCTGGCCGACGTGTCCAATGCCATCGTTAGCGGTCAGCGTCACGTTGGTCGCCTGCTGGCCCACGGTGATGGTACCGCTCCAAACGCCGTTCACAAAATTACCTGAGTTGGTCGGCGTGATCGGAACCGGTAGTATTGAACCGATCCCCGACACATATGCCAGTACGTTTGGCGTATAGATGTGCTTTAGGGGTGCAGAGATAATAAGGCCCTCACAGCCTCCTCCTGCCAGATAGCAATCCAAAGGTATAGTCGAGTAATAAACCTGACCAGAGCCCAACGGGTAGGAAAAGGACACGACCTGGTCTGGATAACCGCCGATACTGAGGAAGGCGGACGCCGAAGAGGGCAGTTGGTTCTGCGGAACATAACCGTGTGCCGAAGAACTACCGCCGTCCAGCGTGTTGTTGTCAATCGTGCCAAACGGACCGGCCACCACCAGGTTCGTTGCGGGCGGGATCACGTCGATATACGGCGTCTCTAAGCGCAGCGTGGAGCTTCCGGCTGCCCCCAGCAAGAAGGGATTCGGGGAATTAAGTCCCGCGCTTCGGTCATGGACGATCAGTCTCCCCCCATTTGTCACCCAAGCCTGGATGGCCGCCAGTCTCCCTAGCAGAGAAGAGGAAAGGTATCCGTTGCTGTATTCGTCGATAAAGAGCATTTTGTAATCATTGAGGTTCAGTGCGCTTATGTCATATACATGCAGCGGCGTGAACCCCGCTTGGATAATCGGCCCCTCCGGCCCGGTGGCCGATTCATTATTGTCCGTAAAGTAAGGCACAACACTGCCTGTCGGCACGCCGCCGCCCTGGTCCCCTACCGCGAGGAGGCTGACCACGCCGCTAAAGTTGCTCGCTGTGCTGTTGAGGTAATCCTGGGCAGTGACAGTGACCGCAAACGGCACGCCACTGGACTGGGGCGAAGAAATAGGGCTCCATACGAAATGCGTAACCTGGCCTGGCACCGGCGAAACGTCAAAAGGAACGCTTTGGCCAATGTGTCCCAGTCCATCGTCTGCGCTGAGCGTAACGTTGGTCGCCGCCTGGCCGACCGTCACCAGGCCATTCCAACGGCCATTGGTAAACGTTGTGGAATTGGTGGGGCTGATGGGGATTGACGAGGCCGCGGCATAGCGAAGGTCAACGAACCACCAGCGCTCAGAATCGTAATTGTTTGGAAATGTGTCGCCGTAACTTTCGTAGCTTTGATCAATCGTACCGTCTGGGAAAACTCCCGGCAAATCGTATCTCCAAAAGGAAGTTTGGTAGGGAGTATACGCTGCCACACGATACCTGGTACCGGCCACAAGCTGAAGGGGTGTGGCCAAGGCCGTTTCAACCCAGGTGCCAGGCACGCTGTTGACGTATTGGGAAGCGAGGAGCACCCCTCCATCACTCCAAATCGAAACTTTAGTTCCGAAATAATGACGAACATGCGTGACCGCGAGGTTAGTATGAGGAGTGAACGCGTAACCAAAGGTGTAATAGCCATAGTTGGCGGAATTGTTGTGCGTGGGGGATCCCAGGATGTTGGTGGTCTGTCCAATAGTTGAAGCACTGAGTGCCACAGAGCTGCTAAAGTTGCTAGCTGGGGTGTTCCAATAGTCCTGGGCGGTAAGTGCGACTGCGAATGGCACGCCGTTTGATTGGGGCGAGGAAATGGCATCCCAAACAAAATGATCCACCTTTCCGGGGAGGGTGGTGAGAATCGTAGCCTGGCCGTGATCCCGCGACAGCTTCGCGTTGGAGGGTGAGTTAATGTTCAGATTGAATGTCTGGTTCGGCTTGTGCGTGACATGGGGGTTGATGGTGACGGTGACAGTCTGGTTGGTTTGGCCAGGGTCGAAATTCACGTAGGAGGAAATTGGGTTGTAGTCAACCCCTCCAACCGCGGTCCCATCCAGAGTGTAATAATATGCCGACACGGTTTGGCCGCTCGGCGTATTGAGACTGAGGTTAAAGACGGCGTTCGTGGTGCCCGTACTGGGCACGACGCTAGTAACGTCAGTGACAGAAAGAATTGGCAGTGCATCGTCGTTGAGAATGGTTCCCAGTCCCTGACTCCGTCCCAGGCTGGCATTGACAGGATTGAACAAGTTCACTGCGAAGACTCTGGTCGGCTCGTTGAGAATTGTGCCAATCACCGGGACGGAGATCGTCCGGTTGGTGACGCCCGGCGCGAAGACGAGAGTACCGTGAGTGCTCAGGTAGTCCGTACCGGCGCGGGCCGTGCTGTCTGCTGTGTTGAACTCCACTGTGACGGACTTGAAAGGCGGAGGCCAGACGCTGACGGTAAAGATCGCGTTGGTGAGACCAGAACTGCCGTCGAACAACGTCACGTCATTGATGGAGAGTGCGGGCGGGAAGACCGTGGTGATGGTGGTGGCGGCGTTGTTGTTCGTATTGGCATCCGCCTCGGCGCGGCCGACGAGGACGCGATTCGTCATGGAGCCGACGCTGTCGGCCAGCCCGACAATCGTGACCCCCGCGCTGCTTCCACCCGCCAAATTCCCCAGGCTAAAACTAAGTGTGCCCCCGCCATTGGCTCGGTATCCCGGACCGCCTCCGGGCGAGACAGTAATCGACTGCAAATTGAACGTATCAGGCAGCACGTCAGTCAGGGTAACGGCGGTGGCAGACGACGGCCCAGTGTTCAGGACCTTGATCGTGTACGTCACCCTGTCGCCCACGACCACTGGATCAGGTAAATCGGACATGCTAATTACCAGGTCGTTCGGAACCGGAACGCAACAGTCCCGACCGTCCTTTACGGTGATCGTATCAAGGTACCAGTATCCATAGTACGCATAATTTGATGCACCGTATCGCCATCGCAATTGAACATTCTTGCCGGCAGCCGTCGGGGGCAGGTTCGCTATCGTGGTGATATATCCACCTGAATAACCTGTCCAGGCTTGCCTTCCCTGGATCGGATTGCCATAACCAGTGTACAGGGTTGCAAAGTACCCGTTCGTCACAAATGATCCTCCCGCAACGACGATGTCGGTAAAGGCTCCACCATCGATGGAAATCTCCAGCACGCCGCCGTCATAGCCGTAATAGTAGGTCGAGATACTGTGCCGGAAGCTCACCTGGGCTGCGGCGGTGACAATTGGCAACAAAGGCGAAGTCAGACGGCTGTCGCTGCTGCCATATACACTAACAAGGGCAGAGTTCGGTGGAGTATCATTGTAACCATTAATGCTGGTCCAACCGGCGCTTGCTCCGTTCGTAAATGAAGTCCATCCCGGGGGCAGGGCCGGCGGCGTCACCGCATCGAAGTTCTCCAACAGGGGCACCCGTGGATTGCCCAGAGCAAAGGCGAAACTGGCTGTGCCAAGGTCGTTCGTGCCGTCCTGAAGCCGTAAAGTTGCAATATTTGTCTCACCGCACGCGCCCCCGCCGGTAAAGCTGAAGATTTTGCTGGCAGTGCCGCCATGCGCGGTCAGCACACCATAGCTTTGCGGACCACTCGGAGCCGTAATCCCGCCCGTGGTTTGGAGAGTCGCAATCAAATTGGTGGTATCGGCCGGCCCGGCGTTTACCAGCGAAAAGGACACAGTCACCGCTTCGCCCGAGTCAACTGCACCGTTCGGGCAGCTCTCAGCCACCAGGGCGGAACCGCTGGCGATGACAACTGGCCTGGGCGGCAGTGCCTGCAGGGCAGAATCAGCCATTACGATGCCCGCGCCCGAATTGACATCGACGCCGGGGCTCTCGATATCCAGCGCCGTGCTGGTCAGTGCATTTCGTATCTGGCTCGGACTCAGGTTGTGATTGTAGGACAGCAGTAGCGCAGCAATCGCCGCCGCATGCGGCGCGGCAGCGGACGTACCTATGAACGGCCGGAAATAATACAGTGAGGTCTGCACGCGGTCTGCCGCGGCCAAGTCGGGCTTTTGGCGGACCGCCCCGCCTGTGGATGAGAAATTTCCGGGGGTGATCGGCGTGCCGTCCGCACTGAAAAAGACTCGCCGTGGGCCGTCAGAACTGAACGATTCCACCGGATTCTGGTTGCCACCGGTGAAGGGGTTCGGATAGGAAGTTATTGCGCTCACCGCCGCCACACTGAAGGCCGTGGCCGCCGCCGAATGCCCGCGGGTTGCCCCCTGCGTACTGAAGCTCAACGTTGCTGATCCGAGCGATTGGGGGAGCACCTCCAGGTGTAGGAAGCGGGGGTCACCCGAAGCCTTGACGACCACAATGCGATTGCCGGATGACACGTAGGAGAGGGTTTCGTACGGGTCCTGAGTGCCGCTCTGCAAATTAAGCGAGCTGGCCACTACGTACGACCCCGTCGAATCCAACACAAACAGATCGTAATCATTCGCCGAAGCCCCGAGCGGGTCCGACCAAAATAGATTCACGGAATAAGCGAAGTTAAGCACCGTGTTGTAAGTCGTGGCCCCGAAGCTCAGGAGACGCCCGCCTCCGGCATTGACGGGCGGTCCCGCGGGCCCGCCATCGACAAAGTCACCTTCCCAAGTGCCAGAGGTGTGGTTTCTCAAGCTTCCCTGGTTGCCAGCCGCTGAGAAGTACAGTGCGCCGCTCGCGGTCACCGCGTTGACAGCTTGCGCGATGACGCCATCCTGAAACGGAGATTCGTTGAGGTAGCCGACGTCATCAACTATGATGTCACAGCCATTGCTGCGAAGGTTGAGAATGTTTTGCGCGAAATTGGCCGGCCCGTATTGCGCCGTGGCGAAGTAAAGCTGCGCTCCGGCAGCCAGGTCATGGATGATTTCCAGCATTGCGGTCCCCTCGCCTGAACCGCTGCCGAGCTGGCCGGGCAGCACGGTAACATCACCCAAATCGCCGCTCGCTTGCGAGCTGCTCAGATAGTCGATACTGTCTGATAGCACGCCCACCTTGACGCCTTGCCCCCGAACACCGAATGCACTTCGGGCTGCATCCGCCCGGTGTGTGGCGTCCCCCTCGGAGGTGTAGCTGCCGGTGTTGGCGCGGGCTTGCGCGGCGCGCCGAATGAATTTCACCTCGGCCAGGTCGGCCAGGCTTTCGAGTTGGTCGAGAGTCACCAAGGCGCGAACGGCGTGAAACTGTGGAAAGCTGTTAATCACGGTCCCGCCCGATTGCTTGATTTGCGCCAGCAGACTCTCGTTTACAGTGGCGTCGATATCGACCAGGAGCCGGCCATCCGGTTCGAACTGGAGATCCGGTTGCAGCTTGGTCACACCCGGAGCGATTTCCTGTTTGCGGCTCTGTTTAAGCTTGAAGACAAACTGCGAGTCCAGCTTTCGGTGTTGGGCGGAGCGGGACAGTTTTTCCTGCTGAAGAGCGCGAATCTGTTGCAGCGCGCTTTCGCTAAGTTTTTCCGGCTCCGCAGCGATGCCGACAGAAACGCTGCTCCAAAAAAGTGCGAGGCTGATAGCGGTCAGGATTTGCGGGCGAATGTTATTCGGGGTTTTCATTCTTTTGATTCCTTTCTGCAATGAGTAATCATCGATGGTGGCAATTTGAAGTGACGACCTTGGTGTGCCGTGTCATGGCATTCGCCCGCGTCCCTGGCGGCAAGGAGGTGCAACGGCGCGGTCTGGCCGTGCGGCAAGAGGTCTTCCGTAGTTCTTTTCCGGCATTCCCATTCTAAAAAAACCCCGCCGGCTCTCGGCAAGGGGCGCAATCTAAAGGCAGGCCTCAGCCATTGAGACGGTGAACTCTGCGGTGGTTATGGAATTGGAGCGACTCGTAGCAAAGCCCAAACTGGGTGTCAACACAAAATTTGCGTCACTGAAGCCCCGTGCAGATCTTGCCGTCGGCGGCCATTCGACCCGGGGAGTGGAAAGGTCATCGAATTCGTCGTTCATAGGTTTCTCTTCGTTCAGCTCTGCTCAACCGATAACTGCTCGGATCACGCGGCCAATGCCCGGAGGACACCTACCGGTTTTCCCACATGCGCGCTCATCCGCGGAATCCGTGGTTCAAGTTTAGCTTTCCACTTCTTATTACCGGAAATTGCTCTGAGGATTACAAAAAATGTTGGGCTCCTTTGCTGGCCGACGGACGCCGCCGGGCCGAAGGCGCGTCGAACGCGGGGTCAAAAACGTGCGAGCGTGCGAGCGGCGTCCTTTCCTAGACCCGCCTGCTACTTTCGAGCCATCGCTCCAAATTAGACCGAACAAATTCGTCGTCGTTGAGGTGAGGGTAAGCCAGATAAACGCGATCTATTTCCTCTGATTGGCCGGGAGAAATTGCTTCGCCCGGATTCAGGCAGAGCGTATTTGACAACAGACCCTGACGGCGGAGGACTTCGTGGATGCCAGGAATGCAGCCCGCAAAACCATTCGCGGCGTCGAAAAAGGCGGCGTTGCAATCGGTGACTTCCGCGGCTCGCGTCAACAACTCGGCCTGCACTGTGCCCGAAGCCCATGTTGACTTGCACTCCTCGAGCAATCTTACGGCTGCCTGTGTCCAGCAAGCCCAATGGCCGAGGAGGCCTCCTACGATGCGCAGTTTCACGATGCCCGAGGCGGTGCGGACCAGGTATTCGGTAAGCAAATCCGTCACGATCGCATCATCGTTGCCCGTGTATAGCGCGATTTCAGCGGCGCGCCCGGCTTGCGCGACCGCCCGTATTACGTCGAGAGTCTGGTAGCGGTTAAACGCCGCGATCTTAATGGCGATGACATTGGGGATCTCAACAAAGCGGCGCCAGAATCGGAAACTCAACACCCGGCCTCCGACCGCAGGCTGAAGGTAGAAGCCAAAGAGCGGTATCTCGCGAGCCACTGTTCGGCAATGCTCTAACAGATGATCATCATCAGCCTCTTTAAGGGCTCCGAGCGAGAGAAGGCCCAGATGGTAGCCGCTGTTCCTTGCAAACGCGGCCTCAGCAACGGCTTGATCTGTTGCGCCGCAGATGCCGGCAATGCGCACGGTCGAGCGGCCGCCGGCACGGTCGCACTCGGCAATCGTTTCCGCCGCAAGCTTGAGCACGGGCTCAAACAGGCCGAATTGCGGTTCGCGAATGGCAAACTGCGTGGTGTGGACACCGATCGCCATACCCCCTGCCCCGGCGGCGTGGTAATAACGCGTCAGGGCCCGCTGGCGGCGTTCGTCAAGCCGTCGTTGTGCGGTCAACGCCAGCGGATGGGCGGGTATCACGAGGCCGGCGCGGAGTTGCGCGCACACCCAGGACGGCGGCATTGGATATTCAGCCATTAGTACCTCCCGTCTCGCGTTTCAAAATGCGTCGGCTTGCCCAAACTTCGGCCACCATGTTTCACCCAGTCGGCTGTCCAGCGAAGTATGTCCTCGAGCCCCGTGACTGGCGTGCCGAGCAACGCGCAAATCCTGGCCGTGTTGCCAGTCAGAGACGTCTCACTTTCCTTGACGGCAAATTTTACTGGCCGATCGAGCAACTCACCCAGGCGTGACGCAATGGCGCGTACACCCAAGGCTTCAGGTCTGCTGAGGTTGAAGGCTTCAGCAGGTGAACGTGCCAAAGACAAAGCGCGAATTACCATGTCGTTGGCGTCGCTTTGCCAGATGCAATTAAACCAGCCGTTCGCCAAGTCGATCGACTGGCCGGTCCAGACTTTGTCGGCCAGATCACGCAGAACGCCGTAGCGCAACTCAACCGCGTAAAAGAGCCTCAGCAAGGCGATTGGCGTGCCGTTGCGGTGCGAGAAATATTCGAAGATGCGCTCCCGGCCGACTGCAGTGTTGCCATATTCGCCAAGCGGCGTTAAGGGGTCAGACTCGATTGAGCCCCCGCGAGCGACGGAACCGAACGGATAGACATTGCCTGTGGACAGCGCCACGATGCGGGCCTTCGAATAATGCTCGGCCACGTGCGCAGGCACGAGCGTGTTGATCGCCCACATCTGCGCTGGATTTTGGGTTGTGCCGAACTTAAGACCCACGAGATAAATCACATTGTCACTGGCGGGCAGCCGGCGGACGGCGGTTTTATCGAGCAAATCGCGAGTGACCGTGAACACGCCGCGCTCTTCGAGCCAATCACGCGTGCGCGTGTCCGCAAATCGGCTAACGGCGTTGATTTCGAGGCTGTGTCCGGCCTGGACAGCAGCACGACGGGCAAGCACTGCCAGTGTCGGTCCCATCTTTCCGCCCGCACCCAGAACCATCAGGGGGCTACTGAGTTCTTTGATGAACTGGACGAGTTTTTCGCCGGGACGAGTGAGGAGTTCATCGAGCGCTTCCTCGGTTAGGATGGTTTTCGGCAAGGAGCGGGACATGGTTCTATTTTGCGTATGACTTGCCGCCCGGCGACGCCAACGTGGCACCCCAGCGGCGGTACTCCTCCCAGCAATCCTCCCGGCTAAGGAATTTCCTCCAGATCAGTCGCCCTTTGAAACCGTAGGACCGTCCGGCCTCGACCTGGTGGATGACGTATTGGAAATCCCAGGCCGGCCGAGGGTGTCGCGGCACTTTGAACTTGAAGAGACTAAACCGGATTTCGTCTTCGGCGCTGAACATTTTGTCGAACATGAGGAGCAGGGTCATTCCATTGGCTGCGCGCCCGTAGTAGAAAGGCTGAGTGAAGCGAGGGTAATCGTAGCTCCAGAGGTTGAGTTTGAAATTGTGATTGGTGTCATATTCCAGGGCGGGCGCGGGCGCGCTCCGATAAGTGCCGCCCTGGTTATAGTCCGGATGGCCCGGAGGCGCTTCGGCGCGGATCCATTCTTCGGTCGCGCCCGGCGCAACTACACCCCTAAAGTGAATCGGCACCTCGAAAACGTCGTTCATGTAATCGGCGAAAAAGAGCACGGCATAACGTCGCAGCCCGAATAACTCCGGTTGATCGGCGCGGCACTCGAACTCGAAATCGATCGCGTTTGAGTCGCTCACTGAGTATTTGAAGGTGGAGGCGAGCGCCCAGGGGTCGTCTTCCCGCTTCCGGACGAGCATGGCCGAACTGCTATCTGGCGTCTTTATCAGATCATATCGGCCGCGGCGGGGACTAAACGCGTTGAAGGCATTCGAGTGGCCGGAAATTACATGCTCGAAGTTGAGTCCGGCTGAAGCGCCACGTGCATCGGGGTCGAATGCATCGAAATCCGGGGCCTCTGCCCGGTTGAACAACGAATTAACGCCGCTCAAGACTCCAGGCGACAAGGCATTGTCTCGCAGCAAAACCTGAAGATTGCCGCGCTCAATGGTGAGCGTCTGGACCCGCTCGCCCAACGCGCCCTCAGCCGCAGGAACCGTCGGGCTGAGGCCGGCAACTGCGAGCACCAGCACTTGTTGCAATATGGCAGCCCGGGCATTCATCATCGCCGCTTGACCTTAGTCGGGAACCGGGCCAAATAAAAGCGCAAGTCGGCTCCCGAATTGCGGCCAGCGGGACCGCCAGTTCGGGATTTCGGACGATCAACATATTATCATGAACGGAGGCGAAATCATTGCGCGCGTCTTGCAAAAGCAGGGAGTGAAGTTTTTATTCACCCTCTGCGGGGGCCACATCTCACCCATTTTCGTTTCTGCGCAGAGCGTGGGGATTCGGGTCATTGACACCCGGCATGAAGTAAATGCGGTTTTCGCGGCCGACGCGGTTTCGCGACTGACTGGAACGCCAGGAGTCGCTGCGGTAACGGCGGGTCCAGGTGTGACCAACTCGATCACTGCGGTAAGAAACGCCCGTCTGGCGCAATCGCCCCTGGTGCTGTTAGGAGGCGCGGCCGCAACTATTTTGAAAGGACGCGGCGCCCTGCAGGACATCGACCAGATGGCGCTGATGAAACCGAACGTCAAATGGGCGGCGGCAATCACAAAGATCAGGCAGATTGTTCCAACATTGGAGAAGGCATTTGCCATCGCGCAAGAAGGCGTTCCGGGCCCGGTGTTTGTTGAATGCCCGATTGATACTTTATATGACGAGGAACTGGTGCGGAGCTGGTATGGCGCGGCGAACAACACTCCAAAGAACCTCGAAGAGAGAATGCTCCAAAAGTATCTGAATCGACATGCGAGGGACCTTTTCGCGGGGAAGAATTCGGTCGCGTTCGACGATCCACCGCCAGCAATTTCCTATCCCAGGCATTCTGTCTCACACATTCGCCATACGATCGCAAAACTGAACGCGGCGGCAAAACCCCTGCTGCTAATCGGCAGCGGGGCAATAATGAAGCCCCCTCACTCGGGGGCGCTAGCTGCGGCGGTAACGAAGCTGGGAATTCCTGTTTATCTCGGTGGCATGGCCCGAGGCTTGCTCGGAAAAGAAAATCCGCTTCACATGCGTCATCATCGTCGAGAGGCCATCAAAGATTCGGATCTGATCGTCCTTGCCGGCATTGCAAACGATTTCCGGTTGGACTACGGCCGGCAAATAGGCCGCAGACCATTCATCTCGATAAATCGCAGCGCCGAGGACTTGACGAAGAACAAGAAGCCTACCCTGGCAATCCATGCCGATCCTCTGGAGTTCCTGATCGCGTTGTCGGCAGCATTTCAAGGGAATTATTCGGGCTGGGTAGAAGCGCTTCGGAGGCGCGATGCCGGACGGGAGGAAAACATCGGGCAACAAGCCGACGCGGCGATTGAGCGAGGCATCAATCCGGTGAAACTCTTCCGCGAACTGGAACCTGATCTGGATGACAACACGATACTTGTGGCTGACGGCGGAGATTTTGTCGCGACCGCATCTTACATTCTGCGTCCGCGCCAACCGCTCACGTGGCTGGACCCGGGCGTGTTCGGCACGCTCGGAGTCGGCGGCGGGTTCGCGCTCGGGGCCAAACTGGTCCACCCCAACCACGATGTCTGGATCATTTATGGTGATGGCAGCGCCGCCTATAGCCTGATGGAGTACGACACGTTCGTTCGGCACAAGCTGCCGGTCATTTCTGTAATTGGCAATGATGCGTGCTGGGGTCAAATTGCGCGCGACCAGGTGGAGGTTCTGAAGAGCGACTGCGCCATGAATCTGGCATTCAGCGATTATCAGGACGTCGGAAAAGCATTCGGCGCCGAGGGAGCGCGCGTTGAAACTCTGGAAGCGTTCAAAGCAGCCGTTGCTGAAGGAAAAAAGTTCTCCCGCAACGGCAGGCCGTACATCATCAATGCGATTCTTGGTAAGACCGATTTCCGAAAAGGGTCGGTTTCGATGTAGGAGTATGACGAGCGACAATCAATGATGCGGCCGCATCATTGATTGTCGCTCAGGCTAAACGTCTTGTTAGTTCACGCCGCATATGCCATGAGAGCGCTCGAGCTTGCCACTGCCACCATTGAAGCTAAAGCTGGGTGGAGCGCGCGACTCCGATCTTGCGCGTGTCGGGGCTTGGGTGCTTGCGCTCGCGCGATCGGAGTCGCGCGCTCCGGAGGCAACGGCAAGATGCGCCCGCGGTATGTAGATCCTCAACGTTCGGCTTGTTCTTCAACCCTCTTTAGGAGATGATGCGCCCCTAAATGAACTCCCGACAACTTTGTGCTGCCCGCGGCTTCCCCTGCCTGCTCACGTTGTTTCTGTTCGTGCGTCTGGCGGTCACAGGTTCAGCGCAAGAAGCGGCCAGTCTTTTTCTCAAAGGCCCGTATCTGCAAGGGCCCGGAATCGACACCATCACAATCAAGTGGGAGGCGCCCACCAACACGACCGGCATCGTGCGCTATGGCCTCAATGGCGCGATGAACCGTGAATCGAGGTTGGAGGTCCCTCGACTGCTCCTTGCTGAATCGTCAGCGCCGGTCACGAACGTCACCAGAGAGGGCGAGACCACGGTCACGCGAGTGGCCACGACCAACGCGGTCTTCCTTTATGAGGTCACGCTGTGGAACCTGCGCCCGGGGTCCGTTTATAGCTACGTTGCCGAGGTGGGCGGAGTCCGAACGCAGCCGAAAAAGTTCAAGACTCTCGCCGCTGATCAGCCCAAGGTCACTTTCATCGCGTATGGAGACGCGCGGACCAATCCGAAGTTGCACGCCGCGGTGACCGCCAATTTCAAGCGTTACGCTCCGGACTTCATCCTGCATACGGGCGATCTGGTTGCCAACGGTCGAACCTATGACCTTTGGGGAAGGGAGTTCTTCGGCCCGTTGGCAAATGTGCTCGACGAAGTCCCCATGCTTCCATCGATTGGCAATCACGAATCAGATGGAAAGCTTTACCTGTTTTATCTGCACCAGCCGGGTAAGGAACGGTGGTACTCGTCCGATATCGGCCCCGTTCATCTCCTGGCTCTCGATTTTCATTATGAGAAGGACACGGACGAGCAATTCGCCTTCGCGACGGAAGACCTGTTCAAGTCGAAGGCGCCATGGAAGGTTGTCTATCTGCATTATCCGGTTTTCAACATCGGCGGTCACGGCACGGGCTGGGGTCACCGCACTTACCTGCCGCTGTTCCACAAAGCGAAGGTAGATCTAGTGGTCACCGGGCACTCGCATATCTATGAACGGTTCCGCCCTATTGCCGGCGAGAGCGGGGACGCCGCGTGGCCGATCACCCACATCACAACGGGCGGCGGCGGCGCGCCGTTAGCGGCCAGCTACCCCCATCCTGCATTGGTCGCAAATTATGCTACCAATCACTTCGTTCTCTTCGAAGCCACGGCGACAACCTTGCGAGGGCGCGCTATCGCTACGAATAATGCCGTGCTCGATTCTTTTGAAATAAGAAAACGCAATGGCCGGCCATCGGCGGAATATGTCGCCCAGATCTATCCTGAGGAAACTTTGAAGCTTGCCTATGAGGCTGCCCGAAGCCTAACGGGCAGTCTCGCCTCCGCGCCGACGATGAATACACCCGCCCAGGTGATGTTCACCATTCCCCCGCTGAAAACCGTTCAGCGACCCGTGCCGCTTCAGATCTATCTCATGCCAGCTTCGGCCCAGTCATTTGAACTCGAGGAAGGGCCGTTGCAGTTGACCACTCCATCGTTAACGGAGTCGAACAAAGTGGTGTGGGCTCGGGTGCGCGCGCGCAACGGCAACGTCTCGGCCCCACTGATGTTCCAGGGGAATTTGCTGGTCGGCAAAGTTGAGGTCGTCGCTTATGGGCAGCGCTGCCGAGTCTCCGGCGTTGCGGCAGAAGCGGCCAAGGCTCTGGGAAATGGTAAATAAGCGATTTGCGACTCGATCCTGGCAGCCGGCGCGCCAGGCTTTTCGGGCAGGATTAGCCAGGCCCAAATAGAGCGCTGCGAACGAAGCGCAGACAGGCAACCAGCGCCCGGAATTGCGTTAGGGCCGCGCGGCGCGGAGGATGCGGTTCACCAACCCTCCTGTTTTCATCGGCGCGCCAAAATCCTTCCCTTCCAACGCCGTCGGTAAAGGCCCCAGCATCATGTCCTGGTAATAATCTCTGGATGAACTTCCGACGCGAGATCGGACTGAGCTCAATTGACCTCTTTCGTGAGGTCACGTGTGCCGGAAATCTGAGGTCAATTTTTTGTCCGGCTGCTTGAGTTGAACATAAAAGAGGAGGTTGGACAACAAAAGGGCAAAAGAAGTCTAAGCGAGCTCTGTGCGAAGCGCCGCTCGCGTCGGACCAGCCGGCTTGTCCCACCCCTTGCACATCAAGCGCTGACAAGAAATCAAACAATGCCAGGTTCCCATTCCAATAATCGGACACTCGAGAGACAGTCGATGTCCAGACTCGAACTCTTCCTTGCTGGCACATCGCTAGCTTTGCCTATGACGACGCGCCGTCCGTATCGTGAACAAGAGAGTCCACCAAGACCGATCTCGAACCGGTTCCAGCGCCGCGCACTCGTGCGCGGAGCGCGATCTCTTTGTGTGGTTGGTCTTTTTCGTTTGTTCCCTGCTGCTCTCCCTCGCCGCACGGGCGGAGGAGCAGCGGTTCGTGCCCGGCCGAATTCTCGTCAAACCAAAGGCACACCTTTCTGAGGCCGAGTTTTCCAGCCGGGTCCAAGCGCGCGGCGCTGTTCATCACCGGACCCTGCATCGCACGAACGTCCGCGTGTTGTCCGTCAACGAAGACCAAACCGAGTCTGTCCTGGCGGGCTTGCGAGCAGATCCTGACATCGAATTTGCCGAGCGAGACTACATCGCTCGGGCGTACGCCACCGTCAATGATCCTTACGTCGTTTCAGGCAGTGAATGGCATCTGGCAAAAATTCAGGCGCTCCAGGCCTGGGACTTCACTGCGGGCGCATCCAACATCGTCATCGCCATTCTCGATTCGGGTATAAACGCGAGCCATCCCGATCTGGCAGGGCGAATATTGCCCGGCTATGACTTTGTTAACAATGACAGCGATCCAGCGGATGATTTCGGTCACGGCACTGCGGTGGCCGGCACCGTGGTCGCTGACGGCAACAATGGACAAGGAGTAGCCGGCGTTGCGTTCGGTTGCACCGTCTTACCGGTTAAGGTCATGGACGCTTCGGGATCTGCGTCGCATTCTACGATCGCGCAGGGAATCGAGTACGCCGTGCAACAGGGGGCGCGGATTATCAACTTGAGCCTGGGAGGCGACTGGCCATCTAGCACATTGCAGAACGCCATTAACGATGCCTGGAGCAATAATGTCATTGTCGTGGCCGCCGCAGGTAACAACGGCGGCACTGTTCCGCAATATCCCGGTGCTTGCGACCACGTGCTCGCCGTGGCCGCGAGCGAGCCTGACGACTCGCGCGCCTGGTTTTCCAGCTATGGCAGCTACGTGACGCTGTTCGCGCCGGGGGACACTATCTGGACAACACAGCGTGACTCGACAAACCCGTACGGCGCCTGGAGCGGCACATCGTTTTCGAGCCCCGTCGTTGCGGGTGTGGCGGCCCTGGTGCTCTCCATGAATCCCTCCCTTTCTAACACTCAAATCGTTGAAGTTTTGAAACAGACCGCAGACGACCTAGGCCCGGCAGGTTATGACTCCATGTTCGCAAATGGCCGGGTGAATGCGCTCCACGCGGTCAGCGCTGTCAGCCCGGCCCCGACACAGCCACCTTCAACCCCAACAAGCCAGCCCGTACTTGCGCCGCCCTCGTCGGATCCCACGCCCCTTCCTTCCTCACCGACAGACACCGTTTTGCCGGCAGTTGCGATCACAACTGCACCGCCCAGCGGAGTTCGCTTGATGTCTCCCGAAGTTAGCTTGGCCGGGTATGCCAGCGATAACATCGGGATCGCTCGCGTCGAAGTCATCGTGAATGATGGCCCCAGCCAGCCGGCTAACGGAACCGTAAACTGGAGCGCGCAGGTGATGTTGGCCCCGGGATATAACCTGGTCCGCGTACGGAGTGTGGACTCGAGCGGAAACGTTTCCCCAGAGGCAACTCGCGCCCTCACTTACATCACGAACGCAATTCTGGCCGTACGCACCAATGGTTTGGGTTCGGTTGCCCCCAATCTGGACGGAATGCCTCTCGAGGTCGGCCGCACCTTCCGCGTTCGAGCAGTTCCCGGCCCCGGTCAATTGTTCGCGGGGTGGAGTGGTGGAGTGTCTTCGCAATCGCCATCGCTCAGCTTTACCATGGAGACTAATCTCCTGCTCGTGGCGAACTTTGTACAAAACCCGTTCCCTGCTGTGCGCGGCGCATATGCAGGCTTGTTGGCCAACACGAACGGCGTGACGCCGGAGAACTCGGGATATTTTTCCCTGGCGGTAGCCAACCCGGGGTCTTTTTCTGGCCACCTCCTCACGGCTGGGAAGCGCTACGGGTTCAGTGGCCGGTTCAATCTTGCCGGCGATGCTTCGGTGAGTATCCGGCGCGGTCTGGCGACCTCACTGGCGCTGGCGCTGCACGTTGACCTGACCAACGGGAGCGATCAAGTCGCCGGTGCCTTGAGCGATGGGAACTGGACCTCTGATTTGACGGGCGACCGCAATGTTTTTAGCTCCCAATTCAATCCGGCACAACAGGCGGGCCTGCGCTCATTCGTCCTGGAACGTGCGCCGGACAACTCCACCGCCGCCGACGGCCTGAGCCGAATCTCCCTTAACGGAGCGACAAATGTGCGCGGCAAGCTGAGCGATGGCCGCGCATTTGGCATTAACAGCGCCCTTGCCAGGAACGGAGATTGTCCGTTTTACCTTTCTCTCAATCGCGGTGCGGAAGTCGTGATCGGCTGGTTGAACTTTCCGTCCGGGCCGGGACCGGCTGCCAACGGCACGGTGCTCTGGGTTAAAACGGGCACCAATGCGTTTGCCACCACACTGCAAGTAGCACCAGCTCAACAGTAAGCGTCAGAGGCCGCGTGACTTGAGTGGTTCTTGACTGAATTTAGCTTCCAAGCATGCGAGGCGCTAATCTGAGCTGCTGATCATCGAGCTTGCAGGTTCGCAGGTTTGATTTCGGCACGGTCACTCCAGTATCGGTAATAGACCTCCGGGAAAATGTTGTCCTGACTTTCGATGACCTTAAGTCGCTCCTCATTGACGAGTCCATGAGAGAGTTGCTCGTAGAGGCGAGTAAACCGAAGCAGATGATCCTTCACGCGCGCACGAGCATAATCCGGACTCGTGCCGCTACGGAGAATGAAAGGCCAATCGCTGGCTTGCGCCAGCAACAGCTCGCGCGCGGCCTGGTTGAGCGCGCGCTGTTGCAGCGAGTTGGGTCTCGTAAACCGACAGACGAGTTCTGTCATGCGCTCCTGCGCGACCGTCAAATGTGGGAGTATCCACTGGTTCTCTTCGTTCAGCCAGACCTCTCCATACCCTCCCTCACCCCAACTTGAGGATGCAGGCCGCGCCACCTGAAGCTCGGGATAGAGGCATAAATAATCCTCGGGGGTGGTCAGGCTAAGCCCCTGGCTCCGCGTGGCTGCGCTCCGAACCAGGAAATCCAGAAACTCAGGTCCTTCATACCACCAGTGACCAAAAAGCTCTGCATCGTACGGACAAACCAGTATGGGCGGGAGATTTTGGGTTTCAGTTAATTTCCGGACTTGGGCAGTGCGTGTTCGGAAGAATTTCTTCGCGTGCTCAGCGGCGGCGGCCAGGGCTGTTGGGCGGTTATAAAATTCCTTGGGGCCAGCGCGATTGGTGATGCGATAATATTTCAGTCCAGTGAAGCCACGCCGACCAGGCGCTGGAAGGTACGGCTGAACGTAGTCGAAATCCAGGTCGAAGCCGATGTCGCGGTAGAAATCACGATAGCGCGGATCGCCGGGGAAGCCCTTTTCCCGGCTCCAGATCTGTTGCGCGGAATCGGGGTCGCGACCAAAAACGGCGATCCCCTTCGGAGTGAGAATCGGAGCGAAGACCGCGTACCGTGGGCGGGGCCGCGCGTGCAAAATCCCATGTGTTTCCAGGATGACCCAACGGAGCCCAGCCTCGCGCAAGACGTCTTCGACGCTCTCGTCATAGGCGCATTCTGGCAGCCAGATAGAGCGCGGGTCGCGGCCGAAGCAGGTTCGGTAATGATCGCGCGCGACAAAGATCTGGCCGCGAAGCGAAGGCCGGTGTTGCGCCACAATCGGCAGGAGCGCGTGGGTCGCCGCGCTGGTTATGATTTCCAGTCGTTCGCGCTCCTGAAGTTGGCGGAAGGCCGAAATCAGATCCCATCCATGCGCCTGATAGAAGGCGCGAATTGCACCCAGACGCGCGCGATAAAAACCCGCGAGCTCGTGAACGGGGCGTTGGCTCTGAGTTCGATGTTTTTCACGGTCGGCAAGTTCAATCAACTCATCGAGCCGCCGCGCACAGCGCTCTTGCAACAGCGGATCTCGCAGCATCGAACATAAAGTTGGTGTCAGGCTGACAGTGAGGCGAACCGCGAGCCGCTCCCGTTCCCAACTTTCTAGCATTTGCAGCAGCGGGATGTACGTCTCCGTAATGGCCTCAAACAGCCAGCTTTCTTCGAGAAACCGTTCGTGTTCCGGGTGGCGGACAAACGGCAAGTGGGCGTGCAGGATGAGCGAAAGGTATCCTTGCATCGGCGACCGCCAGCCAAACAATTTCGTTTAACTGCGTCAATCCGATTTGCGGGACGGCTAAAAACCTCAGGCGCTCCACGCCACATGAACCGGCGCGACGACAATAAATGATGCGGCCGCATCAATTATTGTCGTTGCAGCGCCCGCAATCACTTGCTTTTCCGCAAGGGTTCACCAAACTGCGACTCAAGCCATTGGCTGGCCAATATGCGCAATCTCCAGGCAAAACTCAGCATCGCGCGCGGCGAACAGCCAGCCGAAACTCTCTTCAAAAGCGCTAATCTGGTCAACGTCCTGAGCGGTGAGATTTATCGGACACACGTGGCCGTGGATGACGGAAGAGTCATCGGCCTCGACGATTATGAAGCCAGGAACGTCATTGATTTGCAGGGCTCGTTTCTCGCCCCAAGTCTAATCGATGCTCACTTCCACCTGGAGAGCACGATGCTCACGGCAACCGAGTTTGCCAGGGCTGTCGTGCCGCATGGCACCGGCGCGGTCGTCATCGATCCTCATGAATATGCCAATGTGCTCGGGCTGGATGGCATCAGATATGTTCTGGAATCCACTAAGAACCTGCCTGTGGACTTCTTCATTATGCTCCCTTCGTGCGTGCCGGCTACGCAATTCGAGACCGCGGGGGCACGCCTGACTGCCGACGACCTGCGTTTGATGATCGCCGACGAGCGCATCGCCGGTGTCGCCGAGCTGATGAACTATCCCGGGGTCTATCTGGGCGACGAGAGTGAGTTGGCCAAGATTCAGGCAGGCAAAGGCAAGAGCATTGACGGCCACGCGCCTGGCCTAAGTGGTCGCAACCTGAATGCCTACGTACTCGCCGGGATCCGCTCCGACCACGAGTCAACCGAGTTGGCCGAAGCCCGCGAAAAGCTTCGACTTGGGCTGCACGTGTTGCTGCGCGAAGGCAGTACCGAGCGGAACCTCTCAATGCTGGCGCCTCTGGTCAACCCGCTGAACGCGATGAATTGCTCCTTCGCAACGGATGACAAGTTGGCCGGCGATCTCGTTCACGAAGGCCATATTGATCATAGCGTGCGAACGGCGATCCGCCTCGGCATGCTGCCGTTGACGGCGCTGCAAATCGCTACCATCAACACGGCACGCCATTATCGGCTCCGCAACTACGGAGCAATTGCGCCACGGTATTGGGCCGATTTCATCGTCTTCGATGATTTGCAGAAATTCGAGATTCGCCAGACGTACAAGAAAGGGGTTCTGGTTGCTAAAAACGGAGAATACCTGGGCGGGACGGACACGGTGGTTCCGCCGCCTCGCAGCACGATGAACATGCGTTACCACGCACCAGCCGATTTTGAAATCGCCACCGATCGGTCCGCGAAGATCCGCGTCATCGAAATCGTGCCCAACCAGATCGTCACACGCCAAAGCCTGGAGGCGCCTCGCATCGAAGCTGGCCGAATCGTTTCCGACGTGCAACGCGACATCCTGAAGGTGGTTGTCGTCGAGCGTCATCGCGCCACGGGCAACGTCGGCGTCGGATTTGTGCGCGGATTCAAGCTCAAAGAAGGGGCCCTCGGCTCGACGGTCGCTCACGACGCCCACAATGTCGTGGTTGTGGGCGTGAACGATGCTGACATGGCTCGCGCGCTGGAGGAATTGCAGGCGATGCAGGGAGGTCAGGTAGCTGTCGCGGGCGGTCAGGTCCGGGCAAGATTGCCTCTACCTATTGCGGGCCTGGTCTCCGACCGGCCGCTCGATGAGGTTATCCGTTCTATCGGCTCCTTAAACGCGGCCGCTCGCGAAATGGGTTGCGACCTGGAGGCGCCATTCATGACGCTTTCGTTTCTCAGCCTCTCACCGATTCCCGAGTTAAAACTGACCGATCAAGGCCTGATAGATTCAGTGAAGATGGAGCGGACGAAGCTCTTCGTCTAAAAGCGCTCCGATTGCGCCGGAGCTGGGGAGATCCTGCAGCTATTAGTCGTCAAATCAGCGGCTGCTCATGAGGTAGAGCATGCTGCCCACGACCGCCGAGACGAACAAACCAGCGCCAATGGCCCAGAGCAGGATGCGGCGGCGCTTCCGCCGGAGCGCCTTGCCACCCATTCCGGGCAGCAGGTAAAAGCGCGACCGCTCTTTATGTTTCTCGAACCAAGGTATCGCGAACATGATTTGTCGAAACTAAGACGATTTGTTCGGGCTTTTGTTCCAGCCTGAACGTAAAAGCGGGCAATTTCGATGCCAAGCGAGCAGCGCACTCCGCCACGCTGCGCGCAACTCGCTGTGTCGCAACGCGTTTTTGATAAGACATTTCGCGGCTCATGTCAATGAAATCCTCCGGTCATTTCGGTCCGCTGCTCCTCGGGCGCCGACCGCTCCCGAAACGCTTCGGAGGTTAAACATCACCTCAACACCCGCCACCTCTTGCCGCGTCGTTGGCGGAGTTGGAATAGTTAGACCTAGAATCGGCTTGGCTTGGCACGCGAGATGCATTACATATAGACTGCTGGACGCAAGCTCTCGGTCACGGTGGCCGGGTCATGGTACGGAATGACCAAACCCGCTACCGGTCGGGAAAGAATTTGAACGCAGTGTTATGACGATCCTGGATTTGAGCAAAGCAACCATCATTTGTGGCCTGTTGGCCTTCGTGATCTACAGCTTCCCTGTTGTTGGACAGGTCTTGATTATCGGCCTCCTGAGCCTGCTGTGGCTCGCGTACGCGCGCAAGACCATCGCCGGTTTTCTTCGCAGATAATCGACATGGGGAAGGGAATCCTGGCAGGCCACATCCTGCGGGCCACGTGCGATCATCTCGGTACAATTCCGATCATTGGGTTAGCGGAATCACCAGCACAGTCACTGCTTCATCTCCAAATCCAGGCAATCAACGGCGCAAAAAGCAGGCTCGGCAAATAATCCGCCAAGGTGATTTTCTTGATTTGCAAGATCACCAAGGCGACAGAAAATATTAACAATCCGGCTGCGGCGTTCATCGCCTCAAGCACCCCCTTTTGGCTCAAGAGCGGCCCCGCCCATTGCGCGCAGGCCAACGCGATCGTTCCTTGAAATGCCAACACAGGCAGCGCGGCCAATGCGACGCCCCAGCCAAAAAGACGCGCCAGACCCATAGCGGCCAATCCATCGATCGCCGCCTTGACGGCCAGCGGGTAATAATAGCCTGCCGCGCCGTCCGCCACGGCGCCCACGATTCCCAGCGGCGCCGCGCAAAACAATACCGCACCAATGCTCAGACCTTCGCTCGCCGGCTTTAATGCGTCTGGCGTGGCAGTCTCAAAACGCTCCCGCGCTTTCTGGCCCAGACGATTCGACATCTTCTGGAGATGAAACAGACGCCCGGTCCATTTACCCAGGCCCAGAGCGAGGACTGTGACGACCAATTGCTTAAAGATCTGCCAGGCGGAACCGTTCAGGCTGACCCATGTCAGCCGCAAGCCGTAAAACACGGTGAATGCTCCGAGCGTGACTTTCCAAAACGACTCGGTCGCAGGTGAGAATGGCTTGCGTCGGAGCAGACCAGCGACGCCCCCCGCGAGGATCCCGGCCGCGTTCAGCAGCGTCCCGAGCATTCCTGTCCATGGTGTCTGATTCATCGCCGTCCCAAGCATTCCGCGGCATAGTAGGTTCAACCGCAGCCATTCAAAGTGTAAACTGGAAGCCGGAAAGAAATTGCCTCTCGCGAGCCTGGCCGCTACACATCAGACAAAACCACGTCGGGCGGTGACCGACCACATTCATGGAACGATCGATCAAAATTGCGTTGGCCGGCGCCGGGATGTTCGGAGGAGATGTTCATTTACGGGCTTATGCGGATCTGCAGCGGGCCGGCATCAGTCCTCAGCTCTCACGCGTAGGGTTGGATACTTGGGCCAGGGAGTTTGCGGATATTCGATTCGAACTGGTTGCCATTGCAACCCGAACCCCGGCTTCGGCCCGACGCGCGGCCAGGCAATTCAAGACTCTGTCGAGACATCAACCCAAAAGCTATTCGGGGGAGAAACCGTGGCGGAACATTTTGCGGGATTTTCCTGACCTCGACGTGATGGCAGTGGCGACACCCGACCACCTGCACACGCCGGTAATCCTGGACGCGCTGAGCGCCGGCGCGCATGTGATCACCGAAAAGCCGATGTGTCTGGAGATCCAGGACGCCGATCGCATCATCGAACTGGCGCGCAAAAAGAAGCGGTTGGTGGCGGTAGATATGCACAAGCGTTACGACCCGGACCACCTTCGCATCCACCAGGAGATTAGAAAGCGCATCGGCGAGCCACTCTACGGCACGGCGTACCTCGAAGAACCGTTGCACGTCTCGACCCGCACGTTCAAGTGGGTCGAGCAGAGTGATCCCTTTAGCTATGTCGGGACGCATTGGGTGGACCTGATTTATCATTACTACAAGAGCAAGCCGGTCTCGCTCAGCGTAGTGGGACAAAAGAGGCTTCTCCTCCGCCGAGGCATTGATGCGTATGACGCCGTCCAGGTCCGGGTGGACTTTGCCAACGGGATGAGCATCAACTTTCACAATAATTGGATAACCCCGCCCGATTTTGAGGGGCCAGTCAACCAGGGCCACGAGATCGTGGGTACCAAAGGCAAAGTGGAAAGCGACCAGCAGTACCGCGGGCTTCGGTGGTGGAACCGGGGCGGCGGCAGCCGGACGGCAAACAATCACTTCACGCGGGAGGTGAAGCGCACTGACGGCTCATCGGCTTACGTCGGCTACGGAGTGGATAGCCTGACGGTTGCGTTGGCGGCGATTTGCCGCCTGAAATTCTTCGGCCCAAGCCGCGAAAGCCTGGCGACGATTTATCCAACGGCTGAGGAGGCTCGCATCGTCGTGGCTATCATCCACGCCGCTCGCGAGGTGCGCGATTTGAATTTCAAGTACCTGAAAGCGGGAAAAGGCGCGCCGGTGACCGCCCGTTTTGGCAACAAAGGAATCACCATCATCGATCCGTGTCAGTCGCGAAAGACTCGCGTTTTTCAACAGTTATACGATCGCCCGCTATGATACGGCCGTTCACGAACTGCCGCATGTGCTTGACTTGCGCGGGCAAATGGCTCATTTACCCGGCTCAACAACCACAATGCCTGTGAACCCAATCCAACTATGAACTTATTCAGGCGGAAAAGCGTCACAGACCTGCAGGCGGAAGCGTTGACGGATCAAAGCCTCAAACGGGCCCTTGGCGCATTGAATCTCACGGCCTTGGGAGTCGGAGCTATTATTGGCACGGGAATTTTTGTGCTGACAGGGACCGTTGCCGCGCAGAACGCGGGACCGGCCGTTATCCTTTCTTTCGTGCTGGCGGGAATTGCCTCCATCTTCGCCGCGCTCTGTTACAGTGAATTCGCCTCGCTGGTCCCGATGGCAGGCAGCGCCTATACATACGGTTACGCGACGCTGGGCGAGCTCATCGCCTGGATCATTGGCTGGGATTTGATTCTGGAGTACGCCGTCGGCGCGATCACAGTTGCGATTGGCTGGTCCGGATACGTCGTCTCCTTTCTCCATGACATCGGAATTGTGGTGCCGCCGCAACTCTCGGCGGCCCGCGGCACCGAGCTCATCGACATCCCAGCGGCCCTCGCTGCGGGGCTGAAGCTCAGGGGCGGTTGGACTGCCTTTAGCACTGCTCTGGGAGACCAAATCAAGACGCTTGGCACTGATCCAGCCACGCTGTCCCACGCAACAGCGATTTTTAACCTGCCGGCGGTTATCATCATCTTCATCGTCACCACCTTGCTCGTGGTTGGGATCAAGGAATCCGCGAATTTCAACAACCTGATCGTGCTCGTAAAGGTCGCTGTCGTGCTCCTCTTTATCGTCGGGGCCGCTCACGCCATCCAGGTGGCCCACTGGCATCCGTTCATACCGACACCGACCGGTGGTGGCCACTTCGGATGGTCGGGAATCATGACCGGCGCAGGAATCGTCTTCTTCGCTTACATCGGCTTCGATGCAGTAAGCACCGCCGCGCAAGAAGCGAGGAACCCGCAAAGGGACATGCCGATCGGAATCATTGGCTCACTTCTCATCTGCACCGTCCTCTACATCATTGTCTCCGCCATTGCCACCGGGGTCGTGCCCTACGCTCAATTGGATGTGCCGGACCCGATTGCCGTCGCCGCCGACCACGCCGGCATGGATTGGATGGCCAAGCTCATCAAGCTCGGCGCCATTGCCGGACTCTCTTCGGTGATCCTGGTCATGTTGCTGGGTCAATCCCGGGTCTTCTACAGCATGGCCCGCGACGGACTATTGCCGCCCATCGTCAGCCAGGTGCATCCGCGCTTCCGCACGCCCTGGATCACTTCCATCATCACCGGCTTGGCGGTCGCCTTTTTTTCAGCGGTATTCACGGTCCGTGAAGCCGGTAGTCTTTGTTCCATTGGCACCTTGCTCGCGTTTGTGATCGTTTCGGTGGGAATCCTCGTGCTCCGCGTTCGCGAACCGAATCTGCCGCGCAAGTTTACAACGCCGTGGGTTTGGTTCGTCGCCCCCGCAGGCGCCATCTCCGCGATCGCCTTGATGGCCGCCCTGCCCTGGACGACCTGGATGCGATTGATCATTTGGTTCGTCATCGGCATCTTCGTTTACTTTTTCTATGGCGCGAACCATAGCGCCCTGGCAAAGACGCCAGCCAGCGCAACCACCCCGGCGGGCGTGAAGTAAGCTCGCCAGACCGAGCGCTTTTTTTACTCCTCAATCGGATTATACTCTCCCCGATGCGTTTCGGTCCGCTCACACTCAAGTCAAATTTGTTTCTCTCGCCTCTGGCAGGTTACACCAACCTGCCCTTTCGGCTGGCGGTGCGCGAGGTGGGCAGGCTCGACCTCGCCACCACCGACCTCGTAAACGCCAGATCGCTGCTCGAGAAAAATCCCAAGGCGTTCAAACTCATCCAAACTTGCCCGGCCGACCGCCCGCTTGCCGTCCAATTGTTCGGTTCCATCCCCGAAGAAATGCGCGACGCGGCGCTGCTGCTCCAATCGCTCGGGATTGCGGCGGTTGATATCAACATGGGCTGCCCGGTGCGCAAGGTCTGCCGGGTCGGTGGTGGGTCAGCCATGATGACCGAGCTGGCAAAGACGGCGGCGCTGGTTCGGGGCATGGTCGCGGTACTGAAAATACCTATCACCGCCAAAATGCGACTCGGCTGGGATGATCAAAACATCACCGCACCGGATCTGGCCCGCGCATTGGAGGACGCCGGTGTCGCCGGCATCTTTGTCCATGGCCGCACGCGCGAGCAGGGTTTCGGAGGCGCGGTGAACCTGGACGGCATTCGCGCGGTGGCCCAGGCCGTGCAAGCGATCCCTGTTGTCGGCAATGGCGACGTGACCACGCCTGAGGCCGCGAAAAAGATGTTCGACGAAACCGGTTGCGCCGGTGTGAGCATTGGCCGTGGCGCGTTTTACAATCCCTGGATTTTTCTGCACACGCGCCATTATCTGGACACGGGCGAGTTGCCGGCGGAGCCGCGGTTCGAGGAACGCGTCCGCGTAATGTGCCGCCATTTGGACCTGATGGTTGAGGTCTTCGGCGAGGAACACGGCTGCCGGATGTTTCGAAAAGTGGCGCCGTGGTATGCCAAGCGATTCGGCCCGGCTAACGAATTCAACAAACGCGTCGTGTGCGTTGCCTCCAAAGCCGAGTTCCACGACGTTCTGGAAAACTACTTGCGCTGGCGGCAACAATTCCTGGACGACACGGGTGAACTGCTGAGCCGATTCCGGCCCGCGCCGATGGTCGCCTCGTTCATGGAGGTGCCAGATGCGGCGCAACGTCAGCAGATTCCGGTGCCGAAAGGACCGGTCGAAGTCTGGTAGGGGCAGCAGCGGTTCTCATTTTCGTTATAGGAGACGAGGTAACGAGTCTCTGACCTCAGGATTTCCAGACTGAAATTAGAGACTCGTTACCTCGTCTCCTACGGCGGACAGCCAGAATGACAATTGCTGCGAGCGCTGGGGCCTTCGTTGACAGTGCTTTCCTGCACTGTTACCGTGCGCCTTCTTTGAGATGGTCATGGATTACAAACACACCTTAAACCTGCCGCGAACCGATTTTCCGATGAGGGCCGATCTGGTCACGCGAGAGCCGGAGCGGCTCAGCAAGTGGGCCAGCAGCCGGCTTTACGAGCGCATTCAGGCCGAGCGCGCGGGCGCGGAGAAGTTCGTGTTGCACGATGGCCCACCCTTTGCCAACGGCGATGTTCACATCGGCACCGCCCTGAACAAAATTCTCAAGGATATCATTGTTAAGTACAAGAGTTTGCGTGGATTCCGCGCGCCGTACGTCCCGGGTTGGGATTGTCATGGCCTGCCGATCGAGTTCAAGGTCGCGCAGGACATGCGCAAGGCTGGCAAAGCGGATGCCGACGCCGCAACCATTCGCAAGGCCTCCGATGCTTATGCGCGCAAGTACATTGATATCCAGCGGGAGCAGTTTCAGCGGTTTGGCATCCTTGGGGACTGGGCAAATCCCTATCTTACGCTCAACAAGGAGTATGAGGCGGACGAACTTCGGCTGTTCGCGGACATTGTCGAGCAAGGGTTTGTTTATCGCGGCAAGAAACCGGTCTATTGGAGCATTCCGTGCCGAACGGCTCTGGCGGAGGCGGAAGTCGAATACCGAGACCACGTCAGCCAAAGCATTTATGTGAAGTTTCCGGTCATCGATCGGCCAGGGACTTTCATCCTCATCTGGACGACCACCCCCTGGACGCTGCCGGCAAATCTCGCCGTGGCTTACAACTCGACCTTCAGCTATTCGCTCGTAAGGTACGGGGACGAAAGCTTCATCGTTTCGGCGATGCTGCTTTCGGCGGTGGCGCAGAAGTGCGGCTGGGAAGGCTACCAGATCGTTCGCAGTCTCGATGGGGGCCACCTCAGCCAGCTCGAGTACGAACATCCGTTTTGCAACCGGACCGGCAAACTGTTCGCCGGTGATGCGTTCGTGGACAACGTCACCGGCACCGGGTTCGTGCATATCGCGCCCGGGCACGGACTGGAGGATTACCTACTGGGGAGCGAACACGGGCTGCCGATTTATTCACCCGTGGATGATGATGGACGATTTGCGCGCACAACTGATCTGCCGCCCGAGCAGCAAATGCCCGCCGAAATGCTCGGCAAATCGATTCTCGAAAAGCACGGCCAGAGCGAGGCCAACGAGGCAGTGCTCCACGAACTGAGGCTGCGCCACGCGTTGGTACATCAGGAAAACTATCATCACAGCTATCCGCACTGTTGGCGCAGCAAGACCCCGGTCATCTTCCGAGCCATGGACCAATGGTTCATCGAGCTCGATCATATCAGCCCGCGTAGCAGCCGAGGTAACGAGGCTCACGCTGTTTCGGCAACCGGCCCCCAACGCAGTAATCAGAGCCTCGTCACCTCGGCTCCTACAGGTTCTCAGCGAAGCCCTCAGACCCCAACCGCAGAGGCTGAGGGCATGACGTTCCGCGAGCGCGCGCTTGAGGAGATCAACCGCGTCGAGTGGGTGCCCGATTGGGGCAAGGGCCGCATCGAGGCCGCGGTCAAGGGCCGGCCGGACTGGTGCATCTCGCGCCAGCGGTCGTGGGGCGTGCCGCTCCCGGCCTTTTACGACATCCAGAATAATCCGATTCTCGATGCTCGGATCGTCCGTCGCACCGCTGATTTAATCGAGCAACACGGTTCGAATGTCTGGTTCGAAAAATCCGCCTCAGAACTTTGGGCCGCGCTCAGGCCGCCGGACTGGCAGGGTCTGGAAGCCACCGTGAAGTCGAGCGACACGCTAGATGTTTGGATCGACTCCGGCTCTTCCTCGCGGGCTGTCATTGCGCGGCGCGAGGAAATCCGTGGAAAGGACAAACATTTTCAGTGCGAGATGTATCTCGAAGGCAGCGACCAGCATCGCGGATGGTTTCAATCCTCCCTGCTTTTGTCCCTGGCCGGAAACGGGGCCGCGCCGTTCAAGACCGTCCTCACGCACGGTTTCATGGTGGATGCCGACCGCGAAAAGATCTCCAAGAGCAAACAGACCCAGGCTGGCTACGAAAAGCCCCAAACTTCCGAAGCCTACGTGAGAAAATGGGGCGCCGACATTATCCGACTCTGGGTCACTTCGCAGGACTTTCGCAATGACATTATCGTCAGCGAGGAGCGAATCAACAAAGTTTCGGAGACCTATCGCGTGCTTCGCAACGCGCTGCGCTACCAGCTTTCGAATTTGTACGATTTTGATCCCACAGCCCATGGCGTCCCGGACGACAAGTTGACTGGCCTGGACCGTTGGGTGCTCGACGAATTTGCCCGTCTGGAGCGCGACGTGCTAATGGCCTACGACACGTATGAATTTCACGTCGTTTATCAAAGAATCAGTCAATTCGTAGCCGTCGAGTTGTCGGCCATTTATCATGACGCAGTGAAGGACCGTCTCTACACGGATCCGGCCCATTCGCATCGGCGGCGCTCGACGCAGACGGCGCTGTATCGGATGGTCGGTGGCCTCTGCAGAATGCTGGCGCCAATCCTTGCTTTCACTGCCGATGAAGCATGGGAATTCGCTCCGGGCAAAGCCGTTGATTCCGCGCACCAGCTCACCTGGCAGCCTTCGACATTCGCTCGCAACGAAACGGAGCGACAAGCATGGAAGGATTTATTCCACATCCGAGAGGTCGCGCTGACGGCCCTGGAAAAGTCGCGCCAAGCGAAGGAGATCGGCAAAGCGCTGGAGGCCAGACTGATCTTGTCGGGGTCCGGTGCGCTGATGGCCAGCGCAAAAAGCAATCTGGAGTCACTCCGTGAGCTGCTGAATGTTTCCCAACTCGAACTGCGACCCGATGGCGACGCCGCGCTGACGGCTTCGGTCACAAAAGCAGCCGGGCAAAAATGCGAACGCTGTTGGCATTGGGAAACCGACGTGGGATCGAATTCCGAACATCCGACGATTTGCGCCCGCTGCGTCGAGGCGGTGAGGGAAGCAGTGAGGGTTTAGGTTTCGACTTGCTGCGGGCGCGGATCGCCCTTAATTTTGCCCCGCTAGCGATCGCTATTCGCCGTTGCGCGCTTAGCTCAGTGGAAGAGCACTTCCTTCACACGGAAGGGGTCGCAGGTTCAAGTCCTGCAGCGCGCACCATCCCAGGAAGAGCTGCCGCGGCGAGGTCGTCTCATTTCGCGGGCGCGAGCGAAAAGTGGCCGCAGGCATTTGTGCTCAAAAAAGTGCCCAAACTGATGTTCTGTTGTTGCAGGAGAATCGCTTTGATGGGCGTGCTCAAACCGGTGTGGAAATCCACAAAGTGACCGGAGAGCAACCCACTGCCGCAGTTGGCGCCGAGGCTGAGCCTCTCATCGCCGGATTCAGCAATGAATTTGCATGGAGGCTGGAGGAAGACTCGGACAAGGTCAAAAAATGGAGTACCGTTGGTGTCGCTGAGGTCTCCGCCCGAGAGGATCGATACGCCGTTAGTGAATTGAAGGACTGGATTCGTGGTCGGCTGCCTGAAAGTAGAGCCCGTAGGTTGGAGTAGGATCGAAAAGCCGCCCGGATAAAGCTTGTCGGCCCCGGCGCCTTTCAAGTGGAACACATTCGTCCCCTGAATGCTGCTGCCGGCTTGCGGATGCACGGTCAGCCAGCCAAGCAATCGCCCGCGGCCTTTCAACAACGACGCGTAGAGCGGCCAATCCCCCAGCCGCGACAAACCGCAGCTTTGCGAGAAGCTGATTCCGTCCGGAGTCAACCCGGAGAACGCCACTGTCCCCTCTTTCTTGATCTGCGCGGTGCCATAGCCCGCGCCATTGGGCACCAGGGGGGAGGAATTAGTATTGTCAAGAGCGAGCGTGTACTTTCCCGCCAGGATTGTTGTAGTACCACCACTGTAATAAAGGCGATTGCCACCCACGGATGCGGTCCAAAATCCGTTGCTCACCGAGCCGATGATCTGGGAATTATTATTAATCGTGACGAGCTGAAGATGCATCGTCAGCGCATTCGTGTTTGGTCGCTGGACAGAGATCTGCGCGTCATGGGCGAGCGAAAAGGCGCCGGAGAAGGAGTAGCTGTTCGCTCCGATCAGGAGTTTGCCCGAGAAGCTCTTTTGGGAGGACGAAAGCGTGTATTGCAAGAAACCGGAAGATTCCAGGGCGGTGTTCGTGGGGTCGAAGAACAGGCCTTGATAGGTGCCGGCCTGCGCCGGTTTAGTGAAAAGCACACCGGGCGGCGCGGAGGTAACGGACCCGAGCAGGTTGGTCACGATGACCGTGTAATACCCTGCGCTCGCATTGGCGTACGCGTTGGGAAAAACGAGCGATGAATTCGTCGCGCCGGCGAGTGGCTGGCCTTGCCAGAGCCATTGATACGAAAGCAATCCCCCTGTGGCCACCGCCGTGAAAGTCACGCTAGCGCCGCTGGTTGAGGCCACCACGTCTTGAACGACGGGCTGATCGACGACATAGACCGCTGACGCAGCCGTGGCCTGGACGACGTTGGAGACTGACAGGACGACTGAATAGTTGCCGGCGTTGGTCAGTGCGGCATTTGTGATGGTCAAGGTCGCGGTCTGGGAGCCGCTGATGTTGCCGCCATCAACGAGGTTGGTGCGGTCTTTCAACCACTGATAGTCAAGTTGATCCACGGGAGGGAGACCGTTCTCCAGGACCGAAAGCTGGATGTCAGAGCCGACCTGATTCGTGCTCACCATCGGCACGACTGTGAAGATATTCGTATTGATCTCGGCGACATAAACCACCGACACCGCGGTTGCCCGCAATACCCCTGATACCGACAGGGTCACTACATAAGTGCCGGCATTGGTCGAAACAGCATTCGCGATGGATAGAGTTCTGGTCAGCGAACCGCTGACGTTGCCACCGTCCACAAGTATGGCTCCGTTCTGCAACCATTGATAATTGAGTTGGTCAACGGGAGCCAGCCCATTTTCCAAGACGGAAAGCTGCACCAAAGAGCCGACCAGATTCGTGCTCACGGCCGGCACAACCGTGAAGATGTTCGTGTTGATTTGAGCCTGAACCGACCCGCAAATGGAAAAAATAAACAGCGGAAGTAGGCCAAAGTGTTGTGATGTTTTCATCGCCAATTACCGCCATCATAGAACGAATATTTCGAGGGAGCAATTCACCATTACGATTATCGTTGCGATCAAAAATCACTAGTTTCATCGTTTCCTGGCACGCATGAACCACGGGCAGAAGAAACCACCGCGTCTGGAACCACCTAAGCACCCGGGCCTGAGCCGCCGCGATTTGCTTAAAGGCGTCGCCGGGCTGGGCGCAGCCGGTATATTGACAAGCTGCTCTTCGCTCACCAAAGGAACGACTGACAGCGCCAAATCGTCCATTTCTACTACACGCGATTTGATCCGACGCGAGAACGAAAAGCCCGGCACCCGCGATTGGCTGCTGCAACACGCGGGCATTGATCCGGCCACAAAATACCGTTGTCCCTGGATCGAAGGCTACTGCTCGCGCACCAGCGTGCGCGCCGGCGAGAAAATCCGATTCCAGGTCAGCACCAATCCCCCTTCCCCGTTCACAATCGACATTTATCGCATGGGCTCCTACGGCGGCGCCGGTGGCCGGCATGTGGCGAGTCTTGGGCCGTTCAAGGGCGAGACGCAACCTGACCCGCCAATTGGAAAAAATCGTGTGCGGGAGTGTCAGTGGACAGCGTGCGCTACACTGAAGATCCCGCGCGACTGGCTGAGCGGTGTCTATATTGGCAAGCTGACCACTCAACACGACCAGTGGCAGAGCTATGTGATTTTCATCGTGGGTGACGACCGCCGCGCGGACTTTATATTTCAATGCTCCGACATCACCTGGCAGGCGTACAACCGTTGGCCGAGCCAGTTCGCGCTCTACGACAATGGGCACGAGCACTGGTATTGCGGGCCAGGCGTCGATGTCAGCTTCAATCGGCCCTACGGGAAATACTGCCAAATCCTGGATGCGCCCCTCTCAACTGGTTCGGGCGAGTGGTTTCTCTGGGAGTTTCCGCTTGCCTTTTGGATGGAGGCACATGGCTACGACGTCACTTACATTTCCAATCTCGATACCCATTCCAATCCACATGGACTCCGACGAGCCAAGGGATTCCTTTCGGTTGGCCACGACGAATATTACTCGCTGGAGATGTATCAGAACCTGCGGAGTGCAATTAACGACGGGCTGAACGTCGCTTTTCTGTCTGGCAACACCTGTTGTGGACGGATCGCTCTCCGCCCGGACTCGGCAGGCGTTCCGAATCGGACGTATGGTCGCGTAGATTACTTCGGACCGCGAGATGAGGGCATGATCAAGCGCTTTCCCTCGATGGCGGCGTTTCCGTTTCGCAGCCCGCCCGAAGGCTTGCTGCTGGGCGCACGCAGCAACGTGCCGCCGTGCACGGGCGGCGCGGACTGGATCTGCACACTGCCCTACCACTGGATTTACGCAGGCACCGGCATGAAGGAGGGCGACCATATTCCCGGCGTGATCGGGTGGGAATTTCACGGCAACCCGCCCGACCTCCCCGGCCTGGAAATCGTCGCGACGGGCCGGACTCAGGACGCTCCCGGCAAGCCCAACGGCGGCATTTATACTGCCACAATTTATCCCGGTCCCAAGGGCAACTTCGTGTTCAACGCTTCCACGTGCTGGTGGGCCGATGGACTGTCCGAACCGCCCGGTTATGTGCGGCCCTCCGTGTACACCTCACCCAAAGGCCCAGACCCTCGCCTCCAGCGCATCACCGCCAATCTGCTGGAGCGGATAATTCACGGTGCGGCGAAGGCATCCTCAGGACATGGCCGCTGACGTCAGTCGGCGCTGATCCCGATTTCATCTAACCATTCGACCCGTGTAAGGTCGGAGCGCTCAGAACTTCCATTGCGCGGAAACTCGCAGCATTGCGATTTTCGACACCGAGTTTTTGGAAAACGCTGCCCAGGTGTTGCTTAACGGTCTTCTCGCTCATACCGAGTATCGTTGCGATATCTCCATTGCTCTTACCTTGGGCAACCCATAGTAGGACCTCCGCTTCCCGAGCAGTCAGGGCCAAAGCGCGCTGGAGCGGGAGAGGCGAACTGAAATCGGGGTGGAACCCACCTGCCTCGCTGGCGGCTCGTTCCACTTTTTCGGCAACGGCCTGCGCCCGGGCGAGGCGGGCTTGAACCGCTGCGAGCAGATCTTCGCGAATTACCGGCTTGGTTAGATAATCGTCTGCTCCGAAATTCATGCCGATCCGGAGATCCGCCTTATCACCTTTGGCTGTAAGAAAGATAAAGGGCAATGTTGCGAACTCCGGGTCCGCCCGCAATTCCTGCACGACGCCATAACCATCCAACTCAGGCATCATGACATCACAGAGGACCAGGTCAGGCCGTTCCTTGCGCGCGGCTTCAACTCCGAGCGTGCCGTTCGCCGCAGTCAGTACTTGAAAACCTTCCATCTCCAGCAGCAGCGCTATGTTGCGGCGCATAGGGGCTTGATCTTCGATTACGAGAATTTTTTTCATGAGATAAGCTCCGTTCGCAGTATGGTATGGCGGGGAGCAATTCAAGCTCCGAAATCCGAGCGCCTAAGTCCCAAGGAAATCCGAATAGCTAAATGAGAAATCGACAAATTATTAAGGTTCTTTTTCGGAACTCGGATTTCTTTCTGATTTCGGCCTTCGGCATCGGATTTTTTGCCACGACCCAGCGTACTTATTCTTCGTAAAAGCGCCATCCGACTAAAGTCGGAAGGCAAGCCGGTTGTGTTCATGGTATGCAATAGCGGATGACTGAAGAGGAAATTCATCTTCTGCGCAAGTCCTTCGCTGCGATTGAATCTCAAGCCGAGGTGGCTGCGCTACTGTTTTACCGCAGACTGTTTGGGTTGGACCCTTCACTCAGACCGCTGTTCAAAGGGGACATTGAGGAACAATCGCGCAAACTGATGGATATGCTCGGTCTGGCGCTGAGTCTTTCGGCAAACACGACTGCACTGGAATCAGAGTTGAGGGAACTGGGCGCGCGGCATCGGACATATGGGGTGCGCGATGAATATTATGAGACAGTTGGACAAGCAATGATTGGGATGTTGGCCGATGTACTCGGCGCGCAATTTAATCCGCGGGTGCGCGATGCCTGGATGAGTTTTTACAGATTTATGGCTGAAGCAATGAAGAGTGGTGCAGCAGTTTCGCAGTTTTCCTGAAATCAGGAGCAATCTGTTCGCTTCGAGGGACCCCTCCCAGGCCGTTACGATCTTTATAAAGGTAGTCGCACTGTAAAGGTAGTCCCCGCGCCTTCGCGCGATTCAAACGTAATCTTCCCATCAAGCAGTTCCACGCAGCGTTTGACGATCAGCAGGCCGAGACCTGTGCCTTGGGTTTGACCGACATTCGAGGCGCGATGGAATGGCTCGAAGAGGTGCGGGCGGTCTGCTTCCGGAATTCCGATGCCGTAATCGTGAACAATAAATACCAGGTCATGGCCGTTGCGTTCCACGATGAACTGAACAGGTCGGGCCTCGGGTGAATATTTCACTGCGTTTGAGAGCAGGTTTGAAAAGATGTGCCGCAACAGGCTTTCATCGCTTTCAACTGCCTCGAGCGACGGCTTTACGATCAGTTGGATCGGGCATTTTCGATGAGTAGCTGAAAGGGTCTCATCCACCAGCTTGGCGGCGATGGCTGCAACATTAATAGGTGCTCGACGAGCGGCCACCTTTCCTGCCTCGACTCTGCCGAGCAAAAGCACCTGTTCCATCAAACCGGACATGCGCAAGGTCGAGGAATAAATATCGTCGAGCAATTCCTTCAATTTTTGTTGGGGCAAGCGATCTAGATAATTGCGCAGGAGCTCAACAGCGCTCATCGTGATGCCAAGCGGCGTGCGGAACTCGTGCGATACCAGTGACACAAACCGGCTTTTCAGCTCGCTCAACTCACGTTCAGCGGCCAGTGCCCGTCTCAAGTCGGCCTGGGCTTTCTCGCGCTCCTCGACTTCGTGCAGCAGATTTCGATTTGCCGCCGCCAACTGACTTGTTCGCTGGCTCACTTGCCGGCGCAGTAGTAAAACCCAGAGCCCACCGGCAACGGCGAAGGCCGAGCCGAGGCCCAAAATGCGGCTCATTCCAGGCTGGCTCCAAAGTGGCACTTGCCCTAGGTAGCGCACATCCTCAGGACTGCGCAGGAGCACTTTGAAATTGCGGCGCAAGTCCCCCGGGCCAGGTTGAACCTGGCAAATCCCGCTGACCTCGACTCGGCTGTTCAGTCGCAGGTTCGGCAAGGCGTTTGTTGAATTCCTCAGAAAGGAAGCCTCAAAGACAGTGTCGCCGAACCCAAGCACGAGAGTTTCTTCAGGGCCGATCCCTGCCTGGCGGCGCTGCTGTGTCAGCAGCCGTCCCACAACACGAACCAAGTCGGCATCGTGCTGCCCACTGATCAGATTACGCCGGGAAGCGACGATTGCGGCCGGAGGCGGTTCGTTGCCCGTTCGGCGGTACTCGGCATCGACCAGCAGCGGAGCGAACCGGCTTTCGGCCGGCGCGCCTACAAGCTGAACTTGGTCGCCCGGCGCCAGCGGCTCAGCCGGAGGACGCGGCACAAATTCTGTTTTGGGCATACCACGCGTAATCGGCGCAGATAAGCGAGCCTGCAAAGGCCCAAATTCCGTGCGCAGGAAAAAGCGGTCGTCTGGAAACACAGCGAGCACTGTCCCGGTCAGCTTCAGTCGGTCATCCGAAGGCTGATGAAGCTGGACTGCATTCGCGGCTGGAACGGCTCCTTCAGCAAAGACATTCGTCGTGCCTGGTCTCAGGAACTGGATCTGATTAGTGTGCATCATCGTGACGTGGAAATCAATCGGTTCGCTTCGATCGTTCACGTCTATCCAGCAGATCGCATCCATGACCACGCGCGCCTCCAGCCAATGCAGCGGCAGGCCGTGAGGGTTAAAGCGTTCGTAACCAAATACGAAGGCGCTAAAACGCCGGTTTTCCGCAGCGATGGACAAGGCCAGGTTCGGCACGTCGCGATTCATATCTCGAACCACACCTTCGATGCGAACCCATTGCCAGCAGCCCTCGCCTGCTTTCATTCGCGCCACCGGCAAGTAGGCTGCTGGCGGCAACGGTCCCTCGCCCAGGACCCGCACTTCGGCGCGGTCTACCATGGGGGCTCGAAGTCCAGCTTCGGTCCATCCGGCGATTTCAACTATTTTCCCCGCCGCAAGCCCTGCGGGCGGATTGGTGGTAACCGCAAGGATGCAAGCTGAACCGTCATGGACAAAAACATACTCGGCTTCGCGGCTGACTTGCACGAGTGTGCCTCGCAGCAGAACGGGCTGGCTGACGGTGCGGGCGCGATAGATGCCGAGGCTGAGCACCTGCTGCACGTTCGTCAACGTAGCAGCGCGTGGTTCACCCGGCGCGGCTTCAGCCGCCGCAGTCTGGGCAGCAGCATTCGTTGGACCAAAGACGGAGTTGACAGTCAGCAAACCGGCGGCCAGCCAGAGGGCGGAGCACGCTCCTTTTTCGCCGCGCGCGAGATGTCTTTCGGCTGTAATCACGGCCTTATTCTTACTCCACACCGCCGCACTGATGCACTGAATTTCAGCTCCCACGGCCTACGACTTTAGTCGGATTTGCGGGCCAAAGGACGGAACCGCGCGTCCTGCCGTGGTCCGATTGTTGACTCTGCGTTTCCGTGGTCCAATTACGCGCATGACGCAAAACAAATCGAATATGAAAAGCAAAACCATCACCTCAGTGTTAGGTTTCCTGGCCCTATTTGCCGGAGCACAAATTCTCCGTGCCGGAACCCATACCTGGAGCGGCGCGCAGGACGGCTATTGGAGCAATCCCGGCAACTGGTCCAGCGGCGGCCCTCCCTCAGCCTTCGAATTGGCCCCGCGTGTTGTCCAATTTCCCTCGTCTGGCGTTGGCCACGCCGTCATGACCAACGACATCCCGGATCTGTGGCTGGAAGTGCTCTATTTTTTCGGTTCCAATTACAAGCTGCAAGGCGAGGAAATCATCCTCACAGGCGCGCAGCCTCCGTTTCCCTACGCCTACAATGTCTCTTGCAGCGGCACAAACGTCGTCGTCTGGTCCGAATTCGAATTATGGAACAATGTCGTCATCGCGGTCAGCACAAACAAGGACCTCGCTCTCAACGGCAGCCTTCACGGTGCAGGCGGATTCACCAAGGTTAGCCCGGGAAAGTTGATGCTTGAGGGTCTTCGTTACGGCCCAAATACCTACGCCGGCGTCACGACCGTGCTCGATGGAACTCTTGAACTGTTGGCGGGGCAACTCGGCTTCTTTGGCAATGGACCCACGGTGGCGGTTCCCGGAGCGCTGGTCATTGGCGATACCAACATGGCTCACTCACCCGTCGTCAGTCCCCTGTATGACGGCCAATTCGGCGGCGCGCCTCTGGTAATCAACCCGAATGGCACCCTGGATCTCTGGGCGCACATGGAAGTGGCCAGCCTCACGATGACAGGCGGCGCCATCGATTTGTCTGATTACTGGTACGTGGATTGGGGATTTGAGGGCGAGGTCCCTGCCGCGCTCGCGGTTCATTCCAATTTCGCGTCCAAACCAACTCCTTTGAGCACCGCGACCGTTTCGGCCAGCTACCCGGGCGCCGGACTCGTGCTCGCCCCAACCAATGGACCGCAGGCTGTGCTCGATTGCCAGGGCGACCTAATCATCGGCGCCAGTATTTTGCAAGTGGCGCAGTTGGTCAAGAGCGGCCCGGCCAATCTCTATCTTAATGGCACCAACCAATATGCGGGCGATACCATCATTGCGACGGGAAGCGTGTTCGCCGGCGGCGAAACCCCATTTGGCCCGAACGCGTCCGCCAGCGTGACGATCTCCAACGGCGCGCAGCTCATTGCCAACAGCGCGTTCACTGCCCCGAACAATTTTCATCTGAACGGCTTTGGCGCTAACCGCAGCGGTGCATTGATCGTTGACCATGATGGCGCGACCTTCAACGGCGCTCTGCATCTGGATAGCGACACGGCCGTGGTCGTCTCAAATCCCGCCCATACGGGCATCGCCACGTTCCTGGATGGAGCCGGAACCCTGCGTAAGCGGGGTGCGGGAAGCCTGCAATTCGCCGGGTCCGCCGCGAACCAAATGGCCGGCGCGATGATTGTCGAGGCGGGGACTCTACAACTGAACAAAACGGCCGGCATGGATGCCGTCACGAGCACCTTGGTCATTGGCCAGGGACCGGGCGCAGGCGCTGCGGACGTGCGTTTTCTCAATGATTACCAGCTTCCAGCCACACTGCCGATTACGCTTAACACTTCGGGCACGCTCAATCTTAACGACTTCTATCAAAACGGCGGCGCGCTGACGTTGCAGGGCGGCAACATCCAAACGTTTAATGGCGTCCTCTCGCTAACGAGCGATGTCCTCGCAACTAACGCGCCTGGCAGCACTATCTCCGGCAACTTGTGGCTCGGTTTCAACAAACGCATGTTCCACATCGCTCCGGGCTACAGTCTGAACATTTTCGCCCAAATCTCCGATAACGCGCCGACCGCCGGCTTCGATCTGGACGGCGGCGGCACCCTCACGCTCTCCGGCTCAAACCAATTCTCCGGGCCGATCACCGCCTACGCCGGCGTCCTCTATGCGCGCAACGACCACGCCCTCGGACAGCCTTCCGGCTCAACCACAATCGCCAGCGGCGCGCGGTTGGCCATTGATGGACGCAATCTCGGCTCAGAACCCATAATTCTCAACGGCGACGGCGGTAATGGCTATGGTGCGCTCAGTTGCGCCAAGACCAACACTATTTCCGGCCTGGTTACGCTTGCTTCCGACGCGACTCTTAATGTGGTCAACCCGAACGATCGACTCATCTTTTCCGGCGCGGTGAACGGTCCTAAAGGGCTCACAAAGATCGGTCCCGGCACACTCATCTTGACCGGCAACCCGCCCAATACGTATGGCGGAATCACCACCCTCAGTGAAGGCACACTTGAACTGAGCAAGGGGAACATCGCCGTCCCGGGCACACTTATTATTGGTGATAACGTCAGTGCCCAGGGATCGCATGTCGTGCGTATTCTGGTCGGGGGTCAACTTGCCCCCTCCGCGCCGGTAACAATCAATTCCTCGGGCGTGCTCGATCTGAGCAGCGCACTTTTCGCGCCGCAAACTATCGGCTCACTGGCTGGTGGCGGTCCCGTCAAACTCGGAGTCAGCCCACTCACTGTAGGCGGCGACAACACAGATAAACAGTATGATGGCCTGATTAGCGGCACTGGCAACTTTATCAAGCAAGGCGCTGGCAAACTGATCCTCGGCGGCGGCAGCATGCAATTTTTTGGCAGCACAGTCGTAAACGGCGGGGCATTGAGCGTGATAAACTGGATTCCTTCCAGCCCGGTCAGCGTGAATGCCGGTGGCAGGCTCATGGGCAGCGGGCTAGTTGGAAATGTCACGAGTCTTAGCGGCACCATTAGCCCCGGCTGCTGCCCGACCTTCTTGAAATTGAATTCGAAAAATCTTTCGCTGGATCCAGCTTCTACTTTCCCTGTCGCACTTGGTGGAACAACCCCCGGCCTGCACTATTCGCAGCTGGCGGTCAATGGCACAGTGGACCTGGGCGGCGCGAGCTTGATTGTGACTCTTGGATTCAACAGCTCTGTGAGCAATAAATTCACAATCATCGACAACGACGGTAATGATGCGGTCGCCGGCACGTTCAAGAACCTTCCGGAAGGAGCTGCGCTGGTGATCGGCGGCGCGCAATTCCAGATCACCTACCAAGGCGGAGACGGCAATGATGTGGTTCTCACTCAAATCACGGCTATTACTCCTCCGCACATCGGTACCATTCAGAAACTGCCGAATGGAAGTATGCAGATCGATGCCACCGGCCTGCCGAATGCCACCTACAACATCGAGGCTACGGACAACCTCACGCCTCCCCAGTGGACGAGCATCGGCACTTCTATTTCTGACGCACAGGGAAATCTCCAGCTCATCGATGCCGACGCGCCGAGCCACTCGATGCGCTTTTATCGGCTCACCAGCCTCTGATCCGCAGAGACCATTTTTAGGTGCCGGGCCGGGTTCACAATGGTTTCGCTAGCGAACGTTCCAGCCGAGCACCCGAATGGTGGGTTCCTTTCCCTCCAGCTCGAGTTTGGGAACGACGGCTTTGAGCGTCCGTATTTCGCCGGGTATCAGACTGATATAGTTGTCTTGCCAGTAAGTGGGACCGGCTTCGCGACCCCCCTGCCCTTTCGTCACCGCCAGTTCGGCGAGAAAGGCCAGGTTCGGCCCGGGGTTCTTTAGCGTGACCGAGATCCATTCTTCTTCGCCACGCGTTTCGTGCGAGGACTTGGTCTGCAGCGTCACCGGCGGCAACGAGTTTAGCAGCGTGAAATCGGCTGAGGACTTCGGATGGGCGATAAATCCACCACCCTCGCGTCCCCCAGTCCCTGGGACGTCGGGCGTCGTGGACAGCCAATAGAAATTTTGCGAGCGCAAGGCGCCGGTCTGGTCGCGAAGTTCCAGCTCGAGGAAGAACGTTTTGCTGAGTCCATCCGGCCATTCGAGTTTGAACGCCAGTGTCTTACCGTCGGGACCGACATCGACACGGGCCTTCTTCGTCAGCTTTTGGGTCAAGTCAAAGTTGTAAATCGAGGCAGACGCTTCCAATCCGCTGAACGGCTCATAGAAGCTATTGACAACATAGATCCCATCGTCGTCGTAGGCATACTGCACGTGCAACGGTTCACAGGCCTTCTTGGCGCCGAAATAGGCTCCGGTGGGGCGGAGATACCAGTCGATATAAGCCCAGGTCGTGGCGGCGGGCCAGGCGGCGTCATATTTCCACGTGGTGATGCCGGTAGCGGAATACTTGTTGCGGCCATAGGCTTCGAACATGCCACGGGCGCTGTTGTAGTTCATCGCATACGCCTTATTGCAGAAATCATCCAGATTGGTTGGCGAACCATAGCCACGCGCCATCGCTCGCTTGACCTCGGTGAAGTATTCGGCGCCCTGGGTGACTGTGTGGAACGACCACGCCGCGGATTGCAAGGGCGGCCAGAGCTGATCCTCTGGCATCATCTCGCGCAGGCTGTCGCGAACGACCATGATGCCGCCGATGCCACCCGATTGAGCGAATCCCCACGCGCCGTCATTCTTGCGCAGGTAATAGTGCGATGGGCATGCATAGGTCCACAGTTCGAGAGTTCCGGTTCGCGTGCCGCCGGTCTCTTTCCGATCAGCGACGGCGAACGCTCCCGAGTGCGGCTGATAAGTGCGGTGAAGCCGAAACCGCTCGATCATGTCGAGATAAGCCTTGTTCAGGGAGGGCGTTGGATGGGTCTCATCATGACCGAGAAAATGCGCGAGGCTGGGATGGTTGCGGATGCGCAGCATCATGTCCTCGATGCACGAGATCGCCAGCGCCTCGTCGGGAATGTTGCGACCAAAGATCTGTTGCGTGACCATAACGCCAAGTTCGTCGCACCGATTGTAGAAATCCTCCGTCTCTCGAATTGAGAACCCTTCGGATCGCAGCATGTTCAGGTTCGCATCGCGTGCATACCGGACGAGAGCGGTGTACCGGCGGTCCGTCAGGTTCAGCACCATGTCGCTCGTCATCCAGGCGCCGCCGCGGATCAGGATGTCGTGGCCGTTGACGCGGTATTTGCGCCATTCCTCGTCATTGATGACGGTATCGAGCTGGCGGATACCGAAACGAACGCGCTGCATGTCCGAGAGGTGTTTGTTTACCACGAAGCGCAGCTCCAGGCTGTAGAGTTCCTGCTTGCCCAGCGGATTGGGCCACCAAACGCGAGGGTGGCGAACATTCAATTTTGGAAAAGTTTCCGGCCTGAAAAACACTTCCCGAGCTTCGCCGGGTTTAAGCGCGACTTCCTGGGAGAACTCGGTGGACTCAATTCTGCCGATCAGCTCGCCGCTGACGGCTCGGCTGGTGCGGTTGGTGACGAACGTTGAAACCGTCAGCGCCGCCTGATCTAAAGCTGGGACCTCCAAGTGAGTTTCCACATAAGCATCGCGCAGCGTCACGGGACCGTGCACACGGAGGAAGACATCCGCCCACACGCCCATGTTTCGATCCGGCGGCTGCGGATTGTGATCATCCCACCCGGTGACCGCCTCAATTTGCTTCGTCCGGGTCGCCAGGTTGGTCAGCAGCCCGGAAGGGATGACCTGAACAGCCAGCACATTTTTCTCGCCATACTGGAGCTTGTCGCCGACCTCGAACTCGAACCGGCGGAACATACCTCTCATCGTTTCGCTGTCCGCGATTTGGGTGCCATTTAACCAGACATTGGCCTTATAGCTGATGCCGTCGAAATGGAGCGTCACGTTACGTCCCCTGGTTTCGGGCGGAACAGAGAACTCGACCCGATACCACCAGGGATCTCGGAACGGGCTGCCTTCTTTCATGATTAGCCAATTTCCGTCCAGGTAGCCCGGAATGGATTTCAAATTCAAACCATAGTAGGGATCGGGATACACCTTATGGTCCACGAGTGCCGCCAGCACTGTCTTCGGAACTGTCGTCGAATACCAACCGTTAGGCCGAAATACCGTCGAGGAAATCTTCTCGCCAGAGGACGACTCCTTGGCCGACGACTGGACGGCCCAACCATCATGCAGCGGAATCTGGCGAACCAGCTCGGGAGATTCGCCTTGCCCTGGAGAGGCTTGTCCATGGGACGGCCCCGAAAAGACCAGCAGACAGACTGTGAGAACCAGCGGGTCCAAGAGCGTGGAAGCCCGCGACTGCCTTGTCGTGGCGCTCAGTCGGACACTCATCGATTCACATCTTTCTTCTCCGGTATATTTTCTAAACCGTCCTCTGTACAGACACATAAATTGAAGGACGAATTCGTCGCAAAGGCTTATCAGGTTGGACGGCTGGAATGGCCACTGGCGAACCTTGTTCCATTTGGTGCGGTGCGTCCAGCAAATTAGGCGGTCGAACTAAATGTGAGTTTTGAAAATTCTCCACGTCACTTAGCCTGTTATTGCGATCTGAAAGCTACAACCCGCTCGTGTTGTCCCGGAGGGACAGTGCCCCGGGTCAGACCCAAATTCCAAGCTTTCCGCTTCGCTTCTGTCTCGTGCAACCCATGCAATTTGCAGGGCGCGCAACTCGAGTGGGATCGCAATGGCAATGGAGTCACGCTACTGGTACACTCCTCTGAAAGACCTGATTACTTTATTCTCATTATGCCAAACCCATGGACCGGAAAGGGAAACCCATATAGCCGCAACGAAGTAATCGAGCGGTTGCGGACGACGTTGCGAAAAGGGCAGCCGATTATCGCGGCCGGTGCCGGCACGGGTATCAGCGCCAAGTTCATCGAACGCGGAGGCGCCGACCTGATCATCATCTACAATTCGGGCCGGTTCCGCATGAGCGGACATGGTTCGACCTGCGGATTGATGGCCTACGGTGACGCCAATGCCGTTGCGATGGAGATCGGCGAATATGAAGTCCTGCCGGTGGTGGAAGATGTGCCCGTCATCTGCGGCGTCCACGCCACCGACCCGCGCCGGCGAATGTGGCACTGGCTCCTCCAGGTCAAAGAAATGGGCTTCAGCGGCGTCAATAATTTCCCGACCCACTGCATCGTGGACGGGCAATTCCGTCAGGTGCTCGAGGAAACCGGCATGAGTGTGAAAAAGGAGTTCGAGATGGTCGCGCTGGCGCGCAAAATGGACTTGTTCAGCATTGTTTATGTGGCCAGGCCCGAAGAGGCGCGCGCGATGGCCGAGGCTGGGGCAGACGCAATTATCGCGCATGTGGGAACGACGGTCGGCGGCTCGATTGGCGTAACCAATGCTGCTTGCACGCTCGATGAAGCAGTCAAGCGCTGTCAAGGTATCATCAATGCCGCCCTGCGGGTGCGAAAGGACATTTTCTTCCTTAGCCACGGCGGACCGATCGCTACGCCCGAAGACGCGGCCTACGTCAACCAGCGCACCGATTGCGTCGGCTTCGTCGGCGCTTCGAGCCTTGAGCGGATGGGTGTGGAACAGTCCTTGGTGGACATTACGAAGCGCTTCAAAGCCATTCCAGCTCCCGCGGCCACGGCCTTCGCGAAGAGAGCTGTAGCCAAGAGGCGCTGAGCCCGCGTGCGCATCAAGGCACGCCTGTCGCGTACTTAGGTGACATGCGCATCGCGGGGGATCTGCTAGAGTTAGCCCGAAACCTAGAGCCACGGTCAGATGAGTAATCTTAGGACCAACTAGCAGATGCCTGACCACTACGCGCACGCAGGCGAGCGCCAGGAGGCCCAGACAACCTACGGCAAGGTCGCGCAATCCGGCCGCATTCAGAGGTTGCTGATCGCAGTTGCTATCAGACTCAGGCCCAGGCTCGCTATCGCGGCTGCATTGCTCCCACTTTCCCCCCATGCCCAGCCCGTTCCGCCGGGCACCAACAATGTTCCCCCCTGTGGCTGTTGCCAAGCGAGCCTTGCCGGGGTGTGCATCAATATCGCCTCTATCAGCATCACACCCGCGAACACGAACCTCTGTTCAGCAAATTCCGTCAGTTTTGCCGCGACTACAACTCCCGCCGGTGGCGACGTGAACTGGTCGGTCGTGCCTGCCAGCGCGGATCCCAATCTTACGGGGTGCGCCGGCACCAAAACATTCAACGTCGCGCCGGGCTTCTCCGGAACTGCGACTATCAATGCTGCCTGCGGCGCTCTGTCGGCTTCGGCCGTCGTGACAGTGGGCTGTTGCCTCGCGAGCGCTAACGGCATATGCGCCGCCGTCACTGAATCAGCCCTGACCGACGCTCGCGCCTGGACATGCCATCTCCTCCCTATTGTGGACCACAATAACGCCCAGCCCCGGACCAAAATTCTGAGCTATGAATAGGGGACTTTACGACCAGTTTCAGAATGGTGGGTGTAAGTGGTGAAGCCGCGACAGCATAGACCGTGCGTAGGTGAGGATGGACGCCGCGCCATCTATGTTGGTGTCGCAGCGGTCCCGCTATCTATCTTCGGGTGCGCGATGTCAACCTCATTCGAGGGGCACGTGGTTCGCTTGTTCGGCGAGAGAGCGCTCCCTTACGTCATATATGGAACAGTGATTATCGTCGCGATCGCCGCTATGATCGCCTACAGGTTCATCCCCAAGCGAGCAATAATCCCCCTCGGGACAATTGGCTGGGTGCTTTCGTTCATACTGCTATATTGGTGGTTCTGGCTCGGCCCAGGAGCTCTGAAGATGTGACGAGCGCAAACCATTCGAGCGATCCGCAGCACACTGCTCGACAAAATGATCCGGTGACACTTCGGGCCCTTCACGGTCTCTACAACAAGAATTGCAGGTAGAAACGTGCACAGATCCGTCGCCATTATAGGGTACGTGGGCCTGTCGATCGCGGTCCTCGTCCACGCGCTCCTTCTTATAATCAAGTCGATCCGCCTCCGGCGGGGTCTGCAGACAGTAAAGGAGCCGGTCGACCTTCTAAATTACCTGGAGCAGGTCAGCTCGCTTATGGCAAAGCAGGTCCTTTTCGCCCTGGCACTAATCACATCAATCACGGTCTTGGACATCTTTTGCACAAGCACCACCGTCCAGCTAAGCAGGCCTTTGGAGCAGATCGCCAATTTGGCGTTCGGCAAGAGTCTCAACCTTACCGGTGTACTCAGGATTGGGATCGCCGGAATCTACCTGGGTGCAGTCGTCCTGTGGGGATTTTTCCATGGCACCAAGGCCAGACATCAAATCCAGATCCTCTGGGTTTTCAGAAAAGAGCTTTCACTAAACATGTCTAGTTATTCCAGCCAAGGTGGGCCTCAGCTGACCGATCAATGAGGCCGGTGACACGTGACTGTGAACTGCTCTAACGCCACGCTCTACGGCGACTCCACGTTCGCGAAGGCTGTGTGCGGGGTCAGGCCGTAGAAAACTCCTGGTTTCGGCTTGGCTGCCGGGCTGCACTGCTACAGTGCTGGCCCTCGTATTTCTGTGCGCGGGGTCAGACCGTGTGCGCGGGGTCAGACCGTAGAAAACTCCGCAAGTTCGGCTTGACGCACGTCTGATTCATCCGATTCTGGACCACATGCTGCGCAAACTTCGGCTCGAGTATTCGGGTGCCACGCATCACATCACGAGCCGAGGGGACCAGCGTGACTACGTTTTTCTGGGCGAAGTGGACAAGTATGGCTTTCTGAGTCCGGGAAATTTCTCCGGTCTGACCCCGCAGACGCATTTTCACTACGGAAGTGAACGGATAAAAGCGACAGAACGACTTACGAAGGAATTGTTGTCAGATTTTAAGGACTACGTAAGAACGCATGCTAAACCGTGCGGCCAGTGCCAACGAGCGTTTTTAGGAGGCAACTGATGTGAACAAAAACACGTCTAAGAGCATTGGCAAACTGTGGTTGACGGGCTGCTGCATCGGCATCGCTATGGACTTGCCGCTCCTGCAAGGCAAAGGAGAGCTATTAGGCGAAGTTGCAATGAAAACTTGGGAGCACTTGAACTTACCCGCGCTCTCGTTGGCCACCTGGTGGACACAAACCGCCGTGCTTCCTCCACATGGTGAAATAGCTTCGGTAATTGTGCCTATTTGTACGATACTAGTTCAATGGAACTTGATCGGTTTTGGACTTGAAGTTTGTTGGGCCCTGTTTGCGAAGTCTAACAGATCCAAAGTTGAGCAACCTTAAACAATTATTGAGTGCCGGCACGAAATATCGCGTTGACTGGACGCGGATCGCAGGGCAACAGTTCGTGCGATCAACTCGCCGGACGGACCAAGGTGGTCCTGCTCAATTCTTCTTCGACCGTCCTCTCCCGCAATACCAACAGCTATGGCACGGGTGCGCGCATTCAGACCGCGAGCGATGGCTGACGCCGGTGCTGACGCGATCATCGCGCACGTCGGAACGACCGTCGGCGGCTCGATTGGCGTAACCAATGCTGCTTGCACGCTCGATGAAGCAGTCAAGCGCTGTCAAGGTATCATCAATGCCGCCCTGCGGGTGCGAAAGGACATTTTCTTCCTTAGCCACGGCGGACCGATCGCTACGCCCGAAGACGCGGCCTACGTCAACCAGCGCACCGATTGCGTCGGCTTCGTCGGCGCTTCGAGCCTTGAGCGGATGGGTGTGGAACAGTCCTTGGTGGACATTACGAAGCGCTTCAAAGCCATTCCAGCTCCCGCGGCCACGGCCTTCGCGAAGAGAGCTGTCGCGAAGAGGCGCTGAGCCCGCGTGCGCATCAAGGCACGCCTGCCGCTCGTCCTCGTCCTCCTCCTCGATCTGCTCAACTCCCCTGCCTTAGCGTCCGTTCACCCTACCGCTTCGTAGTTCGTGCTCCCTTCCTTTGCTTTTTCATTTCGGCCTCTTCCAGGTTTTCCTTCACCCTGAATTTCACCATTCTGCTGATCAGCGCATATGGAATCGGTTTGTCCAATGGGAACTGAACCGAGCCTTTTGCTCCTTTATAAGCAGAGAGCTCCTTCTTGAATTTCGCAATCGCCGTCGTCATCGGATAGAAACCGATGTGCTTCTTGAACGCGGCGAAATAGACAAGAAAACCTTCAAGAAAAAAGGCCGGTATCTGGTAACTGATTCTTTCCTCAGCTTCTGGCGCCGCCTTCCGGATGGTTGTCCTTATCCTTTTCAAGATCCCTTTAACCTTTCCGGGGAACCTCGAAATATAATCATCGATAGACCTGGGTGTTGCTCGAATTGCTCTCGCACTTTTCATGGCTTCAGATGCGCAACGTAGGCCGAGGACCTGATCCATACAATCCCTTTCGACGAAGTTGACCCCAGGGCAATTCCCGCTTGTAGGACTTCACTGTATAGCCTTACGATTCATCGAACTTCGAACGCGTGAAGCGTCGATTCAGCCGCCGGGAAGCGCATGAACATTGAAACTCGTCGTTTTGTGACCGCCGCCGAGAAAGTGGACTTCCAATCTCGCTGGGCCTTCGAGGAGTGGCTCTGCCGAGCCGATGTTGTACCCAACACCGATCTTCTGTTAGTCCGCGCCAACATGGAAGCTGGACGCTCGCATCCGTTTCATACTCACCCAAATCGCGAAGAAATCATTTATATTCTTTCCGGGCGGGCGGAACAATGGATCGGTTCTCAGCACCGGGTTCTGGGCCCGGGCGAAATGGTGCTCGTACCGAGAGGAGAAGTTCATGGAACGTATAACATATTCCGCGAACGGTTGGTGTTTCTGGCGATTTTGGCCCCGGCAGACGCGCCCGAACCGGCGATTGTCGATGTTTCAACGCAAGAGCCGTGGGTGACGATGAGGCAAGGCATGCCGGCTTGCACGTAAGGCCGGGAGGAAAACCCGAATTCCAAATGACGAAATCCGAAAGAAGCCCGATATCCGAAACTGCAAAAAGTGCTCCGTCCGGCGACGCCAGTGCAGTGGCGAAGAAGTTCCGTTACAGCGCGGCCAGGGGATTGACGGACGTCATCTTCCCCCTCACCCCAGCCCTCTCCCTGAGGGAGAGGGAGTTCCCGTGCGCCGCACTTGAATGTTCCAACGATCCCCGATTCGCCAACCGACTGGCGGCGATTCCCCCTCTCCCTCAGGGAGAGGGCTGGGGTGAGGGTGAACAGAATGCACCACCAGTGACGCCTTCCAACATGTCGAAACCTAATTGTCGCCGTGTTGGCAGCGGATCGCTCAGCAAATGGCAAACGCCAGATCGCATTTTTCGGAATTCGGGCTTCGGAATTCTTTCGGGTTTCGGCCTGCGGATTTCGGCCTTTCTGTGCCTCGTGACCCTCCTCCTTACGACCAACGTCTTCGCCGCTCCCCTCCGCGTTTTTATCCGCGCCGGGGTCAAAACCCACGGCCCGAATCAGCACGATCATCCGCGCTTTCTCGAGGATTGGAAGAAGCTGCTCTCCGAACGCGGGATGATGGTTGACGGCGCGCTGGAGTTTCCCACCGCTGCACAGCTTGAACGCACGGATGTGCTAATCATTTACGCGCAAGATGGAATGAAAGTCTCTGGCGAGGCACAAGCGAGCTTCGAAAAATTCTTGCGGCGCGGTGGCGGACTGGTGGTCATTCACGATGGCGTAGTCAGCGGTGACCAGAACGAGTGGTGCAAACAAATCATTGGCGGCGCGTGGAGATGGCCTTCATCCGACTTGCCTAAGGAAAAGGCGACGAAGTGGTTTGAGGGCGATGTCGGAATCTGCTGGGTGGATACCGAAAACCCGATCGGCCGCGGGATCTCCAATTTCGACTGGAAAGACGAGATCTATTACGACCTGGATCTCGCGCCCGACATCGGTGTGTTGGCGACGAGTTTTCATAATGTCCACATTATTGCTCCACAAATTTGGACTTACGAAAAGACCCTGCCAGGTGGGACAGCGCCATACCGGGCGTTGGTCAGTTTGCCCGGGCATGAATACACCTCGTTCAATACGCCACATTATCGCGCGATTCTCTTGAGAGGCATCGCCTGGGCCGGCAAACGCGCGGACACGGATGAATTTTGCAAGCCCGAGGAACTGGCTTCACTGCGCTATCCGTCCGGCGGTCCGCTGCGGGCAAGAGACTCGATGAAGACCTTTAGTCTGCATCCTGAATTCAACATTTCCCTGGTTGCGGATGAAAATGTCGCCGAGAAAATAATGTCGCTCGATTGGGATCCGCGAGGCCGGTTGTGGGTAGTAGAGACGCCGGAGTATCCTGGGGGGCGCGCGATCCATAAGAACGACACTCGCGTCTCGCCCTGGCGAGTGCGCGAACCCGATAAATTTACGATCGGCGGACAGGAGCCGCGCCCGGCGCGCGACCGCATCTCAATGCTCGAGGACACCGATGGTGACGGGGTCATGGACAAGAAAACAGTGTTCGCGGACGGCCTGGAACTGCCGACGTCGCTCGTCTTCTACCGGGATGGCGTTATCGTCTCGCAGGCGCCGCACACACTTTGGATCCGCGACACGGATGGCGATGGCAAGGCTGACAAAACCGAAGTGCTGTTCACTGGCTGGGGCACGAGCGACACCCACGCCGTCACCAGCAACCTGCGTTGGGGGCCGGACGGCTGGATCTACGGCAGCGTCGGCTACAGCGCGGGCGATATAATATCAGGGGACGGTACAAAGAAGTTCGGCCACATTTCGGCGGGTTTGTATCGCTTCCGGCCGGACGGTTCTGCGCTCGAACAAGTCGCCGCCGGGGCTTGCAACACCTGGGGCTGCGAAATCGCACCGGACGGCGAAATCTTCTTCAGCACGGCCACTTGCGGCGAGCCGATCCTGCACGTCGTATTGCCGGAAAAAATCATCGCTCGTGCCGGCCTGCCCGGCGTCCGCGCCGTAAAACCGATCATGGAGGAAAATAAAGTCTTCCCTGCCCGCCAGGAAACCCGGCAGCCTTATTTGCAGATCGATTGGGTAGGAGCCTGGACGGCCGCCGCGGGTTCGACGATCTATGATGGAGGCGCTTGGCCAGCCAAGTGGCAGGGGCCACCCTGGTCGTTCTTCTTGCATGAACCGACGGTGTGGTTGATGCACCATGAATTTCTCGATCCTGCGGGCGTGACCTATCAGGGCCGGCGCGAGCAAGGACGAGAGCACACGCACTTTCTCACCAGTACCGACTACTGGTTCAAGCCCATCCATAGCCGTGTCGGTCCGGATGGAGCGCTCTATCTGGTGGATTTTTACAACCAGATCGCCGTTCACAATGACACGCGCGGGCCGGCGCATGGCGCGCATAACGCCGCCACTCGGCCCGACCGCGATCATCATTTCACCCGTCTTTATCGCATCCAGCACAAGGAGGCTCAGGTACTGCCTCCTTTTGAGCTCGATGCAAAAAATCCCGCGAGACTGGTCGAGATGCTGGACTATCCAAACGGCTGGGTGCGCACAACGGCGAACCGCCTGCTCAGCGAAGGTGCCGGTCGCTCGGTGGCGGCCGAACTCAAAGCGAAAGCAGCCCAGGCCCGAACTGCTTACGGCCGGATGCAGGCCAACTGGGTGCTGCACAACTTGAATCTAGTGGACGAGGAACGATTGCTCGCCGCCGTCCAGGACCCCGACTCTGTGGTTCGAAAGAACGCCCTCCACATCGTTGCGGATCAAGGCGGCTCGGGGAGCGCGCCACCAACGCGGCTTGTGCGCGCCCTGCTCGCGGACGATGATCAGCGGGTCCGCTTGTGGGCGCTCGTGGCCGGCACGACGCTCGCTCCCACGCGCCAGGTCGCCGACGCGATTGTCGAAGCATGGCCGTCGTTCAAGGACCCGCACCTCGAGGCGGCGGCACTGGCCGTTACCGCGAATGATCCATTGCTGTTTCTGACCGCGGTACTAGAATTGAGTGCCGCCGCGCCCTCAGCCGGACTGGTTGCGCAACTCGCCAGGCAGATTGCCAGCCAGAACAACGCTGAATCCGCGCGTGCTCTCGTGCTTGCTCTGGCCGGCGCGCCCGCCGACGCTGCCCGTCTCAAGGCCGCCGCGCTGCAGTCATTAACTGCAAATCTCAAACCAACCGTGAAACCTGCGACCGATCCAGCACTGGGCGAAGCCCTCAAGCAGTTGCTGGCCTCCGACGAGACCGCTGGCGCCGTGTTGCCACTCATAGGCCGGTGGGGGTTCTCAGGCCAGGTCGGTGACGCCGCCACGACGGCTGTCACCAAAGCCGAAGGGCGCCTCGCCGACAGAGTATTACCCGACGAAGAGCGCGCACAAATCGCCGCGAACCTGCTCGGGGTGCGAGCTTTGGATGCCACCATCCTGCCTGCGGTCGAAGCGCTGATGGCCAGCGACGCCAGTCCCGGGTTACAACACCGGGTGGTTGAAGCGCTCGGGATGACGGGCGACACCTCAGCGGGGCAGTCTTTGCTTCGTGTGCTGCCCAGGCTCGCCCCGGAGCTGCGCGAGGCTGCTTTTGGACAGCTACTCAACCGCGCCGAATGGTCGGGCGCAGTCGTGCAAGCACTCGCCGACCGCAAACTCGATCCGGCCTTGCTGGGCACGGCCAATTTGTTCCGCTTGCGCACACACGGGGACGCGGCGGTGGCCAAGCGCGCCGCCGCTGTCATCGAAGAGTTGCGCGGTCCTGAGGAGAAAGAAAAGGACGCGCTGGTTGCGAAATTCCGACCCGAAGTCGTCAAGCCTGGCAATGCCGTTAACGGCGCGAAACTGTTCACGCAAAACTGCGCGCCGTGTCATAAGTTCAGGAATGAAGGGGCCGATTTTGCGCCGAATCTCAACGGCATGGGCGCCCACGGCCCGGAGGAGCTGATCGTCCACATCCTCGACCCAAACCGCGTGGTTGAGCCGAATTTCTTCGCAATCAACATCGAGACCAAGGACGACCTCAGTTACGACGGCATCGTCCTGCGCGAGAACAGCACGTCGGTCGTGCTGCGCAATCAGACGGCCGAAACGGAAATTCGCAGGGACAACATCAAGTCGCGCCGCAATACCGGGCGCTCGCTTATGCCTGAGGGCTTCGAGCAGTTGGGCGCGGAAGGCTTGCGCGACCTGGTGACTTACCTGTGCGCCGACGAGCAGCGCTTCCGCATTCTCGATCTGACCACAGCGTTTACTGCGGACACCTCCCGCGGCATTTACCTGACCGCCGAATCGCGAGATGAGTCGCTACGTTTCAAGAAATGGGGCACTATCAAACATCGCGATGTGCCATTTGCCATCATCAGCCCACAGCGAACGCCCACGGGCAGGAATGTGATAGTATTGCAGGGCGGCGCTGGCATCGCCAAAAACTACCCGCAGCAGGTGGAGGTAAAAGTCGGATTGCCCGTCACCCGACTGCATTTTCTGAGCGGCGTCGCCGGCTGGGGATTTCCACTCGGCGGCGAAGGCAAACCCGTCGTGAAGCTGACCGCTCACTTTGCGGACGGCGGCACTGAAGAGCTGGTTTTCAAGAATGGGGTTGAGTTCGCGGACTACATCGCCCACATCGACGTGCCCGGCTCCGAGGCGCTCGAAAATCTTGATGAGCTGCTGAACAACGGCCGCCAGCTTCGTTACTTTGCGAAAAGCCTCACGAAGCGAGGCGTTGTCAAAAAGCTGACTCTGGCCAGCTTTAATAACGAAGTGGCCCCGACTTTTGTCGGGATCACAGCGGAAATTGACAACGGCGCTGCGAAAAGCCCTGAGAGCGCTTTTGTCTCCTTGAGCAATTCGCCGCTGCTCGCTTTCGTTTGGCGCGCTCCGCTTAAGGTGCTGATTATTGGCGGCGGTGCGAGTCATGACTATAAACGCTGGTTTCGAGACGCCGATTTGCGAACCCTCAACTCCACGGAGGGCGTCAGTGCAAACTATACTGAAACAACAGCAGGCCTGCCGGGCGTAATTGCGGACGTGGATGTACTGATCATCAGCAACAACAAACCATTCACCGACGATGCCACCAAGACTGCGATAACGCGACACCTGCAAAAAGGCAAAGGTCTGATCGGTCTGCACCCCGGTCTCTGGTATAATTGGGCCGACTGGCCGGAGTATAATCGACAGATCATCGGCGGCGGCGCGCGCGGCCACGACAAGCCCGGCGAGTTCGAGCTGGTTGTCACTCAGCCGGACCACGCGCTGATGCAGGGTGTGCCGGCGCGGTTCACGCTCCAGGATGAATTATACCATTTCGAACCCGACGCCCTCGGCGCACCGATCAAGGTGCTCGCTACGGCCCATTCGACGCAGAAGAATAAGGATTACCCGCAGGTATTCATTGTGACACGATCCAAGGGCCGCGTCGTTGGCATTACGCTCGGCCACGACGGCCAAGCCCATAACAACCCGGCCTACCTCCAGCTCCTTCGCAACGCCGTGCTCTGGGCGGCCGGCCGAGAGCCGGACCCGGCTAAACAATAACGGGATCCATCATCAAAGTGGTATTGCCACATGCGACAATCAGTATTACCTTATCTTCGTTATGGTCACCATCTCGCTCAAAGTGCCTGATCCACTGCTGCACGACCTGGAGGCGGAGGCGCGCCGGCAAGGCCGATCGAAATCGGCGCTCATTCGCGATTCCTTGCAAGCTTCGCTTCTGCGAAAACGGACGAAGAAGCCCCTCTCGTGCCTCGATCTTATGGGACCCCTGGTGGGTTCCTTTCACGGTCCTCGTGATCTTTCTACGAACCGCCGTCATCTGAGAGAAGCCATTGTTGCGCGTGCCGGACGCAACCGTAAAAACGCTCGTTGACACTGGCCCTCTAGTGGCGGTGTTGAACGCTGGCGACGAACACCACGCCTGGGCGTGTGAAGTATTCGGCCGCCTTCTCCCGCCGGTGTTCACTTGCGAAGCGGTGCTGTCCGAGGCGCAGTTCCTTTTGCAGGATCGAGGGGGAGACCCATTGGCCGTGTTGGAATGGGTACACAGGCAGGTTATCAAGCTGGCGTTTCACGCTGAGGATGAAATTCAGCGTTTGCTTCAACTTCAACGCTCGTATCGCAATCTGTCGATGGATTTCGCCGACGCCTGTTTGGTGCGAATGTCCGAGCTGCACGAGCGTTCGCAGGTTATGACCACCAATTCACATTTCCGAATCTATCGGCGGAACCGCCGTAAGATTATCCCCCTGCTGGAACCGCCGCGCACTTGACCGGTCGGACGTATCCTAACCATGCCCACAATCGCGATTTTGGGAACGATGGATACCAAAGGCATTGAACACGCCTTTGTGGCCGAGCAAATTCGCACGCGCGGCCATAAAACACTGGTCATCGATGCCGGCACGCTGGGCGAACCCGGCCTGCAGCCTGACATCCGCCGCATGGAGGTTGCCAAAGCGGCCGGCGTTGACCTTGCCGCCCTTGTTGCAAAACAGGACCGCGGCGAGTCCGTATCAGCCATGGCGAAAGGTGCTGCCGAGGTGGTGTCTCGGCTGGCCAAGACTGGCCAAATCCAAGGCCTTATCTCGCTTGGGGGCGGTGGTGGGACGGCCATCGGCACCGCCGCAATGCGAGCTCTGCCCATTGGCTTTCCAAAGGTGATGGTTTCGACCCTCGCGAGCGGCAACGTCGCGCCTTATGTGGGCGTGAAAGACATTGTCATGTTTCCCAGCATCGTTGATGTCGCCGGATTGAATCGCATCTCGCGGCCGCTCCTGGCCCGCGCCGCCGGGGCGATTTGCGGCATGGTCGAGACACCGCAGCCGCCCAGTTCGGACAAACCGATTATCGCCGCTAGCCAGTTCGGCAATACCACGGCTTGCGTCGATCATGCCCGCAAGATTCTCGAAGCCTGTGGCTTCGAAGTCGTGGTTTTCGCGGCGGTCGGCACTGGCGGCCGCACGATGGAATCATTGATCGAGTCGGGGTTGGTAGCTGGAGTTTTGGACATCACCACCACCGAATGGGCGGATGAACTGGTCGGTGGCGTTTTGTCCGCCGGTCCAACTCGCCTGGAGGCCGCGGCGCGAAAAGGCGTTCCGGCTGTCGTTTCGACCGGCTGCCTGGACATGGTAAACTTCGGTCCGCCTGACACCGTGCCGGATCGCTTCAAGGGCCGGCTGTTCTACCAGCATAATCCGCAAGTAACGCTGATGCGCACGACTCCGGAGGAGAATCTGGAGCTCGGCCGCATTCTGGCCGATAAACTCAACCTTTCCATTGGGCCCGTTGTAGTATTACTGCCCTTGCGCGGCGGCAGCGTGATCGGCGCGCCGGGCGGGCCGTTCTATTCGCCGGAAGCAGACCGTGTCCTCTTTGAATCGTTACGCGCCCACTTGCGGCCTGGCATTCCAATCATCGAAATGGATTGCGCAATCAACGAGCCGCCTTTCGCTGAAGCGTGCGCGCGCGAACTGCTCCAGAGATTGCCCGCGCCCTCGAACGCTCGAGTGGCTGTGGCTCGCCCGTAACTGCGGGGTGTGGGTCATCCAACCAGGCCAAAGGTTCCTTCGAGGGCCCGTTCTACTTTCGCGCTTTGACCAGGAATCGGTCGAACCAGTCGGCGAAACGGCGAAGATCCCAAAACATACTTAGCCAGCCGTGCTGACCGCCGTGGTGAACGACCAGTTCGACGGGGCGACCCAGCTTGCGCGCCTCCGCAATGAAACGCTCGGACTGATCCAACGGCACTAGAGTATCGGCGTCTCCATGGTAGATCAGCGTCGGTGGCAAATTTGTTGTGACGTAGTAGATGGGTGACATTTCGCGCCCAATGACCTTCCACACTGCCGGATTTGTGGAGTTCGGACCAAAAGCGCGCACGAAACTCTTTGGCGGTCCACCATCACCCAGGTTCTCGGTGGAATTGCCCAGGTTCAACAGGTCCGTGACCGGATAGAAAATCGCAACCGCCTGCACCGCGCTGCTTTCCGAGTCGATAGGGTCAGGGGCACCCGCGAGGCCTGCACCTCCGCGAGTGGCCAGCATGAGGCCGAGGTGGCCGCCGGCGCTTCCTCCGGTCACACCCAATTGTTGCGGGTCCACGCCATACTTGCGCGCATTACGTCGGACATAACGCACTGAGCGATTCACATCCTCTGTGATCTCCATTACGGTCGCCCGTGGTTGCGAAACGTGATAAACGGCAAAGATCGTGTAGCCCCGCCGCAAAAGCGGCGCGGCCATCCATGGCCGAAACGAACCCGGACCAGACATCCAGCCGCCGCTCACCATCAACAGGACGCCGATTCCCTTAGGCTTAACTGGACTCACCACGTCCAGAGTCAGCTCCCGGCCATGTCTATAGCCATACACCAGTCCTTTGGTCTGCTCAATGCGCGGGTGAAAGTAGATCCAGACTGAACCGACACACAAGAAGCCAAGGAGCGCTACTACGGCAGTGACCGTAAGCGCAATCCGAAGCAATCGAGGCACTCTCATAGGTCACCCAGGGGCGCTTTGCGGTTGGCGGCCAAAGGCGCGAAGGAGGCGACGCATCCGCGGCAAGCGCTGCTGTAGCGCGTCCATGTAAAGGTAGAAGACAGGAGTCAGGTAGAGGGTGATGAGTTGCGAAGTAAGCAGACCGCCGAGAATGGTCAGTCCGAGGGGCCGGCGAGCAGCGCCACTTAGCCCTGTGGCAATCGGCAGTGCCGCCACCAATGCAGCCATCGTGGTCATCATGATCGGTCGAAACCGGACGAGACAACCCTCGGTGATGGCATCCACGGGCGCTTTGCCTTCGGTCCGCTGGGCCTCCAGCGCGAAATCGATCTGCATGATCGCGTTCTTTTTCACGATGCCAATGAGGAGGATTAAGCCGATAAACGAGTAGAGGCTCAGCTCAACCCGGAAAAGCAGCATGGTCAGCAAAGCGCCCAGACCCGCGGAAGGAAGGCCCGAAAGAATCGTGAGTGGGTGAACAAAGCTTTCATAGAGAACCCCGAGCACGATGTAAATGAACACGATGGCGATGAGCAACATCCACCCCATGCCCTGGGCGGAGGCCTGGAAGGCCTGGGCTGTGCCTTGAAAGCTTGTCGTAATGGAGGCCGGTAAAGTCTCATGCGATATGGACGCGACGCGGTCCAGGGCATCACTCAGCGCCACACCCGGACGCACATTGAAGGAGAGCGTCACCGCCGGCAACTGGCCCAGGTGACTGACGCTTTGCGGTCCGACGTCCGGACTTAGCCTGGCTACAGTATCGAGGCGCACGAGCTGATTGGTCGAGGACCTGACATAGAGCTTGGAGATGCGCTCGGGGTCCTGCTGATATTTTGGGTCCAACTCAATCAGGACTTTGTATTGATCATTGGGTGCGTAGATGGTCGAAATCCAGCGCGGGCCGTAGCCATCGGCCAGGGCATTTTCGATTTGGTCAGCGCTCAGGCCGAGCGTCGAAGCCTTGTCGCGATCGATGAGGACGTTGACCTCAGGATTGCGGATTTGGAGATCGCTGGTCACATCCTGCAGCTCTGGCAAGAGACGCAGTTTGGATTCCAGAGTCGGCACAACACGATAGAGTTCCTCCAGGTCGGGACTTTGCAATGCGAGCTGGTAGAGGCTCTTGCTCAGCATTCCGCCCATCCGGACCATCGGCGGGTTCTGGAAGAACAGCGAAATGCCCGGCACGTCCGCTGTCTTGCGCCGCAATTCCTGGATCACGGCATTGACATCAAGCTTGCGATGCTGGCGAGGCACAAGATGAAAGAACATCCGCCCGAAATTCTGACCGCCGAGGTTGGCAGAATTGGCGCCACCGATGCCCGAAAAGAACGCATGGACGTTCGGATCCTGGCGGACGATCTCGATGACGTGCGTTTGACGTTCGACGAGCGCGGGAAAGGCTGTGCCCTGAGCGGTCTCCGAAACACAAAAGATCTGATTGTTGTCCTCGTCGGGAATAAACCCTTTGGGAATGACCGCCAGAAGCCACAGTGTAGCCACCAGAATGAGGCCATTGATTGCCAGCGTTGCCAGGCGATGCCTCAGGACCCAATGCAGGCTGGACCGGTAATGATTGAACAGCCATTCAAAGCCCCGCTCGGAGAGCCGATACAGGCGTCCATGCCGCCGAGGGTCAACTTCGCGGAGAAAGCGGCTGCATAACATGGGCGTCAGGGTCAGCGAGACCATTCCGGACAGCAAAATGGCCGACATAATTGTGACAGAAAATTCGCGGAACAGCCGACCCATGATTCCGCCCATGAAAAGAATTGGGATGAACACCGCGGCCAGTGAGAGAGTCATGGACAAGATCGTAAAACCGATTTGAGCGGAGCCCAAGAGAGCGGCTTCCAGCGGCTTCTTTCCCAGCTCCATGTGGCGCACGATGTTCTCGAGCATGACGATGGCGTCATCGACGACGAAGCCAATCGAAAGAGTCAGTGCCATTAAGGAAAGATTATCGACGGAATATCCCACGAGAAACATGACTGCAAACGTGCTAATGATGCTCAACGGCAGTGCCAGGCTGGGGATTACCGTGGCCGACAGGTTTCGCAGGAAGATGAATATCACCATCACCACCAGCGCCAGGCTCAGCAGCAACGTAAAGCGAACGTCACGCACCGAGGCACGGATCGTTACGGACCGATCGTACACAATGCGCAATTGCACTGAGGGTGGCAGGTAGGAGTTCAGTTGTGGCAAAATCCTCTTTATCGAGTCGGAGACCGCGACAGTATTGGCTCCAGGCTGGCGCAGAACCGCCAGCACCAGCGAGCGTTCGAAGTGATTGTGGTCCACATACCAGGCCGCGGTCTTGTCATCCTCGACGCTGTCGATCGCCTGGCCAACGTCGCGCAAGCGCACGGGCGCGCCATTGCGGTAGGCGACAATGATGTTTCCATAGGCATCAGCGTTAAGAAGCTGTCCGTTGGCTTGAATTGTGTAGGAGCGTTTCGTGCCGTAGGCGGTGCCGACCGGCAAGTTGACGTTGGCGCGCTTAATCGCGTTCTCGACTTCGTCGATGCCAATGCTGCGAGCAGCGAGGGCGTCGGGATTGATTTGGGCATGAACGGCGTATTTCTGGCTGCCAAAGACACTCACCTGGGCCACGCCGTTGATCATGGAAATCCTTTGGGCCATCAGGGTCTCGCCGTACTCGTTCAGTTTCCAAAGCGGCAAATTGGTTGAACTTAGAGCGAGATAAAGGATCGGCTGATCGGCCGGGTTGACTTTGCGGTATGTCGGCGGCTGCGGCATGCCGGGAGGCAAGAGCGGCGCGGCTTGCGCGATGGCCGCGTCAATATCCGGCGGCACGTCCGTGATTTTGCGCCGCAGGCTGAATTGGAGAGTGATTTGGCTGAATCCCAGCGTATTGATGGAACTCATCGAGTCCAGGCCATCAATCGTGGAAAACTGGCGTTCGAGCGGAGTCGCCACGGCCGAAGCCATGGTCTCAGGACTGGACCCTGGCAGGTTTGCGGTGACCAATACGGTGGGAAAATCGACATTCGGCAAATCGCTGACCGGCAACGAGCGGTATGCGACGATGCCAAATAGCAGCGCACCGACCATAATCAAAGTCGTGGCGACGGGCCGTCGGATGAATAGCTCCGAAATGTTCACTTCGCCATTCCCTTGATTTGCACTCTGGCTCCCGGCTGGAGCCGGAGCTGGCCGCTGGTGACCACCTGTTCGCCCGGCCGGAGCCCTTTTCTCACCACCATTTCCTGCGCCAGCGACTCGCCGAGTTCCACGGGCCTGAATTCCACAGTTTGGTCAGGCTTGACGAGAGCGACATAGCGACCCTGTTGGCTATACTGAACCGCCTCAGCCGGGACCACCACCAGGTTCTTTTCAACGTCCAGGGTCATCGTGACGTCCACGAACTGGCCCGGCCAAAGGAGCTCGTCCTCGTTGGGACATTCGGCCCGCAAAAGAATCGTGCCGGTGGTGGGATCCACCTGGTTGTTGATGACCTTCAGTTGGCCAAGCGCCCTTTTTGAGGGCTGGCCGGGAATCGTCGCCGCAACTGTCAGCGGGCCCTGGGCCAAATGCTCGCGGATTGCGGAAAGGTGCTGCTCGGGCACCGCGAAATCGACATAGATCGGCCGTAATTGGTTAATGATCGCCAGCACAGTGTCGTTTTCCTTGACCACATTACCCTCGTTGACCACCAGCAAACTGACTCGGCCATCGATCGGCGAATGAATAGAGCAAAAGCTGAGCTGGACTTTGGCGATTTGGATCGCGGCCTCATCTGCTCCGACCGTTCCCTTCAAGGAAGCGACTTTGGCCCGACTCTCATCGACAACACTGGCCGAGATCACTTTCGTACTGGCCAGCTCGTCGTTCCGCCGCATCTCGATCTCGGCATTTTGAAGCGAAGCAATGTCGCGCGCCAGCACCGCTTCGGCTTGCCGGAGGGCGACTTGAAACGGCGTAGGGTCGATTGAGAAAATCAGGTCCTCCTTTTTGACCTGGTAGCCCTCTTTCAAACCAATTTTGGCCAATTGCCCGGCGACGCGGGTCTTCACCGAAACGGTCGAGAAAGGACGCGCGTTGCCAATGGCGCGCAATTGCACGGGCACATCCTTTTGCTCTGCTACAGCCACGGTGACTGGAATGTCTGGCAGCGATTGTGAGTTCTTTTGACTCTGGGATTGACCGGGAGAACAGGCGGAAAGCACTGCCAGTGTGCAAAGCGACAGGGCGAGATGAATCGCTGATCTGTGATTTGTGATTGTGCTCATTTTTTGACCTGGGCGCCCTGCAAAAATAATTCGGCCACAATCGCAGCCGAGTCGGTCAGCGGCCGCCCGGTCTTGCGTTCCAGCCAATCGCGCGTGAGCTGCATCATCATCCCAGCGAGAGCGATTGCGTAGTGCCGGCTATCGCCGCCCCTCAATGAACCCCGCCGCTGCCCGCGCCGGATCAACCGCGTCACCAAATCGATGTAGCTGTCGTACAAGTTCCGAACGCCCGCCCATCTGTCGCTCTTTAGCCACCACCAGTCCATTCCTTCACGCATATAGATCTGAAAAAACTCCCGGTTCTGGTCAAAAAACTCTGTCCGCGCCTGGATGAGCCGCCGCAGAGCGGTGATCGGATCTTTCTCAGCGCCCACCCGGCTGCGCACGTGCGCATAGAGCTCGCCGACCTTTTCCGCGAACAGCTCGACGTACAGCGTCTCCTTGTCCTTGAAGTACAGATAGACCGTCCCAGTTCCATATTCGGCCAGGCGAGCAATCTCTTCGATCGAGGCGCCGTGGTAAGCCTTCTCCGCAAAAACCCTTTCCGCCGCTCGAAAGATGTCGCGCCTCCGTTGGAGCCGTTCGCGCTGGCGTCGCGGCATTCTGAGGTTGACATCAGAAACTGAACCCATATTCACGCCTTCACTACTCTAGCGGATCGAACTTGTCAACCGGACCTGTGAGACCGTGACGAGCCAGTTAGCTATGGGTGAGTGCGGTGTGAATTCCCAAATCACAAACTCCAAATAAATCCCAAAACTCAAATCCCAAAAAAACTCCAAATTCCAAAAGTTAAAGGTAAGCGACTCCCTGCAGTTGCTTTTCAGGAGCATCCCGAGTGCTTGCGCGGTATTTGGTCTGTGTTGGGTTTTGTCTGGAGCTTGGGACTTGAGACTTCTTTGGGATTTGGATTTTGGAGTTTGGGGTTTCTCTCCGGGATTTTGTCTTTCCCGCCGCCTCGCTTCACCGCTAACTTTGGTCATGCGAATCTTATCGGGCATCCAGCCTTCGGGCGCGCTGCATCTGGGCAATTATTTCGGCATGATGAAGCCCGCTATCGAGCTGCAGCAGCAGGGTGAGGCGTATTATTTTATCGCTGATTATCACTCGATGACCTCCTTGTTCGAGCCGGCCGAGCGCCGGCAGAACACCCTGAGCGTGGCGCTGGACTTTCTCGCCTGCGGGTTAGATCCGAAGAAGTCAGTTTTTTTCCGTCAGTCCGACGTTCCCGAAGTGACTGAGCTGACCTGGCTCTTGGGGACCGTCACACCGATGGGGCTGCTGGAGCGTGCCACTTCGTACAAAGACAAGATCGCGAAAGGTATCTCCCCGAATTTTGGGCTGTTCGCCTATCCAGTGCTGATGGCGGCGGACATCCTGGTTTATGACTCGAATGTGGTCCCCGTCGGTCAGGACCAAAAGCAGCACGTGGAAATCACACGCGATATTGCCATCAAGTTCAACGAGCTTTATGGCGAGGTATTTGTAATTCCGGAGCCACAAATCCGAGCTGCGGTGGCGAAAGTGCCCGGCATTGACGGCGAGAAAATGAGCAAGAGTTATGGCAACGCCATCGAAATTTTCGGCGATGAGAAAATGATACGCAAAAAAGTCATGAGCATCAAAATGGACAGCCGTACTCCGGAGGAGCGGAAACCTGATGCTGATCAGAACCTTGCGATTCAGCTACTGAAGCTCGTGGCGGCTCCCGAGCAGGCCCGGAACTACGAGGAGCGGCTGCGCGCCGGCGGACTTGGTTACGGCGACTTGAAAAAAGCGCTGTTCGAGCAGCATTGGAACCATTTCGCGGCTGCCCGCGCTCGACGTGCCGAGCTGGCAGCGAATTTGGATCATGTCAATGGCGTCCTCGCGGATGGAGCCGCCAAAGCCCGCGTGCTCGCACAGAAAGTCTTGAAGCGAGCTAAGGTGGCCAGTGGGCTGAAGTAGAAAATTTGGTAAGGACTCAGTCTTTGGTGGCGGAGTGCGCCCGTCCCCGGGCGCACTCCGGGCCGCGTCTTCCACCTTCAACTGAGGGGTAACAAAACTTGTGAAATTTCATAGGCCCTTTCTCGTGGGGTGTTGTAGAGTCAGACAGACCAAACGACCAACACCTATGAAAATCACTGAGATCGCCTTCTCCGCGTATCCGGTCACTGACCTGAAACGAGCCAAGAGATTTTACGAGGGAACACTGGGGCTGAAGCAAAGCCGAATTTTTGGCGACGAGAAGGAGGGCTGGATCGAGTATGATATTGGGCCTGGGACGCTCGCGATTACAAACTTTGGCGGAGAGTGAAAGCCGTCTGCCGACGGTGGCGGCGTCGCGCTGGAGGTTGACAATTTTGACTCAGCCATTGCTGAGTTGAAGAAAGCAGGTACGAAGTTCCGCGCCGAACCAATGGAGACCCCAGTCTGTCACCTGGCCACCGCTTTCGATCCCGACGGCAACGCGGTCTGCATCCACAAGCGAAAATAAACGCCGTCGGAACTACTTAATCGCCGCAAGCTCGGCAGCCAAAAGCTCCCTCGTCTTGCTTCGCGCCTCCGCCAGGGGGATTCCGCCCGAGTCCAGCTTCTTGAGGAGGGCCTTTTGCGCGAGATAATCTTTGTTCATCACTCCGGCCTTGCTCTGGAGCATGCGCCAAGCCTTGCGCCGCTCGACGGCGAACAGGACCATTTGCCGTGAAACGGCATAATACTTCATCTTACCGTTCACATCCGCCTTGATGTACACGCCGAAGTTCGGGACGCATGAGCGGTGAGCCGGATCGAAGACGCGGCGATAGACGACGTCGTCCTGATTGATCAGTGCCAGCATATTGTCGAAATGAACCATCTCGCGCGCTTCCTCCTCTTTGATGGACTTGAGGTGCTTGCGGAAGCGGCCTTCGGTGAGAGCCCAGTGGGCCACGGTAAAGTTATACTCCTCGCCGGTGGATTTGTACTTGGTGCGCCACCAATCGCGGTTGATGGTCGGATTGCCTTTGAGATCAAAAGCCTCCTGCGAGGTCTCGCCCTGGCGCGGATTATAGACGAACTCAGGCATGCCCCGCGAATCGCGCACCATCTTCGCCTGGTCGGCGGACATATTGTCAGCAACGCCGTGTTCGGGCTGGCAAGTGGTGTAAGCTTGGAAGAAGGCCGTGCCGCGATATTCCAGGCCATCGAGCATCGCCTTATACAGTTTTGTGGCGTTGGCCATTGAAACCTGCGCGACGAACGGCGAGCCATGGCCGCTTGTGAATGCCTCGGCGACGTTCTTCTTTTCGATCAGCTTGCCCTGCGATGCGATCCCGAACTGGTTCATGTCGTAGCCGCCCAGCATCGTCGAGGAATCCGAGTTTTGGCCGCCGGTGTTCGAATAGACCTGGGTGTCGAGCATCAGCATCTTGACGTTCGGCCGGTTTTGCAGGATCACCTTGGAGACGTTCTGAAAACCGATATCGCCCAGCGCGCCGTCGCCGCCCACCACCCACACCTTGGGCAACTCGCGGATCTCCTGGTCCGTCATCAATGCGTCATCCAGATGGGTCAGCGTAAAATAATCGGCTTCAGTCATGACGTTTTCGTCGCGCTCGAGCAAGGCGTCCGTGAGGCGTTCTGGCACCACCGAGCGCCGAGCGTGGTTTAGAATGGCCGACTCGCTCAGCAACCAACTGATCGTCGCGCCATCCTGGAACAGCGAATTCATCCAAGGATACGGGTGGGGGTTTGAGGGCGGCGTTGAGCCGTACACCGTGTTGCAACCCGTGCTGGCGCCCATAAACATCACGCTCATACCATTGGCCTGGCGGCCATCCAAGGCTTGCAGGTCCCGATGATTGAATGCGTCCTGTCGCAGCACCGCGACAATTCCCTGGATGATTTCCTCATCAGAAATCGGCCCATGCTGCGCGATGCGTTTGCTGGTGTCCTCGGCGCTCTCCCCGCCCAGGCCCATTATGATGTGCGCTACAGCGCGGCGGAAGAGTTGGTACTCGGTTTCGCTCCGTTGTTTAAGCGCCCGAAGTTTGGGCAGCCCATGATGTTCGCACCGGTCGGCCTTGGCCCTGAGCCGGTCGGCCTTCTGATGGTAAAGCGGCCGCATGTAGGCTTCCGTGACCGAGGCCGCGGCGCGCAGAATGCTCTTTTCGCCGCAGCCCGCGCACGCACCGTCTCCGGAAACGAGCGCCTCGTAATTGCGCCGCACCATAAGGTGATTCCGCAGCGCGGCCTCCCGCGAATCCTGCGGGGCGTCATCGGTATAAAGGCCAAGATATTTCTGCGGCGTGTCCGGCAGCAGGCGCGAAAAAATCTGCGCGGTAGTAAGTCCGGCGTTCAACTCCTCGGTCTCAACGGTCATCCGCAAAGCATCATGCTCACCGCAGACCTGCACGCATTCACCGCACCCTTTGCACAAATCGGAAACGAAAATGGAAAACAGTCCGCCCTGGCCCGGGGTCTTCTTTTCCAGCGTGCGGAAGATCGCCGGCACATTGTTGTACGCCAGGGGCAAAGTATCGATAATTCCCAGGAACTGGCTTTTCGCGCGGTCGCCGACGTCGGACAGCGCCTCCACCTCTTTGCGGATGAGGTCTTTGAACGGCGTTTTTTGTTTTGCTTCCACCGCCGCCACCATGCCGGCACGCGCGCGCTCCTCGATCCCCTTGAGCTCGGCCATGAGCTTCTGTCGCTCGGCCGCGTCCGTCACGTAGTAATGCGCGGCCGTTTTTAGCACGGTGCCGACTTCCTGCGAGGTGTTCGGCAAGGCGGTGTCCGGACAGGCCGTGATGCATTCCATGCATTGCGTGCAATTCTCGGCGATGTACACCGGTGTTTCGCGACGGGCGACGTACTTCGACTGGGTCGCGCCCGTTCCCGCACCCATTACACCGACTGAGGCCAGCGCACTCGCCGGTTGATGATAGGCATGACCGCTGCGAAATTCGGAATCGAACTTCGCCAGGGTCTGAAATGCGTGGCGGGGCGTTTGCGCCGCCGGAGCCGGAATTGGCTGGCTGCCGCAGCCGGTGCCGCAACCTGCCGTCGGAATCATCGGCATCTCAATAGTGGGCCGAACTGGTGGGTTGCGCATGGTCGAGCGATCCGGCGCATCAAACTCACCATACTTGATTTCCTCCACGCGGGAGAATCCCTGTTCCATGACCAGCATGTTCGAAGCCACGACCGCCTCGCCAAACCGGCCGAACTTCTTCTCGTATTGGTGTTTGACCGTCGCCAGAAACGTCGCCTCGGATATCCCGTTGTCCTGCAGAAACGACGATACCCGGAAAAACGCCCCCAGGAACGAATTACCCTGCATGCGCAGTTGGAGCTCGGCGCGGTCAGTGGCTTTCCGGGCGATCTCGAAGCCGGGAAGGATGTATATCCGAATGTTATTGTCGCGAACGAAGTTCCGATGCTGGGCCGGGATGCGCTGCCAGGCCGTTTGCGGAGTATCGCTTGATTCCCAGACGAGGCAGCCTCCCTTGTTCAAGCCCTCCAACGGGTTGGTGTGCGTGAAAGCCTTGGGATCGCAGCAGAGCACCACATCCACGTGATTGAGCTCACAGTTGACGCGGATGGGTTCGGGTGCGACAACCAGGTAATAGTTGGTCGGCGCGCCTTTCTTTTCCGAGCCATACTTCGGATTGGCCATGACCCAAAGTTTCTCCACCTTTTGGCCGCTGGCGTCGTACTTTGGGTTTTGGTCGGAGATCAAGCTGCCAAAATCGCCAATGATTGAACCGAGGTTTTTGCCGGTCGTGATCATGCCCCAGCCGCCGATCGAGTGGAACCGCACGGCGATCGCTTTGTCCGGCAGCAGCGAGGGCGTGTCCTTGGAGATCACCGCGTATGGGTGAGCGATTCCCAGCGTGAAATAGGTCTCGCCATCCGTCGCTCCTTTCCCGTCCGCGCGCCGCGTCTGGCCGATGGCAAATTCATAAGCGCCGAGGATGTGTTCGGGCCGGAAATCGCGCGAGCCGATGCCGTAGGAACCGCGGAACAATCGAGGTGTCTTTTCCTGACAAAGCGCCGGCAGCTCGCCGCCGTACTTGAGCGCCTCATTCGCCTTCCCCAGGGCCACACGGGTGTCCCGAGTCAGCGGGTTGTCACCGGCCATGCCCTCGTCGGTCCGCTCCAGGATTATCACATTCTTCTTGCCGCGCAGCGCATTGATGATCGCCGCCTCCGGGAAGGGTCGCAGGACGTTGACATGGATTGAGCCGACCTTGGCATTGCGTTGGTCGCGCAAATAATCGCAGGCCGCCTCGATGTTTTCCGCCGCGCAACCCAGCGACACGAACACCGTGTCGGCGTCCTCCGTCCGGTATTCGGTGAGGAAATGATAGTGACGACCCGTCAACTGCCCAAACTCTTCGTACGCCTGCTGCAGGAATTTCAAGATCGGTTCATCGAAATTATTGCGACGAGCGACCACGCCGTTCATGTGGTGCTCCTGGTTTTGGACCGGCCCGAGCAGGATTGGGTTCTTCAGGTCCATCATCTCGGGTACGCGGCGCCGCTTCGGGCCGAACAATTCGCGCTGCGCCGGCGTCGGGCAGTCGATCGGCTCATCGGACGCGCCCAAGAACTCCCGCAGCAAATCGGCTTCGGGGGCCAGGTAGGTCCGTTCGGAATGCGTCGTGAGCATGCCGTCCTGGATGTTCATCCCCGGGTTCAACGACAGCTCGTTGACTTTGCGCAGGATGATCGCGTGGTCGGCCGCCTGCTGAGCATCCTTGGCGACCAGCATCGTCCAGCCGGTGTCGAGCGCGGCATAAAAGTCATCGTGGCCGCAATGGACATTGAGGGCGTGTTTGGTCAGCGCGCGGGCCCCGACCTCCAGTACCATCGTCGAGAGCTTGCCAGGGGCATGGTAATACTGCTCCATGGCATAAACGATGCCCTGCCCCGAGGTGAAGTTGACCGTGCGCCGTCCGGCCACGGAGTAGGCCGTCGCGCCGCCCTGGGCAGCGTGCTCGCCTTCGCACTCGATGGCGATTTTTTGCTGCCCAAACACATTGAGTTCACCCTGGGCATACGATTGCTGGTAGATCTCGCCGCCTTCAGTCGATGGGGTTATCGGATAGAACACGCCGCCCTCAGTAATGCGGGTTTCGACGTGTTCGGTGACTAATTGGTTGCCGTTACAAGTAACCCTAACGCCCGGGTACTTGGGGGCGCGGCGAACGGGAGGCGCCTTCTGACGCTCTGCGCCAGGAACAACGGTTGACGTAGGGCTCATAGCTAGATCGAACGGCTCACATTAACATTGCTCTTGAATCCGGCAGTCACTGGCGACTCTGGGAATTGCGTACCAGGTACAAGGTCCAGGAACACTATACCGATTTCCCTCCCAGGATACAAAGAAAAAACCGAACAAAAGCGCAATCAAAGCCAGACAACGACCGCAAGAGTTTAGCGATAACCATCAATCGTTGCAAGAACTTAATCTGCGCCTTTTCAACTTTTACTACTGGCTTTCATTTCAGGGCCGGTACACCGTAAAAACACGGCGGCCAGCAGGGCCTGCGCAGCCCCGCTGGCCGTCGGAGATCATGGTTAAGCAGACACAAGTTGCCCTGGGAGACGCAGCCGAATGGCTGGGCGATTGGCATCCCCTGGCTGAACAACTCGGTTCGGCGGATGGCTTGGTCAGCCTTGGCTCCGTCTCCGCCCTACTCTGCCTCCCGCCCGTAAAGAACGCATCTTCACTCCGGCGCTTTCTGCAGGACTATCAGCGGCGGATTCTCTTTCCCTGCGAGTTGCCCGCCATCCAGGCTGCCCATGCCCATGCCATGCGGAATGAGACGAGAGAGCTCGTTGCCTTGGATCGACGGCTGGCCAAGGAACGTGTGCTGCAACAATTCGCTGGGCCCAGCCGGCGCGTCGGCCAGCACCAACTCCAAAAGCTGCGCCCGCTGCGCGACCAACGCCTCGTGCAGCGCTATTTGGTCGCGGTAGAAACCGGACAGGCCCATGGCTGGCACACGCTCGTCTATGGCGTGACCCTCGCAATTTACTCGCTGCCTCTCCGACAGGGCTTGCTCGGCTACGCGCACCAGGCGATGCGCGGATTTATCTACTCGTCCGCTCGTTCCCTGCGGCTGTCCGAACATCAGTGCCGCCGCCTTTTTGAGCACGTGTGCATAGGCTTGCCGCCGGCGGTAGAGACTTTGCTGCGCCCCGTCGGTGGCGCATGAGTGCATCTTGGCACTGCCACGCGATGCGTTAGACGCATGCGGAGGGATCGAGGCTATGTCGAGATGAGTTCCTTGAGCAGTGTAAAGGATCAGTCTTTGGTGGCGGAGTGCGCCCGTCCCCGGGCGCAGCAACTACCGACCGGGCGCGGACCTCAGCATTTCGAGGCCCATTGGACATTTCTACATTGCTGCGCCCGGGGACGGGCGCACTCCGGGCCGCGTCTCCCTCCTTTAACTGAGGGGACACTGAGCAGCTTGAGTTTTCATTGCTTTTACGCGGAAAATGTGTTGTATTAAGGCATTCACGGACTGCGATTCGTGATGCAGGTCTCAGCGAAACCAGGAAGAGAATGATTATGGAAACAACGATCGGGGAGAACGCCATCCTCACCAAAACCAAGGAGCTCTGCCAGGCGATTCTGGAGGAGCCGAACATGCGTGCGATTCGCCAGCGCGTGGATGCGTTCATGGGAGACGAGCAGGCGCAGGCCCTTTACGACGGTTTAGTCGTCAAGAGCCAGGCACTGCAACAGAAGCAGCAGCTTTCGATGCAGCCGACGGGTGAGGAAATGGCCGACTTCGAACAACATCGTGCAGCGCTGTTCAACAATCCCCTCGCGCGCGGCTTTCTCGACGCGCAGGAAGAGCTTCACCGCGTTCAGGAATCGGTCCATCAATACGTAACCAGGACACTCGAGCTGGGCCGGCTTCCGACGGATGAGGAAATGAATGGCGGTTCCTGCGGCCACGGTTGCGGCTGTTCCCACTGACAAATGGGGTAACGGAGTGAAGGAGGGCCGGCTTGGTGGTTCCGCGAAGCGGACTCCAACATTGCCTTCATCACTTTAATCCTCGACAACTCCCTTGCTCCGCTCAGCGTTCACGCTTCAAGACTCGAGCTGACATTTTGACAAATCGCGGAGGCAAGGCATGATCTCAAACGGAAGAGGAGCGCTTTTGCTCCATCCCTATGCCGGTACAATACAAAGATTATTATGAGGTGCTGGGTGTGCCGCGGACTGCCAGCGACGCGGACATCAAGAAGGCTTTTCGCAAGCTGGCCCGCGAGCACCATCCCGACGTCGCCAAGAACAAAAAGCAAGCTGAGGAAAAGTTCAAAGAGGTCAACGAAGCCTACGAGGTGTTAGGCGACCCGGCCAAGCGCAAGAAATACGATGAGCTGGGACCCAATTGGCGCGCCGGGTCTGAGTTCCACCCGCCGCCCGGGTGGGAATCGTTCACCGGCGCACGCGGGTTCAAGGGACGTGGGACTCGCGGTGAAGAGTTCGAGTTCCATTTTGGCGGCACCGGGTTCAGCGACTTTTTCGAGCAACTGTTCGGCTCGAGAGGCGGTCGGAGTGGTGCGGCGGGATTTGGACGCGGCGGCGGCTTCACGGACGACGATCTCGCCACCGAGCGGGGCCGCGATATCGAAGGCGACATCATGGTGACGCTCGAGGAGGCGACGCGCGGCTCGGTACGCTCGGTTCAGGTGCGGCACGGAGCGGCGTGCGAGCATTGCGGTGGCACGGGCGAGCGGGCGGGCCATGTGTGCAACGTGTGCGGCGGCGCCGGGCAGGTCGCCAAAACCAAGACCTACCAGGTGAAAATCCCGGCGGGCGTCGGCGAAGGCCAGCGACTGCGCATCGCCGGCCGGGGCGAAGCCGGGATCGGTGGCGGCGCAGCGGGCGACCTCTACCTGCGCGTGCGTTTCGCCAAACATCCGGACTTCGAAATCGAGGACCATAACCTGATTTTTCAGGCGGAACTGGCGCCGTGGGAAGCTGTGCTGGGCGCCAACATCTCAGTGCCGACTCTGAACGGGCGGGTTAACATTCGGATCCCGCCGGGAACTCAAACAGGTCAGAAATTGCGCGTGCGCGGACGCGGTTTGCCCAAGAGCGGCGGTGGCAGCGGTGATTTAATCGTCGTGACGAGCCTGGAAGTGCCCAGCCACGTTAGCGACTCCGAACGCAAGCTTTGGGAGCAATTGGCGCGCGAGTCACACTTCAAGCCGAGAGAATAGAGCGTGTCTTAAAATTGTAGCAGCCGACGTAAGGAGGCTCTGATCAATTTTGGATGTTGGATGTTGGATGTTTCGCTCAGAGCCTCACGTCGTCTCCTACATTTGAACTGAGGTTTCGAACGCGCTCTCAGGAGTAAAACCCGCGTCCGCCTTCCTTCGCCAGGCGGGAGAAACGTTCGGCGCGCCGGCCCAGCACGGGGTCTCTTTCCAACTCCATTACCGTGGGCACGACACGGTGCGACCAGTTCGACGTGGATACCGAACCGGGAGTGTTGAATCGCTCGGTCCAGCCGAACAGATCCGTAATTTGGAAGATGGCCAGCCATGACGCCGAGTTTAGCACGGCGCGGGTAAACGCTTCCTGGAGGTCCTCGGTAAATTCCCTTGGCGGCGCGTCATTCTTCATCCCAGCAAACTCCATCAGTCGCCGGAGCTCCTGCCGGTTGTGCTCGACGTCCTTGTTCGCATCGATGTTTTGCCAGCACTCGGCCCAGCCCGCCGCCAGCGGTGGATGATCGTGCGTGGTGGGTTGCGCCAATGACAACCGCGGATAATGCCGCGGGTCCGCGTAAGAACCGTCCGGTGTTCGGAAGAGCATTGGTATGCGAAAGCCGGGGATGCCGAGCTTCTGCAGCGTCGGCGGCACATAATCGGGCACGACACCGAGGTCTTCTGCAAAGACGGTGGTTTCGCCAGAAGCCTCCAGCACGACGCGCAGGATTTCTGCGCCTTGCGCCTGGTTGGCCGCTCTGTGTTCGGGAGTGTCGTCGGCTGCGGGTTTGAATCCTGGCAGCCGTCCACCGGTTTTCTCAGCGGCCTGCTGCGGCGTGAGCGAGAAAAACTCAGCATTGCGGTCCGGTGTCCAGGGAAAGGAGTAGATCCGGAAAAAGCCGAGCACATGGTCGATGCGGTAAAGATGGAATACCTTCCGAACATTGCCCACTCGGGTGCGCCACCAATCAAAGCCACGGCGGCGGAGTTCATCCCAGCGATAGGTTGGAATACCCCAGTTCTGGCCCCATTTTTCTGTGAATGGATCTACTCTGAAGGTTTTTTCGGGCGGTGCGCCGCCGCTCCAATCCAAATCGAATAGGGCGCGATTGGCCCACACATCGGCGCTAAATCGGCCCACGCCGAAGGGAATGTCGCCCATCAGATAAACCTGTCGCTCTTCGCCATAGGCCTTCAACGCCTGCCACTGGCTGAACGCGAGCCACTGAACGTACATGAAAAAAAGCTGTTTGCGCATCAAGTCCTCCCGTCGTCTCTCCGGCAAGGACAACAGCCAGGTGCGCGCCCGGCGTGGACCGCGGTGTTCGGGCAGCCATCGGTCCCAGGCCGACAGCCCGCCATTCTCTTCCATGAGCAACCGAAAGAGCGCATAATCCGAGAGCCAGTCGGCATTTTCTGCGAGAAAGGAACGAAATTGCGCCGCACGCGCGGTCTCCCGATTGAACTGGCGCTGTAGAAACGTGCCAAAGGCGGCCTCGAGCAATTTGCGTTTGAGGGCTTTCACTTTGGGATAGTTCACCGGGCCCTGTCGCAATTCCTTCAGGAGGTTCGTGGTCGCGAGTTTGCGGAACTGGTCGGTGGTCAAATCAGGTACAAGTCTCGGCGAAAGCGCGATCGTGGTTGGTTCGAGCGCCAGCGAACTGAGCGCGTCATACGGGCTGTTGTCCTCGCTGACTTCATTGATCGGCAGGGTTTGAAAGACATTCAATCCCCGCCGATGACACCAATCAATCATCTGTCGCACACCTTCGGTATCACCGGTACCAAGATCCTCTTCAGTGCGAATCGTAAAGACCGGCTCGAGAATGCCGGCCAAAGACTGCGTGGGACTCAGTTTCATGGTTCAGTCCGTCCCGGCGGCAGCCGCGGCACGGCGCACGAAGTGCGCGAAGTTGACCGAAAGCGTGCTGCGCCGTCAAGCCCGCGCGCATCTCGACGCCTCCGGAGAGCGCCCGTCCCCGGGGCGCAGCATCGGGGCGAGGCGGAACGGTTCCCGGAATTCCAGTACGTTCAGTCCATCGGGAGTTGCTGCGCCCGGGAACGGGCACACTCCTGTCGCGAACCTTCCGATGGTGGTAGGGTCATGCGCCCGCCACGTTCCGCCACAGCAAAAAATATTTGACGAGCGCTCGAACGATTGTAGATTAGCGCCGCGAAATGAGCATTACTCCTCAATCCAAGCCGACGCGCACGCCCGATGGCCGTGCGTACCGCTCGGCCTGCTGGCGCCTGGCGGCCTTTATGGTCGAGCGCCATGGCAGCGGTTGGGGTGAAGAATCTCTGTAAGTACTGACCACCTGATTTTTTGCAACCCACCTGCTGAAAGGCCGGTGGGTTTTTTAATTGGCCGCATGTTCAGCCGGTCGGTGCCGTTCGAACAATGAATGAGACACAAGTCAGCCTCCGGGAAGGTCTGCGCGCCCTGCCGCGCGGCGCCTGGATCCTTTTCTTTGGAACATTCCTGAACAAGTTTGGCGCCTTCGTGCTGCCGTTCCTGACGATTTACATGACCCGGCTGGGCTATTCGACCGCGCAGGCGGGCTTGGCGATCGCGGCATACGGCATTGGCAGCCTCTGCGCCTCCATCGTTGGTGGCCATTTGGCCGATCGGCTCGGGCGTCGAAAAACCATCGTGCTCTCGATGTTCTCTGGCGCGCTCACGATGTTGTGCCTCTCCCGCGCCCGCACGTTGCCAATGATGATCGCGTTCTCGGGGATCGTGGGATTGACGGGTGAACTGTACCGGCCCGCCAGCAGCGCCTTGCTGGCTGACCTTGTGCCGGCCGGGCAGCGAGTAACCGCTTATGCAGCCTACCGCATGTCATTCAACGCGGGTTTTGCGTTCGGCCCGGCCATGGCAGGCTTTTTGGCCCAGTACTCTTTCACTTGGCTCTTTATCGGCGACGCGGCGACATCCGTTCTCTACGGGCTCGTGGCGTTTTTTGCCTTGCCCGCGGGATTGCACCAAACCCGGGCTGAAAGCTCAATTCGTGAAACCCTCCGTGTCCTGCGCAACGACCGGCGGTTCCGTCAGGTGTTGTGTGGCTCGCTGGTCATCGGACTGGTTTTTGTGCAGGTCCTCTCGACCATGAGCTTGGAAATCACCCGGAGCGGGTTCTCTGCCGCAATTTACGGAATGCTGATTTCGTTGAACGGCGCGCTCGTGGTTTTGTGTGAACTGCCGTTGACGGTCATCACCAAACGCTTCCCCACTCGCCGGATGATGGCGCTCGGTTTTTTGCTCATCGGATTCGGGTTCGCCTCGAATGTGTTGGTCCGCACGCTGCCGCTGCTCGCGCTCACGACCCTGTTGTTTACGCTCGGTGAAATGATCGCCATGCCCGTCGCTGCCGCCTACGTGGCTGACCTGGCTCCGGCGCATCAGCGCGGGTTGTACATGGGAACCTACGGATTGGTTTGGTCGTTGGCTTTCGTCTGCGGCCCGAGCCTCGGTCTGCTTCTATACTCTGTTAGCCCCACCGCCGTGTGGACGCTCTGCGGCGTCCTCGGTCTTGCCGCCGCCTGCATAATCCTGGCAGAGCCGGGCAGCGGGGCCGAACGCTCGACCTCCGCTGCGGTCCCGACAACGCCGTAACGCGGCAGACCAAGGCTCTGATCCGATTTGAATTTTTTAGGGGCAAGAGGTGCGAATTACTTTTGCTGTGGCCGCGACATGCCTTTAGCGAAATCTTTGATGTAATCTCTCATTCCGCGCTCAAGAGGAGAGAGGCCGTAACGCTCGGCCTCACGCATTGATTCATCGTACGACCAATGATCGCGCGCGATTCGATAGCAGGCGATGATGGTCCCCGTGCGATCGCAACCGTGCTGGCAATGGATGAAGACCGGCCCTGGCAGGGTTTGGATCAAAGATAAAACCTTGCGGACTTGTTCGTCCGTCGGCTTGCCCAACGGGTGCAGCGGCAGGTTGGTGTATAGGATGCCGTGGGCACGAGCTTGGCTCTCCTCGTCCTTCCAACCTTCGTCGGGCATTCGCAGGTTGATGATCGTTTTGACGCTGAGACGAGCGAGATTGCTAATGCTGGCGCTATCTGGTTGAGCGCCGCGAAATAAACCATCATTGACCTTTCCAAAGTTCTGGATGCCTTCCTGGGCCGGCAACCCGCGCTCGCCGGTGGCCCAAATGACGCTGAAGCAGCAGAGGCCTGAGCACAGGGCGATCACCGCCAAATGCGATATCTTGAGGCGACGCTTGAACATGGTTTCGACAGCCAGCGATACACCAAAAGTATTCCTCCGGCAAATGCTCAGCCGCCTTAAAGGGCTGAAAGGACTTTGTCAATCAACGGGAGAAATAGCAGTTTCCAAGCGCTTTCGGCGCAGTATCCTGCGCCAATGAGTCGATTGCCGATCAAGAATCTGCCGTCCTACTGGCCGAGCGGCTTTGTGCCGGAGCAAATTGATTTGGGTGGCTGGAGTGATCGCATGACCGAGCTTCGGAAAGACGGAGTCTGCGAACGTGGGAATGCTGCAACAGCCGCGGCCCTATTTCCTGTAATTCCGCAGGACCCTTGCTCCAAGGTCCTCTTGTGAAAATCTTCGTCACAGGAGCCACTGGTTTCGTCGGCAGCGAAATCGTCCGGCAGCTCCACGCAGAAGGCCGCCGGCTCCGCCTGCTGGTGCGCGACCCGGAATCGGAGAGCGCGCAGGAGGTCGCCTCGCGCTTCGACGCCGAGCTTCACGTTGGGAACGTACTGGACTCAGCTTCGCTGGCAGGCGCATTGAACGGGATGCACGCAGTAATTCACCTGGTCGGGATTATAAGCGAGTTCCGCCAGAACACTTTCGAAAATGTCCACACTACTGGCACGCAGAACATCGTGGCCGCCGCTCAGGAAGCAGGGGTCGGGCGATTCATCCACATGAGCTCGCTCGGCACGCGTGCCGACGCCCTCTCGCGCTATCATCAATCGAAGTGGGCGGCGGAAGAGGCCGTACGCCAAAGCGACATTGACTACACCATCTTTCGGCCTTCGGTAATTTACGGCCTGGACGATCGGTTCGTCAACCTGTTCGCCAAACTGATTCGGTTTTCGCCGGTCATTCCCGTCCTTGCTGGCGACCGCGCCCGCTTTCAGCCTGTAGCCGTCGAAACCGTCGCCAGCGCATTCGTGCGTTCGGTCGCCGAGCCCCGTTCCATCGGCCAGACCTTTGACTTGTGTGGGCCGGAGTCTCTCACCCTGGCGCAGATCGTAGATGAAATCTGCCGCGCCATGGGTCGGACAAGGTTCAAATTCCGTGTTCCCGAAGGCTTGGCTCGCCGACAGGCTGCCATGCTGGAATTCATTTATCCTCGCCTGTTCCGAAAGCCCGCTCCGCTCAACCGCGACCAACTGATTATGCTGCACGAGGATAATATCGGAAATCCGGGGCCGGCGAACAAAGCTTTCAACCTCGCACAGGTGCCGTTTCGAGAAGGAATCGGCGGTTATCTCGGAAAGTGAACTCCTTAGACCTCCCAGGCCAATTCAACGAGCGTAAAAAGTCGTAGCCGCCGACGTGTCTCGAATCCGCGCTCCTTAAACCTCGATGCCGTACGCCTTAATCTTGTTATAAAGCGTCTGGCGGCCGATGCCGAGGCGTTTGGCGGTTTCGAGTTTGTTGCCGCCAGTCTCCTTGAGCATCTGCACGATCGCATTGCGCTCGACCCCTTCGAGCAAAGTGAAGTTTGTGTCCGAACCGCCCTCCGTGGCGTTACGGGCGCTGGTGATCGACAAATCCGACGCGTCCACCTGGCCGCCTTCGCAGAGCAGCACGGCGCGTTGCACCTCGTTCTGGAGCTGGCGCACGTTGCCGGGCCAATCGAACGCCGTCAGCCGCTCAACCGCCGCAGGCGTGAAACCGCGGAGGACGCGGTTCGCCTGCGCGGCAAATCGCGTCAGGAACGACTCGGCCAGCGGCAGGATGTCCTCCCGGCGTTCGCGCAGCGGCGTCAGGTACACGGTGATCGCGCTGATGCGATAAAACAAATCCTCCCGCAGTTTGCCATCGCTAATGGCCTCTTCGGTTTTGCGATTGGTGGCGGCCAGCAACCGGCAATTGGTCTTGTAACTGGTCTTCCCGCCAACCGGGCGCACTTCCTGATCCTGCAGTACGCGGAGGAGCTTGCTTTGTGTATCAACGGGCATTTCGGATATCTCGTCCAAAAAGAGAGTCCCGCCCTCCGCCTGCCGGAAAAACCCTTCGCGGTCGGCGTAGGCCCCGGTGAAGGCGCCTTTGACGGAGCCGAACAATTCGCTTTCGATCAGTTCGCGCGGAAGGGCAGCGCAATTGATCTTGATAATCTTAGCCTTGCTCCGCGGACTCAGCGCATGGATCAAGTCGGCGATGACCTCCTTGCCGGTGCCGCTCTCGCCGGTGATGAGAATCGAGACATCGCTGGGCGCAACGCGTTCAACCGTGCGCACGACGTTTTGCATAGCGGAGCTCTGAAACACCGGCGTGGCACCCCCGCTCATCGTCGAAAGCGCGCGGCGCAGCGAACTATTCGACTCGTTTTGTTGCTTGTGTTCGAGAGCCCGTTCGACGGTGACCTGAAGACCCTGTGCTTCGAAGGGTTTGTTGATGAAATGGTACGCCCCACGTTTTGTGGCTTCGACCGCTGCGTCGAACGTGGCGTTGCCAGTCATCACGATCACTTCGGTCGCCGGCCATTGCTTCTTGATTTGCGGCAGCAGGTCCAGGCCATCGGCATCCGGAAGCTTGATATCGAGCAAGATTATGTCGGGTTGAGGCCGGGAGAAGGCCTGTTTCAACGCCGCCCCGCTCTCTGCTTCCGCGATTTGATAACCCTCGCGCAATATGTGATTCAGCAACTCGCGTAGGGTTGCATCATCATCGACCACTAAAATGTTTCCCTTCATAGATTCTGTTTGCGGTTGGCGATGCAGGCCCGGGCGAATGCGCGGAAGATCGCCAAATGTTCCGGATGCCGCCCCACCAGGCGCTCCGGATGAAACTGCACAGTCAGCAGAAACGGCAGCAACCGGGCCGCGCCCGGCTTTAGCTCAGTGCTCTCGATTATCCCGTCCACGCTTGCCGCCGCCACCTGCAACGGAGGCGCGACCCGTGCCAGAGCCTGGTGATGCGTACTGTTCACGCCGAGCGTCTGTCTGCCCGTTATCTTGGACAGTCCAGAACCCGCTGTCAACCGGGCATCATGCACGACCTGGTCTCGCTTGTCCATACGCCGATGGTTCAGCGCTCCGCGGACCTGAGAGCGGATATCGGCCACCAGCGTGCCCCCGAGCGCAACATTGAGCAACTGATGCCCGCGGCAGATGGCCAGCAGCGGCTTGCCATGGCGGAAGACCTCATCGATGAGAAACAGCTCGCTCAGGTCCCGCTCCCCGCCGTCCGGCGTCACTTCCACCGTGCGGCGCACGCGCGCGGGCAGGCCGTTGGCGTACAAACCTGGCGCAACATCATCGCCCCCGGTGAGCAACACCCCGTCGCAGCGCCGGACGGATTCGGCTATCAGGTCCCGTGACCTGCTGGCCGCCAGCGCAACCGGAACCGCTCCCGCAGCCATGAGCGCTCGAGCGTAATTGCCGGAAAGGCTGATCGAGCGATCCCCAAACTCTTTCCCTTTCGCCTCGATGTCTGGCGAAACGAGAACCAAAGGTGGTCTGTTCATGGATTGGGGAGAGCGAGATTACGATTAGGAGAAAGATTAAGAGTATGATTAAGAGTACGAGTACGATGAGAAATGGGTAGGGGGTTAGGGGGAGGATTCCTTGACGAGGCTGCCATCGGCCAGGCCCTGCGGGGCATTCACAATGACGCGCTCGCCCGCAGTAATTCCTGCGCTCACGAGCACTTCGTCATCCATTATGCTGCTGACGGTCACCGCGCGGCGCTCAGCGCGGCCATTCTGCACGACCAACACCACATCGCGGCCCTCCTGCTGCTGGAGCACAGTTTTGGGCAGTTTCACCGCGCGACTCGCCCCGGCGCTCGGTGAACCCGTATCCCGGAAAGCCACCTTCGCGCTCATTTCAGGCAAGATGCGCGAGTCCAGCTTGTCGAAGCTGACACGGACTTTCACGGTCGATTTTTGGCGGTCAGCCGTCGGAATAATCGCGATCACTTTGCAGGGTATTTTCCAATCGGGATAAGCGTCCAGTGTCGCTTCAACCGGCTGGCCGGCTTCGACGCGATTAATGTAGCTTTCGTTGACGTCAATTTCAATCTCCAGCGATTTCATGTCCACGATCGTCCCGATGCCGGTCCGGGTAAATCCGCCGCCAGCGGAGACAGGAGAAATCATTTCGCCTGGCTGGGCGTTTTTCGAGGTCGCAATACCGGCAAACGGGGAGCGAATGATTGTGTCCTCCAACTGCTGCTGCCAGGACGCCACTTGTCGCTCCGCGACGATGACGTCAGCCTGTTGCTGTTGCAGCTTGGCTTTGAGCGCATGCGATGCGGCCTCAGCGTGGTCGAGATCCGCTTGAGTGGCGATTTTGTTGCGCAGCAGGTCAGTGATACGGCGCAATTCCTGGTCGGCCTCTGTAATCCGCACGCGTGTTTCTTCCAGCGCCTTCTGGGCCGATTCCAATTGCGCTTCAGCCAGACGCAAGCTCGCCTTGACATTCGTGTCGTCGAGCCGGGCCAGGACCTGGCCTTCCTGTACTTTCATCCCTTCCTCGATGAGCACCTCGACGACTTTGCCGGTGACTTTCGAGGACACGGTCGCTTCGCGCCTTGCGGTGACGTAGCCGGAAGCGTTCAGCACCGTGCGCTCCACGCCCGGACCTGTGACGGCGGAAGCCACGACGGTCCGCACCGGAACAGCTTTCGGTCGAAGGAACCGCCACGCAGCGCCTGCGAAAAAGGCGAACAAAAGTAGCGCAACAGCCAGCAACCAGATTCGGGAAGACGAGTCTGGCTTGCTTTTGCGCTCGATGCGCAGGTCATCCAGCGTGGGTTTGGGCGGACTCGCCATGAATACCTAACCTCTAAGGCCAATATTCGAAAGTCTCAAGCTCAAATCCAAGGTTGGGAGTGCGGAATGGGTTCGGGATTCCGGTTAGACGGGCCGGATATTGAGTACGTCCACCCTCCCATCCTCTTTCAACTTCTCCGGTTAGAACGAAGTTCGATCAGCACTTCGGCGACTTGCGTTTCTTGCCGATCGGGCAGCGTGCTTCGAATTGCTTGATACGATCGGGCGCGAACGGAACAGTGCAATCCCCGACCAGGTCCATGGCAACCTTGCCGATGCCATTGGCCGCAGCGACCGCGAGCGGGTGGAGCGGTTTGACGTGGCAGGCGACCGCAATGATGAAACTGTTCATCACGTATTTGACGCGATTGGGCTGCTCGTGGATCGATTTGGCCGCCCGCTGCAGGAGCGACTTGATCTCGGCAAGGTCGAGATCCGCGTCGTCCTTGATGGCGACAATGCTGCTGTAAGTCTGCCAACCGGCCGCGGCGATGGTTTCGTCCCTGGATTCGATCCACTTCAAGGCCATCTCCCGGCCATGCGGGCCCGCGGACGCCACCCACGGGACCGAGTATTCGGCGACCCAGGGACTGGTGGCGCCTTCAATCCATTTTTGCAGGTCCTTTTTGGTCATCTTCGCATCGTCCGCGATCAGTCCGGCGAGGTACATCGCGTCGGCGATGCCGGTGTCGTAGAGATCCAAAGCGAGCTGGTAGTCCCTCTTGACGCGTTTCTGGATCTTCTTCATGTCGGCAATTTTCACGCCGAGGCACGGTTCCTGGGCGCCGTGGTTGATCCAGGTTTTCCTGGTTTGTGCGTTGGCGAACTTCTTGAGCTCGGCGACGATGTCTTTGGCGGTCATTTACTTTTTTCCTCAGGCTGCAGTGATGAAAGCCTGGAGTGTAAGTACGGTTTGTTCAACTCAATCCGCACGGAGACTTGTGTAGTTGTTGAAGGCGCTGCACAATTTCGCCGCCTCGGCGCATCTATAGATGACCGCCTCTCGACCTAGGAGTTCTGCCCTACCAACGATGTTCCATTTGATTTCGTCGGCCATGTACGGGTATGTCACGGCGAATCTGTGACTGGAGAACGCTTCTGCAATTTGATGAATATCTAAACTCATGTGAAATCTTCTCGCTGTATAGATCTGACTTTCCGATGGGTTCCGCTAACGCTTCGGATCAGTGGCCGGGCCGGCGGCAAAGACTTCCTCCCACAGAAAACCAGAATGCCGGCCCGGTCAACTGCATCGGGTTGTTCGGCTCGTTATTCAGCATGTTCCGTTTGTCCGCTCCCCGGCAGTTTAACCACAAGTTCGGACGGGCGTAAGTTGTGCACCCTGTCGAGCACGTCGCGAATCGCCCGGACCACGGCGTCCGGGCGGTCAACGTGGAAAGTGGCGTGCGCGGCGTTTTCCAGCGCGCGCTGTTCACCGTGGGGCACGGAATTGGCAATGGCGCGGTTGATGTCCAACTTGATGTCGTTCAACTGGCGCTGCGAGGCTTCGGTCGCGAACATGGCTCGGAAGGGATCGATGCCCATGCCAGTGAGCACGATCAACGGGACATCGGGCATGTCGCCGCCGCGGCGGATCTCGTCGCAGATGCTCTCGAAGTTCCTGGCCTCTTTCAGGCCGACGCGCCACGACTTGCGGTGGTATTCGAAGAGCAAATCGCGGACCGGCGCCGGCCAGCCGGCAAACATGCGTTCGAAGTAGCCGCGATAGAGCCGCTTGAATCGCAGCAGGACGCGGAAGAGGGCCAGGCTCGTGCGCATCCGTTCGCGGAGCGATGGCTTTGGCATTTTGGTCGTATAATCCTCGTGACCCGGGTCCAAAAATACGAGGCCGGCAACGTCCGCCGGAAAGCGCTGTGCAAAACGGCGCGCGTAGATGCCGCCCAGCGAGTGGCCGACGCAGACGTAAGGCGCCGGCACGGCGGCGGCGCGCAACAGTAACCGAAGTTCATCCGTGACATCGGTTGCGCTGCGTGGAAGTTCAGCGTGGTCGCTCCACCCGGTTCCCGCGCGGTCGTAAAGCAGGGACGTCGTAAACCGGGCGGCCTGCTCGTGGAGATTCAGATAGCCAAGACCGGTGACGCCGGCTCCCGGCAAGAAAACCACGACCGGACCTCCGGTGCCCGAGGCGTAGAGCATCAACTGCCGTCCCCCAACGTCGTAGAAACGGGCTGACGGTAGCGCGCGAAGGAGAGCCTCGCGGCCTTTACCCTGTTCAGTGCGATTGGCCATCGAACCTGCCGTTTTCGGCATCGTACCAGCATCGTTCTTTCCCGACTGTTTAATAATCGCCGCCACTCACCGCGATGCGGCCAGGCGATAGCGGCAGTTCCTTGACCGGCCCTGGTTGGTCGGGCCGATACCAGGGTTTGACCCGCCGAGCAGCGCCATGGTCAGGAAGTCACCGTCATCACAGCGGATCGCGACATCGCACATCGGTTGCCGCTACTGCTACCGCAAAGCTGACCGATGACGAGGAGCGCGCCAAGGATGAGCGCACTGGAACTTGCGGCTGACCGCGCTCCTCGGCATTCGGTCCAGCGTTTCGTTAGCCGACCAATCCTTTGACATACTCAATCGCTCTGTGCTGTGCGGCGAGCAAGCTGACTGCGGGTCGCGCTCTCAATCAGCCAACGGTCACCACGCCTGACAAGCTGAAACTCAAGAATGACGCGACTGGTGGTGCGACGTGCCAAGACGCGCGTCGGACTCTGGATGCTCAGTGAATCAATGAACGCTGGCATCGCCCGGCTCCAAGCTACCGCCGAACGCACCCGTCGAATCTCTGTTGGCGTCAGAATCTTGTCGCTCGCGCTGTCGTAGGGCGACTCAATGGTAACTGTCCGGTCAATCTTGTGCTCTTCGACATGAAGACTTGCGGCAAGCTCGGCAGGCATCGGTGCCTGGCGGCTGACGTAAACGTCCACGTGTCGATACTGCGCGAACAGCCGCAAGCCGAGGTAGAACACCAGAGCCGGAAGCAGCAGGTAGAGGGCGATGCGCTTTTCTGTGCGTTGGATGTTCATGGCGCGTGCGATGTCCGCCTAACGACCCACATCACTGGCGCGGCGGCAGTGATCTTCAATATGAAACCTGGGCGTCGTCGCCGCGTCCAGTGAATGTGGCTTGTTATGTGTTAGTGCCGCCAATAATACCATGGCCAATTCCCATTTGGTTTTTCCTTCGCGAGTGCCGCTGGAGTGGTGACATGTTTTCGGTCCGTCTCGGCGACGGGCCTCCATGACTGATCGCGGACGTCTCCGGCAAGAACACCCTTTACGTTCTTCTTGAACCGTTGCTCGCTGACTGCAAACCGAGAGAAGTTCTCCTGGGCCTGTTGGAGCGAGACCTTGTTCGCGCCGCCCTCATACCAAGGATCGAGCAACTGCACGGGATCATCGTCCCAAAAGCAGACATCGCAGATTTCGTAGCTGCCTGGCGTGTCGGTGAGTGTAAGATATCCGCAGCACGCGCAAGGGAACTTGGCTCCGGATGTCTTCATGACACATAACAACGCGGCTCAGGCGCGGCGCGACCAGGGCGTTCGACATACAACATCGACGCAATCGCGCCGTTGCCTGAAGCAGTCTGGTTAAGCCGCCTGTGGTTCTGGTGTCGAATGCTGGTCATCTGGAAATCCGTCCCAGCGCCACTGCGGACTGCCGAGATACTGCAATGTAGAAAGGGCACGGTGAACGGCAATAGCCAACTGGTGAACGTCGGCTGGTGTGGCCGATGGCTTGGCACCGAACAGTCGCCCGATGAATCCAGGCGCCCGCCGCGGACTGAGCTGCAACATCCAGTAGCCGCGCTCGACCCAACTCGCCACTGCCTCGAGCTCAGAAGAATCCCGACGGCATACCACCGACCATCCGCAGTCCCGCCAATTGTCCATCTCGTCAGTGCTCCACCCCGCCGCAGCCAACTCGCGAGACAGACCCCTCATCAGCAAAGCTCCGGGCGGATGCTCGAACTCGCCGTCCTTTGGCACCGATGCAGTAAAGCGCAGGTTCTGGGAGATAGGCATGGAGCGATTCAGCTTAACGATGCGCATCACTGGCGCGGGTCAATGATGCTCGATTGAAACAGAGGCGCCACCCCGCGTCCAGTGCGTGCGCGATGTTAGATGTCTGACTGATCTGGAACATGCGCTACTTCTCTTTCGGCTCTGGCAACCTCTCCCCACGAATCCATGCTTCAAGCACGTGCTCGTATTCGGTTGGCAACCGATGTCCGTAGCCACGCATCACGACAGATGTCAGATCGAAGTGATTCTGCTTTGCCCTCAAAGCGCACGCGCGAGCGAGGTGGTCATTGACGATTCGTGTGGGATCGTCATCGGGGAGTGGCTGGTCTCCATACATCAGGAGGATGCGGGATTGCTTCAGTGCGGGAGCGACACCCGGCATCGCTACGCATGCCGCAAGAGAGCCAAAACCTCCTTCTATCAGGTAAAACGACTGGAAATGCTGCAAGATAAACCCGTCTCGCCGCGCTAATAGCACTCCAAGGGCGTGTGCGCCATTAGAGAACCCTCCCAAGGCGCTTCGCTCCGCGGTGATGTTTGGAACAGTATCGAACAACTTCTGAAGCATGACGCGATAGGCGCGACTCATGGTGTCGTAGTCCTCCATTGTTACAATCAGAGAATCGTTCGTGCCGGTGTAGGTGCTCCTGAACAATGGAAGGTTCACATAGATGAAGTCGTTCGAGCCGACTGTGCCGGGACGCAGAGGAAGTCTGTCCCCAAAACCGCCATCATAGCCGTCGAGGATCAGAAAAATGGGAAATTTCCCTTCAGGGGAGTAATTTGTCGGCAACCAAACTGTGAGTTGAGCAGAACGCTTCTCCAGTCTTGCCAAACTCGCCAAAGTGTCGGGCAGATCAGGGAAATCCAGATGCCACCGTGCAGTGGGCTCGAGCTTTATGTCGTCCGCAGCGTGCGCGCCCGCGATCAAGGTGACCACCAACATCCACAATCTGATTGCAGTCTTCATTTACTCGAATGACACCGCCGATGGCTGCTTCGTATGTTGATGCGCTGAGACACCTAACAGTGTGGTTGGGACAAGGACCGTGCATTCGATCTTGCACGATTGATTCTTGTAAGTAGCTCTGATTCCATAGGTTTATGAAACCAGACTTGCGATTTTCTATCAAGGATTACCACAGGATGGTTGATGGTTGATGGTTGATGGTTGAGAGGGTGCTCCAAACGCCGTTTCATTCGCGTGGATTTATCGTGCGGATGAACGGCTCACATTGGCCGGCGAAGGGTGGACCGGTTTCTCTGACCCGGCTCATGACGGCAATCCGTAAATCTCTGGTTAAAACGCTTAGCCTTTCTGCCGCCCAGCGGGGCAGGCCAGAACCATGAGGATGAGCTTGAGAGCACTTTCCAACTGACGAACCCAGCGCGGCTGACGCCGCAACCACAGTCAATGAGATCCGCAGTGATCACAATAAGTAGTTCATTTCTGGAAGCTTACGTTTGCTTGCGGCTAATTCTTTGCCAAGAAAACAACGATTTGTGTCATTGTAGTACGGATCACAGGACTACGGACTACGGGACAACGGACCACGCCACAGCCGCGGCGGAAGCAACAGCGGGCAGGCAATGGCCAGATGGCGAGTGGGCAAACGCGGCTGAGGCCGCCACGGTCCACTACGACCGAAAAGCCTCGATTTACTGGAACAATTCTTGCGTCGTTGGCTTGGTATCGAATCAGCGTTCCCGTCCGGTGTTGCTGCGGCTGAGACGGCCGCGGTCCCCTGCGATACGAGACGATTCACCGCGACAACTTCTCCGTCGTGGGCTGGGAATCGAGCCAGCGTGTGTGCACCTCCAGGTATGCGCGGCGGTAGAGCTCATCGACAGCCTCCGGCCGCATGAAGGCTTCGGTGAATCCCGGGTGCACGGGATTGATCACCAGCTCGGCCACGCGGATGAAGTGCGCGATCAACTGCCGCGGGTCCTCTCCCCCGACGGCGATGCGGATGGTGGTCGGCGAGATGCCAGCCTCACGCAATTCCTCCGCTCCCATCTCGGAATGACTCGTCAACGCCGGGCAAAGCACGACCGTGTTGGATTGCCCGAGCGAGACCTGGTGGCCGAACACAGGCTCCAGGCAATCGAAGAATCGGGTGAAGGTCGTCCGATCCAAAGTCGCGCCCGCGAATTCGATCGTGAAGAGCGGCGCGGGCAGGCCCAGGCGCAACACGCGCCGGCGAATGGCCGCGTTTTCGTTGTCTTCGAGCGCATTGCATTTCACGCGCAGCAGAGGATGGCTGGCGAGGAATCGGGCCAGCACGGTCGTGGAGATGGCCTTGTTCAACATGCGCAGGTCGAGTGTGCGCGACCCGGTGATCACCTCGAATGCCTTGTCGGAATCAAGAAACGCGCCTTTGATGTAGAACACATTCCAGAAGAGCGTGTCGTTCCACCGATAGGTGACTTTCCGGCCGGAGAGATCGACTGTGGAAACGGAATCCTTTTTGGGGATGAACATCCGCTCATTCCGCGCGAGAACCACGCCAGCAATCGTGGCCCCGCTGCCGGTGACATCCTTGGTGTAACTGTGGATGAGGAAGTCCGGCCGCTCTGCGGGCTTTTCGCGCCGAAGCGGCTGCGACAAAAATGGTGTCCCGACGGTGGAATCAAGAATCACCGTCAGCCCGGCATCGTGCGCCGCCTCGCAAATGGCCGGCACATCAAGCACGTACCCGTGGGGATTGCAGGGCGACTCCATGTAAAGATAAACCTCCCGCCCGGCCTTGAGGCGGTCCTGGTATTTCGCGCTCGCCGCCTGCAGGGCGCCCTTGAAGGCGTTGACATCGTAGCCGTCGAAAAACGCCACGGCCACATCCAGGTTGCTCGGCTTGCGGAACCAATCATGGAGCAATTGGTAGGCGCCGCCGTATATGTTGCGCGAGCTCAGAATGATGTCCTGGTAGCCGACAAGATGGCTCAACGTGG
>CAYUPI010000003.1:0-30745 GCA_964446585.1 uncultured Verrucomicrobiota bacterium
AATTTAGCGGCGACCCACCGCTCCCTGTGGCTCGGCTCACGCCCGCGACCGGCCACAGGGTTAATTTTTTGCGGATGAAGAAGACGATTCTCGTCGCGGATGACGATCCGGCTGTGCGTTGGATGCTCTGCCGGGTGCTTGCCGGCGAGGATTACCGCGTCGTGGCGGCTCGCGACGGCGAGGAGGCACTGGCAATATGCGCTGCCGGCCAGTTGGATTTGGCGCTGCTCGATTTGAGTCTTCCGCGAAAGAGCGGCTGGGAGATACTCGAAAGGCTCAACGCTGAGAATCCTGGCGTGCCGGTCATCATTATCACGGCGCGCTCGAACCAGATCTTTCCCGCGTTGGCCTCGGGTGTGGGCGCGTTGATGGAAAAGCCGCTGGACCTGCCCAAATTACTGCGAACCATCCGCGACCTGTTGGAGGAACGGCCCGCAAGCCTCCAGGCTCGACGAGAGGGGCGGCCGACAGAATTCCACTTTCTGCCTCCACAACTGAAGCCCTCCTCGTAGGAGGGCTGGATGCCATCACACGCCAGAGCGCGCCGCTCAGATCGCAATGCTGCCCAACACCCATTCTGGAGCGATATCCGCTCCTGCCGAAGCGTTCGCACCAGCCTGTAACAGTTTGCGTTCGGCGAGCAGTCCTACCATGCCCGCGTTGTCAGTGCAAAGGCTTGCTTCCGCCAACCGCAGTTTGAGACCGCTCCGTTCGCAGGCCGCCGCAAGCTGCCGACGAAGCGCCCTGTTGCAAGTGACGCCTCCGGAGGCGGTGATGCAATGGAGCCCCAGCCTGGTCGCCGCCCGAATGGTTTTGGTCACCAGCACCTCGACAATCGCCGCCTGCACGCTGGCGCATAAATTGTGGACCCGCTGCACATCGCCCAGCACCTCAGGATGGTCGCGCAGGAAATAGCGCACCGAAGTTTTCAGCCCGCTGAAGCTGAAATCGTCATGTGGCTCGTGCAGCATCGGCCGCGGGAAAGCATAAGCCGAAGAGTTTCCGTGCTCGGCGAGCCGGTCAATTTCCGGCCCCGCGGGGTAGAGCAGGCCCATCAGTTTGCCAATTTTGTCAAAACACTCTCCCGCCGCATCGTCCACGGTTGCGCCAAGCAATTGATAAGAGAGCCCGTCGCGCACGTGCACGAGCATGGTGTGGCCGCCGCTGACGACGAGCGAAACGTTGGCTTCAAAATCCGAGAAATCGGCGGTCGGTGGAGTGCCCCGGGCCCAGGACGAATAGAGGTGAGCCTCGTGGTGGTTGACGCCCAAAAACGGTCGGCGCAAAACAAAGGCCATAGCCTGCGCCGCTTTGAATCCGACCATCAGTGCGCTGGGTAACCCGGGCCCCTGCGTCGCCGCCACCGCTTGGATTTGTTCGGGGCTCGTTGCGGCCTGGCGCATTGCCGTTTGCGCCACCGGAATGAGATTCCGGAGGTGCTCCCGAGCCGCCAGTTCCGGCACTACGCCGCCGTACTCGGCATGGATTGGGATCTGTGAGGAGATGACGTTAGCCAGAATTCGACCCTGGTCAACCACCGCCGCGCTGGTTTCATCGCATGAAGTCTCAAAAGCGAGCAGGGGCATGCGTGATGGGTCAATCAGCGTGTGTGGGGGAAGCAGGAACGCGCGACCTACTCCGCACTCCGCCAGCTTTCACTGAGGCAAACAATCCTGTGAGTTACTTTGCGGCTGCCACTTTCTCGCCTTTGGCGACGCGCTGGTCGGGCAGGGGAGCGCGTTGAGCGAACAAGTTGATGCCTTTCAGCAGGTCCTGAGCGCGTTCAAGCTGTAAATCGTGCGCGCCGGCGACGCGCTCGCGGTCCTTTTCATCCAGGCTTTCCAGCCCACCAGGTGTGCGCAAGAGCAGAATGTCGCGCTCCTCTTCATCGCTCATCGGCACGACGATGTCCGGGGTAATTCCAACCTCGTGGATGACCTTATGGCTGGGGGTGTAATATTTGGCAGTCGTGAGCCGCAAGGCCGAGCCATCGTTGAGCGGCAGAATGCTTTGCACTGAACCCTTGCCAAAAGTTTTTTCGCCCAAAACGACCGCGCGTTTCAGATCCTGGAGGCAGCCGGCGACGATTTCTGAGGCGCTGGCGCTGCCCTGGTTAACCAGCACCACCATCGGCAGTTTATCCAGCTCATCGCCGTGGCGGCCCATGGCCCGGCGTGTCGAGTTCTGGGCCGAATTGCGGCCCTCGGTGGTGACGACCAGCTCACCTTTAGGTAGAAATTTCTCACACACATCCACAGCTTGCTCGAGCAATCCGCCCGGATTCCAGCGCAAGTCCAAAATCATGCCCTGCATCCCTTGAGCGCGGAGTTTCTTGATCACGGCTTCGAGGTCGTCGCTAGTCTTTTCGCCGAATTGCACCAGCCGCACATAACCGATCTTGTTCTCGCCGAGAGGAAATTCTTTCTTTCCATTGATGTCCTTAACCATGTCGATATTGATCATGGACCGGGTCAGCTTGTAATCACGCATCTGGTTCGAGGAGGGGCGGAAAGTCGTGATTGTGATTTCCGTGCCGGGGTCGCCGCGCAAGGTTCTGACCGCTTCGGGCAGGGCCATTTTTTCCGTGGACTTGCCCTCGATTTTCAGAATTCGGTCGCCCGACAGAATGCCCGCCCGGAAGCCCGGCGTATCCTCCATCGGAGCGACGACGGTAATGTAATTGTCTTTCATGGAGATAACGATGCCGAGGCCGCCGAATGAGCCCTGGGTATCGCTCTGGAGTTCCTTGTATTTTTCCGGCTCCATGAATTCGCTGTGCGGGTCGAGTGTGCTTAGCATCCCCTTCAGCGCGCCATAGACCAGGTCCTGATAGGACAGTTTTTGGCCATCCACGTAGTCCTTGCGGACCCGTTCCATGACATAAGTAAACAATTGCAAGCTCGGGTAGGCCGAATCTCTCTCAGCGGCATGCGCGGAGCTGAAAAACAGGCGCGTCCCGACCAACAAATTGAGGCTGAGCGCCACTGCCAATACCCCGTACATCACTCGTTTTTTCATATTCAATTGACTTTATTGCGAGCAAGATACGCGCCACACGCCCGCTTGGCAAGGCGCCGAGAGGGCCGTAGGACGAACTCGTAGCGCAGGTTTCCAACCTGCTGTGTCGCCGATTTCCAATCGGTTGGGGGCGCGAGTTGACTGGGCCGGCGGCCGTTCGCAAAGTCTGCAGGCTGGAAGCCCTGCGATGCAGCAGGTTGGAAACCTGCGCTACCTCCGCCTTTCAGCCTTCAGTGGCGCGCCGGCGGAGCAAAACCTCGATCACAGGCACGTCTTGCGGCCGGGTGATCTTCGGATTTGGCTCGGTGCCGACCACCAGCCGGACCGGCTGCCCAATCAGTTCGCAGGCGGCAGTGTCGTCAGTAACCCGCAGATTCCGCTTCCGGACCTCCTCGAGCGCGCTGCGGATGACATCGGTCCGAAAGGTTTGGGGGGTTTGAACCGCCCATAAGCGCGAGCGGTCGAGCGTGCGTGTGATGAGCTGGCCGTCGCTGGATTCTTTGATGGTATCGGTCAGCGGCTGGGCGGCGACTGCCGCGCCAGTCTCGCGCGCGGCAGTGATAGTTGCTGCGATGAGTTCGGCGCTTGTGCAAGGCCGGGCGGCATCCTGGATGACCACGATTTCCGCGTTCGACGAGATGGCCTGCAAACCATTCCAGACAGAATCTTGCCGCTCCGCCCCACCGGCCACCAGGCGGTAGGGCTTAGTGAACTTGCAGGCACTTGCCAATGCGGAAAACTTTTCTTGTGATCCCTCCTGCACGACGATCAGCAGGTCGTCCACGGAGTTCGCCTCGTCAAATCGGCGCCACGTGTGCGCGACGACCGGCGAACCGTTCACTTCGAGGAACAGCTTGTCCACATTCGAGCCCATTCGAGTGCCTTTCCCCGCGGCGACGATGATGGCGGAAACCATTTCGAGAAATCTAAAGGGCAGTCGCCAAAGTCTAAAGGCTGAAATCGCGTTTCACGAGAGCAGCCACCAGATTCGAGCGGGAGCTGGTGCAAATCCAGCCGGTTACTTCTTCCTTGACGGTCTGCTGGCCGCCTGGCTTTGTTCCCGCGCGACCTCCTCAAATCGCTTCTCGAGATGCTTGACCTGCTTTTTCACTGCCGCTGCCACGCGATGCCGGGTCACATAGACGTTCGCCAATGTCACACCCAACGACCGCGCCACCTCCGCCGCCGGCCATTCCTTGAGAACGAGCAAGTCGAAGATCTGAAACTGTTTCAGGCTGAATTTCCGTTTCACTTCCTCCAACGCCGCCGTCAGGAGGTTCTTGCGCCATTCGGTCTCGAAGAGAGCGTCCAGGTTAGTTGCACCAGGATCGGGCACGCGGTTGATGGTCGTGGTTCGAGCCGTGTCGTCGGAAGGTAGGGCCGGCGTCTCGCCCGGGCGGAGGGTTCGGGATAGGACTCCTACCTGGCGTTTCTTCAGTTGGTCCTTGATCCGCCATGAAGTCTGGTTCAGCAGCCAGGTCTTGAACCGGCACACCTTGGGATCGTAGCGGTAATCCGGCAAGTGCCGCGCCATGGCAATGGCAGTCTCCTGCACCACTTCGTCGGCCTCTGTGTCCGTCAATCCGGCCTGAATGGCAAAATCACGCACCAGCTTGCCATATATCCGATAGAACTCTTGCCAACTCTCAGTGTCATCGCCCGTCCTGAGCCGGTTCAACAGGCTCGGCCGCGTTTGGATGGAAGAGTGTTCGCCCGTAGCCATCGTCATCATTCTACCGCTTCAACGCCGTCCGGCGCGAGATCTTACAAGGAACCCAGCCGCATTATCGCCAACTGCTGACGCGGCTCACCTTGAACGGACAGGCATCATCCTCCACCACGCGGAGTTGGCCCTGCTGGCAACTCCCTGCTGATGACCCAGCACAGGCCATTACCCTGTGCCCACTGACGCCGGGCCACCGGCTGCTGACGATCTTTCCTGTAAGGATTCCCCAATCGCGTCGTTTAAGCGCCATCCACTCAGCATGAAGGACTGGACAGGGGTGGGTGGATCTGAAAACGAAATGAATTTGGCACTTTTTTACCGCTGAATTCGCATTGATGAATGAAGATCGTTAGCAACAGGTGAAACCAGTTAACATCCCAATGCTGCGAAAAGATTTCGCGTTTATTTGTAATCCTGAAGCCAATTTCCGGTAGTAGAAGAGTGGAAAGCAAACGGTATGAAAGGTCCGGTCCCGGCCATCTGGTCCAGGGGTGGAGAGCGGATTCTTAGAAAACAGCAACGAAGATTTCCGCCCGAGTGGGCGGAGGGCGGGTCCTGGCAGCGAACAATGTCCGCCAAAACCCGCGGACCAGTCCGGGACTTCGCCCGCAAGCGATGCCCAGTTGGAACCAAAACAAAAAACAAAAACAGAAGCCAGATAATTTTATCTGGAGAAAGGTCTCAAGTATGAATAACATTAGTAAATTCAGTCTCGCCTTGGCCATGGCCTTGGTGTTCAGCGGCTCTTCCAGCCGCGGGCAGGCACCGCTTCGCAATCATGAGAGCGACCTCTCTTCACTTGTGATGTCGCAAATCAGTGACGTCAGCGGCAACCCGCCCGCCAGCCCTGCTACGCCGCTGTACTTCAGCCGCCGTTGTCAGGCTGGGGCCCCACTCGTCCCCATCATCGCGCCCGATGGTCATCAGCTCACCTTTGGCGAATGGACCGATGTCCAAGGCCAGGCGTCGGTAAAGTGCATCTATGAAGGATCGCATGTCGTCGTACATTTCTCGGGTTTGATCCGAAACGGTCAATACACCTGTTGGATCGTCGCCTTCGACGCTCCGGGCTTCAACGGCAGCACTCTGGCCAACGCGTTCACGTTTGGCCCGCTCGGGCTCCAGGACGGCAGCCAAAACGGCTTCGTCGCCGACGATGAGGGCGAGGGCCAGATCTCAGGCATTTTGCCGCCCGGCCCGATGTCCCTCATACACACGCGGAATTTCGATGGCTGCCTGACGGACGAATTCGAGTTCCACGTGGCTATCGTCTATCACGGTGATGGTCTGACGCACGGTGCCGCTCCCGGTCCGGTGTGCACTTGGGCGGTGCAGCGAGCCGTCGTCTTCAAGCCGTAGCCCACGACGAGCGATCACGCAGCAATGCCAAACATAGGAGCGGGTCGCCCGAGGAGGCAAAGGCCAACAATGGGCGACCCCGCTCTACTTTTTGAAACACAACGAAGCTAACTTTTAGCGGAAGGCAACCATATGAAATCCCCAACAAGAACCCAAGGCGACGTGTCGAACGCAGCCCGGAAGGATTCTGGCGCGGCAATTCTCAATCGGCGTTCGTTCGTCAAGCGAGTGCTGACCGCCGGCGCGGCGGCCAACGCCGTGTGTTTGTCCTCCGGGCTTCGACTGCCAGAAGCCAGGGCCGCGGCCGGCGCATCGACAGCGTCGGCCAGCGGTTCACGGCGCCGCGCCGATGCCTACAGAATTCGTCAGGAGGCGGCGCTGGCCGAATTCAACCAGCCGCATCCCGCCCATCCTGACAATGGCGACGAAGCCTTGTACCCGAACAGAATCGGTAACTTCAGCAAGGGATTGCCTCATAACCAACTCGGCGAGGTGGACCTGAATGCCTACAATGCGCTGCTCATAGCTCTCGCCACGGGCCGCCGGGAGGACTTCGAAGCCATTCCGTTGGGCTTGGGCGCCAAGCTGACCAACCCGCAGGCCGGGCTGGCCTTCGAGCTAGAAGGACCGGACTCGCACGCTCTGTTCCAGCCGCCGGCTCCGGCGCTGGCCAGTGGCCAGGCAGCGGCTGAGCTGGCGGAGCTGTACTGGATGGCCCTGGCGCGCGATGTGCATTTCACCGATTACAGCGTTAGCCCGATCGTCGCCGCAGCGGCGGCGGACCTTTCCCACTTCAGCGATTTGCGCGCGCCAAAGATCGGGGGCCAAGTAACACCCGAAACCATTTTTCGCGGCAACACTCCTGGCGATTTGGCCGGACCTTATCTCTCGCAGTTCCTCTGGCTCGACGTCCCGCAGGGCACGATGGTCGTTCCGCAGAAACTCTACACGACCCTTCCCGGAGTCGCGTACATGACCGACTACCACGAGTGGCTGACGATCCAGAACGGGTTCATCCCACCGCCTTACCAAATGGACCCGACTCCGCGGTATATCCGCAACTTGCGCGACCTGGGCGAATGGGTGCACATGGACGCGCTCTACCAGGCCTACCACCAGGCTTGCCTCATCCTCCTGGGTATGTTCGCCGTTCCGGGCCAGCGCGACTGGTATCACGGTGGGGGCGCGCCGTTCGACCCTGGCAATCCCTATTGGTCTTTGAGCAACACGAGTTGCTTCGGCACCTTCTGTGGTCCACACGTGTTGAGCCTGGTGACGGAAGTAGCCACGCGCGCGTTGAAGGCCGTGTGGTACCAGAAATGGTTCGTTCACCGGCGCCTGCGCCCGGAGGCGATGGGCGGCCTGGTGCACCAGACGATTACAGGCATTGCCCAGCGCCCCATACACCCCGACTTGCTCAACTCGGACGCTCTCAGCGCGGTGTATTCCAGCTACGGTTCCTATCTTCTGCCCATCGCGGTGCCTGAAGGGTCTCCCACACATCCGTCCTATGGCGCAGGCCATGCCACAGTGGCTGGCGCGTGTGTGACCATCCTCAAGGCGTGGTTCGACGAATCCACCGTGGTCCCGCATCCTGTTGTGCCCAACGCCGACGGCAGCGCGCTGCTGCCTTACAGCGGTCACCCGCTGACCGTTGGCAACGAACTGAACAAACTGGCGGCCAACGTGGCCCAGGGGCGCAACGCGCTGGGTATTCACTACCGCAGTGATTACTGGGAGTCGCTCAAGCTCGGGGAGGCGGTCGCCATCGGCATTTTGCAGGATCAGAAGAATACGTACAATGAAGGGGGCGCCTGGACGATCACTAAGTTCGATGGCACAACCGTGACGATCTGACGTCGGGCACGAACGAATCACGACGAAGCGGTTAAGGCGTTAAAGCCGAAATTTTTCCTGTAAGGATTCGCCGACTGCGTCGTTTAAGCGTTAGAGCGGGGACCATGCGTGGTCAGGGTTGCTCAGGATTTGGGCGACAGAAAGTACCTTTATTTTAGTTGACAAAAATTAATCCTTTAAGCAAGCTCCGTTAATAACCCATGCGTACTCTCACTTGCGCCACAACCGTGCCTGGGAGGACCCTGCTGGAGCGGGCGGCATCCCGATCGGGTCGCGCCTTCACCTTCATCGAGCTTTTGGTGGTAATTGCCATCATTGCTGTCCTGGCGGCGATGCTGCTGCCTGCGTTCTCTAGGGCTAGGTCACGGGGCCAATCGATTGAATGCCAAAACAATCTCAGACAATTACTGGTGGCATGGACGGCTTACGCGATGGACCATTCTGACGCGTTGCCTGCCAACAAATGGCGGGCGGTAACTTGGGGTGACGACTGTCCCGAGGGTGGCCAGTCTTCGTCCGAGTCGTGGGTTGTGGGCGATACCACCAGCGATGTCCACACCTGGAACATCGAAAATGGGTGTCTTTTTCCATATTCCAAGTCCACGGGTATCTATCATTGCCCGGCGGATCGGTCGGCAGTAAATGGTAATCCAAGGGTGTTGCGCAACCGGAGCTATTCGATGAGTTACTACATGAATGGCTCTCAGTGGAAACCCGAGCGCAAAACGAAATTGTGCCAGATCCCTGATACATCGCATACGTTCGTTTTCCTGGACGAACATCAGGATTCGATCGATGACGGAGTGTTCTTCATTCACGTGCCCGGCGATCTGGGGGAACGAACCGAGGTGATGGACCATCCGACGGCAAATCCTGCCTTCAAAGGTGCGCATTGGATGGATGTGCCCGCTGACAGACACAGCCGGGGATGCAGCTTGTCGTGCGCCGATGGCCGTGCTTTCCACTTGCCATGGTTCTCCCCAAAGAATCAGGGACCCGACAGCGCCGTAGCCAATGAAGCGGATTTCCGGGACATTAGACGGTTGCAGGCTTTCATCCCAGGACTCTGGCACCCTGAATTGGCGGGCGGTCCGACGCGGTAGCGACGCTTCGTCTCACTCTGCGGTGATTGCCACCAGGAACGGCCCTGCATCAGGATGCCTCGAAATGAAATCGACACTGGTGACTGCAACCTCCGGTCGTTGGTTTTCCCAGGTGCTTTTGAATATTCTCGCGCAGCGGGCTGCGTCACCCTGCTCTCGCGGGTTGCTGCCCAGCCACACGGGAATTGATTCATCGGCTTCGAGCGGTTCCTCCGGGGCGGTCCACCAACTTCGCAGTTGATGACCATAAACAAAGGTGATCCGTTTGGTGTCATGGTCTGCATAATGCAGCTCATACGAGATTACGTCTGTCCCGTCTTCCACCTTGGCACCGGCGGCGTGGAGAAAATGTAGACGCCGGCACTTTTGGTCGATCCGTATGCCCAGGACCTGTTGGGGCAGATCCGTCGCCGCAGGTTCGCTCTTCGGGCCTGATAGGGTCACTACTCCGCGTAGGTCGAAAGCCGTTCCAGCGAACACCTGCAATCCGCTCGGTAAGATCGCGCGCACTCCATCCCGGATCCGGTCGGTGCCGTTATGATACGCGGTCAGGTCGATCATCGCTGATCTGAAGAGTGGATTTCGTGGTGGAATCACTCGTCGACGGTCGATATAGCTGGGAAGACTGGTGTTGGCGCAAGCTAACGCCTGGGCAGCATAGGCCAGCCGGCCCTTGTAGCCGGGATCCCCGGGCTTGGCCGCCGCCAAGGATTTCAAATGAAAAACCGCCGGCCACCAGTTCCAAGCCTGTTCGCAAGCCCTGGCTTGCTGATCATGCCATGCCAGAACCTCGGCTTCTGAATTCATGAAGGTGGTCCCATAGTTCCGTTTGAGCGAATCCCAGGCGAGGAGCAGTGCATTTTTTTCGAGCGGGCGGAAACCGCCGTTTTCATCCACCCGGCTGCCGGAGAGCAACTGCGCCAGTTTGACGAGGTCCTCCACCGGGCGCCCATCGTGCGGCAAGGTTTCTTTTGACGGCTCGCTTGCATTAGGGACATAGGCGATTTTCCAAAGTGGCGTGAGCGGCTCGCCTGCCGAAAGATCCCAGACGCGGCCACGACCGTCCGCGCTTTCTGTCAGCAGCAGTCTGTGGTCGGCACCGAAGTAAGCTTGTCGGAACGGGATCACCTGCGCCAATGGCTTGGTCAAGGGTTTCCCTGATCGGTCCACAGCACTGATCCTGTCACCGGTGATGATACTCTTGAATCCGCCATCGCTTTTGGTGATCGGTCGATAGCTTGCGACGGGACGAACCGAGAGAGCTGGCACTTCCATTCTGGCAAAACTCCAGACCACCGCGACCTCCTCGCGATCCAAGGTGACATCGCGTCGCACGGTCAGCATGAGTTGGCCATCCGGGCTGAAGGTCACCGGTTCACGCCGGACATTGTGGATGAACAGCGGGGCCAGCAGTTCCCCAGTATCGGCATCCCAGAACCGGACCCGATTGCCATCGCTGGCAGTGGCAATCGATCCGCCATCGGGACTAAAATCGGCGCGAAATACTCTCAACGAGTGCTGTAAAGGCCGGATTATTTCTTCACCCGCGGCCAGGTCCCAGAGCGCGACGGTCCGATCCCAACACGCCGTGGCCAGACGGCCGCCTTCAGGGCTGAACTGCGCAGAAATAACCGAGTCCCGGTGCGCTAATGGTGGCCGGGCCAGTTTCCCTGACCGCAGATCATAGAGCCGGAGGCGCCGATCCTCGCCGCCGATAGCAAGCACGTCACCGTCCGGGCTAAACTCGGCGGCGTTGATTGCTTCGGCAGCACCGAAAGGCGGAATTGAATCCCCCGTAAAGGCGTCCCAAACTCTCATCAGGTCTCCCTTACCAATGGCGAGGATGCGCCTGCCTTCGGGACTGAAAGCGAAAGCAGAAACCTCCTGCTCATGCCGCATCGGTTGACCGAGCATTTCCCCAGTGATCGTGCTCCAGATGCACAAAGTTTGGGCATTGGTGAGTGTGAGCAACCTCTCCCCCTGGGGGCTAAACCTGGGGTGCGGACCGATCCTTTGGCCTCGATGCCGAATCGGCGCCAAGGTCAGCGCCTGTCCGTTGGTCGAGTTCCACAAATGCACCAGGTTATCCGAACTTGTAGTGGCGATGAGACGGCCGCCGTCTGGACTGAACGCGGCGCTGAACACCATGCCTCGGTCGTGGGCCAGCGAGAACTGCTGCGCGCCTGTCGCCAGGTCCCACACACCGGCGGTGTGATCATCACTGGCCGTAACCAAACGGCGGCCATCGGGGCTGAACGCGGCCTGGTTGATCGGCGCGTTGCTGTGAGCAAATATCCCGACGAGCTTAGGACAGTCACGCAATACTGAAGCGATGCGGATGCGATGGCATTCCTCGCGATTGGAGTTCCCGGCGTCCCGTCGGAGCGCTTCGGTGAAGGACAGCAGGGCGCCGAAGAGGTCGCCCTCGTCCATGAGGCGAGTTCCGTTGGAGACGTGCAGTCTCACCAGGCTGCGTAATGCAACCTGTCTCTGACGGATGGCCTCGAAGAAAATGCCCGCCCCAATGACCGCACACACACCCGCCACCGCGCCCGCTTTCGTCAAGATCTTCAGCCGGCGCTCGACGGCCCGCAAATGCCTGATCGACTGCCCGCATTTCAGGATCGCAAGGTCCGCGTACACGCTCTCGGCGGATGGGTAGCGCTGGCGTGGATCGGCAGCACACGCTTTAAGCAGGATTTCGTTCAGTTCGAGAATGGGTTTCGCTTCCTGCCAGGCGCGCAGGTCAGCCGGGAGCTGTGGGAGCTGGCGGCGGTCGAGTCCAGTTGCAGCTTCGTAGAGGACTTTGCCAAGCGCGAAAATGTCGGCTTGCGGCGTGCCGGGTCCTTCCGGCGGCAGATAACCTTCCGTGCCGACAATGGAGCGTCCATCTCCCACGTCAGTCACCAGGCCAATGTCCGCCAGTTTTGGACGCCCATTCACGAAGACGACATTCGAGGGCTTGACGTCTCGATGCACCAGCCCGTGGCTGTGGAGGTGGCCAAGCGCTTCGCTGAGGGCCAGGCCAATCTCCAACACACGCGTCGCGGGCAGGCGCCCCTTTTCGATATCCGCGCGCAGGGTGTGAGGCGAGTAGAATGACGAATGATCCCGCAGGGCGGGATCGAATTCCGAAGGAAGCCCGAACTCCGAAGCCCGAAGCGGCTGGCCCGACGGTTCGGTTTCGACATTGGGGCTTGGGATTTCTTTCGGATTTCGACATTCGTCATTCGGATTTGTCGCTGCGTCCGCCAGCTCCATCACGTAATAGAAGTATCCCTCCGGCTCGTTGCGGCCGATATGGAACAGCGCGAGCTGGCTTGGGTGTTCGCGGGAGATACGCTCGAATTTTTGAATGCCCTCGAACTCGCGCTGGAATGGTCGATCGTCCTCAAACGTGTGTCGCCAGACGATCTTCGCCGCGCGTAACACATCGGTGGCCCGGTTGCGGGCGATCCAGACTTCGCCATAGGCGCCTTTGCCGATGCGCCGCAGCAATTCGTAATCGGGGACGACTGGCGCGCCGGCCGGGCCTGAGGCCGAACCAGATACCGTCGGCGCGGGCTCCCCAGCTTTTGACGAACCCGGAGTATCGGTTCGCGGCGGCGGCGCGCTTTGCTCGAAGGGGTCCATATTCAGGCCATGCTGCCGTTCGCGAGCTGCTGCGGACAGGAATGTCCGCGCTCCGCTAATCAGACACGGGCGCGCGTCAGGCTGACATTGCCGAGGCTTGCTGAGTGGTACTCATGCTGGATGGCCATTTCAAGCCATTCCTGATGTGACAACAATCCACAAGCTGACTCAAATTAAGCAGTAGCCCCCCAGTCCAGGACTTTGAGTTGCACAGTCTCCCGACCGTTGAATTCGTTGATTTGGGGCACGAAAGCCAGGTCGAAGGTCCCCACCGGAAGCGAGGCCTGACCCGCTCCCCACCAGATGGCTTCATGCGTGGTCGCACCATCGGTGACCCACATCTTGACGTGCTGTTTGTCGGCACCGATGCGTTGCAAGGGCCTTTGATGTGCAAGATGGCGAGTGCAGAAATGGACCGGCGGGTTGTCCTGGCCGATCGGCTTTAGCTGTTGAAAGCCAGCCAGGCAGTCAAGCGTGATCTCGTCCAGGCCAACCTCCGCATCGATCCTCAAGGCGGCCTGCAGTTGTTCCGCGGTGAGGGTGGCGCGCGCCAATTCGTTGAGTCGGGCGCGGAATGAGTCCAGGTTCCCAGGTTCGAGTGCGACACCGGCCGCCAACGCATGGCCGCCGTGATGGATCAGCAAATCGCTGCACTGTCTCATCGCCTCGGCAAGATTGAACCCTGGGATGCTGCGGCCTGAGCCGCGCCAGCGCTCGCCGTCGCCGCCCAGGATGATCGTAGGCCGGTAGAAGTGCTGGAGCACCCTCGTCGCCACGATGCCCACGACGCCAATGTGCCAGGAAGACTGCCCTTCAACGATTACAAAGTCGGCCTGTGGGTCGAACTTTGCCTTCAGGTCGCCGATCACTTGTTGCGAGATGGCGCGCTCCAACTGCTGTCGCTCGCGGTTGCGAGCATCGAGTTGCTGCGCCACTGGCACGGCCTCTGCCTCGTTTCTCGCGAGCAACAAGTGAAGCGCCTCCGCCGCGCTCTCCAGGCGCCCGGCGGCATTCAGCCGTGGCGCCAGTTGAAACCCTACTTCGTAAACACCGATGGGCGTGGGACATTGTGCAACGCGTTTCAACGCGAGTATGCCGGGACGTTTGGTCGCATTCAAACGGTCCAGGCCCGCAGCCGTCAGGATCCGGTTTTCGCCCGTGAGCGGGACAATATCAGCGACGGTGCCCAGCGCGACGAGGTCGAGCAGCGAACGCACGTCGAAATCGGCAGCGCCCGCCAAACCGTTCTCCCGGCCACGCTTGAGCAGCGCATGGGCGAGTTTGAATGCCAGGCCGACGGAACAAAGCTCGCGAAACTCTCCATGGGCTGACCCGGAAAGGGCGGGATTCTGCGTTTCAGACACCGGAAGGTGCGGGTTTACCAGGGCCGCGACGGCGGGCGGAGGAGAGGAGACCTGGTGATGATCCAGAACGATTACATCCACGCCACGAGCACGCAGTTCGCCGATGGTCTGACCGGCGGTTGACCCGCAATCGACTGCAAGAAGGACCCTCGCGGGAACTTTCTTCAGACAGTTCTCAACCGCCTCGGGCCCGAGGCCGTAACCTTCATCCATCCGATGGGGCAGATAGTAATCGACCAGCCAGCCCAGGGGTCGCAAGACTTCCAGCAACAGCGCTGTCGAGGTCACGCCATCAACGTCATAGTCGCCGAAGATGACAACGGTCTCATTGCGATCGCGGGCGAGAAATAACCGTTCCACAGCCTCGACCATGTTGGGCAGAAGGAAGGGATCGGCCAGGTGCTTAAGGCGCGGCTCAAGGTACCTGTTGATTGAGGCAGGTTCGGTGAGGCCTCGATTCAGCAGGCACTGGACCAGTAACGGCGGGAGTTTTTGACTGGTGGCCAATTGCCCGGCGAGGAGTGGCTGCGGAGGCGCGATGGACCAGCGGAACTTCATTTGCCCGGCTGCTTGCTATGGGCCATGTTCGTCGTTTGCCTTATCGGCGGTTCGGGAGTCGCGTGCCGCAGGGGTGCGAACTTCCGAGGGCGGGACCTCTTCATCGCGACCCCGCTTCTTTTCACGCCAGGCGGCGAACACCGAGAGCCCGATCGACACTAAGATAACCCCCGCCACCACCAGCAGCGAGACCGAAATGGGAAGCTCGATCTGAAACCACAATGGTGGCTCGCGATCGTGCGGATCGAGCAGCATCTTGACGCCGATGAAGACCAACACGACCGAAAGGCCGGTCTTCAAGTATCGAAAGTACCCAATTGCACCCGCGAGTACGAAGTAGAGCGAGCGCAAACCCAGAATCGCAAAGACGTTCGAAGTAAACACGATGAACGGCTTGGTAGTGACGGCAAAAATCGCGGGGATAGAATCAACAGCGAAGATTAAATCAGTCGTTTCGACCATTAATAGTACCAAGGCAAGCGGGGTCAGCGCCTTCTTTCCCTTCCAGACAGTGACGAACTTGCGTCCATCCAGTTCCGGTGCGATCGGAAAGAGCTTGCGCGCCAGGCGCACGACACGATTTTTCTCCGGGTCCACGCTGGTCTTCACCAGGAGCATCTTGATTCCGCTGAACAACAAAAACGCTCCGCAGACCCAAAGCAGCCAATGGAGCAAGGTGATTAACGCCACGCCCGCGCCGATCATGATGCCACGCATGATGAGTGCGCCGAGGATGCCCCAGTACAAAACCCGGTGCTGTTGTTGGGAAGGAATGCGAAAGTAACCAAATATCAGAGCGATGATGAACACATTGTCCATCGAAAGTGACAGCTCGATGACGTATCCGGTGACAAATTCCAGGGCCTCCTTCTTCCCGCGCATCCGGTCGAGACCGAATGCGAAGAGCATGGCCAGACTGGCCCAAACGGTCGTCCAGAGGAGCGCCTCCTTGAAGCCAACGGCATGCTCGCGCCGATGGAACACGCCTAGATCCAGCGCCAGGAAGAGCAGCACGCACGCGATGAAACCGAGCCAGTGCCACGCGGTGATCTGAACAACAGCCAGCATACTTTCAAGTGCGCCCAGAGGGCGGCGCGGTCATGGGGAGCGCCAGCCTGCCTGTTTCACGATTCGTAGCCGCCGACGTCAGTCGGCGCTGATCTGCATCGACGGAGGAATGCACCGACTGACGTCGGCGGCTACAACCTATCGACAAGTCTTGCGGGATTTGAAAAGTCCGGAATTGGTCGCCTTGCTCGCTGAACTGATTTTCGGTTTGAGATTGTCGAAACTCCGCTCGAAGCGCCCCAATCTTCACGTTCGCGCTTGAAACCTTGAACCTGCAAAGGTCAAGGGCATGCATGGCGGCAGCTCAGGTGCGCACGGCGGCCGCCGGTTCGACAACAATGGCCCCGCCCCCGGGGCCGATGTGCGGCCGCTGACCTTTGTGCCACCACAGCACCAGTGCGCTGGCGATGTAGATGCTTGAGTAGGTTCCTGTGATAATGCCAACGAGGAACGTGAAGGCAAAATCGTTGATCGCGCCGCCGCCGAATACATAGAGCGAGAGCGTCGCCAGAAACACCGTCCCAGAAGTGATAATCGTCCGGCTCAAAGTCTGGTTCAACGCCTGATTCATCACCTCCTTAAAGGTGCCCCGGAGGCCCAACTTCAAGTCTTCGCGAATACGATCAAAAATCACGATCGTATCATTAGTCGAAAAGCCAATAATCGTCAGGATCGCGGCCACAGTTGTCGCATTGAATTCACGGCCGGCCAGGCAGTACCAGCCAATTGTCATCAGCACGTCGTGGATCACCGCGAGGACGGCGCCAACCGCAAAAGAAAACTCATAGCGAAAGGCCACATACACAAGGATGCCGAACAGCGAAAGCAACGAGGCGATGAGTGCCGAGCGCTGGATCTCCTGGCCCACGGTTGCGCCGATGTGATCTTCGCTGCTGAAACTGAATTTCGCGGCTGGAAATTGAGCGAGCGTTTCCTTGACTTTGGCCGCCGAGCCGGTCGCGGAGTCCACGCGCAAGGTTTCCGGGCCGCCTCCAAGATCCCGCTGATACTGGATGCGGGGATCCTTGATCCCGGCCTTGGCCAGTCCGGCGCGCAACTGGTCCTCGGGCACCTTTTGTTCAAATTTGTATGTAGTCGTATCACCGCCCAGGAAATCCACGCCAAAGGCGCTCTTCCCGCGGGAGAGGCCGTAACCGACCCCGATCAAAATCAAAAGCCACGACATGATGAACGCCGGCTTGGCTAGCTTCATGAAATCCAATTTGGTCGCCCGGATGATGTGCAGCATGCGGATCGATTTGAGCCAGCCGCGTTCCAGCAGCCAGTCGAACAGCAGCCTTGTAACCACCAGCGCTGTGAACAGGCTCGCGGCAACACCGATCGTCAAAGCCACACCAAACCCTTTGATCGGTCCTGTCCCCATGAAGATCAGGATGATCGAAGCGAGCAAAGTAGTGACGTGGGTGTCGAAAATGGTGCCGAAAGCGCGGCTATAGCCGGCGGCGATGGCGCCGCGCAGGGATTTGCCCTTGCCTAACTCCTCGCGGATGCGCTCGTAAATGAGCACGTTTGCGTCCACCGCCATGCCGACGGTCAGCACCACGCCGGCAATGCCTGGCAGCGTCAAAGTGGTGCCGATCGAGCACATCACGCCCAGCAGGATGAAGATGTTCGCAATCAGCGCTACGTTCGCCACCATGCCTGCGATCATGTAATACACGAGCATGAATAGGGATACGGCGAGCGTGCCCGTGATAGCGGCCTTGACGCCGCTGCGAATGGATTCTTTTCCAAGTGTCGGATCCACGCGGTGCGAGGCCTTGAGTTCGAGCGGCGCCCGCAACGGATTCTCCAGGACATTCGCCAGCTCGAAGGCCTCCTGCTGATCGAATTGCCCGGTGATCTGGCCGCGCCCGGTTTCGATAGGCGATTGGATGACCGGTGCGGAATAAAGCTGTCCGTCCAGCACGATGGCCATACGGCGGCCGACATTTTCTCTCGTGATTTCCCCGAAACGCGTCGCGCCCTGATCATTCAGCGTGAAATCGATTTCCGGCTGGCCGAGGTTGCCGCGCACCACCATCGCCGTCTTGATGCTGCTGCCGTCCATTTCCGCCCGCTTCTTGACCATCACTTCTTCAATAAGTTCGCGTCCTCCGCGGAGACGCTCCTTGCGCCTGAGGATTTCGTAACCCGGCTCGATCTGATTGGCTTTGACCAGATCATCGCTTTGCGGATGGACCATGCGGAATTCCAGGAAGGCCGCCTTCTTAAGTGTCTCGATCGCCGTTTCCTGTTCCGCGGCGGAAAGCCCCGGCAACTGCACCAGGATCGCATCTTTGCCCTCTGGCTGAATCAAAGGCTCGGCCACGCCGAATCGATCGACACGTTTGCGCAATACTTCGACCGCCTGTGACAGGGCGGAACTGAGGTCGGAGGGGTTGGTGAGTCGGTTGGTATTCATCTCCATCAGGAATGAGGTGCCCCCCTGCAGATCCAAACCCAATCGAATGCGCCCGGCCGCGGCGCGCTGGAGCCTGTTCAAAATAAACGTCGTTGGGTGCGCCTCAACCTTCGCTTCAAAAAAAGGGAAGTAGCGCGTGATGTCGTTCGTTCCGATGGCTTGCTTCAGATTCTCATAGGCTTTGTCCGGGGCGGCCTTTTGGAGTGCCATCGCCTTCTGAACGATGGCGGTGAAATTGGTGTCCCGATTGATCGCTTTTTCACGAAAAACCAGCACCAGATCGCGCGCGGTGGGCGGGTAGAGCTCGAAGAGCGACCACAGAATCACCGCGACGACCAGCACCACCCGCCAAAAGTTATTTCGATTCATGAGAGAACAAGCTAGGATTCACTGGATTCGCCGCTGCGTTCAGTGATTTCGGAAATAGCCGCTTTCGTGACTTCGAACTTCGCATCGGCTGAGCGAATCGACAGGGTTTTTTCTTTGACCGAGACGACCACCCCGACAATTCCACCGGAAGTCACGATTTTGTCACCGGCGCGCACAGCCTTGAGCAGTTCGGCATGTTCCTTGGCTTTTTTCTGCTGCGGGCGGATGAGAACGAAATAGAACACGACCACCAGCAGGCCCAGAGGGACCAGGTTGGTCCACAGCGGGGCCTGTTGCTGCCCCGGTTGGGCCGGGGGAGCGAAAGCCAGCAGTGGAATCAGCCCGAACACATCCATATTCATCAAAATGAGCCGCTTAATCTAGGGGTGTGAGCGCATTTGGCAAGCTTATTGGAGGTTCGATTTTCCTTTCCCACGGCACGGCACTTGCTATTTTGAGGCGGAAGCGAGAACGTGACAAGCCGATGACCAGTTTCTCCAGCTTGCGTGCCAGGTTGGTGGGAACCGTTTTTTTGGCCATAGCGCCCGCCTGGGCGATAACGTACATCATGGCCAAAAAGGCGGGTGAGGAATTTCCATGGACTGCTTTCATCGTCGGCATCCTCGCCCTCGGCGCCGCCTGGTACGGCGGCGAACGTTTCGTCCTGCGCCAGGTCCGAACACTCACCCACTCGGCTCGTCAGTTGGCGGCTGGCGTTCTTTCGAGCCGCACGGGTCTGATGGCGGAACGCGGTGAACTCGGCGAACTGGGGCGCATTTTCGATGCCATGGCGAGCTCGCTCGAAGAACGCGTCAAAGAACGCGAACGAGCGGAGAAGGCCCTGCTCAATCGCTCTTTCCAGCAAACGGTGGTAGGCGCGCTAGGGCAGTTTGCCCTCGTGAGCCAGGATGTCTCCGCGCTGCTCAACCAGGCGGTCATGCTGGTCGCCCAGACTTTGGAAGTGGAATATGGAGCAGTCCTTGAACTGGTGCCCGATGAGCATTCGCTGTTACTGCGCGCCGGCGTCGGCTGGAAGGATGGCTGGGTCGGTAAGCAGCTCGTACCCGCGGACTCCAAGACGCAACTCGGTTTCACGCTGAGCGCCGGCGAACCGGTCGTGGTGGAAGACCTGGCGAGCGAATCACGTTTTCGCGGGTCGCACTTGCTGCTCGATCATGGAGTGGTCAGCGGTGTGACCGTAGCCATTTCCGGCCAGGGCCACTCGTTTGGCGTCCTGGGTGCGCACACGACTCACCGCAGAAAATTTACTGAGGACGAGGTTCACTTCCTGCTTTCTATCGCCACGGTGCTGGCCATGGCGGTCGAGCGACAGCGGGCCGAGGGCGAGATGCAGAACCTCGCGGCGTTCGCGCAGCTTAATCCCAATCCCGCAATGGAGCTGGACGCTGACGGCACAGTCACTTATTTCAACGATGCTGCTCTCAAACTGGCGATCTCCACCGGCCACGAAAATCCGCGTGCTTTGCTGCCGGCACAGATCACGGAAATTGTCGAAACCTGCTTGCGCACGGTGAAGAGTAAGGTGCGTTACGAAACCAATATGAACGGGCGCACTTTATCCTGGTCATTTCATCCCGTTTCGGCCAGTCGAGTCGTGCATTGCTATGTCGAGGACATAACCGAACGGTTAGACCTCGAAGCCCAACTGCGCCAATCTCAGAAAATGGATTCGGTCGGGCAGCTTGCGGCCGGGGTCGCCCATGATTTCAATAATATGCTCACGGTCATTCAAGGCCACGCAGGGATGCTGCTGGCTCGCCCCGACCTGCCCCAGGAGCAGAAAGAATCGGCCCAGGCCGTGCTGTTCGCGGCCGAACGCGCCGCGAGTTTAACCCGGCAATTGCTCATGTTCAGCCGAAAGAACGTCATGCAGCCCGCACAGTTGGACTTGCGCGAAGTCGTCAGCCATTTGAGCAAAATGCTCAAGCGGCTTCTGGGAGAGACAATCACGTTGGAATTTCATCCGCCGGAAAAGCTCCCTCTCATCCAGGGAGACGTCGGCATGATCGAGCAAGTGCTGATGAACCTCTCGGTCAATGCGCGGGATGCGATGCCCAAGGGCGGAACGCTCACGGTGAGCACGTCCGCCGTCGAGATCCACCAGGCTTACGTGCAGACGCATCCTGAGGCTCGCTGCGGCACCTTCCTATCTCTCCGAGTCGCGGACACAGGCTGCGGCATGGACGCCGCGACGATGGGCCGAATCTTTGAACCATTTTTTACAACGAAGGAAGTGGGCAAGGGAACTGGTCTCGGTTTGGCGACCGTTTATGGCATCATCAAACAGCATGAAGGCTGGATCGAGGTGTCCAGCGAAGTTGGCAAGGGGACGACGTTCACGCTTTATTTTCCCGCGCGCTCGGAGCCGGTTGGCATTCGTCAAACGGATTCAGCCCCTGCCGCCCGCGTGCTCGGCGGTCCTGAAACCGTTCTGGTGGTCGAGGACGAGCCGGTGTTGCGCAGCTTGGCTCAAGTGATCCTCAAAGATTGCGGCTACCAGGTTCTGGAAGCGCGGTCGGGAGTCGAGGCATTGGACGTCTGGCGCCGGCATCCTGGCAGGATTGATTTGGTGCTTACGGATGTGGTCATGCCCGAGGGCATGTCGGGGATGGAATTAGCCCAAAAGATTTTGCCGACACAACCCACCCTCAAGATAATCTTCGCGAGCGGTTACAGCATGGATGAGCTGGATACCGATTTCATCCGGCAGGGCCACGCGATGTTCCTTCAGAAGCCTTACAACCATGTCACCTTGGCCAAGGCAGTGCGAGAGTGTCTGGACAAGTGAGCCGGGAGATGCTGCTGCGCCACCTTCGCAACGAGCTGTGGAAGCTTTTTGGCAAAAAGCGGACCTACATCGGCTTCGGTGCATTCCTGCTGGCCCAAACGGCAATGATGCTGATCTTTCAGCTCGGCCCCGTGCAGAGGAACATGGAGCGGGTCCTGGCAGGTAACGGATATCTGGCGGAGGAGTATATCTCGGCGTTGACGGTCGCCCTATTCATGCTTTTCCCCCAAATCATCATGTTCATGCCGTTGTACGCGGCATTGGTCGGGGGGGACATGGTGGCTAAAGAGGCTGAGGATGGAACTCTGCGGATGATTCTATCGCGGCCGATCTCCCGTTTTCGGCTGCTCCTGGTGAAATGGATAGCGGGCGCGATTTTTTCCGCGCTGCTCGTCTGCGTTTTGGGTGCCACGGCCTTGTGCCTTGCCCGATTTTGGTTTCCCTGGCGCAGCATGTTCATCTCGCTTCCGGGAATGGGCTTCAACGTGTTGTCGGCGAGTGAAGGGCTTCGTCTCTATCTCTTTTCACACCTGTTCACCGCAATCAATGCCACTATCATTCTCGGACTGGGCTTTATGTTTTCCTGCTTCAACATGAAACCGGCGGCCGCAACAATCCTCGCCCTATCATTTCTGTTTCTCAATCTGGTTATGGAGGGCATCCCATTCTTTGAACATTACCGAGAGTGGTTTCTAACGTACCATCTTGGAGCCTGGCGATTCGTGTTTGCCAAACCAATCCCCTGGTCGCGCATCGTCGAATCCCTCTGCATCCTGGTGGCGTTCAACCTCACGGCCTTCCTCGTCGGCGCGGCGGCTTTTCACGCCCGCGATATCAAAAGTTAATGAGGTTTTCCTAATCCGGCCACGGCGGTGGCTGAGGGGACTCAAGCACCAACTTAGGCAGCGGGACGGTGTGAAGCTTTCGCAAGACCGTCGCAGTAAACAATCGGTGCGCGCCTTGATGCCCCCGACACCCGGCGAGTTTGAGCCATTTCATCCCCTCGGCCTCGTTGAAGGGCGTCCCGAGTCCGAGTAGGTGGAATGTGCCCACCATGAATTGTGATTCGATATGGCCCTGGTCTGCCGCTCGTGTCCACCAGCGCAAGACCTTGCTGAAATGTTCGAACGCTTCCAGCGGAATGTAGCCCTCCTGATACAGGAGGTAGCCGTAGGCATATTGTGCCTGGGCGTCCCCCATCTCGGCAGCCTGCAGGAAAAGCTGCTCTGCACTGGCGCGGTCACCGGCGTGATAGCGTGCCAGGCCAGATTTATAGAAGCCTACGGCGGATAACGGGTTACGGGGCTTCGTCCCCGGCTGGCATCCCGCCCCCGGCGCGTGCCGTTCCTCCGAACCACTCGCCAGGTAAGCGACAACCGTTTCGTAGGAAGCATTGATGTACTTGAGCTTCTCGTCGGAAATGGCCTGCAGCCTTGGGTCGTTACCGAAGCGGTCGGGGTGCCAGACTTTGACGAGAACGCGATAGGCCTGTCGGACCGTTACAAGATCGGCCCCAGGCTTTAAATCAAGGGTGCGATAAGCTTCGGCAGTTTCAGCCTGCATTTATTTCGGCTTGCTATTGTTTAGCCAACACCTTTTCCCACGTCCAGCAAAATCTCTACATATGAGCACAACCCGCCCTCCACCCCCAATAGGTTGTGCTCCTAACGCGTGGAACGCTTGGGTGACTGTTTTAGGCTGCTGCCCAGGCCAGTTCGTTGACATCGCCCACCCAAGACTCCTTTTGACCCTATTTGGGCCTTATCCAACCGCCGTTCCAGTTTGACCGCTTAATCAATTCTTTGAACACTACCTAGAGTGGTTCCTGACCTGCCGTCTCGGTGTCCGGCGTTTCGTCGTTGCCTTACCGATTCCCTGGACTGCATGATGGCCGCGATTAACCTCACAGCTTTCGTGGTCGGCTCGGCGGTATTCCAGGCGCGCGATCTTAAGGATTAAAGATGAAACGGGGAAAGTTCTGCGAGAGCCATCTCATCACTCCAATCCTGTTGATGGCGTCAGTCGCGGGGATGGTCGGCTGCGACTCGATCTCCGCGGCGCAACCAGCCGCCGAAACGATTGCAACGCAGGTTACCAAAGCCGGCACGGAGTCTTCCCCTACAGTTGCGAAACCTCAATCGGCGCAGAGTTTGTTCATCTACCACCAGCCCCGGCGGTTTGCAGGTTTTCCGGCTAACCACGGCATTTGGCGCTGGGGCAATGAGATACTTGTTGGTTTCAGCGCAGGTGACTATAAAGACTTGGGCCCGGATCGCCACGCGATCGACCGTGAAAAACCAGAGGAGCACTTGTTGGCGCGGAGCCTGGACGGTGGCGATACATGGACAATTGAAAATCCTGCCACGCAGGGCGTGCTGGTAGGCACGAAAGGCAGCCGGCACGGCATTCTGCCACCGGGCGCTCAGGAGCCCGAGCCAACCGATTGCCCGGGAGGCATCGATTTCACCCATCCGAACTTCGCTCTGACATGTCGCATGACTGGCACGGATACCGGCATGTCGCGTTTCTATTATTCTTACGATCGGGGCAGATCATGGAAGGGACCATTCAAGCTGCCTCTGTTCGGCCAGCCAGGCATCGCAGCGCGGACAGATTACATTGTTAATGGCGCACAAGACTGCCTCCTGTTTCTGACGGCCTCCAAGCGCAACAATCGCGAGGGCCGCGTCATCTGCGTGCGCACAACCGACGGTGCCCGGACCTGGCAGCTCATTGGTAAAATTGGCCCCGAACCGGAAGGCTATTCGATTATGCCGTCGTCCGTCAGGCTGTCGCCGATGGAATTGCTCAGCACCATTCGCTGTCGGGCGGGAGCGGATGCCCGCGGCAAAAGCTGGATCGAAGCGTGGATGTCCGCGGACGATGGAGTGACGTGGTCGCTGCTTAACCGGCCCGTACCCGACACCGGCGAGGGCAACCCACCGCATCTGATGAAACTCACCGATAGCCGTCTCTGCCTCACTTATGGGGTGCGCGCCGCGCCTTACCGGATCTGCGCGAGGCTCTCGGCTGATCACGGCCGCACCTGGAGCCAGGAGCTGGTGCTGCGCGACGATGGGGCTGGTCGCGACCTCGGCTACGTCCGCAGCGTGCAACGCCCCGATGGCAAGATCATTACGGTGTACTATTTCTGGGACCAGAAAACGGGGCCAGAACGTTATCTCGCTGCAACGATTTGGGATGTAGCGGCGGAAATTCGAAATCCCTGAAGAAATCCGAATTCCGAGTTCCGAAAATCGAAAGCTCGAACGCAAAGCACGTCCTTCTTCGGATTTCGTCATTCGGATTTCCTTCGGTATTCGGCCTTCGGATTTCGGATTTCGGGGGGTTGGGAAGGTTCCAACGATCTCCGACTAAGCAAGAATCCCTTCGATCACATTGCCCGACACATTGGTCAGGCGCGCATCGAGTCCCTGGAACTTCACGGTCGGGCGAGTGTTTTCGATGCCCAGGAGGCGGAGCAGTGTGAGAGCAGGTTGCCAGATTTGATGGGTATGGTCTTACTTTCTTAAGCGACAAAATCGAGCGTCCGGCGAGATCTGGCTAGTGACGTAGTTGCGATTGCCAACCGTCAGAACCGGATTAGCAACAGAAGTCCACTGGGAAAACCGGCCAGGATTAGCTGCGGACTCGAGGCCGAATCCAAGGTAACTCGCAGACCAGGAAACAATCAACTGGTTGCCGGACTTAACGGCGCTCAAGGTCGGCTGCGCGTTAACCGCGAGCGACGCGCTGCCGGCTAAACCTTGGAAGGAGGCGGTTACCGAAGTTGTTCCCGGATTGACAGCGCCGGCAAGCTACGCTTCCTGGATCAACCTTGATCCCCGAACAGGCTTATTCCAGCTTCAATCGAAAGAACTTGCTCCGACCCGAAATCGGGAGGACGGCTTGATTCTCGCTGCCGACGACAAAAGTGGATGACCCCACATCTGTCCAATTCGCATTCGAGGCGTTGGAGTTTTGTTGCAGACGAAACCCATTGGCGGCGGTCGGCCACGCCAGCACTATTGTATTCGTTGCACTGAGCGTTGCGCGCAGGAGCGGCCCCGTCGTTGATTGCGGAAGAGCAATCAAGGCCAAAGAGCCAGCATCCAGTGAATATTTATCGGCCGTAAGTCTGCCGATTACGACCAGACCAGCGGCGCCGTCAATCCAGAATGTGCCTCCGCTGCTCTCGGCAGCGGCTGAATTCAGACTGAACCACTCGAGCGAATAATTTTGGGCCATAGTCTGCGAGCCCATCGACCAGGATGCCAACAGCGCCAGATATAAGATGGCTTTCATTACTGCCCCTTTGTTTTCTCTTGCAGCAGTTGCTCAAGCTTTTGAAGCCGTTGTTCGAGTTGCTGGATGGCGGCTTCCTTTTCCTCGAGTTTCTCGTTCAGTCCCTGGATTGCTGCGAAGGCGACCCCTTCGGCATCCACGGTGGCGATGTGTTTGTCATCTGCCCCAACTCCAAAACTGCCAACGAAGTCCTGTGCCATTGGGCCGATGTGGGACTCCTGTGGCCGGGCTTTGTAGTTCCAGCGACTGATTGGGAGGTCCGCGACTCGGGCCAAAACTTCACGGTTGTTCAATTTCTTGAAGTTCTCCTTGAGGCTTCGGTCCGAGGCATTGTTCCAGGTGGTTCCGTCACAGGTCGCATTCACAACTTGCAAGCGCGCCGCAGGGTTATTGGTGCCGATGCCCACGAACCCATTCGTAGCGATTCGCAGCCACTCGCTTCCCTGGCCGGCGTCCGAAGCTGTGTTGAAAGCAAAAGCGCCATCGGAGGCAAAGATCACCCGCTCGCCGGCGATGGCGCGAAGCCAAAGTTTCTTTTCCCCTTTTACACCGCGCTCGAATTTGGCGGTCGTGCCGTTCGGATCATAGCCACTGACGTGCAACGGCGCGGTTGGCGCATTGATTCCAATACCCACGCCGCCAGCCGCCCGAATGAGAAACTGATCGTTCCCCGTTGAAGCAAAATCCACCGCTGCGGAGTCACCCCACACAAAGGTGCCATCATGGATGGCCTTGGCCTGGCGGCCGACGGCGAAACTCGTGAACCCGCCAGCGGTGTTTGCAACTCCGCCCGGCACAGTGGAATACTGGCCGCTGGCAGTGTTCAGAGCGCCACCGCCGATGGTTGCTGTGCCGGCGCTGACGGTGTTGGCCCAGCCGCCGCCAATGACGGAGTTGTCTGCCCCGGCGGCAGCCTGGTTGGTATTGCCGCTTTGCCCACCGCCGGAAATGGTCACGCCATTTAATCCTGGATAGACCGAGTTTCCGAACCAGCCCCCGATAACATTAGGGCTGACGGCATTCGGCTCCAGCCTCAATGCCCTGGCATTGTCCACTGTAAAATCCAGGGCCTGAGACCCTGAGCCGGCAAAGGCGGCGGCTGTCACTGTTCCGTTAACATCCAAAGCAGTCACCGGGCTATTCTTGCCGATACCGACCTTGCCTTGAGAGTCCTGGTAAAAGCCAAGAGGGCCGTTCGGACCTGAGTTGAAGGAATAATACAACTCATCGAATTGGCCTTTGAAAATGTTGAAACCGTTGGCGCCATCCGCGCCACCATCAATTCCGGCGTGTAACAGGCCCACGTCAACCCCTGAAGGCGCCATCAGATCGAAGGCAAAGAGCGGACCGCTCGTGCCCATGCCAATCTTGCGCGTTGCGGAATTGACGATTAGATCACCCGAGGAAGTAGCCAACCCGCCGTTAACATTGAGCGTCCCGCTCATGGTATCGCCTGTCCTGGCTACAGCATTCAGGTTCGTTAAACCGTCGCCTGAACCTGTAAATGAACTTGCCGTCACGGTTCCCGTGAATGATTGGCTGGAGTTGAGCCGCGGGATGTTGCCAGAGAGTTGCGAATCCGCTACTGAACCTGTCAGATGACCAGCAGTGATGGCGTAGGGCACAGCCAGAATGTGCTGTCGCGGGGACAACAAAACATAATCCGATGCGCTGCCATTGGTGCGCACGCCCAGTTCCAGCCAACGTTCCGCGCCGTTGAAAACTCCGGGGCCAAAATCCAGGTTTACACTGAAAAGGCCGTTGCTGATAGTGACGTTGGCGTTTGTGAGCGAATCGCTTGCAGGATTGCCGTTGGTGACGGCATCGTAAGCGGTGAATCGCAGGTCATAATTCCCGTTTGCCGGAACGCCATTATCGCTGAGCCGCCCTTGGTAAACGAAAGCCGTCCCTTGCGCCATTGCGCTCGAAGTGTTTGCGATGAAGGCCAAAATGGCCGCAACGGTTAAGGTGGTGCCCGATCTAGCACATCTTGTTCTCATTTGGTTGCCTTTCCTCTGCAAGAACCCTTTTGGTTCCAACCTTCTACAGAGGAAATCCCCCCGAACTATGACGCGCTCCGTGAGCGGGCTGGGGGCGGTGGCACTCAGGGCCGCGTCGCCCGCGAAGTCGAAAAGCCGGAGTTTGTTCTAGGGTCTGTCGTTTCCCTATGGCTCGAACCCCTCGTCCACCAGCCACTCCGACTTCAGTCCCCCGTGTCGCAGGAGGTCAGCCGCGATTGCTTCCAGCGTCGGCCTGTCCAGTCGCTCGACGAATAGGTCGGGAGGGAAAAGATATCGGCCTCTCATCTCTTCACTGGGATGGTCACCGACCTCGCGTGCTGTCTGGAGGTAGCGGAACGTCCAGACATTCAAAGCATAGCGTTCTCCGGATGCGAGGGTGATGGCGATATTGCAAAAGTCATTTTCTGGATCGGATTGAGTTGCTTCGGGATGATCTTGGTACTCCTCGAATTCAAGCCAGAGAGTGAAAGCCGGTTCTTTCATAATGGAGCCGGTAGGCTTTATTCAAAGGTGCTGCGCTATTTCGCGTCCGGCTTTGCCCTCGCTGCCAGGAGAATCTTCCGGTTGTTAATATCCGACTTGTACGCGGTTATGAGCGCGCTGAGACCGCTCAACTGTTGGTCACCCAGTGAGAGCAATTGATCAATCCGCTCCCGTGCGACTGCCGCCGACCAGTAAGCATAGACATCAGCAATAACGAGTTCTCCATCGGAGGTTAAGAGCCGAATTTTGGGGTCGCGATTGACTATTGCGATGACCTTCAGAACAGCGCTGAGTTCTGCCTCCCGCTTCTCGGCGTCCCCGCTTGGTATCGCGCCTACGCCATCCTTAATCCGGGAGAGTAACTGTAGAACACTGGCGTCGGTCTTGAGCGACTGCAGCTCATCATGGATTACTGCTTTATTGTAAAGATCATCTATGCGAACCCGTTCCCGCAGTAGCCGTTCGATATTCTTAAGTTCGTCTTGCTTCAGCTCGATCGCTTTCTCCTTTTTAACAGCGAGTTTCTCCAGGAAGACAGTTGCGCAGGTATCCAGTGCTGCGCGATGTGCGTTTGTTCTGGCTTCGAGGGGAAGCCTTGTCCACTCGTCGAGTGAATCCTGGTAGCCCTTCAGGCCGGACGCAAACTTTTGGATCGCTCTTTTTGTTGCAGAGATTCGTCTGTCGAGCTCGGACAGCTCCGCATCTATTGCCGCCGCACGATGTTCCTTATATGTCTTGAGGTCCGATTCGTAATCTTTGATCCGACGCATCAGTTCCTGTTGGCGCTTCTTGCATTCTTGCATCCAAGTAGTGTCGCTTGCCTGGACATGGCTACAATCCGTGTTCAGGGATTTCACATCGCGATCAATTTCCGCGCGCGCTCCATCCAACGCGTTTTTCTGCGATTGCAACGTCTCGACAGCCTTCTTGTTCAGAACACTGGGAACGTCCTCAACTCTTGCGCGCCAATCCGGGACCACGCCCAATGACGTATCTTGGCCAAACGCGACGTGGAACAGTAAAACCCCGAACCCAAGAGTACCTAGCGCAACAAACAACCTATGGGTTGGACTTTGCATTTTTGACTTTCGGATTCATCTCACTTAGGCACATCCAGCGCTTTCTCCAACAAAGTGTTAATCTCAAAATTGTAATAGTTTTCCAAGTTTCGAGCCGTATCTCTTTCCTGCTTCCCCTTTGATATGGTCACGCGCGCCTGCTGTTCGCCTCGATGGTAATTCAAATTCTGGTCCTGCCACCCAGCCGTAGCTGGAGGTCCGGGATCAGGAGCCTGCGCAATGGCTCGAAAAACGCCCACGCTGGCGACAATCAGAACGCTGACCACGTGCGTAGCAGCGAGAAGGGTGGAAACCTGGAGTGTATGGATTCCGAACATGTGAGTTATTTCTTTTGATTTTGCTTCTCGCCAATGGACGAGCCAGGGAGCGAGGGAGCTTCCTCCAAGATCGTCATAATGCTGAAGTTCAGGTAATGCTCGAGGTTTTGGACTGTCGCCTGATTTTGCTTCAATACCGCAATTTCGGCCCGCTCCTGGTGAACTTCCTTTGGCTCTGGTGCCACTACACCGACCTGGCCGTCTTTCACAGAATTCACATTGTCCTGGAATGCCTTTTCGCGCTGTTCCAGTTCTCGTTCGAGTTTCAGCCGAATCCGCTTTTGATCGTCTCGTTGTTTTTCCAATTCTGCAAGTTGTGGAATCCTTTTCCGGTCGGCTGCGCTGACGACCGGCTCTTTAGGAATGGAAAATGAAGGCTCATAAACCGGCAGGGTGCCGACGTTAGCGCCTCTTGTATCGAAACCCATTCGTGCGGTCATGCTCGCAGGTTCAAGTCCATGCGTTTCAGCAGCGGAGACGCTATGATGTTGAACGCTGAGCAACTCACCGCCGGAAACGATCTTGCCTTCTTTGCGCATCGAGAGCTCGAGCAGTGCTTCGACGCCCTTTTTAGCCGACGTGTTCTGCGAATTGAGTCGCAAAGCTTCGATGTATTGAATAACGGCCTCATGATGCCGCGCCTGTCTAATGTAAAGCTCGCCGAGTTTTTCGTGTTCTCGGTCCGTGTGTTCCAACGACACTGCTTTTCGGAGCTCTCGTTCTGCTTCGGTATCCTTTCCAGCCCGCATCAAGTACAGGCCAAAAAGGCCGTGGACGACTGGCGCTTCTGGTGCGAGTTCGACTCCCTGCTTAAACTCTGCGTACGCTTCCGCCTCTTTGCCAGGCAGACTTTCTAAACTCAATCCAATCAAGGAATGAGTTGCTGCTTTTTCAGTCATATCGGTCTGTGAAGCAAGTGATTTGCGATAGGCCCGAACGGCGCCGGAATAATCACCAGCGTCGCGAAGTAGACGACCGAGTTGCAGTGGGATTTCAGGTTCGGCTGGATTTAGCACCATCAAATCTTCAAATGCCTCCTTGCCGCCCTTTAGGTCGCCGCCTTTAATCATCGCAACACCCATGCTGCGACGATCGCTCACAATAAGTTCGACCCGGAAACCGTCGTTCCCTGGAGTCGTTGAGGCCCATCGGTATCCTTCAGCGGGCCTGAAATGCTCCCCATCGCCCGTCCACACCACGTTCGGATGTGTCGGATGCGGCGTTCCCGCTGGCAGGGGCTTGACTTCAAAA
>CAYUPI010000003.1:30845-46763 GCA_964446585.1 uncultured Verrucomicrobiota bacterium
TGTGTCGGATGCGGCGTTCCCGCTGGCAGGGGCTTGACTTCAAAATCTCCTTCAACGCCTGGATTTACCCATGTGAAGCCGGCGGCAGGTTCGGTGTTTTTGCCGCCTTCCGACCACACCACGTTCGGATGTGTCGGATGCGGCGTTCCCGCTAGCACCGGCGTGACTCGAAAATCCTGGTTGCCAGACGGATCGTGTGAAACCCACATATAACCTGGAGCCGGGCGGATAGACTTACCATCACCCGTCCACACCACGTTCGGGTATTCGTCATGAGGTGTTCCTGCTCGAAGTTGTTGCTCTGCTACCTCTAAATTTCCTTGCACATCTTTATCGTTTGGGGCGAATTTTAAAGCCCGCCGAAATTCTTTGACGGCATTCTCCAAGTCTCGCTTGTTGTAAAATTCTATTCCCTTTTTATTTGCTTCATGACTTTTCCTCGCTCGACTTTGGGCGATCTCGTTAGAGATGCCGTTAAAAATGTTGTCAATGATGTTAAAGATCGACAAGCCTCCTCCGTCTCCCCCGCTGCTGCCCCCCCCTCGTCCGGCACAACAGCTCCCCGTACAACCGGTTCGTGGGCATCCTCCGGTGTCGGTACTACAGTAACCGCATTGCACACAAGCGCCTCGCACCTGCGCCTGAGCCCGCATCTCTCCGAGTACCACTAGAATGCAGACCCATAGATATAGGATCGGTTTCATATCTTATTCATTGGCTTGGTTGGAAATTAGACGCATTGGAGCTGTTCATAAATTTCAAGCCCAAGTGAACCTTTTTGGTTCCAAATTGCTACAGAGGAAAAACCGATGAACTATGACGCCGAAATTCTAGCTGCTAATAGAGCGGCGCCGGCTAGAAGCTCGGGAGCATCGTCGGAACCCCGGCTCGTCAAATGCCCAACAGAACCTACCTCCGTCGAAAAACCGGCCCCTCTATCGCGTCGCCCCGCTGGTTTCCCACGAATCCGTCGTCCGGTCGTATATGAAGATTTTGTCAGTAGGCAGGCCCCTGCTTGTCTTCTGAATCCACCAGCCGCCGATGCACCAGATTTTTCCATCAATCACCCGGGCTCCGTCTCCGCCGTAACTGGGCGAGGGCATCGGCGGCAGAGGATCCCATTGATCTTTCGACGGATTCCAAAAATAGGAGTTCGGGCTTTCGCCAAGGTGAACGCCTCCGGCGATGAAAAGACCGCTATTAAATGCAGTGACAAAGGCCCGCGCTCGTGGTTCGCGTAATGGGGTTTTTGAAATCCACTTGTGCTGCTCGTGATCGAGGGCCCAAACCTCAGTCATGGCGTCCGCGCGGTCTATCCGGTCTCGCCCACCAAGGACAAAGAGGACACCATTCAAAACCGTAGCGCCAGGTTCTGTGCGCGGCGCCGGCAGTGGGACTTCCGTGCTCCACGCATTTCGACTGAAATCGTAAGCCTCAACGGTTGCGAGCACGTTCGTTCCTGAGTTCCCTCCGACCACAAATAGCCGCCCTTGGAGACCTGCTCCCGTGCAGCCGGTTCTAGGCGTAGTCATGGATTGTTTCATGGTCCACTCCTTTGTCGCAGGATCGAACACGTCCAATCTTCCTGTGGTTTGCTTTCCATCGCCGCCGCCGGCAAAATAAAATTTACCATCAAGAATTGCGGCGGCACCGCCATTGTGCGGAATCGGAGGCGCTTGCAGTTCGTGCCACCGCCTTTTTGCCAAATCACACACGTGGAAATGCGGATGAATGCCGTCCATGCCGTCCGAGCCGGTTGCGACGTAGAGCTTTCCCTCGATCACACCCGAACCGCCCTCTCCGCTGAACACCGGGAGGCTCGGGACCGTTGGTTTCGCAAACAACCATCTAATGGTGGGCACGAGCAACAGGAGCGCCGTCAACAAAAAGAAGCTCACCGCAGCAGGACGCCGACGACACGCCCGCCAGAGTTTCTCCGCGCTGCCAACGGGTCGGGCGAGGATCGGCTCGTTCCGCAGAAACCGCCCGAGATCCTCCGCCAAATCCTTCGCGGAACCGTAGCGGCGCTCAGGCCGTTTTCGCAGACACTTTTCGCAAATCGTTTCCAGGTCTCGTGGGATGTCGCGGTTGATCGAGCGCGCCGGGGCCAGTTCGTGATGAACCAGCTGGACCATCATTTCGCGCGTCGAGGTGCCATGAAACGGAGGCTGACCTGTTAAGAGGAAGTATAGTATTGCCCCCAGTGAATAGAGGTCGCTTTGGGGCCCGAGCGCCGCGCTGTCTCCGTCGGCCTGCTCCGGTGACATGAAATTCGGCGTGCCTAACACCTGACCGGTAGCCGTCAAGTCCGGGTCTCGATGCAGTCGTTTGGCCAGTCCGAAGTCGGTTACGCGCGGTTGGCCAAAGCTGTCGATCAGTACGTTGGACGGCTTGAGGTCACGATGGAGCGTGCCTTTTTCGTGGGCGTAGTGAATCGCCTCAGCAATGGTCTTCACATAACCCGCAGTTTGCCGGCACCATTCGGCATTCCGATTTTTGCATTCCGCACTCCACTCGGCGAGGTTCTGTCCCTCGATGTAATCCATCGAGAAATAATGCTGCCCTTCATGATCGCCTACCTCATGAATGGCGACGATGTTCGGGTGTTGCAAGCCGGCGACAGCTTCGGCCTCGGCATGGAACCGCTGCACCTCGCTTTGACTCGCAAGTTGTCCCGTCAGAATCATCTTCACCGCGACGATTCGATTCAGGCTGATTTGGCGCGCCTTGTAAACGACCCCCATGCCACCGCGGGCGATTTCCTCAATGAGTTCGTAATCCCCGAAAGTCCTCAGGGGTATCTCTGCTGGCTCTGGAATCAGCTCTGGTGCATCCGCTTCGCTGTCCGAGTCCGATGCGAACCCGATGCGCGCGACGCACTTGGGGCAGAGCCCGTGCAGCGGCGCACCGGGAAATTCGGTGCCACATCTAGGGCAAACGCGCGCTGCTTCCATTGCCTGCATATTCTAACAGAGGGAAATCGCCGCAACTATTACTCACTGCCAGATTCAGCGGAACTGTAGCAGCCGACGTAAGGAAGCTCAAATCCGTTCCTTTTGATGTCGGCAACTGCACGCCTCACTGTGCCAGCACTGCAAATAGATAACGCAGTTCCTCTTCCACCTCTTCCGGCGTGGCGACGGTATTGGCGATTTCTGCCCGCACCAACTCGCGATACCGTTGCCGCAGCCGCCGCACTGCCGCTGCGACCGCGTTCGCGCTCATTTTCAATTCGTCGGCCACCTCGAGGTAAGCTCCGCGCCCAACACCCTGTTCGAGAAACGGTTTCAATCTCTCAAAGGTTGCGCCGCGACCGGACTGTTCAAATTCTGCTTTAAGCCGTCCAAAGGTTTCCTGGAGCAGAACTGTGGCCCAGCGCTTTTCAAATTCCTTGTCCGGGGGAAGCCCCGACGTTGGCTCGGCGGCCAGGAGATTTTCAGCCATTTCCAGAGAAATCGGCAGTTCGCCGCCGCCGCGTTTGGCGGCATTGGCCCGGTCGTGCTCGTCACAAAGGAAATGATTCAGTGACGCCAGGAGAAACGAACGGAACTTCCCTTTCTCCGGACCTACCGACGCAAGATAATTCCTCTCAAGCAACCGGGCGAAGAAACCTTGGGTTAAGTCCTGCGCATCATCTGGGCTATATCCCTGGCGCCGAATGTAGGCGTAGAGGGGATACCAATAGGTTCGGCATAATTGTTCCAAAGCTGCCCCACCCGCCGGCGAACTGTTCTGGCGCGCGGCCAGGACAACGCTCCAATGCGTCGTGGTGAACCATTGGGGCCTGATCGGCGGAGTTTGCGAGTCTTCGTGTTGCTGCGACATAGCTTGGGCACCGGGGCAGTCGAGACCACGACTGCGTACCGGAAACCAACGAAAATTGCCAGACAAAAACGGCGCTCTCCTTGATCAACATTCGAGATGAAGCGGAGTTGGTTCGCAAGCGGCAAGCTCAACTGGCGCCGAAATCATGAGCACTCCTGAGACGAGGGGGCTAACTACGCCAAGATTCCCTCAATCACCTTGCCCGACACATTGGTCAGGCGCGCGTCGAGTCCCTGAAACTTCACGGTCAGGCGAGTGTGTTCGATGCCGAGGAGCCGGAGCATCGTGGCATGCAAATCGTGGACGTCCACCGGGTTTTCGATGGCGTTGTAACCGAGCTCATCCGTCGCGCCGTAAATAATGCCCTTCTTAATACCGCCGCCGCACAGCCAAATGCTGAACCCGGCATTGTGATGGTCACGGCCATCGCCGCCCTGGCTCATTGGAGTGCGGCCAAATTCGCCCGCCCACACGATGAGCGTGTCCTTCAGCATATCGCGCTGCTTGAGATCGGTGATTAGCGCCATGCAGGCGCGATCAACTTCCTGCGCTTTGAACGTAATTCCCTCTTTCACACCGCCATGGTGGTCCCAGTCCTTGTGGTAAAGCTGAATGAAGCGCACGCCGCGCTCGGCCAGGCGTCGAGCCAGCAGGCAATTCGAGGCGAACGAGCCGTCGCCCGGCCTGGCGCCGTAAAGATCCAGAATGTGCTGCGGCTCTTTGCTGGTGTCGATCAACCAGGGCACGCTCGCCTGCATCTGAAAGGCCATCTCGTACTGAGCAATGCGCGTGGAAATCTCGGGATCATCCACGATGGCATCGTACTTGGCATTGAGTGTGTTAATCGCGCTAACAACGTCGTGCTGGCGTCCGGGGGTAACACCGGGCGGCGAACCGAGATACAAGACTGGATCGCCTTTCGAGCGGAGATGGACGCCCTGGAAGCGGCTCGGCAGAAAGCCCGAGGCCCATTGGCGCGCGGCAATCGGCTGGTTTTGGCCGCCGCGGCCCAACGAGGTCAACACCACGAAGCCGGGCAGATCCTGGGTGTCGCTGCCCAGACCATAGGTCACCCAGGCGCCCATGCTGGGACGCCCGGCGATCTGGCTCCCGGTGTTCATGAACATATGCGCGGGATCATGGTTGATCGCTTCGGTAGTCATGGAGCGAATGAGGCAGAGCTCGTCCACGACCGAGCCGATGTGCTCGAACAGCTCACATATCTCCGCGCCGGATTTGCCAAACTTCTTGAATTTCAATTGTGGGCCGTAGCATAGGAGCTTTTGCCCCTGCAACTGCGCGATCTGTTTGCCCTTGGTGAAGCTTTCGGGCATCGGCTCCTTGTGCATCTCGGCCAGTCTTGGCTTGTAATCAAACGTCTCGAGATGCGAGGGCCCACCCGCCATCGTCAGCCAAATGACCCGTTTGACTTTCGGCGGAAAATGCGCCGGGTTCACAACGCCCGGCCACTTGTTCTTGCTCGCCGTCGCCGTCACCGAGGCCGCATGCAGGAGCGCAGGATTGATGAGGGACGCCAGCGCGAGCGACCCTACGCCCTGTGACACCCGGCCCAGGAATGCGCGTCGGTTGAAATAATCCGCGCTCATCGACTGATCAGCTCCTCGTGATCGTTTCATGCAGATTCAGGATTACGCGCGCAACATTCGTCCAGGCGGCCAGTTCCGCTAAATCAATATCTTTCGGCGCTGGCAACAGCCCGACTTTAGACAGAGCTTCTGCCGCCTGCGGGTCTCGCCGATATTCGGCGAGCTGTTGGGTGAGCAGCGCACGAATAATCTGCGATTCCTCTCCGCGCGGGGAGCGAGCAAGCGCCTGTTTCCATGCCCAGTTGATACGCGAGGCCGTATCATGACCGCCTTCCTTGAGAATGCGCGCGGCAAAGGCGCGGGCGGCTTCGACGTAAGTTGGGTCGTTCAGAAGGGCGAGCGCCTGCTGAGGAATGTTCGAACGGTTGCGTTCGGCGGCGCATTCCTCGCGGCTGGGAGCGTCGAAGGCGAGCAAACTCGGGTGCAAAAATGTGCGCTGCCACCAGGTGTAAAGACCACGGCGATATTGACTCTCGCCTCCGTCCGCCTCGTACGTGCGCGGGGGGAAATTCAAATTCTCCCAGTAACCATCAGGTTGATAGGGTTTGACGCTAGGTCCGCCGATTTTGAGGACGAGCAGGCCGGCGACGCTCAAGGCGTCGTCCCGCACGAACTCGGCATCGAGCCGCCACCGACTCTGACGGGCCAACTCGCGATTGTAAGGGTCGCGTGCTTGCAATTCCTTCGACGCAGTCGAAACCTGTTTGTAGGTGTGGCTGTTCACCATGAGGCGAACCATGTGTTTGACGTCCCACCCCCTCTCGATGAACTCACAGGCGAGCCAGTCCAGCAATTCAGGATTGACCGGCGGCTCGCCTTGCATGCCGAAATCGTCGAGGATCCGCGCCAAGCCGGTTCCGAAAAACTGTTTCCAGAGCCGGTTCATGAACACACGCGCGGTCAGTGGGTTCTCGCGCGAGACGAGCCATTCGGCGAGATCGAGCCGGCTCAATCTCCGGTCTTCCCGATTCTGCGCAGGACCCTTCACTCTCGAAGCGGTTGAATTCAGATACGCTGGCAACGCCGGACGCACGACCTCGCCGGTTTCGTCCAGGAAGTTACCGCGCGGCAAAATGCGCACGGTGTGAGGTTCGGGTTCGGCGACCGACACCAAACAGCGCGGCAAGCCGGCCTCGAAGTCCGCCTTGGCTTTTTTCGCCTCGGTGACACGTCGCCGATCATCGATCAACTCCGGAGCCGCACTCCGTTGATACGCCGCGAGCTTCGCCTTTTGTTCTTCGCTACGCTCGTTCTCGCGAGTGTTCACGATCTCCGCGATTTCCGGCGCAGGCAGAGCCGTCGGCGGCGTGCGCACCGCTGCGGCATTGGTGATCGCCGACAAACGGAAGCGCCCCAAAACCTGGTTATCGCCGCTGGTTTGGCGAATCACGAAGGTCAGCACGGCCTCGGGACCAACCTGGATCGGTGCCTTTGTGCGGAAGTAAAGTGCCTGCGCGACACCGGTCACTCCTTTAATCGACCATCCGTTGTTGGTTTGATGATTGCCGTCCAGGACGGCGGAGGCGGGGAATCCCGGCGCTTCGAAGGTGGCACTGGCGTTGGTCAATGCAATGTTGTCGCCATTTTCGTCTTCGACGCTGAGCTCGGTGAGCACGAATGTTCCATCGGTACCGCGGCCGGGGCCGTGGCCGGGAAGTTTCACCGAGCTCAGCGCCTCAAGGCGGAAGCCAACCGCATCTTTCAGGTTCTCTTTGACCGTGATGCGATAGGTATCTTTGCCTTCCTTCGGCTCCTTGTCCGTCTTGATAATCTGGTTGGCATCAGCCGTGAGCTTCACGCCCGCGGCCGAGATCATTTTCTCCGGAGCAAGTGGCGTCCAGTTGGTCTCTGCGGCCATGGCCTCGCGGACGTATTGTTCCCATCTTGCGGCCAACTCCGGGCGAGGCGCATCATACGCCTTCTGACAGCGCGTTACTTCCGCGTCGAGTTTCTCCAGTTCGGCTGCTTGCTTAGCGTCGGGGACTATGATGCCCTCCTCACGCCGGCCGATACTCGCCTCTTTGACGTCGGCGAAGAATGCGCCCAACGAGTAGAAATCGCGCGACGTGATCGGATCGAATTTATGGTCGTGGCACTGGGCGCAGCCGATGGTTTGTCCCAGCCACACCGCGCCAATGGCCCGGACACGATCCGTCAGCATACGGGCTTCGTAATCTTTCGGCTGCGCGCCGCCTTCCTCGGTGGTGAGCAATAAGCGGTTGAACGCCGAACCAACCTTTTGCTCCAGGCTGCTGTTCGGCAGGAGGTCGCCGGCAAGCTGTTCTCTTGTGAATTGATCGAAATGTTTGTCTTCATTGAAGGATTTGATGACGTATTCGCGATAGGGCCAGACATTGCGCGGGTTATCCGAGTGATAGCCAATCGTGTCGGCGTACCGCGCCACATCTAGCCACCCGATGGCCATCCGTTCCCCATAGTGCGGGGAGGACAACAGCTTCTCGACCAGTCTTTCGTAAGCTTCAGGCGATTTGTCTTTTTCGAAGGCAGCAACCTCTTCCGGCCTGGGTGGCAACCCCAGCAGGTCGAAATAGAGCCTGCGCGCCAGGGTCCGGCGGTCCGCCGCCGGCGAGGGCCTGAGCCCATGCTCGCTGAGGCGCTGCTGCACCAGGAAATCGATGGCCGCGTGCTTTGGGGGCACCGGTGGTTTGACCGGCGGCACGTACGCCCAATGCTTTTGATATTCTGCGCCTTGGGCAATCCACCGCCGCAACAGTTGCTTCTGCGCAGCCGTCAGCGTCTTGTGCGAAGCCGGCGGCGGCATTAGATCGTCGGTGTCCGAAGTAAGAATGCGCCGGACCAATTCGCTCTGCTCTGGTTTTCCGGGAACAAAAGCATTCCTGGCGAGCGCTTCCTCTCGGATGTCGAGGCGCAGCTTGGCCTTGCGCTTCTTCGGGTCCGGCCCGTGGCAAAAGAAGCAGTTTTCCGAAAGAATCGGGCGAACATCACGATTGTAGAAGACTTTGTCGGGAGACTTCGCTGCTGTGGCTCCTCGAACGGGGAAAGATAAGACCAGGAAGAGCGAGGCAACAAATAGCGAGCCAACTCGGAATCGAGTCGGGCCAGGCTTTAGGGCTATCATTCGTCTGATCATCGCTCTCCGCGCCGTGATCGGGGTTGGCGATCGGCCGCCTGAGGTTTGGACATTGTAAGTTAAGACAGGAGAGCAATCAAAGACAGAATTCCGTAAATGGTTGCATTCGGGCGGGCGGGTCCGATATTTCGATTTGAGCATGAACGCGCGGCAAGTCATCCTGATAGCGATGCTGTTAGGTGGTGGCCTCTGCCCGGCTCAACTGCGCCCGCGTCAGAGCGTTAATCCGGGGCCAGGTGGCCCCGGACATTTTGTTCGGATTGAGGGCGGACTCGTGGTGAATGAGGACGAAATCCGGACCGCGCGCGAGACCGAGACCCACAGTTCCGGCACTCCCAACTGGACCAATGCGCCTGGGTTCGAAGACGACGTGTTTACATTCACGCGAGTCATCTTCCATTCCGATGCCAGCCCGTTCTCGACCCGCGGCAGGTTTCGCTGGCTCGGTTGGTGGGTGGATTATCCCGACGCCGACTTGAACCTCTCGTATCGGCTCCAACAACTCACGTCGATCAAAACCGATCCCGACGCGCGCGTGCTGAAGCTGTCTGACCCTGAGTTGTCCCGGTACCCCTTGCTCTACATGGAGCACGCCGGTTACATGCGATTGAGCGATGAAGAAGTCACCGCGTTGCGAAAATATCTGTTCAGTGGCGGCGCGTTATTCGTAAACGATTTTTGGGGACAAGAGGAGTGGGATGGCTTCGCCGCTGAGATCAACCGCGTCCTCCCTGGCCGCGCCTGGACCGAGTTAACCACGGACCATCCGGTATTCAATTGCGTTTACAATCTGCGAGGTCCGATGAATAGGCTTCAGGTCCCGACCATCCAGTTCTGGAACCGGGAACAAGACCCCAACGATCCGAATTCCCCGCTGCAGACGATTTTCCGCGGTGAAGGCTCCGAGGAAATGCATGTTCGCGCCCTGCTGGATGACCGGCAGAGGATGATGATTCTGGCCATCCATAACAGCGACGTCAGCGACGGCTGGGAACGCGAGGGAGAAAACGAGCTCTATTTCCACCGTTATTCCGAGCGCATCGCCTATCCGTTGGGCATCAATATCCTCTTTTACCTGATGACGCATTGATTCGCCACAATGGCAAAGCCTGATTTGCTTTGCCAACGTGCCAGGTGCAGCAGTTCAGTGGTTGCAGACGGGAAATTGGCTGGCTATACGTCTTCGATATGAAACGAATCCTCCTGCTCAGCAGCATTATTCTGTCGGGCGCAGCATCTGGCAGGGCTGAAGCGACGACTCACATAAGCGTCGAGGAACTCCGACAGGTGCGACTGCCTGAAGTCGTCCTTGATTCGGTCAAATCGGTTTTTCCCGACGCCGACAGTAACCCGAAGAGGGCGCCTCACGTCGAGGTCAAGGGCACCATCGGCGAGCATATCCGCTTTGAGTTGCTGCTGCCGGAAGTCTGGAACGGGCGGTTTGTCATGGGTGGCGGGGGAGGATTCGTCGGCAGTGTGCAGAACGCCGCTCGCGATTCCGTCAACAAGGGCTACGCCACCGTGGGCACAGACACCGGGCACCAGTCTCAGCCGGGGTACATGGCGAAGTGGGCGCTGGACAACATAGAAGCGAAGGTGAACTTCGGTTACCTGGCGGTGCATCGGACTGCGGAGGTGGCCAAGGCCCTCATCCGGGCCTATTACCACTCCGATCCATCGCATTCGTATTTTGTCGGGTGCTCACGTGGCGGTGGACAGGCGATGATGGAGGCCCAGCGTTATCCAACAGACTTCAACGGCATCGTGGCCGGGGCGCCAGCGTTTCACTGGACGGGGCTGGCTTCTCTTGGCGTGACTATTGCCAAGGCGCTTTACCCTGACCCCGCACATCTCGACAGCACGGTGCTGACGAGAGAGGCTCTGCAGAAACTTCAAACGGGAATTAACGAGCAATGCGATGCGCAGGATGGCTTAAAGGATGGCGTGATCCAGGACCCGGCTTCTGCACATTTCGACTTGGCAAAGGTTCCTGGGCTTACCGACCAACAGCGCAAGGCCATCGAGGCGATCTATCAAGGCGCCCGCAACGACAAAGGAGTAATCTATCCAGGGTTTGCCCCGGTAGCCGAGTGCATTCCGGACCAATGGATTGCCTGGTTGACGGGCCCCGCTCCCCCTCCCATGGTCAGGGATCATGTCCCTGACCTCACTTTCGCCTTTGCCACCCAAATCTTCAAATTCCTGATCTTCAATGATGCGGACTGGGATTATTCGAAGTACGATTTTTCCAACTTCGAAAAGGACACACGCCTGGCTGCATCATATCTCAACGCGGCCAATCCCGACCTGGCCGCATTCAAGGCGCGGAATGGCAAGTTAATCCTCTGGCATGGGTGGGCTGATACCGCCTTGCCGGCGCAAGGAACGATCGACTATTACCGCCAGGTGTTGGCGCACGATGCGCAGGCTGACGGTTATTGCCGGCTCTATCTGATTCCCGGCTGTCTGCATTGCGGCGGTGGTCCGGGTGCTTCGGACGTCGATTGGCTCTCGGTGATCGCGGATTGGGTCGAGTCGGGCAAAGCGCCCGATCGGCTCGTCGCGTCGAAAAGGCAAAGCGGCAAAGTTGCGATGACCCGGCCTCTCTATCCCTACCCCGAACATGCCATGTTCAAGGGAAGTGGTGATCCAAACAGCGCCGACAGTTTCGAGCGGAAGTCGGAAAGCCCCCCTGGCAAGTGAGTATTTCAGTCGGAGAAATGCTCAATCAGAACTGCCGTGAGCAATTGTTCGAAGACATCGTATACGGTCGTTCGGTAATCAGCGTAAAAACAGCAGTTTTGCCGTTCGCCGCTGACAGTGCGTTCCTGATAAATCACTCGAACTCGCCCCGACCGAAGCCGGCAGAACCCACTCAGTTTCCCTTCGAGCAATTTTACATCGCTTTTTCCTGCTGCGATGCCTTTGAGAGCCTCGCGCAAGGCACGTTTGCGCTCCGGCGCCAGCCTGGCGATGAAATCTGTGATCTGCGAGCCAAGGCGAATGCGCGCACTCACCATTTGATATCTTCCAGATCCAGGAATTTCATCTTGCCGGACTTGTAGTCCTTGAGCGCCTTCGTAAAGGACGGATCTCCCAAAAGCTCCATGGTTTCGATCAGCGCCTCGATCCGGTCGCGGGACAGATAAACGCCGATGACTTTGCCGTGCCTGGATATGGTAAAAGAGTCTTTCTTGAGGAGCTTAGGCAATTGCGCCTGCGCCTGACTGACAGTAACTGTAGAATTAATAGACATCTACGTAGAGCCTACTGCACAGCGATGGATACAGCAAGTGTTTTATCAGGGGGATCAAGGCGAGTGAGGGGAGAAATATGATGAATCCCCATTCCGTCTTGCCCGGATAAGATCTACCCGTGACTTTCCTAATTGTAAATTCGGGGTTGAAGCACGCTCCACAATGATGAAACTTCGGTAATAGGTTCGATTCGAGATCCATGAGAACTCGCATTCTGGCCGCTCTCGCTTGGTTTTTGATCTGCTTTGCTCGACTCAGTCGATCGGCTGAACAACCGCTCGAGTCGATGCCGCCGTTGGCGGAAGCAGCGCCCATACGGATTGTTGAGGGGCCGATCCTTCTTCATGCCAACGCAGTAGGCGAGTGGGGAGGGCACACGTTTTCTTATGTCGTCACCGGCGAGAGGTATGTCTTTTGGGCGGGGATGCTCTACGAACCCGGGCGAACGAGCCGGACAATGTTGATCGGCCAGTATCCGAAGAAGGACGTTGACCGGCCGCCGGTCGTGACGTCCATTTCGCTCGAAGCGCCGGACTTCTATAATTCGTCGCTGCCGTTGTTGGTCCACACGCCGGACGGATTCATTCATATATTCGTAGGCGTGACGCACGATAGGGGAAAACCAAACTTGAAGCCGGGCGTATTGCGCTATTTTCGCAGCGCGTCACCGGAGGATATCACCAGCATTGTGGACCGCACGGAACTGATTTCCACCAATTTGTACAATGAGTTTCATCTAAGAATGAACGTCGGCCTCTCGGCGGATGGCAGAAGGCTGGTGTGGGTCGTGCTGGCGGTTTCGGGCGATAGCAAGGTACCGTTCAATACGCCGGTTGTATTTTTTGCCGAACGCAAAGGAGCGGACTTCGAATTTCAAAAGCCGATAGCCTATGCGCCCGCGATGGGGCTGTTCTATCCATTGGTGGCCGTAGTCGAGACCGGAGCGGTGGTCGTTGGTGAGCTGTGGGACGATGCCAAACGTCCTCGTGCAAGGCTCGTGCATCTCGACCGGTCCGGTAAAATCCTGCATCAGGAGGATTTGCCAGCCGAAAACGAGGGAAATCATTGCGCCTATGACCTCAGGCCAAAGCCTGGACGGCTGGAGAATTTCATTCTATGCGCGACCAGGACTCGCGGTGATCGGAAGAATTGCGCCCATGAATTTTGGGCCTATTCGGCAAAAGAGATGCAACTTCATCTCTTACGCTCGATCACAACGGACTACTCCTGGTCGAATTCAGGCAAGTGGCTGCCGCTTTCGGACCATCAATCCATCTTTATTAACAATCCATCGTTGGGACAGCTTTGCGCGTGGCACGGCGACATCCTCGGTGGCGGGCAAGTCAACCGGACCATGTTGGCTAAATCCAATCCCGTGTCTCTGGGGCTGCAAGGAAGCTACTACGTCATGTCGCCGAGTCCGCTCGTCGGTTCGGTGCAGACACCCGAAGAGTTCTATTTGCTCACCGATGCCCCAAACGCTGGCAAAAAAGCAGAAAACGTTGGACCATGTTCGCTGCGGTTATATCGGCTGGAGGCGAAAAATGTGAAGTGAGCTGGCCTGTCAAAAGAGGTGCGTTCTCCGTGCATTCGCGGTAATCTAGGGGATGGCCCTCGACCTGCGGCAACTCGGCTGGCAACAGCAGACCCGTCGAGTGTTCCTCGGGCGGGCCGGGCGCACGGTCGGCTCCGTGGCGCTGGCGTCGCTGCTCAACCCGGCTTTGCTGCGCGCGGCTTCGGCCCAGTCGGAAGCCTTTGACACATGGCGCGGCGCGATTCGCCCTCTGCACCACCCGCCCAAAATAAAGCGGGTGATTTGGCTGACGATGGCTGGTGGCCCTTCTCACCTCGAGACATTCGACTTCAAACCCGAGCTCGCAAAAATGGATGGCCAACCAATGCCTGAAAGCATGACCGCCGGCCAGCAACTGGCGCAATTGCAGGGAGAAAAGTTGGTCTGCTGGGGACCGCAAACCGGATTCAAGCACTACGGGCGGTGTGGTGCGGAGATCACAGAGTTGTTTCCGCACGTGGGAAGCATCGCCGACGATCTCTGCATCGTCCGCTCTATGACTACTGACGCAATCAATCACGATCCTGCGCATATGTTCATGAATACCGGCTCGCAGATTGTCGGCCGGCCATCAATGGGATCGTGGGTCACTTATGGTTTGGGCAGTGAGGCGGATGATTTGCCGGGGTTCGTGGTGCTTGTGTCGCATGGACACGGGCGTTCGCCGCAACCGATCGCGGCGCGACAGTGGTGCGCAGGGTTTCTTCCGAGCCGCTTTCAGGGCGTGCAACTCCGGAGCCGTGGCGACCCGGTGCTCTATCTGACCAATCCGCCTGGGGTTTCGCGCCAGCAGGAGGGCGAGGTTGTGCGCACGCTCAACCTGCTCAATGCGCGCCATGACCGGGTTGTGGATGATCCGGAAATCGCCACGCGCATCGCCCAATACGAGATGGCCTTCCAAATGCAGGCCAGCGTGCCCGGGCTGATGGACACTTCGGCCGAGCCAGAGCGCGTCCGTGAATCCTACGGTTGCACGCCGGGCGACGGTTCGTTCGCTTCGAACTGCCTGCTGGCCCGGCGCCTGGCCGAACGCGGCGTGCGGTTCATTCAGCTTTATCACCGTGACTGGGACCACCACAACGGCTTGCGCGAATATTTCCCGGAAAAAGCTCGTGAAACCGATCGTGCCTGCGCGGCGCTCGTCATGGATCTGAAAGAACGCGGCTTGCTCGACGACACGCTCGTCGTCTGGGCAGGCGAATTCGGGCGCACGCCGATGGCTCAAACCAACAAAGGCTCTCCCGGCCGCGACCATCACAACAAAGGGTTTTCCATATGGCTGACCGGCGGCGGCATCAAACGAGGTCTCACCTGGGGCGCGACCGACGAGCTCGGCTATTCCGCCATCGAGAACGTCGTCACGGTTCACGACCTCCACGCCACGATGTTGCACCTCCTGGGAATCGACCACCTGCGCTTCACCTACAAGTTTCAGGGCCTCGATGCGAAGCTCAGCGGGGTCGAGAAAGCTCAAGTCGTCCAAGGCATTCTCTCGTAGCGCCCGTTTCGAAGATTCCATGCTCCAGATTCAATCGAATTTTAGCGTTTTCAAGTATTCCTGAGCTCCGTCGGCAAGAACATCCCGGCTCATTCGCCAGCGGTCGCCAAAGAAAGCCTCGCTGGCGTCTCCATCGATGAAGGTGGTCGCCATCAGATCAAGGTGATCCCTGTTGTTCATGAGAGACTCGGCATAAATCAATCGGCGGCTTTCGAGCGGATACCCCAGGTTGTGGCTGCGTTCACCGGTCGCCTTCGCAAAATATTGGGTGAGGATGTTTAGCCGCCGTGGCATCTGTAGGCCACGAACGACGACGACCAGATGTCGCCAATCGGAAGGAGGAATTTGCTTCTTCCAGCGCATCACTGCCGCATGTGTCATGTCCAACTGCGCCGCCGCAGCCTCGTCGGCATTCTTGAGCATCCAAGGTCCGACTTTGTGTGTGAAGGCCAGGAGCGCGTTTCGCGAGGCCGTCCCAGTCGTGAGAACGTCGGCCAGATATGCTTTACATGCGCTCAGGATGGCTTGTTGACGAGCGAGCTGGATTGGAGAATACCCGGCCCCCTGCAAGGATGGCTCGGCCTCGGCAATGCGGGCCGGATAAACCCTCAATTCGCTGAGCACCGCTTCAGGGAGAAGGCTCGGAGGGTCTTTAGCATAACCGTCGATGCGCAGGAAAATGCCGAACGGTACATGGGCCACGGCCTTGAGCGCGTGATAAATATCGGGGATGCAACGGTTGGTTTCTGTGACCCCGTTCCAGTAAAGAATAAGTGAGCCGGGGTTCGCGACGATTAACGGCCTTGTGTTCGTTTTCACAAATGCCTGTCGCTCCTGGTAGCCCTCCAGGAATAACTTGTTCAGCGCGACCAGGGATTCCGGGATGTCGTAAGCGCCGCCAGAAGCAGTAGTTTGAACGAGATTGTGCGAGGATACGCTCGCGCCGCCAGCAGTTGGCTGGGCGCTTTGCTGGCGCAACGAGTGACAGCCGCAAAGGCTGCCGATGATGGCAAAGAAAATGGAAAATCGCAGAAAGGTTTTCATAG
>CAYUPI010000003.1:46863-195743 GCA_964446585.1 uncultured Verrucomicrobiota bacterium
CAAAGGCTGCCGATGATGGCAAAGAAAATGGAAAATCGCAGAAAGGTTTTCATAGTAACCTACTGGGCGCGTTCTTCGCCCACACTATACAAGCCGAGGAGGCTCACGCCAAGCGCGCAAAGGACGCTAAGAGGTTGAGAGTTTTGGCTCACGAGAATCTTCACCAAAAGGTGAGCGAGAACAGCACTCGAAGAAACCAGCTCTATGCTCTCCTTTGCGCCCTCTGCGCCCTTTGCGTGCGGCTCGGTCCGCATGGATACGGCTAAGGAACTTGCTAAAGTTGCCCGCGATGAACGCGCTTATTTTCGATCTGGACGGAACCTTGGTGGCCACGGTTTATGCTCCTGGCCTGGCCTGGCAATTGGCTTTCGCCGAGGCCGGTATGCCCATCGACGGCTGGCGGCTGCGCCGCCACATGGGCATGAACGGCGCGTTGTGATAGTGTTGAGCCATGTTCAACACGCATTTTCTATTCGCCTCGCTGATTTGGGGGTCAGTTGGCGTCGGCTATTTTATCTATGGAAGGAGGCAGGGATCCTGGGTGCCGATGCTCGGTGGGGTGTTGATGATCGGTGCGTCGTATTTCGCCGGATCTGCCGTTTTGATGTCGCTAATGTGCATCGTGTTGATGGTAGCTATCTACATGCTTCTGAAGCGAGGCTACTGACCGCCAAAGAGGCAATACCCGCCGGGCGCGTCGCATTTGAGGGATGAACGTCTTCTTATCCACTGACGGGTGAAGCATCCAGTCCTGCTGTGTCGCCGAGCCGCAGTTTCTTGAACAGGAAAAGGCAGTAAATCCGCGCGACGACGGCGAATAGCGAGAGTGAAAGAGGAATAAACCCGATGAAAATGAGTGAGCTGCGTCGAAAGCGCTCGGTAACTCCGGCCCGAAGTACTTCACCTTGGGGAAAAATGTAAACGTAAGGCAGCTGATTGCAGTACGGTCCTACCCTCGCTCCGCACTCCGGGCAAAACCCTGCGTTGTGCTCCTGCGGTGTTAAACAATGGTGGCGCAGCGGAAGGGAGGAAGGGGACACCGTTACAAAACTTTCCTGTCCGGTTTTCGCGTTTCGCGGCTGTATAATGGGAGAAGAACGATGTCAGGCGATCACCAACTCTTGCGACGTTACGCCGACGAAGGCTCCGAAGCCGCTTTCGCTGAACTGGTCTCGAAATACGTGAATCTCGTTTATTCCGCCGCGCTCCGCCGCGCGGGCGGGGACACGCATCTGGCGCAAGACGTTGCGCAATTGGTTTTTGCCGATCTTGCGCGCAAGGCTGGCTCCTTGTCGCCCGAGGTCGTGCTGGCAGGCTGGCTGCATCGCGCGACGCGTTTTGCCGTCGCGCAAGTAATTCGCAGTGAACGCCGCCGTCAATGCCGCGAACAGGAGGCCGTGGCCATGAATACTTCCGAATCTGGTTCCGACTGGGAGCAAATCCGACCGCTGCTGGATGAAGCGCTCGACGAACTCAGTGCCGCGGACCGGGATGCGCTGATCCTGCGATTCATGGAGCAAAGGAGTTTTTCAGAAGTCGGCCGCGCGCTCGGCTCGAATGAAGAAGCGACCCGCAAGCGCGTCAGCCGCGCTTTGGAAAAGCTCCGCGAGCTTATGGTTCGACGCGGCGTAACGACGACGGCTGCGGCGCTTTCAACTGCGGTTACAGTCAACGCCGTTGAAACCGTGCCCGCAGGATTGGCTGCCACGCTCACAACTGCATCGCTGGCAAGCGCCGGGACGGGAACTGCTACCACACTCACTGCTTTGAAATTTATGGCTGCGACAAAACTCAAACTCGGCCTCAGCGTTTTTGCAATCGCAAGCGCGGCGACGGTTTTGCTGATGGAACATCAATCGAAAGTTACAATGCGCAAAGAGAACGACTCGTTACGGCAGAAGATGGCGCAGCTTCAAACCGAGAATGAAAATCTTTCCAACCACATCGCTCAAGCAAGGCGCGCGCGCGTCCCGCGCCTGCCCGCGCCTCGGCTGCAGGCCGCGGGTCCGCGCGAGGCGACGGTTAAAGAATTGCGGTCCACCAATCTGTATGCCCGGCTCAAAGAGAATTCGGGCAAACTGACCGCCGCACAGATTGAGCCTTATCTCAGGGCAAACCACCGAAGCGCATCGAGTCTTCTGGCGGCATACCGGACAAGCGGTGACCCTGCGCTGCTGGACGAAGCCATGCAAAGGTATCCTGATGATCCGCAAGTGGCGTTTGAGGCAGCGTTCAAAAAGGATGCGTCTCCCGAACAGCGGCGTCACTGGATCGAAGCCTTCAAGAAGTCTGGCGCCGAAAGCGCGCTGCCCAATTATCTATCGGCGCTCGATTACTTCAAAGCAGGCCAGGTCGATCAGGCGGTGCAGGAACTGATCGCCGCGTCCGGCAAAAATCTATTTCAGGATTATACACTCGACCGTATGCAGAATGACGAAGACGCTTACCTCGAGGCGGGTTATCCAACGGCCGAGGCCAAAACAATTCCCGCCTGGCAATTACTTCTGCCACAGCTCTCCCAGCTAAAGGACTTGAGCCAGCAGATGATCGATCTGGCCAGCTCATATCGCCAGGCCGGGGATGAAGCCTCCGCGCAGGCTGCATTGCAAATGGCAGCGAATCTGGGCCAACGCTATGGCAACACCATTGTTGGCGAGACTGAGATCAGCCGGCTCGTTGGACTCGCCATCGAACGCAATGCACTCAAGTCGATGGATCCAAACAGCTCGTACAACGACAGCGGACAGACCGTCCAGGAGCGGCTCGATTATCTCGCTCAACAAAGAACAGAATTGAAAAACATCGCCGACCAAACGGAAGCTTTGCTGCCGATGATGTCCGATCAGGATTGGATCAGCTACAAGGATCGTTGGAGGATATTCGGCGAGGAGGCGGCAGCAAAATGGTTGATTAACAAGTACGGCCAGAAATGATTCAGTTGGAGATGCAAGACTCCTACTCTTGGAAAGAAAAACGAAAACACAGGCCTCGGCATTGGGCTTGCGGGGTCTGCGGCAGAAAAGGTGCAAGGAGATCGCACGGCCTCCTGATAGGTCAATTCTTTGCGGGACTAAGGCCTACGAGGCTGCTCTTCTTGATCTTTGCAACCACATGCACATGCGGATCAACCAGTTCTGCCACATCGTATCGAAAAGCAAAACCGAGCACCATAGCGACTTCTGAAGGGTTCAGTTTATAATCGTCTTAGTCTTGCCGCTGCCCCATTCCTCGAGCTCAGGCGGCTACGGATTCGAAAATCTCGATGCCGACCTTCTGTGGCGGAGCGAACACCGCGCCGCAATGTTCGCATTTTTCGCGTGTGACCACGCGGCGTCTGCCGCAGGAGGGGCATGGCTCCCGCGCGGGCCATTCGTTTGCGGATAGAAATGCGATGAGGCCCGGCAACCCCGTCGGCAAAAGAAAGAGCATCCAACCAATCGTCGGGACCGCCGGCATGGCATAACGGCGGCAGAACCAGAATCCCACGGGCAAACAAATCGGCACGCAACAGGCAGCCACGATCAAGAGCGTTTTCCATTCCATTCCACCTGCCCCGGGAAGTTCAGGGCTCGGTAACTCGACCCTCTTTTCAACCGCGCCGTCACCTGCAAGCCACATGACGTGTGTCGGCAGCTTGAACGAATTCGCAAAGTTTCTCGCAAGCGAGGGGCCGATCCACACAGCGAATTGCTTCGCCTGAGGCAATATCGACAGGCGAATACTGGCGTAATCGGGATAGGCGGGCTGATATGGAATCTTCCAGGCAGTCACGCCATTGGGCCTGATTAAATAAATCTGACGCCGGGTTGCCGCCAAAACCGAATAACCGTCTTCCGACTCTTTTGGGACTTGAACGCTGATTGCGCCGCCGATTGGATCGTCGGTTGTCGTCTTGAACGCCGTCTTTACGATTCTTGCTACGAGGTCGGCCTCGTAAACCGTGTCGGCCGTATTAAGCAGATTCTGGCCACCCCAGGAATGATGATTCAGAGGCGGCGCGAAGCGGTCCGGACCTTCGCGCGTGTCAGCGACAAACCCATTTGGGCCAATGCTTCCTATGACCCGTCGGCTGAGAAAATCGTAACCGACCAGCCGGCCACATTTGCTCCAATAATACCAGATGGTATCCGGCGTAGCGCTCCAGAGGAGGAAATAGCGCGACGGTTCGATAAAACCTCTCGGAGGCGAGGGTTCAAAATCAACAATCAACCAGGGAGTCGGAGCGACCCGGCGATTGAATTCCGACATCTGCATCGTCCGGCCTGTCTTTTCATCGAGCAAAGGTTTGCCGGCGAGGCCAACGATCTCCGGCTGTTTTCCACGGATTTGAGTTATCTTGTAAATTACTCCGTTCGTGCCCATCGTGTAATAGGTCCATGGAACGTCCTTGCCTGAAACAAACGTTCCGCCCAACCCGATGAGAAACACCAATGCAACGGCGCTTCCAACGGTCAGCGAAATAATCAGCGTCGCTTTGCCTCCCGCCGGCTGCCCTTGGTAGTAGCCGCTGGTTTTAAAAGCGCCCCATGCCGCTGTGGCCAGCACGACCACGCCGATGCCAACCGCAGCCACCGGTTGCCACAAACTCGAGCTGATTGCGACGGCGAGACAAACCAAAGCCGCCGCGGCCAATCCGAGACCGCGACTTACGTACCATCGCGCCTGCCTGAGGCCGGTCAGCATCCCGGCGAAATAGAAAGCGATTCCAGCAGCGCAAAAGCTAAAGCCCGGAACTGTCATCTGCCATTCAAACGGAGCCGCCACGTGGCCGGGATATCGCGTCCATGCTACGAGGCACAGCAGCGGAATGCCTGTCGCTAGCAGATAAACTGTTATTCCGGCTGCCGTTTTGGCCCAAAAAATCTGCGTCCGCCTGATCGGCCGATGAATCAGAAAGGCATGCAGATCGCGATGGCGTTCGACAAAAATCTGCTTCCATCCCAGCAACGCTCCAAAAATCGCACAGAAAAACCCGATTGGAACTAATCCGAGACCCAGCAACGGCTGCATCTTTGCGTCGAACTGGCCGTAATAGAATTGCGAAGCTACATCCTTCAGCGCGGTGCTCGAATCGTGATAATGCTGCAATAGCATCAGGCTGAAGATGACAAAGCCCAGAATACCCAAAATCAGGTTTTCCCTCAGCTCCTTGCGTATGATCGCTTTCATAGACTGCCCTCCGTCTCCGCCAAGATGAATGATTTCTCGCCGCGCTCGCCGAGATAGCTGATAAACGCATCTTCGAGACTCAGCGGCACCGTCTCCAGACTCGCTGGATTCAGTGAGCGCAAAGCTTTCTCCGTAGCGCCGTTATAGTGGACGCAGGTCAGCCGCAATTCTCCCTCGCTTCGAAACGCCTGGAGCAATCCATTAATCTGCGGCAGAGCCGGCGGCGCTCCGGCAAACGTGAGCCGTACTTCCTGGACGCTGTGTCGGAATTTTTCGAGTGAGCAGCAAGCGCGCAACACACTGTGGTCCAGCACCGCAATGTAATCCGCCACCCGCTCGACATCCGCCAATTGATGGGAGGAGAAGAAAATCGTGCGGTCCGCTCGCCGCGTGAGATAAATCATCGATTCAACCAGCGACCGTCGCGCGACAGGATCCAGCCCCAGCGCAGGATCATCCAGAATCAACACTTCCGGCTCCGGCGCCAGCGTCAACGCCAGACAAAGGCCCGCCCGTTCGCCACGAGACAAGCTCTTCACCCGGTTTTCCGGCTTGAGGCCAAAATGACCGATCACTCCGTGAAAAACCTTGTCGTTCCATTTCGGAAAAAACTGCGATTGAAAATCTCGGCATTCGTGCACATTCATCCAGCCATACAACTGATGTTCCTCGGTCAGATAGCCGATGCGGGCGCGTGCTTCCGGCGGCAACGCGCGAATATCATGACCGAGAATGCTTCCGCTCCCTCGCGTTGGCCGCAGCAAACCCAGCAACATGCGAATCGTCGTCGTCTTGCCGGAACCGTTTCGGCCAAGGAATGCGAAGACGCTGCCCCGCGGCACATCGAGGGTTAGCTCATAGACAGCGGCCTTGGCGCCGAAGTAGCGCGTTAAGCCCTGCGCCTTGATCACCGACTGTTCATTCATTGTTTGCCTCCTTTCACTGGTTTCCATTGTTGAAGCTTCTTTTTTAGCGCCTGTTCAACGTCCTCCGCCGTAAAATCCAGACTGATCGCCTCGCCGATGAGCGAATCAATTAACGGTTCAAGCCGCCGCCACCCCTCTTCTCGTGTGAACACTTTTCGCTTCCGAATAATGAATACCCCCCGCCCCGCCCTCGATGCAATGACTCCCTCCCGTGCCAGGTCCGCGTAAGCCCGCGCCACGGTATTCGGATTTACGACCAACTCCTCTGCCAGCGCGCGGACACTCGGCAATTGCACGTCCACCTCGAGCTTGCCTGTCGCAACAGCCAGCCGCACCTGGTCGGTAATCTGACGATAGATCGGCGTCGCGGAACCTGTACTGATGACGAATTTCATGCCAACACCTAAGTGTACTACTACAATTAGTACAGTTTGTCAAATATGAAATTGGTTTTCGTCAGTTTCATCCCTCTTCGGTCTACCATCTTACGCCAACCTAAGAACGATGACGTTGGCAATAAGTTACAAGTATTTACGCAATGTTCTACGAGCGTCCGATGCCCACGAGTAAAAACAATCACTCCAATGCTCTTCTCGAAATGTAGTGCTGCCCGCATGGATGCCTGGGCAGGCGGACGGAGCGATGGGCGTCCGGGCTATTATCAGGTCACCCTTCCAGGGTTTTTCGGGTTTCGAACAGAGAAGCGAGAATGTGCGCGAGCAAGTCGGGCTCCGACGCTACAACTGAAGCACCCGATAGAATCGCCGCGGTTCTGTGATTAATATGGGGTCGCGGACGCATTGGGTGGTATTGGTGGCTTGAACGGACTGCCCAAGATTCGTCCAGGTACTGTTGGATAGCCCTGAACTATACTGGACCTGGTATGTCCGGTTGGATTGTGAAGGCCAACAGATTTCCACCTCCGAGAATCGGATGGTTAGCAGCGGACCTTGCCCCACACTTACGGAAAATGAGCCGGTGTTGTTGGCCCAGCCATAAAGGTCCATGGTCCCGAGGAATAGTCGAGTCGCACCGGCTGGCGCAACCACACGCTGAACCGTCCCATTCGTTGTGAGACCATCACCGATAAAAAAAGGTTGCTTCAACTGGGGTGACAAAACGGAGTAATTGCGGCTTGCCTCGCTGCTGAAATCCAAGGCTGGAGGTGCGGGTGTACTATCTGGCTGATCAGGTCCAAGGAACACGCCAACGAGTGCTTCAAACGGAGCCGTCAAACTGGAAATACCATTTTCAGCACCTGCATAGTGGGTGGCGAGGTCGGTGGTATGACCATCGGGTCCTGAGGACGACGGAATTCCGCGGCTTACCAGACCTGAGGCAGTGAACGTAAACTCAGCTCCGGAGGTGATTGGCACCTCGGTGACCTGTACTGGAGACTGTGCCGGCGCTGTGTCATAGCCTCCGTTGTAGTAGTCGTAACTTGCCGTCGTACCGTTGGGCATTCCTGCAAGCCAGGGATTGGCCGAACCCGGGACGGTGGCGGCCCCCGCATTCGCAGCCGAGCCGAGAATCAAGACGCTGCCCAGGAGAACAGGAAGCCGGGGCATCATAGTGACTATTCTGGCAGGCCGGGCGCGTGTGTCAAGTGCCTGCTGGGCCCTACCGGCTCGCGGATTTCGGACCCGGCAAAGAACAGAAGTTCGCAAAGGAAACTAAGGGCGGAAGCCTCAATCAACAGACTCTATGGCGGGCAAGGGAACGGGGTCCCAAACGCACGGAAAGATTTCCATTCTAAAGGCAACTGAGTGCAATGTGTGGATTGCTTCAAGAGCTGATTTGGCATGGTGCAACCGCTTTCAGGGTTGCGGAATCTTGCCGAATGATTTCCCAGGGTAGCGACATTCGAATGCAGAGTGCAGAGTGCGGAATGCGGAGTAGCAAACCGTCAAGAGCGTCGCAACCGCTGGGTTGATATGTAGGACCCCGTTGGGGTTGTACAACAGAGCAAATGGGGAAAAGCTAACCCTCCGTCGCCGAGGCTGTGGAGGGCGAGAAGCGGACCCGCCTCCGCCGAAGGCTACGGCGAGGCGAGAAGCGGAAAGGGGACGAAGGGACCACGGGGCGACAGACCACAGGACAACAGGACAAAGGGACGGGGGAAAAGGCGGAACCGCTGATCGGCGGTCAATGATCAGGGATCGGTGTTTTTCTGTTTTCCTCGAGCGTGGGCTCGGTACGAGTTCGCGGCCAACGAGACACAAATGAGTTCCCGATCGTTTCGAGCGTAAACGTTTTGATGAGCAAAAGCGGGGGCGGCCCAGGCAACTTTTCGGCCGCCAAACGGCGAGGTTGGCTCGATCAATTTCGCGCGGCTGATTTCCTCGTAGCCGCGAGGGGTCAAATGGGCCTGAATGAGTTCGCCGCGGTCGTTAAAGAGAAAAGTGGAATCCCCGTGCGCGGTCACGTGTATGCTCGCCCCATTTGCCAAATCGGTCAGAGTGTCGGTCTTCCAGATTTCCTCACCGGTGGCCGCATTCAGGCAGACGAAGGCCCCGCCCGTTTTGGCGCTGTAAACATGCTCACCCAACAGCAGACCGGTGGAGGTATCGCTTAAGATCCGACGGGAAACGCCCTGGCCTTCGGGCCAGAGCGTTCTGGCGGCGGGCCGCTCCTCGTCGAGTTGGAACATCCATCCGCCGACGAGCAAATAGTTGTTTTGAAAAACCGGGGTGGACACGCCCGCGGTGCCGGGAGAGCCGCCGGTGCTGGTGGCTTCCCGCCAATAGACTTTTCCGGTGGCGGGATTGAGCGAGCTGACCGATTGTTGGGTCCAGACGATCAACTGCCGAACTCCTCCGGCATGGATCACAATGGGCGAACTCCACGTAATGGCTTCGTCGAGCGACCGCCAGACTTCGCGACCGGTATTCCGATCGAGAGCCACGACTCCCGCTCCCGGCTTTCCGCCGAGCAAAAGAAGCAGCAGATTGCCTTCGAGCAATGGGGAGGTGTCCACCGAAGTTCCCGCTATCTGAAATTCCTCCTTGAGGTCCTTTTTCCAGAGGAGTTTGCCATGCGAGGTTTCCAGGCAAACGAGGTTTCCAAAGAGATCGAGCGCATAGATTTTCCCGTTCCGCACAATGGGTGTGGCACCGGGCCCGCGCGCCTGGTCTTCCGTGAAAAACCAATCCGGGGCGCTCGTTTCAAAGGAATAGGTCCAGCAGACCTTGCCGGAATCGGCCTCCAGGCATTGAACCCGTTCGCGAAGGATCGGTTTTTTCACTTCCGCATCGCTGAGATACACCTCTCCATTCGCAATCACTGGGCTGGAATATCCCATGGCGATGGGCGAGCGCCAGAGGACTTTGAGTCCGGTACGGGGAAGCTTTTCGACGATGCCCGGTTCGGTCCAGGCGGCATCGCGATTGGGTCCGCGCCATTGGGGCCAGTCGGCTGCGAAGAGTTGGCCGGCCCCGAACAGGGCGAGGGACAAGTAACAGGCCGTGGAGTGGGCATGGGCAACTTGCACACAGAGCTCAGCCTCCGATCGGCGCCGCCGGTTTTTTCCCGCGCTCGGGTTTCCAAACCCAGCCGTACTGCGTGTTGGCAGGTTGCGGCGCGTTCTCATACTCCTGTTTGAAAGCGGTGAGTTTGTCCGTTTTGATCGCCTTGCGCGAGGTTTTGACATCCACGCCGAAAAGCTTCGCGGCATTCAGGCCGAAGATTTTGTCTTTAACCGTGTCGGTGAGCTGCGGGTAATGATATTTCTCGATCAATTCCTCTTTGATCTTCAATCGACGCAACCGGACGATCTGGCTTTGGGGACTGCCGCCCCAAATTGAATCCGTGCCCCAAAGAATCCTCTCTTCGCCGCCGGGCACCTGAAGCATTTGGCCGAGCATGTGCATGCAAACTTCCGGCGCGTAGGCGGAGGTTTGACCGAACGTGCTGCCCAGCTCGAAGTAAATGTTCTTCACGCCCGGATTTTCGTTGCACATTTTGAGCACATCGCTGATCCACGGAATGTCCTGCGGATTTGAGGTTTTCTTTTCGTCATCGCGTAACGGCATGAAACCACGAAAGCCGGAGTGATAGAGGATGAAATTCAATTTCGGAAAATCTTTCGCCGCCTTGAGCACGTCGCGCGGACGGCAATGTTCCTCATTCAGCAGTCCGAGGGGCAATCCCTTGTGCACGCAAACGTTTCGCACACCCAGCTTCAGCGTCTTTTCCCAGAACGGATAGGCGACCTTTTCATCGTCCAGCCACCAGGCATTCTTCCCGATCTCAGCACCGGTGTACATCTTCCAGGCATCGATCTTGAGTGTTCTGACCTGCCGTTCCATCTCATCCAACTCGGAAGCGCCGAGGTTTGGCCGCAACAACCCGTGGCTTAACACACGCTTCGAACCCGCGAGGTCGTTGACGTGCTTGCGCGTGGCCACCATGAGGTCCGGCGGCAACGGGTTTTTGTTCCATTCGGCGGTAGGAACGCCACTGATGATGGCCATGACGGTGTCGCTGTCGAAAAAGATCTCTTTGACGTAGTGGTCGAGATTGAGAAGTTCAAGTGAGCCTTTCAAATCGGCCGCTTCGCGGCGAAACGAGCGGAGCAAGTTCAGCAAACCCTGTCCGTCCGGGGTATTGGCATACCAGGCAGGCTCAACATCGACATGGTGCGTCTGCACGTCGAAGATGAACTGGTTCTTCGGCCATTTTTCGGTGTAGGCTTTCTGGTCTTTGATTTCAGCAGCATCGACGTCAAAGCATTTGCCGTAAACCTCGTTCAGGGCCACCAGTCCGGCGGCCATACCGCTGCCGGTGCGAAGAAACTGGCGGCGCGAAAGGCCTTGCGCTTTGGCCGGCTTATCCGCGAGCTCTAACGTCAGCGCCTCGACTTTCTTTTGTTCCAGCGATTGCGGCGGCGGGATGAACTCCTCGTTCGAGGCGATTTGAGTTGGGATTGGAAATGGCGCTTCCAACCGAGCGTCAATCTGGCATCGGCGAATCCACATAGGCTTTCTGCACGCAAGGTGACAAACCGTCCGCCAGCGTCAAGCACCCAAAGCAGCAACGTGCACTGTGGCTCGGCACCAATCCAGGGTCAGGTGCCTCGAAGAGGCTAGAACGCACGCAAACATGCAACCGCCTGCAATCGTTCTTTCTTGCGCGTGGTGCCTGTGTCGTCGTTCTCAACACGATCCTTAAACGAGGATCCGGGTGCGCTTCTCCGAGTTGAAAATTGGTCCGGCAGATCGTATCTTAGAGCACTCAGAGGGGGCCTTCCTGAAAGCGCAATATATGGGCATTTTGAAGGGGAAATTCTACAACTAATGGTGTTTTTCAGGGGTTTTTCACCTGAAATATTTATTGTGTTTGGCGGCCTTTTTTTCTAAACTTTTTGACTCGAAAACGGATGGCGAAAAGGCCCAATCCGCCCGATTTTTATGCCTGAGGAAAACGTGTTGGAAGCTGAAGAAAATGTGAGTGCGACGCCCGCTGCTACGGGCGAATACGGGGCGGCCCAACTGGGGAAGTTGGAGGGACTGGAGGCGGTCCGCAAGAAGCCCGGGATGTACATCGGCGGCACCGATGAGCGTGCTTTGCACCATTGCGTGACCGAAGTGCTCGACAATTCAGTGGACGAATACCTGGCCGGCCAATGCGATCGCATCGACGTGACGGTTCACGTGGACGGCTCGATTTCGATCCGGGACAATGGTCGTGGCATCCCCGTGGACCTGCATCCCGAGTACAAGATTCCGGGGGTCGAGCTGGTGCTGACGACGCTGCATTCCGGCGGCAAGTACGGCCAGGGTGGTTACACTTATTCCGGTGGCACGCATGGGGTGGGCGCCAAGTGTGTGAATGCCGTCTCGGAATGGTTCTCGGTCGAAGTCTCGCGCGAGGGCCAGGTTTATCACATGGAGTTCGAGCGCGGGAAGACGACAAAAAAACTCGAGATCATCGGCAAGGCCAAGGGGACGGGAACGCTCATCACCTTCAAGCCCGATCCCGAGATTTTTCAGGAGACGACCGACTTCAAGGCGGATCGCATCACGCAGCGTTTGCGGGAGCTTGCATTCCTGAATTCCGGCCTGGAGATCAGTTTCCAGGATGAACGCGCGCAGGGGTCCAAGCCGGAGAGTTATTACTACAAAGACGGCATCGAGCAGTTCGTCAAACAGCTTAGCAAGGGCAAGCAGGTTCTGCATCCCAAGACCATCTCTTTCCATGGCCGTCGCCCATACGAGTACACCCAGAACGGCGTCGCCCGCAAGGCGGACATCACCGTGGACGTGGTGATTCAGTACAACGACAGCTATAACGCGCAGGTGTTGGCGTACACCAACACTGTGCACAACCCCGATGGTGGCGCGCACCAGGCCGGCTTCCGCTCGGCGCTCACCCGGGCGGTAAACCAGTACGCCAAGCAAAACAATCTGCTCAAGGAAAAGGATCCGCCTGTTACCGGCGACGACCTTCTGGAAGGCCTGGTCGCCATCATTTCCATCAAACACCCTGATCCCAAGTTCAACAACCAGCCCAAGGAGAAACTCCTTTCGCCGGAAGTCGAAGGCATCGTCAGTTCGGTCACGTACGACGGCCTGATGTCGCATTTCGATGCGAATCCGTCCGTCGCCAAAAGGGTGGTGGATAAGGGGTTGAATGCGGCACGAGCCCGGGAAGCGGCGCGCAAGGCCCGGGAAGCCGTCCGCAAATCCGCCCTCACTGGCGGTGGGTTACCGGGCAAACTGGCGGACTGCTCCGACCGTGACCCAGCCCACACCGAGTTGTATATCGTCGAGGGTGACTCCGCCGGCGGCTCGGCCAAGCAAGGCCGCGACCGGAAGTTTCAAGCGATTTTGCCGATTCGGGGCAAGCTGATTAACGTGGAAAAAGCGCGTCTCGACAAAGTGCTGCAGAACAACGAAATCCGCACGATGATTACCGCTGTTGGCACCGGCATCGGCGACGGCGATGGCGAAGGCGCCTTCGATCTGACCAAGCTCCGGTATCACAAGGTCATTATCATGACGGATGCCGATGTGGACGGTTCGCACATTCGCACGCTGTTGCTCACTTTTTTCTATCGGCAAATGCCCGAGCTGATTAAGCGCGGTTACGTCTATATCGCCCAGCCGCCGCTCTATCAAATTGCGCGGAAAAAGCGCGTTGAATATGTGGATGACGACCCTCAGTTGAACCGCATCCTGATCCAGCTCGGCACTGAAGAAGTCCGCCTCCGAAACCTGCAGGACGAGAAGGAACTGTCTCAGAAGCAATTGAGCGAGGTTCTCGAACTGCTGGAGGCGCTTGACAAATACGCCAACGGACTTCGGAGCAAAGGAGGCGACTTCGCAGTCTATCTGGAGCATCGGGATTCCCGGACCCATGCGCTGCCACAACATCTGGTAAAGATCCGCGAAGGCAACGAGGAAACCGTTCATTATTTTCTCAGCCGGGAAGACCTGGCCGCTTTCGGTCGGGAGCATCCCGATTTGAACCTCGGCTTTTCCGGTGAGAAGGAGAGCGACACCTCGGTCGTCGAGAAATCCAAAAACGGAGCGACGCGCCGCGCGCGGCACGAGGAGCTTTATGAAAGCCACGCCATCAAGGAGTTGCTCGAGAAACTCGCGCGCAAGGGCTTCAGCCTCGATCATTACTCCGCGCAGGACAAGCCGCTCTTTGAGTTGGTCGAAGGTGAAGGCGAAAAGCAACAGGTGAAACCGCTCTTCTCGACTCCGGAGATTTTGTCGAGCATTAAAGAGATTGGCCGGCGCGGCTTGCAAATCAAGCGCTTCAAAGGCCTGGGTGAAATGAATCCCAAAGAGCTATTCGAGACCACCATGAACCCGAGGCACCGGAAGTTGCTGCGCATCGATCTGACGGATGCGATCGAGGCGGAGGAGATGTTTACCCGGCTGATGGGCGAGGAAGTTGAGCCCCGCCGGCAGTTCATCGAAGACAACGCGCTGAATGTCAGGAACCTGGATGTTTGAGAAGATCGAAGATTGGGACGAGTCCATTCTGGACGCCGAGGATTATAAAGTCGAGCGTGCGCTGACGAATGCTGGCCTGGAGGCGATCCACCGCGCCCGGCGCTGCGGTACAGAGTATGTCACTTGGGAAGATGGCCGGGTAAAATCTGTCAGATCAGATCAAACTGCTCCTTACGAGAAGCGGCTGCTCGAGGACTTAAATCGCCTTAATCGCAAGATCTCAGAGCTCGAGGCCAAACAACCCAATGCTCTCGAATTGAACGGAAAAACCGAAAAGACCTAATCGCTGTTCACGGATCACGGATCACGTTTCAACCCATGCCCGAAGAAAACGAGCCCAACGATACTCCTGATTCCGGTAGTCCCCCCGAAAGCGGCCCGTCACCCTACGCGCCGAACGAGAAGATCTTCCAGATCAACGTCGCCGACGAGATCAAGAACTCGTTCCTGGACTACTCGATGTCGGTCATTATTTCCCGCGCTCTGCCGGACGTGCGCGATGGACTGAAGCCGTCCCAACGGCGAATCCTCTACGCCATGCACGAGCTTGGGCTCTACGCACCCAAGAAGCACATGAAGTGCGCCAAAATCTGCGGTGACACTTCCGGTAATTATCACCCGCATGGTGAGGCTGTAATTTATCCCACGCTGGTGCACATGGGCCAGCCCTGGGCCATGCGAGAGCGGTTGATTGATCCCCAGGGGAACTTCGGTTCCGTGGAGGGAGATGAACCTGCGGCCATGCGCTATACCGAAGCACGTCTGACTGCGCTGGGCGGCTCCTTGCTGGCAGACATGGAGAAGGACACGGTTGATTTTGTACCCAATTATGATGAGCGGCTCACTGAACCGGTGGTTTTCCCCGCCGCGTTTCCGAATCTGCTGGTCAACGGCGGCACCGGCATTGCTGTCGGCATGGCCACGAATATGCCGCCGCATAATCTCGGCGAGATCATCGACGGCATCTGCGCGCAGATCGATAACCCGGACATCAATCTCAAGGAGCTCATGGCCCACGTCAAAGGGCCGGACTTCCCCACCGGCTGCATGCTGCTCGGTTTGGAGGGAATAAAGGACTATTTCACCAGTGGCCGCGGCAGCCTGAAAGTTCGTGGCAGGATTGGCCTCGAGCAGCTTAAGGGTGGGCGTGAGCAAATTGTTGTTACTGAAGTCCCTTACAACGTGAACCGTGCTGTCCTGGTCGAGCGCATCGCCGCGCTGGTAAACGAAAAGCTTATCCCGGACATCACCGCGGTGCGCGATGAATCAGACGAGAACACCCGCGTGGTGATCGAAATCAAGCGCGATGCCATCGCCAAGGTCGTCATCAACAATCTCTACAAGCACACCGCGCTGGAAAGCAGTTTCGCGGTCAATGCGCTGGCCATCGATCATGGCCGACCCAAGACGCTGGGCCTCAAAGACCTGATCACCTGCTATATCGAGCATCGCCGCGATGTCGTCATCCGCCGGACCAGGTTCGAATTGCGCAAAGCCGAGGAACGCGCGGAGCAATTGGACGCGTACCTGATCGCTCTGGCCAACCTGGACGAGTTCATTCGCATCATCCGGAGCTCCGCAACGCGAGAAGAGGCCAGAATCAAACTCCTGGCGTTTGATTTCACCCGGGCCCAGGTCGAAAAATTCGGCGTCCTCATCCGCGCCGAAGCCCGCCTCACCAATGGCCGGTATTCCTTCAGCGAAGCCCAGGCCAATGCGATTCTGGAACTCCGGTTGTATCAATTGACCGGCCTGGAAATCGACAAGGTCAAGGCCGAGTATCGAGACCTGTTGGCGCGCATCAAAGATCTCCTCGACATTCTAGCGAAGGAACCCCGCGTGCTGGCGATTATCAAAAGCGAGCTTCGCGCTATCAGGGAAAAGTACGCAACGCCCCGCCTGACCGAGCTGGTCCCGGACGAGGGGGAGATTGCCATCGAAGATTTGATCGCCAACGAGGGTGTCATCATCACGCTGACCCACTCCGGACTGCTCAAACGGACAAACATCAGCTCTTATCGCGCCCAGCGCCGCGGGGGCAAAGGCGTCATCGGCATGGTCACGCGCGAAGGCGCCACCGAACAGGACACTGACTTCATCGAACACCTGTTCACGGCCAGCACGCACGATTTCCTCATGTTCTTTACGAACACCGGCCGCGTTTATGTCGAACGCGTCCACGAAATCCCGGACATGGGCCGCGCCTCCAAGGGCCGCAGCATCGCCAACTTGCTCGAACTCAAGCACGGCGAGACCATTGCCGCGCTGATCCGCATCGCGTCCAAAACGGACAACAAAGAGGATGTCACCTGGAGACAGCCCGGAGAACTGTTCTTTGCCACGCAGCGCGGCACGGTCAAAAAAACTTCTCTCAGCGAATTCGCCAACGTCCGCAAAGGCGGCATCATCGCCATCACCATTGATTCGGGCGACCGCCTCATTGGTGTCAAGCTCACTCGTGGCAGCATCATCGAAAACGACGATGTCAAAGACCCCGGAGACGACGTTGTGCTCATCACGCGCGAGGGGATGAGCATTCGCTTCAGTGAATCCGATGTCCGCTCGATGGGCCGCGCCGCTGGCGGCGTAAAGGGCATTACCCTAGAGCCTACGGATGGCGTCGTCGCCCTCGCTGTCGTGGTTCCCGACGCCACGCTCCTTGTCGCTGGCGAAAATGGCATCGGCAAGCGCACCAGCTTCGAAGAATACCTCGTTCAATCCGAGAGCGGCACGCGCAAACAATCCCGCGGCGGCAAAGGCCGGATCACCATGAAAGTGACCGAGAAAACTGGCGGAGTTGTTGGCGCCCTCACCGTCCGTGATGCTGATGAAATTATGATGATCACCACGATGGGCCAGATGGTGCGGACGTTCGTCCGGGACATCCGCGAGGCGGGTCGCAATACTCAGGGGGTCAAACTCATCGAATTGGCTGAGAACGATAAGCTGCAGGCAATCGCGCCGGTGATCAGCGAGCAACAACAGGAAGCCGCCGCAGTGGAATAAGTCCTGCGATCAGTCGGTAACGCGCGGGCAGCTCCCAATCACCATTTGCGGCGGAGCGCCTCGGGTGTGCAGGATCTCGTCCAGCACGCTCGAAACGCGCTCAGCCCGCGCGGAGTACCAGTCGAGCGAGTCAGAGAAGGAGAGTGACAGCATCTGTGGCTCCCGAGACAGGTAATCCATTCCTCCGCGGTGAGCCACGCGCCGCAAATATCCATGACGTGCGGCGGGCGCCTCTTCAGCCTCCGTTTCCTTGCCGAACAAATCCATCAACGCGCCTTCTCGCTCACCACGCAAAGAAAGCCATGTTTCGATCCACTCCCGCACAGGTAACGGCACTTCCTCCTGGGAGCCAACCGCAAAGATCAACAAATCCGCTTCGGCCGCTTTCTGGAGCGCGTCCCGGGCCAGCGCCGGCTCACCCAACATCTCGCACGACAACCAGCTCACAGCCAGGTCGCAGTCGGTCCAGAAGCGTTCGACCAGATGGTCACAGACTTCCACTGCCTGCCCGCGAGTCGTCGCGTCCTCAAAAACCACAACCACTGACCAGGTCCTTTTCATGGTCGCTCACTGTCCGCCAAGTCATCGCGAGGGGATGACGTCGCTGCCGGCAAGGCCGCCCAGTTCGTCTCCCGAGCACTCGCTCACCCGTACCGTCAACTTCCGCCTGTTGCGCCAGAATGCAAGCACTTTTTTCGCTGCGCAGCAGCGCGTCGGTAGCACATTTTCCGGCATATCGTGCCTGACAAATAAGCCGAGGAAGACACACTGATGGCGATGTTGTGGCCTAAGCCCTATCAAGCGCGCGGTCCACAGGTAAGAAGTTTCTTTTGCGGCAAATTTTCTTTTCCGTTTCGCAGTATGAGAAGCGGGGGCAAAAGAAGGTGCGAAGGGCTTCGGGCGAGATTACAGTTGGAAGACATTCTCGCAGCGATGACAGTAGAACGAACGATTCCAGGTATCCAGCAGTTTGGGAAATTCAGTAGCATTGTAAGCACAGTTCTTCACGTATTTCAACCAGGCAAAATAACCTATCGCCGCTGCCGGTACGATGCCCAGGAACTTGCCGAACATTCCCCAGACAATGAGTGCAAGGATTGCAAACCCGATCAAAAGCAGGACGGTCGCCTTTTTTCTGGGAGCGGCGAGCTTTTTGGCAAGAACCGACTGCGTGGTGGTGCTCGTCGAGCTGCTGGTGGTTCCGAACTGGGCGGCGCCACCAACTGTGCCCCCGTAACTGCCGACACTCACCGACTGTGAGTGGCTTGTGCCACTGTCCACAATCGCACTTAGCTTCTGGGTAGTTTCGGAGTTGCACTTGGGGCAGTTCATGTCGGGCATAGCGTTCCTTTCGATTTCTTGCGGCTCTCTGATGTTGGGTCAGCCTGGTTTTTTATATACAGTCAGCAAATCCACGCGCCGCGTGAGGGCACTTCGACTGCCACACCGACCCTCGAGAGGCTATCAATCGGGGGCAGGAGCGTCAACAGTGTGCTTTCAGCATGTCTGCTCGACTGGCTGCGTGCTTGCGCCGTTGCGCCGGAAATCGTCCAGGCAGCCGGAGATCTGACCCAGGGACGAGGAAGGAGAGGAGGCCCAGTGCTCGGGCGTTGCGTCCACGCCTTCACTAACTGCTATCTGCAACCATCCGCCCCAAGCTGCACCCATCTACACCCAAGAATTTCCGGGCTTGCCCTGTGCCCAGCACAAATTACGGCGCCAGCCGCTCGATCAACCAGTGTCCGTCGGGCTGGCGCGTATAACGGAACCGGTCATGAAGCCGGTTGGGCCGGCCTTGCCAGAATTCGACTCGCGTCGGCCTCAGCACATAGCCGCCCCAGTACGGTGGCCGTGGCACTTCCTGGCCGGCGTAGCGAATTTCCAGATTCTTCCATTCCTCTTCCAGTTCGATCCGGTCGCGAATCACGTCGCTCTGTCTCGAGGCCCACGCTGCCAACCGGCTGCCGCGCGGCCGCGAGCGGAAATAAGCTTCCGATTCCACTTCCGAAAGTTTGCTCACGTCGCCCGCGATGCAAACCTGGCGTTCGAGCTCCGCCCAGTAAAACACCAACGCCGCGTGGGGGTTCTCCGCCAGCTCGTGTCCTTTGCGGCTGTCGTAGTTGGTGAAAAAAATGAAGCCGCGTTCGTCCACCCCTTTGAGCAGCACCGCCCGGGCTGATGGCCGGCCGTGGTTGTCAGCGGTCGCCAGAAACATCGCGGTCACGTCCCCGGAGCCCTCGCCAAAACAGGCCAGAAGCGCCTTGTAAATGCCTGTCAGCAGTTTGAACAGCCGGCCGCTGGCGCGTGCGCCTGTCGCCTGGTCGAACCAGCTCTTGAACTGGGCAATCGGTTCCGCTGCCAGATCCCTCCGCCGCAAACCGGCGAGGTTGTATTCTCGTCGAACGTCGGCTATGGACATGATGGGTGATCTGTGCTCGGCGAAGGACGTTTAGTCAAGAATGAGTAAGGTCAACCCTTTCAAGCACGCCTAAGGCTTCCAAATCCAGCTCGATCATTGCCACTTCAAAAGGATGCTGTTGTTTTGCGGTTCGCTCGCGGATCCACCCAATCAGTGCTTCCGATTCGCCATTCACGGCGCCTCCCAACAACCTGGCAACATCCGCCATCGTGGCTGCCTCGGCCGCGTCGTACTTTAGTGTCAGCGTCTCTCCAAGCCGTCCGGCAAACCATCCTTCCGGCATCCCGACATATCCCCGCCCCGGCCAGAGCGCGCACCAGAAGAGACGCGCGATTGCAGCTCGAAAAGGGAGCGCACCTGCACCGAGCGGCGGCGAAACATACCAGCCCGGTTCAGCCGACGACAGAACCGCCAACTCCAGTCCCGCCTCGCTGATGCGGCAGGCGACAAACCGCTGCGGGCCCGGCCAGGTGCCCGCACGGTTGAAGCTCGGGCGCAACCGCCGCAGGAGCAGCGCTTCCGTCGCCAGAGCGGCTGACTCATCCGGACACTCCTGAAGCTCGATCCGCGCGACAGCGCGCAGCAACCTGAGGTGTCGCCGCCGCATCCGGTCGGGATTGGCCACGCGATAACTCCCCAGCCGCTTTCGCAGGTTTTTGGCTTTGCCTACGTAAAGCACACGGTCGGCGGAGTCACGCATCAGGTAAACGCCCGGACGCTCCGGAGCCTGGGCGAAAAATTCCGAGCCCAACCGCTCGACCAGCGGCCGCGGGTCAGGCCAGAGCAGCAGTTGTTTCATCCAGAGTAGAGATCCTCCAGGCGGCTGGGGCCGGATTGCTGAACCACGAACGACTGGTCGTCCATCATCTCTCCGATGTGGCTTCAGTTCGCGACCGCCCACGCCAAACCGTCAGCTCCTCGGCCGGCATCGATCAGCTTCTCCACCTTCCAGTTCTTCAAATCCAGCACCGCGATTTGTTTGCTGGTGTCGCAGGAGGCATAGGCCAGCTGGCCATCAGGTCTCACCAAAATCTCCTGAGGCGCTCGTGGCACTTCGATTGTCCGCGCGAATTTCATTTCGCCGAGGTCCACGACTCCCACCTGGTTCTTGTGGCTCAGCGCTACCAGCAACCAGCGGCCATCCGGTGTCGGAGCCGTTCCGTAGCCGGTGCCCGGCAACTCAATCCAGTTCGCGACTTTGTTGCTACGCGCATCAATCACCGCCAATTGCGGTTTGGCCTGGTCGGCGGTAAATACCCAGCGATCGTCTGTCGATAGAGCTATACGTTGACCGGTGCGGCAAACCGGGATCACAGCCAGCACTTTCTTCTGTTCAAGATCAAGCACCGAAACCGTGCCAGGACCGACATTCGACGTGTAACCCCGCCGGCCATCGCGCGTGATGGCCAGCATGTGCGACTCGGGCTGCCCCGTCGGAATCGTCGCCACAACTTTCAAGCTGTTGGGATCGATTACCGTTATCGAGTTGTCGAGTTCGGTCGTCACGTACAACAGCCCATTCCGCGGACCGATGACGGCGCAATGTGGACGCATGCCCTGGCCCAAATCGACTGTGCCTACGACCTCACGCTTTGCCAAATCGATTACTCGGACGAGCCGACCATCGGTGCCCGGCTGGCCCACGCCGGAATTGCCATAAATCGGCACGAACGCGCGCTTGCCGTCCAGCGACGCAGCCACCTCGTGGCCGGTCACGCCATCTTCAGCCACTGTGGCAATCTGGCGTCCCGCCTCCGGGTCGATGATACCGAGAGTTTGGTCGCCTTTGTTGGCGACCAGGAGCAATCCCTTGGCGGCGGCGCCCGGATGTTTGGCAGCGGCGCTCTCGGCTCCGGAGGCCGATCCAATGACACCGAGCAACGCGAGAGCGAGACCTAAAAGCAACAGGTGGGCTGCAGTCGAGCTGCTCTCAGCCAAGCCCTGGGCAAAAGCATTTCCTAGGTTCATGACCGGAGAATTGATCGCTGGCGCGATGAAGTCAAATTCACGAGCCAGCAATTCTCACTTTGACCATCCCCTGTAGGAGGCGAGGTAACGAGTCTGAAAACTCAGTCCGGAAACCCTGAGAGCAGAGACTCGTTACGCGCGTGTTGCCCAAACGCCGGAGCGCGGCCGTCCCCGGCCGCAGCAACGACCGAACTGGCTGTTTCTCTCGCATTTCGGAACAACTGCGAGACCGGGACACGCTCTTTTCTCCGGATTTCGCGTTTGGGCAACACGCCCTTACCTCGCCTCCTCCAATTAGAATGAGAACTGCTGTTCCCGAACAGTTTGGTGTTGCGGCTGCGCGCCAGAATTTGTTACATACGGTCTGCTTTATGGCAGCAATTGGCCGATTTCAGAAGGGCGATTTGATTTTTTACGCAAAAGTCGTGGACGGCGAGATCTATCCCTTGCACGGCGATGTCTTCGGCTCGCCTTCATTTGATAAGAAACCGATGAAGCTCAAAGGCGTGCGGACGCTCACGCCGGTGACCCCTTCGAAGATTATTGCGGTCGGTCTGAATTACGCCGATCATGCGCGAGAAAGCGGCAAGCCCGTGCCCAAGCAACCGCTCTTTTGGATCAAAGCCACGACTTCGCTCATCCCGGATGGCGCCAAGATTGAAGTGCCCTTCCCAAACCACCGGACGGATTTTGAGGCGGAACTGGGAATAGTCATCGGCCGCCGCATTCGCAATGTCACGCCAGCCGCTGCGGGCCGTTACATTTTCGGCTACACCTCCGCCCAGGACATCAGCGATCGCACGATTCAAAATGGCGAGAGCCAATGGACGCGCTCGAAGTCATTCGATACTTTCACGCCGCTGGGGCCCTACGTCGAAACGAAAATCGATCCGCATGATTTGACGATTCAACTATTCCAGAATGGCCAGTTGCGTCAGAATTCCAACACCAGCCAGCTCATTTACAACTGCTACCAACTCGTCAGTTTCATCTCCACCAACATGACGCTGCTGCCGGGCGACATCATTCTAACCGGGACCCCTAGTGGTGTGGGGCCCATCGAGTCCGGAGATCGCCTGGAAGTGCGAATCCAGGGCATGGCGCCGCTGGTGAACACCGTTAAGTGAGGTAAGAGGGGCGAGATGGGAAGGACGAGGTAAGAAGTGCGAAGTGCGAGGCGGGCGGCCCTACCGTAGGCAAAGTTACTCTCCGAGGCAGCTTCTCAGAATCGGTTCGACAGTTCGCACCCGGCTCCTCACACTCTCGGCCTTGTTATGCAAGACCTCAAACAACGCACAAAAAGGTTTGCCCTGGATGTTATCCGCTACGCGCGCAAGCTTCCCCGCGGCGAGGAATTCACAGTCATTAAATACCAACTCATCAAGGCCGCCTCTTCGACTGCCGCAAATTACCGCGCCTCACAACGCGCCAAATCGAAGGCTGATTTCATTAACAAAATCGGTACAGTCGAGGAAGAGGCCGACGAATCCCTCTTCTGGCTCGAATGCCTCAAAGAATTGGCTACGCGCGAGCATCCTGAACTCACCCGACTGCTCGTTGAAGCAGACGAGCTCGTGTCGATTGTAGTAACGTCTCGAAAACGCGCACGCCAGTAAGTGCCGCCGCTCGCACCTCGCCCCTCTCACCTCGCACCTCAGACCTCACCCCTCCCACCTCTCCCCTCTCACTTCCCTATGCGTTGGACCCAAACCCTGATTCCCACATTAAAAGAGACGCCTGCCGAGGCCGAGATCGCCTCGCACAAGCTGCTGCTGCGCGCCGGCCTGATCCGCAAACTCACCGGCGGGCTTTACACGTTTCTGCCGCTTGGATTGCGTGCTCTGCGGAAAGTCGAGCAGATCGTTCGCGAGGAAATGAACCGCGCTGGCGCGCTCGAGCTGCTCATGCCCGCCCTGCAGCCGCCGGACATCTGGCAGCAAAGCGGCCGCTACGAAACCGCCCGAGACGTGCTGTTCAAAGTCCGTGACCGCGCCAAGAAGGAATGGGTGCTTGGCCCAACGCACGAGGAGGTCATCACCACCCTTGTGGCCGACGAAATCAATTCCTATCGGCAGATGCCGAAAAACTTTTACCAGATTCAAACCAAGTTCCGCGACGAAATCCGGCCGCGGTTCGGCCTGATGCGTGCCAAGGAATTCATCATGAAAGACGCTTACAGCTTTGACGCCACCGACGAGGCGGCGCAGGAAAGCTATCGCAAGATGTACGACGCCTACTCGCGCATTTTCCAGCGGTGCGGCCTCAAGACTCTTGCGGTCGAGGCTGATACGGGAGTCATGGGTGGCAAGTTCTCGCACGAGTTCATGGTGCCTGCAGAAACGGGAGAAAACGAGGTCGCATTCTGCGAAGGCTGTGGATACGCGGCGAACATTGATAAAGCAACTTCCGGAGTACAAAGTTCCAAGCCCAAGGTCCAAAGTCCGGATTCCGCACTGGAAAAATTTCCGACGCCTGGTGTTTTGACGATCGAGGCATTGTCGAAGCCGCCCCATAATGTCCCGGCCGAACGGCAGATCAAAACGCTCGTTTACACCGTCGAGAGCAAACCGGTGTTGATTCTGCTTCGCGGCGACGATCAGTTGAATGAAGCCAAACTGGCCGGCGCGCTCGGCACTGGGACCTTTCGGCCCGGCGAACCGGATGAAATCTTCGCCAGCCTGGGCGCGCATCCCGGCAGCCTCGGCGCTGTCGGGGTGACCAAATTTCAGATTCTGGCTGACGAACGACTCCGCGATGCCAGTGGGATGACCACGGGCGCGAACGAGGACGGCTTCCATCTCCGCAACGTCGCGATCGGCCGCGATATCCAGGTCGCCCAATGGGCTGACCTGCGAGTCGTGCAGCCGGGCGAGCTCTGCCTAAAGTGCGGACAGCCGCTCAAACTGCAACGCGCGATTGAAGTCGGTCATGTATTCAAGCTGGGCACCAAGTACAGCGAAGCCTTGAAAGCGCTCTTCCTTGATGAATCAGGAAAGCAACAACCCGCAATCATGGGTTGTTACGGGATTGGCGTGACCCGCACGCTGCAAGCCATCATCGAGCAGTGCCACGACGAACAGGGCATCATTTGGCCAATCAGCGTCGCGCCGTACACAGTCTGCATTACCCCGCTGAATGTCGCGCCGGAAAGCGAGGTCATGAAGCTCGCGGAACGCCTTTACTCCGAGCTGTCAGCAAAAGGTATTGACGTCATACTGGATGACCGCAACGACCGCCCTGGCGTGAAATTCAAAGACTCCGAACTGGTCGGTTTTCCAATCCGTATTGGCATCGGCGAAAAATCTCTGGCCAAAGGTGAAGTCGAGATCAAACCGCGGGCAGGTGCTCTAGTGGGGGTGAAGGTTGGGCAAGCGCTGGAGAAGGTCTTGGAGCTCGTGCAGGCTGCTACCACCTAAGCGGGGATCATGGGGTGTTTCCGAACGTGTTCGGAAAATCCGTTCCCTTGTAGGAGCCGACGTGAGGAGGCTCGATTCGAATGCGGAGTGCGGTGTGCGGAATTAAATCAGAGCCTCCTCACGTCGGCTCCTACAATTTCAAGACAAGTTCTAAACAGCATGGAATGCTCGGCCTCGATTCAATGTCCGTTCTGCGGACAGACTTTCGAACTCGTCATCGACACGAGCATCGCCAGCCAGCGGCTTACGACCGATTGCGAGGTCTGCTGCCGGCCAATCGAGGTTCTCGCTGAATGTGACCCCGGTGAGATAGTCAGCATCGAAGTGGTGGGCACGTGATTGGGTAAAGCGTTGAAGCGTTAAATTGCCGAGTTGTTGAACCGTCGAAAACACGAACACACTTCGACATTTTGATTGCACGGTTCAACTTTTCATCGTTTCAACTATTTCGTTGTGTTCATTGTGCTCCGTTGCCGCTAGATTGCGCTGATCGAAGTTTATGAACCCGAATAAAGTACTTTGGATTTACATTATTCTCCTGGTGATTGGCGGCCTGATCGGGTTTCTCAAAGGCAAGAGCCGGGTGTCGTTGATCATGTCAGTTGCGTTTGCCGCCGCCCTCAGTCTTTGCGCCGCGAACATCATATTTCACTCCTACGTCGCAGATATTCTCCTGGTGGCGCTGCTAGTGGTTTTTTCAATGCGACTGGTGAAAACCAAGAAGTTCATGCCCGCCGGCTTGATGCTGGTCATCACGATCCTTGCTTTGGCGCTGCGTCGTTTTTGATCCTGAAAGGGTCCACGCCGTGGGCCGGATTTTTCACTTCTCGCAAGATTCGCCAGCAGAGAGTAGCCGCCGACCTCAGTTGGCGCTGATCTGGACTTCGGAGAGAGTGCGCCGACTGAAGTCGGCGGCTACAAAGCATGAAGTCTCCGGGCTGGGCGAACTGGGTTGCGGTCGAGCTTCGTTGTGAACACAAAATCCCTCCCGATCTGGGAACTCCATTCGGAGATTATCGAGGCGCTGCGTTCGGGCAATCGCCTGGTCCTGGTCGCCCCGACGGGCTCGGGCAAGACGACCCAGGTGCCGCAGATGTTGCTGGATGCCGGGCTGGTCGGGAAAAAGAAGATTATCGTCCTGCAACCGCGTCGCGTGGCGGCGCGGACGGTGGCTGCGCGAGTCGCCTGGGAACGAGCGGCTCCGCTCGGCGCGGAAGTCGGTTACCAAATCCGGTTCGAGGATCGAACGAGCCTGGGCACGCGAATCAGTTACGTGACCGAAGGAATTTTGTTGCGCTGGCTGCAGCAGGATCGATCGCTCACGGACGTTGGCGCCATCCTCTTCGACGAGTTTCATGAGCGCAACTTGCTCAGCGATGTCGGTCTGGCTTTGGTCAAGAATTTACAGCAAACACAACGGGCCGATCTAAAGATGGCCGTCATGTCGGCAACTCTCGAAGCCGAGCCCGTCGCGGAGTACTTGGCATTCGAGAATCGAGAATCGAGAATCGAGTCTGCATCTAAAGTTCACTTCCCTCGCACCTCGCACCTCGCACCTCGCACCTCCGCCCTCTCCCCTCTCCCCTCTCCCCTTTTCCCTTGCCCGATCCTCATCTCCGAAGGCCAAATGTTTCCAGTCGAGGTCAGGTACCTGAGCGACCCGGATGAGCGGCCAGCCACGGAGCAAGCGGCGGACGCCGTCGAAGAAATCATCAATTCTGGCGCACCTGGTGACATCCTGGTGTTCATGCCCGGGATGACGGAGATAAACTCTACGATCGGCGCCCTGCGCGCTATGCGAAGCAACGAGCGGCTGGCCCTGCTTTCGCTCCACGGCGACCTGCCCGCGGACCAGCAAGACCTCGCGTTCGCACCAAATCCTCTCCGCAAAGTGATCGTCGCCACGAACGTCGCGGAAACGTCTGTGACCATCGATGGTATTCGGCATGTCGTGGATAGCGGTCTGGCTCGAATCGCGCGCTACGAACCCGAGCGTGGCATCAGTACGCTGTTCATTGAACCCATCAGCCGAGCGTCAGCCGAGCAGCGGAAGGGCCGCGCCGGTCGGACCGCGCCGGGCACGTGCCATCGGCTATGGACCGAGAGCGGCCAATTGGATCGGCCGGAGAAGAACACGCCAGAAATCCAGCGGAGCGATTTGGCGGAAGTGGTTCTGCTGCTGCACTCGCTCGGGATCAAACGTGCCGCGGAGTTCGATTGGCTGGACAAGCCCGACCCGCAGGCCGTCGAGAGGGCCGAGCAACTCTTGTTCACCCTAGGCGCCCTTACCTCTTCCCTCTCCCCTCCCCCCTCGCCCCTCACACTTCGTCCCTCTCCCCTCGCCCCTCACACCTCGTCCCTCCCCCGGCCCCTCGCCCCTCGCCCCTCGGACCTCACCCCTATCGGCCGTCAGATGCTCAGGTTGCCGATGCACCCCCGCTACTCGCGAATGTTGGTCGAGGCGGCCAGATTCAACTGCGTCCCCGCAGCGGCGCTTTGCGCGGCGCTGGTCAGCGGGCGCGACTTGTTGATGCGCCTCGGCCGCGATGACCTGCATATCAAAGAGGCCCGCGAACTGTTCGAGGCCAGCCAGGAATCGGATTTTTATACGCTCATGCGGGCGTATCAATTCGCGAAGAAAAACAATTTCGGCGTCGAGACCTGCCGCCGTTATGGTCTTCATGCCCAGACCGCGCGCCAGGTCGAGCAGACTTTCGACCAAATCCTCCAAACGGCCGATTGGCTGCTCAAAAGTGATGACGGCAAGAAAGGCGCAGAGGACGGGGGCCCAATTCCCTCCTCAGCCACGCCTGAATCTTCGTCCGCCTCTTCGTCCTCCTCGCCCCTCGTCCCTCGTCCCTCGCACCTCATCCCTCCCCCCTCTCCCCTCGCCCCCGACCCGTTGCCTCGCTGCATCATGACCGGTTTCATCGACCAGTTATGCGTGCGGCGCGACCTGGGCACGCTCGAGTGCGATTTGACCGAGGGACGTCATGGGACCCTGATGCGGGAAAGTGTCGTGCAGAACGCGCCGCTGTTTGTCGCGGCGAGCATTCGCGAAGTCACCGGCCGCAGTTCCGAAAATCTGACTCTGCTTGGCTTGGCTACCGCCGCCAAACGCGAGTGGATCGAGGAAACATTTCCCGAGCAGATCACGGCGAAGGTGGAGCACTTGTATGATCGGACCCACAAACGTGTCGCCGCTGTCAAGCTGGTGCGGCTTCGCGACCTGGTGATTCATCACGAGCACCAGCGCGAGCTGGACCCGAAAGCCTCGGGCCGTTGCCTCGCGGAAGCGCATCGCAAAGGCTATTTCGAATTGCCGCTCTTCAATCACGAACTCAAGCAACTCGTTGGCCGCGTCAATCTGGTCGCCGCCGTCATGCCGGAGCTGGAACTTCCGGTTTTCGACGAGGCCGGCATAACCGACCGCCTGGCGCGAGCATTCGAGGGATTGTCTCTCGCCAAGGAGGCGCAAGCTTCGCATTTGCGGGAGCCTTTTCTCGATCGGCTCGGCAACGAGCGCGTGCCCTGGCTCAACGAAATGGCTCCCACATCCATCCCCTGGCACGATGGACGCAAACTGAAATTGCAGTACTCTGAAACGGGCCACGACGAGGATGGCCAGCCCATTTTGCCCGAGCTGCAGATCAAACTGCACGAATGTTTCGGTCTAAAAGCCCACCCGCTCATCTGTGAAGGCCGGCTGTCCGTGAAGCTTTGGCTCTGCGCGCCCGACGGCAAACGTCTGGAACCGACCACAAACTGGCTCTCCTTCAAATCGAACACCTACCCCAAGCTTAAACCCACGCTACAAAAGAAATATCCCGGCGTGGCGTGGGTCTGATCACGACGCCGCGCCCTCTTTTCATTGGTGTTAATTCGTGTCCATTAGTGGTTCCCGTCATCCTTTGAGGCGAAAACCGACCCTCGCCTCCAATCTGAGGTTGACTTGTTTGAAGTCGGCTTAAATAGAATCTCAGAGGAAACGTTGTCGACGATGACGGGCGTCTCGAAATAGGTGATCGACGGTTCGACGTGGAATCTCTCTTTGATCATCGGGCGGATGGTCGCCTCGCAAAAATCCTGCGCCGTCTGCCGTGAGTTCCAAAGATACACCCCGCCGCCTGTCGCGCCGTTGTCCGAGAGGAGAAAATACTTTCGGAGTAGCCCGGGCGGACGCTGGAAAAAGGGCGCAACTTCGAGGAAGCCGCTCTTCACTGCATCTATCGGTGCCCCCGGCGGGAGTGGGTACTGAATTATCGCTGTGGTCATAGTTTTCATATTTTTTTCTGACATTTTTAGTAAGCCGCAATCCTGGACAGGCATGCCCCGTCTCAGGCCGGCTTGATGTTCTGGTTCACGCGGAAAAAGTTGGTCGGATCGTACTTCTTCTTGATGGCGGCAAGGCGGTCGTAGTTGTCCCCATAAGTGGCCCGAATGCGATCCTCGCCTTCTTCCATGATGAAATTGAGATAGGCGCCCTTTAGATTATGCGGATGGATGGCATCCCAGTATTCCTGGGCCCAGGTCTTGAGCCGCTGCGCGTTCGCCGGGTTGGGATCGATTCCACAGATGACCATGGACCAGGTCGCATCCCTGCAGTTCCACGCGGTCTCGTGTCGCCCTGACTTGTGGACCGCGCCGTCTATAGGGTAGATGTGCGCAATCGAAAGCTCCGACGGCGCCTTGCCGATGTGCTCAACATGTAGCTCGATCGCCCGGTCGGGCAACTCACTGACGAAGTCGCCTTTCCAATACCACTGCATGCCCCTGGGCAGCAGTGGGTCGAACAGGCTTTGCAGGACCGGGAACGGCATGGGCCCCATCCAGTCGAGGATGGGCGGGGGCAGCTCCTGGCGGATAGGCCTGACCACCTCTTCCGCCTTGTCCAGCGGCCCTGTGTAGCAGACCACCAGGCCACAAGTCTTTTTGCCCCAAATAGCTTTCGGGAACGGCTCCGCCGAGGGCACAGTCCCTAGATGCACGAACGGACTCAGGTCCGGGGGCGCCTGCGCCAGAAACTGCCGGTACCACTTCATCACCGCCGCCGCGTCTTTCAGTTCCCAGAACATTGGGCCCCCATAGACTGTGCTCACCGGATGCGCCCGGTAGAGGAAGCTCGTCACCACGCCGAAATTCCCGCCTCCGCCGCGCAAGGCCCAAAACAAATCCTCATGCTCCGTCGCACTGGCGACCACGGGCCTCCCATCGGCCAATATGACATCCGCCTCCAACAGGTTGTCAATCGTCAGACCGAATTTTCGCGAGAGATAGCCGTGGCCGCCGCCGAGCGTGAGGCCCGCGATGCCTGTGGTCGAGACGACCCCTGCGGGCACGGCCAATCCAAAGGCATGCGTTGCGTGATCCACGTCGCCCTGCGTGCAACCAGGTTCCGCCCGCACGGTGCGGTTCCGGGCATCGATGCGCACTCCCTTCATCCGGGAGAGATCAATCACCAGCCCGTCGTTGCAGCTCCCGAGTCCGGGCCCGTTGTGGCCGCCGCCCCGCACCGCCGTAAGCAGATCGTTCTCCCGCGCAAAGCCCACGGCCGAGATGACATCGGCGACATCCGCGCAGCGAGCAATCAGGAGCGGCCGCTTGTCGATCATGGCGTTGTAGAGCCTGCGCGCTTCCTCGTAACCCGGGTCGCTGCGCTGGATGAGTTCACCGCGCAGGCCGGCCTTGAACTTGTCAATCGTGGTGCTATTCAACATATTAGTCTCTTCTCATGATTCGGGTTTTTACTTGCGGCCGAGACGTCCGGCACACGCGACACTCTACCCGCAGTGCGGAATTGGTGCTATGGCCGGGACGCCGGATGTTTTGGCCCAAACGCCGCCACAGGTTCTTTGATCATGGACGCGCTTTCTGACCTCCTGCGCGTCGTGCGCTTTTCCGGCGGGCTGTTTCTCGAGTCCTACTGGCGCGCGCCGTGGTGTGTGCGGACGCAGGTCGTGCCGCAGGATTGCGGACCTGGCTTCAAGGCCGACGGCGCCCTGGTCGCGTTCCATTATGTGCTGGATGGTCGCGTGCAGGTGCGCGTGGGAAGTGAACCGGCACGCACGGCGGGGCCGGGGAGCATCATTCTGATCAGCCGCAATGACCTGCACCTGGTCGGCAGCGATGTGGCGATACCGCCCATGGACGCGCGGCCGTTGATTCGCAAGGCGCAGGAGGATCTGCTGGCGCGCTCGGATTTCGGAACGGGCCGGCAGGTGAAGAGCCATTTCGTCTGCGGCTTTCTCGCCACCGCGATGCGGGACAACCCTCTGCTCGCCGCGTTGCCGCCCTTGCTCGTGGCTGACCTGCGCGGACGGCCGTGCGCCGACTGGGCAGACGCTTCCTTCCGCTACGCCGCCCGCGAACACACCGTGCGCCGCCCCGGCTCGCAGGAAATTTTAGCGCGCCTCTCCGAGATGCTCTTCGTCGAAGCCGTGCAGGGTTACATCGACTCGCTTCATGGTGACGCCACAGGCTGGCTTGCCGCACTGCGCGACCCCTCCCTGTCGCGCGCGTTAAGTGCCCTGCACGTGCGACCCGCGCGAGCGTGGACCGCCGAAGAACTGGCCAGGGAAGCTTGCCTGTCACGCTCGGCGTTTGCGGAAAGATTCACGAGCACCGTCGGCCTGCCACCCATGAGTTATCTGACCCGCTGGAGAATGCTGTTGGCCGGCCAACGGTTGCGGGAATCATCCGAAACGCTGGCGCAAGTAGCGGCGGCGGTGGGATACGAATCCGAGTTCTCGTTTTCACGAGCCTTCGCGCGCGAAACCGGTGTCACGCCTGGCGCCTGGCGCAAGAGCGGCGAGGGATGAACGCCGCCGCCGCCGAGGTAACGGCAGTATTTCATCGTTTCAGCGTTTCAGCTTTTCCCCCTCCAGCTTTTCCTCCGTCGCCCCTTTCCGCGTTTTTCGCATATTTCGCGGCTACCTCCCCATTCTTCATTTCCTCTGCGACCTTCGCGCAGGCGCAAAAAAAATGTTCCTTGGACAGCGGATGTCCAACCGACTCCCTCACAATCCCCGCATGAAAACTGACGATCCGGGACCCGCTCTCAACTCCCCGCCCGACGAAGCCTCGGCGAAGGCGGGTCAACCACCCGTCCTCCGTAGCGCTTCTGGCGAAGGAGGACCAACTATCAACTGCGACAGTTTGCCTCTTGTCGCCTCTTTCGACGCCGCCCTGGCCCTGTACGAACGCGACAAGGACCCCTTCCACCTGGCCGCCTTCATGATCCGGCTCTGGCTCGGCGGTCTCGTTCTCGATGCCGAAGCCGAATATGCCGAGAAGAAACGTGCCAGCGACCGCTCGCTCCAGAACGGCGAAGCCTGGCGCCAGCTCCAGCAAATCTTCCCAACCATCCTCGCGCACCCTCAACCCCCCGTCCTCCGTAGCGCTTCTGCCGAAGGAGGATCCACTCTCAACTCTTTGCCTCGCCATACCGGAGCGGCGGCGGCTCAACTTCCGTACTTGGCTTCCTGCTTCCATCGCTTCTGCGAGGCCGACAAATCGCCCCTCAATTCCCTCCGCCGCGCCTACCTCCCCCTCTCCATCGAGCTGAACCAAGGGCCAGCTCATTCCGATTCCGCATCCCATCAATCCATCACTCCACTACTCCATCACTCCAATCTTCTTCGCCGCTGGTGCTCCTGGCTCGATGCCGACATCCACCTCCGCACCCACCGCCACTGGCACCTGGCGCCCGTTTGTTTCGATCCCGACGCTGAAAAACGCGAACTTGCCCGCCTCGGCAACGCCCAACGCCATTTCACCGAGCTCAGCGAAAAATCCCGCTCTGCATGGCATCAACTTTTCGCCGAAGCCGCAGAACGCTTCAAGAATTCCCCCAAATGGCCCACTCTCGGAAGCGCGATGGCGGACGGAGCCGACCCGCTCTGGCTCTATCCCGACGCGGATACCCTTATCATCTCCCTCTGGCCCCTGGTAACCAGGCACAACTGGACCTACCGCGACCTCCTCAACGTCATTCGTCCCGCGCTCAAGCGGCCTGATGCATATCCCTCCGACAACGAGCGAGACTTTAGCACTTACTGCCGAAATGTGCTTGGTCTGCAGAAAACCGGCAGAGGCAATAGTTCCAGGGATGGCCGACCGCGGGGCTGGGACGTAGCTCAGAGGCTTATCTCAGCCCTCCTTTGAAATTTGAAATCCCTGAAATCTGAAATTCCTCCAGCGCCTCCTCCTGTCACTCATCATCCACATTTTCCATCCCTCCCACTCCTCCCATTCTTCCCATTTCCTTTTCTCCAACTCCAAGCTTCTAACTCCCATCTCCCGTCCCCATACTGCCGCCATGCCCGGCCGTTGCGACATCTGCGGCATCGAAGCCTTGGAGAGCCAGGAATTCCAGCAGGAACGCCTGCCATTCCGCAGACCGAAACGATACTGCCCAGCGTGTCGCAGCCGCTTTTACAATCGTATCTACCTCGTTCTCTTTTTGATTCCGTTGCTTTTCGCGAGCCTTGCCTTGATTGCAGCCCTACGCCGATCCACGCCGCTCCTGCAATCCAGGGAATTCCAGATTGCATGTGTTCTTCTTCTTCAATGGCTCATGATTTTACCGCACGAACTGGGCCACGCCGCTCTCGCCCGCTTCTTCGGTTACAACCAAATCCGTATCCTCATCGGCTCAGGGAAGCAGCTTTTTTCGGCAAAATTTTTTGGATTCGCGTGGCTATTCAACTTGATTCCCTTTGGTGGGCTAACCCTTTTTGCTCCCTCCTCCAAAATCAGCCGCTGGAAACACGTCGTCATTGTTGCAGCTGGTCCAATGGTAAACCTCTGCCTGGCGACAGCCGCGTTGCTGGCTGCAAGGCCTGCCTCGCCTCTGCCTGACACTGCCTCTTTTCCCAATTTGCTGTGTTGGGCAAACGTTGTCGTCCTTGCCTCAAGCCTCTTCCCTCATGTTGCACAAACCTCCTTCGGACCGGTGCCAACCGACGGTCTGCAGCTCTGGCACCTGCTGTTTCGATGGAACAAACCCGTTCAAAATCAGCCCCAACCTGTCCCCCTCTGGGAACTGCTTCTGTCCCACTGCCTCAAGTGGTTCATTTTTCTGATCACCCTCACCACATGTCTGTTGCTGGGCGCCATCGCCGTTGGGGTATTATTTTGGTCAAACGAAATGATGTGGCCTGCAAGAATCTTTCTTGCGGTGGTTGTTTCCAGTCTCAGTCTTGTAAGCGGTTGGATCACCTGGCGCGTTGCGGTAGATCCAATCGCAAAAGTTCGCAAGCCCATCTGGCTTGGAGGCGCTTTCCCCTTCGGCCCCGAACAAATCCACCTCATCAAGAAAGCCAATGACCAGCTTGCTCGCCACGAATTCCAGGCCGCAGCAGACACCTTCAGCGACGTCCTTTCATCCATACCGGACCACAATTCAGGCGCCTTTAACCAGGTACTCACGGCCAAGATTTTCGCCCATATTCAACACCAGGACATCGACAGTGCCGAAAAGGCTTGTCTCGATTTTGCCTCGGAACCCGTCAACAAAGAGCACAAAATAAAAGCCCTCGACGCATTTGCCTCCGCCACTCTTTACCATGCCTCGTCGGCCTCAATGGATCGCGCGGAAAAGGCCGTGCGCTTGGCGCTTGAGATGGCTCCAGGCACCTTAACCTTGAAGGGAACCCTCGGCGGCATTCTGGTCGAACAAGGGAAATTCAACGAGGCTGAGCCCTTGTTGCGCGAATGCCTCGATCGCAGCCCCGCATACAACGACCAGGGGATCTCCTCCGTTTACCTCGGATTAATCCGCCTCCGCGAGGCCAAAATCGACGAAGCCAAACGCCTCATCAAAAACGGCACCACCCTCTACCCCGAACCATGGCTCCTTGCCAAAGCGAGCGCCCTTGCTGGAGAACATCAACCGAAGTGAGTCCTCGCCTCAAGACACCAGAAGCAAATCCGAATTTCGCACTCCGAATTCAGAGATGGGCGACCATAGGGCCTTAGCCACCGTCCATGGACAGTACCTGCCAGCCGAAAACCTTGAGGACTTGATGTACAGGATGGATTAGCGGCTTGCGGGTGTGCTCTTCCCTTTCTGAAAGGCGGATCCTCATCACGGATGTCGCGAGAGTCTCGAACCCGCAAACGCAGGGTTCGAGTGGAATTTGAGCCGGATCATGCTCATAGCCGAATACAAGGATGGCTCGGGGTTCGGCGCGTTCTGACTGCAGAAGTTTGAGTGAGTCGCCGAGTGAGCTGGTATTGCCTCTGTAGGGGTGGAGCAGATTCTGTGACCAGTTCTCTGCTTCCCTGCCGTTGTCCCCAAACGGGCGGATCACCTTGATCTCGACCTGCCATAGGCCTGGTATCAGGACGTCCGGCTGTCGTTTAGTTACGGCGTCGCGGTAGGTGTCGGGAGCGCGTTGCCTCAGGAACCCCAAGGCCAGCTTGGTGGCATCGGCTTCGCCAAACGGGCCTATACCCGGGCGAAATGTCTTATGTGCGCGTCCGGTCGCATCGACTGCGGCGAGGGCGTCTGCGAAGTCGTTGACCAGGGTCGAAAGGCTCATAAGCACACCTCATCCGAGGATGTCGCGGGAGGCGGGCGCAGCGCAAGAGGATTTGGGTTGGAGCGCGCAGACCGCGTTCGGTAAGCCGCAGCCGAGTTACGGGGCGAGTTGTGATGCTAGGCCCCCCAAGTCAGAGCAGATTCGCCCGAGCCAGGTCATGGGGAGCAGGGGCGTTCCACACAGGGTCTGAGCGCGGAGGAAGGAGCCGGGGCGGCTGCCCCAGAAGTGCCGGCCGGCGAGGCGCATGCAGGCCGCGTCGAACTTCACGCGCGCGTCAGTATGGTCGTGAGCGATTCGGTGTCTGATGGCGCCGAAGTCCTCCAGGTCAGCTAATGCGGAGCCTATGACTGTTGACAACCGGTTGTTTATTGTGAAATGCCGATTTGCACGCCTAATAGCGTCTTGAGGGTTGTGCCAGAGTAAGTAGGGCCGCCCAGCGTATAGCGTTGCCTGGGCGGTAGAGAGATCTCGGGCGAAGGCGGTCAGCGGCGTCTCGCAAAGTCCGCCGAACTCGTATCCGCAAAGATAACGGACGAAAATAGAGTCAAGAAAGACCTCCCACTGGTTGAAAGCGCGAAGATAGGCCAACTCATAAAGCAGAAGTCGCCGATGGTCTGTCAGTTCCCGCCTGACCACCCTCCCGATAAGCGAGTGTGCTCTCAATCGCTCGCTCATCGCTGCGATCCGCTCCGCTTCACGAAGCTGAGTTGCCAGCTTAGAAGCCAATGGGGGGACTTGCCGGGGCACGGCGGATCATCGACTCGAAAACGCCTGTTGGTAAAGTGCCTCGAACCGAGTTTTCCGCGGAATTATGTTATCGGTTTGCCTGAGGCAGGCGGTAACGAAAACTTGGTCCCTTTGCGAAAGGCTGTCCGTGCTGCCTTCTTTGGCAGCCGCGAGCTTATCCGACAAAACGAGAACAGCGTCCTTTATTTGCGTTCTCTCCGAGTCAGTGAAGCGTCCCCGCTTCGGAGAAGGAAAGTTCTCGCCGGGGAGCCCAGATAAACGGTGGAGTACCACACAAAAAAGCGTGTAGAACAAAGGTACCCTTCTGAATTCTGAGTCCTTTAGGTCGTCACCTAAGGTATTCGTGATCTCATCCGCAGCCTGTGTGAACCGGGCGCGCACCAACCTCTGAGTAGGAAAAGCTTCGTCATACTCCTCATAAAACGCCGAAATGCTCTTTTTCTTGTCCTGCTGGCCCGCCAAAATCGCGACCATCAGCTCACTCGTCAGCTCTACTTCAAGCATGCGCGCGATGGAGGTTTCTGAGAAAATCCTATGCCTCCTCCAGAATTCCAGATAGTCCAGAGCCAGTGCATAAGCCGTTTTCTTAAACGGGCCAAAGTACCTTCCGTTTCTTAGTTCCTGGTCGTTCAGCGCCACAGAATAGGTGTTCACACGGGCGAAGACCTCCAAGACATCCTTGTCGGAGATCTGTTGAAACACCTCGCATAGGAATGTAAACGTTTCTATTTTTTTCTGGTCCTCGGGAGCCAGATCGGCAAACCGCTTTCCGCCGTACCGGGTGACTGCCTTGGAAAGGGCGTACTTGCCCTCCATAAATTCGAGAACCGCCCGGAGCCTTTGTTGGCCATCGATTACTTCGCGCACGACCCGCTTCTTCTCGGGACTTTGGCCCAGTCTAAGGAATATTGGGGGTATCGGGATTCCGCAAAGCAGACTCTCGATGAAATATGAGCGAGCAGGAGTTTTCCATACTTCTCGCCTCTGAAACTTTGGCGTAATCACGAGCACGCCAAGCTCGTTCCAATCCCTGAACTCCTGTGAGGCGTGGTGAGAAATCGTTGGTTTTTCCATACGCTCGAAAAATGCTAAGTCCGAGGTTATGAGCGGGCAACGACGAAATTACTATCGGCCAACAACAAAATCCTGGTTGAAGCATTGTCTAATGGGGGTGCACGCTGACGACTTCGGGCAAGAGTCACTGATTACTCACACTGCACCAATATCACCTCGCGTCTATGACGGCGCGACTTCTGTTAATGCTGACGACTGACACCTGCATCTGACTCGGTATCGACATCGTTTCCGGAGTCGGCGCCGGTGTATTGACACGAGACCGCGGACAGCTACGATCGCGGTCATGTTGATTCCAGCCCCGACGTTTCCCAGCGTGGTGGAGAGAGTCCCGCTCTTCATGCTTGATCACAAGAGACAGCGCAATAATGTCCATGACTTCGTTTATCTCAACGAGATCGAGCGCGCGGTAATCGACACCCCGGAGATGCAGCGGTTGCGCTACATAAAGCAGCTCGGCTTTGCCTCCTTGATTTATGAGACAGCAGAGCACTCTCGGTTCGCGCATTCCGTTGGTGTCTGCCATGCGGCGAAGCTACTAGTTGACAGTATCAACCGAAACCACAGGGTATTCGCCGAAAGGACCATTCAGGAAAGCGAGGAGAAGAATCGGTCTGACGAGAAGAGATTCCAACACGCAGACGATGCACTTGACCATGCTCGGCGTCCCAGAATCTGGTGGGCACAGAGGGTGTGTGTTGGGCTCGCCGCGCTCCTGCACGACATACCGCATCCGCCAATGTCGCACGCACTTGAACACGAGTCCTCCGCGCTCGTCAAACATGATGATTTGGCTGAAAACCCCCAACTCTTCCTGTATCTTTTCGGCCGTGACAGCGCGGTCGCTGGGGCGCTGCGGAAGTTTTCTGATCGATTTCGCCAGTACTTGCTAAGGCAACGGGCTTTCTTCGGGCTTGAGGAGGAGGACGTCTCAGAGTTTTTGAATTCCAACAGCCTTGACGAGGCGGACTTTCTTGGCGCTCTTATATTCGAGATACTGGCATTTAAGTCCCCTGAAAAGCACCCATACGAGTCGTTTGAATTCTGCGACAATTGGGGCGCTAAGGCGAGGACGTTTCACTTCTCTAGTTATTTCAGAGCATTCTACTCGGATCTCATCTCGAACACGATCTGCGCTGATTTGATCGATTATCTCCTGCGGGACGCCGTGAACACTGGCGTACAGAAGACGATCGACCTCAAATTCCTTGACCGCATGTTTGTCAAGCAGGCGTTGAAGTCGCCATCCCCCAAAGAGACCGAGACGGAGAGTGCCGGGCTCCGGGTCGTCTTCGATTTGCACGACGGACGCGGAGGGCTACGGAAGGACGCCGTATCCGACCTTTTGAGTTTGCTGGAAAACCGATACGCCCTCATGGAGCGGGTTTACATGCACCGTACCAAACTGTCGGCTTCGGCTATGCTCGGTCGGGCTTTTCGGATTGATGAACTTCAGCCTGCGTCGCTGTACGAGTTGGATAAGTACCCCTCCGACGACGCCCTTTTGCGACATTTCATGTACAACGGCAGCACCCAAAGCGTCAAACGGCTCGCTCGAAAAATCTATGAGAGACGCATTTACAAGCCCCTGTTCATACTGGACGAGGAGGTGTGCAGGCGTCCCGCGTCTCGGCGGGTGCCGCTCACGTTGGACAAGGGAGCTTTGGTCAAGCTGTTTAGGTTGAAGCCCAGCGACGCAAAGGGCTGGTCCCAGCTTCTCAAGACCGAACGAGACATGGCGGCGGCGTTGTCCCCGGGCAACCCCAGTATACACAACGAGCACCCATTCATTATCTTTTGCATGGAAGAGAAAGTTGCTTACAAAGATCCGCGGGTGCTCGTCGAGGTGCCGACCCAACATGAGCACCAGCCCGAGAATACGGGTGCGCGTACCGAGATTGAGCCAGTCCCAGACATGAAGGGCGTCCTGCAGCTGCTGCGGGATTTCACCAGCGACCATGGAGTACAGAGTCAGATCACCTCCATGCTCACGAATTACAACACACTCTGGAAACTCTACGTGTTTGCCGACATGGACCTGGTGAGGCAATTTGCCGACAACGTGCCAAAGGTCTATGCCACTCTGATTGATTCGATCGGCGTCGAATATCCTGTCGCCGGGCTCTGGCGAGACAAGAACCAAGTCGGGAAGACGCTAGCCGATTCTGATCTCCAAAAAGCTGTCAAAGCGAATAAGAGGAAGCCGGCTCCGATATCATCTGAGCCTAAAGATTTTGTACCGTTCCTAACCCGCACCACCGGCGAGACAGCGGCCACTTGGCGGCGTAACCTCGGGGAGTTGAAAATTGCTCGGGAGCATTTTTCGGAAGCATTTAGCCAGCTGCTACCCCGCTTCAGGCAGAAGTACCCAACGTGGAGCTGGAAAGATTCGGTTTTCAGTGATAATGACCTACATGGGGAAAAGGGGTATATTGCTTGGCTCAACGACCAGCTTAAAGAAGTCGCTGAACAATTGAGGAGAGGCGATCTGTTTAAGTGACGGCATCCAATGGACCACGGTGTTCTTAATATCGAGCGATGGCTGCAGGAACAGACGCGTTTCCCCAGAGCGACGCGCGCAGCCTTGCAATGCTTCCTCCTAAGGAATTTGCCCGAGTGGACCGAGCAGCCTCCTGTTGACCCCAGCGTGTTCGCCAAGAAGCTCGGGTGTGACGTGTTGGTTGAGGATGTCCCCTCCGCTCGTCTAGAGGTCACCCGCTACTCACGGGTCATACGCGTGCCGAAGAAGGCCCCGCCCTACCTCCAGCGGTTTTCAATGGCACACGAGTTGGCTCACTTGCTCTTTCTCAAAGTTGATGAGGCTGGTGTCCGCCGGGCGTATAGTGACGAAGCACTCTCATCCCCAGACGGCCGGGTCCGCATGAACGCCCGCAGCCGACTCGAACGCTTCTGCGATGCCGCAGCGGGAATGATGCTCGTCCCGAACCTAGCTATAGAGGAAGCAATTCCCAAAGGGCAGAACGTGAGTTTGGACCGCCTGTTAGCCTTGGCGCGCTGTTTTGACGTGACGCCGCCGGTGTTGTTCCATCGCCTGGTCGACCGCGAGAAGCTGCCCCATTATCCCGGCCACGTGCTCTCGCGGTACTGCGAAAACCGTTTCACTGGACAGGACACGAAGTGGAGAGTCATGGCGCGAGCATTACCGCAAAGTGAGTTCTTTGCAGACTTCCCTTGGCCCAACCAAAGCCTCGAGGCGTTCCGGGTCCATATTCCGCCGCCGGGAGAAATTGCTGCCGAGCCCCTGAGTCTGCCAGAGCATCGAGGCCAAAGATGGAAATGCGAAATCGAATCTGCCAAGGGGGATGCCTTTTGGGCCCTGGCAAAATTCACGCTCGAAAGCGGGATCGCTCAGCCCGGTCTGCGGCCGCTTCCCCCAGGTCGTGATCCTTACCAAAATTCCGGACGTCCTCCCTCCGCGAGCACTTGAGAGCGCAGCAGGTTCATTTTCTGGTCACACGCTGGCACTAGGCCGCCCATGGCATGGTGGTCGCTGAATAGCAAGATCCAATGGTCCCCGCAGCATTCCCTTCTTCCCTTCGCAAGTTCCTGATTCCCACTTCTTAGTAAAAAGTCCATTCCGCTAAGAAGACCATCGCAATCCTCAGCGGTAAAGTGCACCCATGATGCAGAATTCTGTCAGTCGATTGAGTCCGCCGGACACGGCAAATCGGACCTTTCTTGCTCGTGTTCCGCATATTTCGCGGTTAACTCCGCTCCTTTCGTTTGCTTTGCAACCTTTTGTAGAATTCGGCCCACATCCGCTTTCCGCCTTCCATCAAGTATCCAGAATCCCGCATCCCGCATCCCAGCTCTCCCACCTCCAGCATCCAGTATCCAGGAACCAGCATCCAGCACCCCGCATCCCTCATTCCCCCACCCCGACACTCGGCCCTCGAGCCTTCCCCCTGCGACAACACCGGAAGGTTCTCAGACGGTTACGGAAGGCTATAGAAGGCTATGGAAGGTAAATTTTTTACTCGTATGCAACACCACGAAACTGAACAAAACAACAATGGCGCAATTGAGGACAACCCCGACAAGGACGAGCGTCGCGGTCGAGGCAAACTTGCTCATCTTCCCAAAGCCATCCGCGACCAGGTAAATACTATGATCCGGGACGGCGTTCCGTATGGCGATATCCGTCGTCGGTTCCTCGACTCCGGCCACGCCGAATTTGAAGACATCTCCGACAAAAATATTTCCAATTGGAAAATCGCCGGCCATCAGCGCTGGCTCCGTGAGCAGGAATGGCGCGACGACATGCAGCAAACCCACGCCGAGGCCCTGGAATTCAGCCAGACCGATGATTCAAAACTCGAGCAGGTCACGCTCAAAACCGCCGCCATGCGTCTCTATCAACTCTTCAAACAATTCGACGCCCTCGATTTTTCCCTCTCGGTTGAAAACAAACCCGAAGCCTACACCCGTCTCTTCTCCGTCCTCCCGCGAATCACTCGCGAAGCGCTCCGTTACCAGAAATATCGTGACGCCTGCCTTCAAGCCCGCGCCGAAATCCAGAAACTGAAAGATCCTCGCCGCAAGCTCTCCCAAAGCGAAACCCGCGCCATCGTCCGCCACGTTGACTCCATCCTCGGCCTCCAATCCATGGCCGATGTAGGTCCGGAAGAACATGAAAATGGCGAAGGCCGAGTGCCGGATGCCGAAAGAAATCCGAATCCCGAAATCCGAAACACGGATCAACAAACCGACGAAAGTGCACGGTTCAACGATTCAACGATTTAACGATTCAACGGTTGAAAGTTTCAGCGATTCCACCAATCCACCAATCCAGTAATCCAATAATCCAATGATTCCACTTCGCTCAAAGCCTCTCGACTCAACTCGTTTGCTGAAAAAGCACTTCACTCCGTACCAAATCGCATGGATCGAAGCCGAAAAGCCGTTCCACGAGCGCCGCCAGCGCGTGATGGCGCTGGCCGAGAAATCGGTGCGCATTGGCTGGACGTACGCCGACGCGTTCAAAAATGTGCGCAAGCGGCTCTGGTTCCCCGGGCGGGACTACCTTTTTGCCACCAAGGATTATCAGAGCGCGCTCGAATACATCCAGCAGTGCTATCGGTTCGCGGAAATCTTCAGCCTGACGCATACGATCGTTCAACGCGGCGAAGAATCCTTGCAGGTCCATCCACTGGATGAGAAGGGCCGGCCATCAGCGCTGACGCAGGATGTCAGGGTCGGCGTGATCAAGTTCGACAACGGCTCGCGGATCATCGCCTTTTCGGCAAATCCCCAGGCCATGGCGGTTTATGGCGGCGACGTCGGCCTGGATGAGTTCGCCAAGCATCCGAACGCGCGGCTGCTGTGGGAGACGGCCCAGGGCCGGGTCACGTGGGGCTACGATATGGCCGTCTGGTCCTCCCATGACGGCGAAGACACGCTGTTCAATGAATTCGCCCAGGAAGCCCGCGCGACTTTATCTGCCTCTGCGTCTGCCTCTTCCTCTTCGTCCGAGCCATTAATCCAGCAATCCACCACTCCATCAATCCATTCTGGCTCATCCAGCATCCAGAATCCACCGTCTGACATTCCGAATCCAGAATCCAACATCCAGAACCCAGCCTCCTCCCCACCCTCTGACGCTCCGCCTCCCTCCTCCTCGACCCTCGACTCTCGGCCCTCTCTCCCCTGGAACCTCTACTTCCGCGTCACGATGGCGGATGCCATCAGCGACGGCCTGGTGGAAGTGATCAACCGCGCTCGCGGGACATCCTTCACCCGCGGAGAGTTTTTCGCCGATTGCCGCTCGCGCGCGCGGCAGGAGGAAATCTTCGAACAATCCTACATGTGCAACCCGCTGGGAGCTGCCGCGAATCATATCGTGGAATGGAGCGCGATCGAGCGCTGCCGTTCCGATTACGAGATCGACCGCGTCCACCTCGAAGCCGGGCAGGTGCGAGAGCGGTTTGGAGAATTCAGTCCGGCTGAAGAAAGCGAGCGGGAAAAGCGGATAGCGGAGTTTCTAAGGGATTCGTTTGCGGGATTGTTCGGCGGCCGCCCTCCCTCACCCGGCCTGGCGGCCACCCTCTCCCGCCCCGCTCCGCCAGAGCGCTTCGCGGCGGCGAGTCCGACGGGAGAGGGATCAAGGGTGAGGACTTCTTCGTCCCCCGGTCCGCTCCGGTTGGGATTTGATGTTGCCGCCTCGGGCCAGGGCGACCTGGCGGCGATATACATCGACGAGGCGCGCGGAGATGCGCTCTGGCTCCGGGCGCTGTTCACCTGCCGGACAGAGGATTGGCACTTTCTCAAGACTGTCCTGTTCTATTTTCTCAAGCACCTGCCGAACCTCCAGGCGGCGGGTGATGAATCCGGACTCGGCCGTCAGATTTGCTGGGAGGCAGCGGAGCATTTTTCTTACCGGTTCCTGAAAGTGAATTTCGCGTCGAAGAAGCACGATCTCGGTTTCGCGATCATGAACCAGCTTTCGGTGGCCGAAAAACGATTCCCGAAATCGGAGTCGGACATTGCGGCCGACTATTTCGCGCTGCGCAAGACGCACAACGGCAGCAAGTGGATTTTTTCGGAAGGCCGCAACACGCTGAATCCCGCCAGCCATTGCGACATTGCCTGGGCCGGCGCGCTGGCCACGCTGGCTCACACCGAGCGCCGGTGCGAGGTTGTGGCTGCGGTCCTCCACGAGAACTGCTGGTTTGATGGAAAAGAATACCACCCGTACGGGCCGGGGTCGGAAGAAACGAAGCTGAGTCCAGAACACGCCGCGCTGTGGAGCGACGATCCGAACATTTGGATGCGCTGGCGGTGAGACGGAGCGCGGACTTCAGTCCGCAGCGGCGCCCGAATTACCCAGCGCAGTCCTTATAGCTCTGGCACATCGAGATGCGGCCGTGATTGGGGTGCGTCTGGAGGGCGTGTTGTCCAAACGCAAAACCGCAGGAAAAGGGCGACTCTCGGTCCGACAGGTGTGTCGAAATTCGAGAGAAACAGGCCGTTCAACCATTGCTGCGGCCGGGGACAGCCGCGCTCCGGCATTTGAGCAACACGCCCTGGACACTGCCACCATCGAAGTGCCCGCCGAAAGGAGCGCACGACTCCGATCGTGCGCCGTCGCGAATAAAGTGATAAACGCGCCCGATCGGAGTCGGGCGCTCCGGTGGCGTGTCCAGATGCGTCCGTGATTGGGGGATGCCAATGATTCGTTGACACGCCCCGGCCGGGGTTTGATAGACTGGGCTGGCTGTTTCTGAGGGCATCATCCAGCGAAACCAGACTGCTGAACACTTTTTATGGCTAAGAATCCGAAATCCACGAAATGCGTTTATTTATTTGGAAACAAGAAAGCCGACGGCAACGGCGGCATGAAACCGTTGCTCGGCGGCAAGGGAGCGAACCTGGCTGAGATGAGTCGAATTGGCCTTCCAGTGCCGCCCGGGTTTACCATCACGACCGAAGTCTGCACGTATTATTACGAGCACAAAAGGAGCTACCCGAAAACGCTCGAAGCCCAAGCCCGGAACGGAGTGCAGTTCATCGAGAAGATCATGGGAACGAAGTTCGGCGACAGATCGGCCATGCCGCTGCTGGTTTCGGTGCGTTCGGGGGCGCGGGATTCGATGCCCGGCATGATGGACACGATCCTGAATCTCGGGTTGAACGACGAAACCGTGCACGCGCTGGCCAAGGCCACGAAAAACGAGCGATTTGCCTGGGATTGCTACCGCCGGTTCATTCAGATGTATGGCGACGTGGTGATGGGCGTGCAGAAACGGCCGAATGAAGATCATGAGCCGTTCGAAACGGTGATTCATGCCCTGAAGCACGAGCGGCATTCGGAGGATGTAGAAGACACGCGTCTGAGTGTGGACGACCTCAAGGAAATGGTGGTCCGTTTCAAGGCGCTGATCATGGAGCGAACCGGGAAGGAGTTCCCGCAAGATCCCTGGAAGCAGCTCTGGGGCGCCACCGGCGCTGTGTTTGGCTCGTGGATGAACGACCGGGCCATTGTGTATCGCCGCAAGTACAACATCCCCTCGGAATGGGGCACGGCGGTCAACGTGCAGGCGATGGTGTATGGCAATACGGGCGAAACTTCGGGCTCCGGCGTTGCCTTCACGCGCGACCCGGCGACGGGAGAGAAGGTTTTTTACGGTGAGTTCCTGATCAACGCGCAAGGCGAAGATGTCGTTGCCGGCATCCGGACTCCGGAACCGGTGGCCCAACTCAACAACCATTTGCCCGCCGCCTTCAAGGAACTGGAAGGCATTCGCCAGACACTGGAGAAGCACTTCAAAGACGTGCAGGACTTCGAATTCACGATCCAGGATGGCAAGGTCTTCATGCTCCAGACACGAAATGGGAAACGGACTGGTCTGGCCGCCGTCCGGTTCGCCGTCGAAATGGAGAAGGAGAAGCTTATTGACTGGAAGACCGCGATTCGGCGCGTCCCGGCCGAGCAGTTGGACCAGGTGCTGGCGCCGATCTTTGATCGCCAGGCAGTGAGGAACGCAAAGTGCATCGCTCGAGGTCTGCCCGCCGGACCGGGCGCAGCGTCGGGGCGAATGTACCTGAATGCGGAGCGCGCGGTTGAAGCCGCGGCTAAAGGCGAAAAGGTCGTGCTGGTTCGCAACGAAACTTCACCCGAAGACTTGCGCGGAATGATCGCTGCCGAGGGCATCCTGACCGCCAAAGGCGGGGTCAGCTCGCACGCGGCACTGGTGGCGCGGCAGATGGGCAAGGTCTGTATCTGTGGCGCCAGCGCGTTGCGGATTGATTATTCGACCAAGACGGTGGGCGTGAATGGCGCTGTTTACCGGGAAGGCGACGCGATCTCCATCAACGGCACCGCCGGTGAAGTTTACCCCGGCGCATTGCCGACGGCGGCTTCGGAAGTTGTGCAGGTGCTGGTCGAAAAATCCCTGGATGGCAAGGAAAGCCCGACCTATCAAATGTTCCGGAAGCTGATGGACTGGTGCGGCAAGGCCACGCGGATGCAGGTTCGCACCAACGCCGACACACCCGAACAGACCGCCAACGCCGTGGCATTCGGCGCGTCCGGCATCGGATTGTGCCGCACCGAGCATATGTTTTTCCAGGGTGATCGGATCGATACGATGCGCGAGATGATCCTGGCCGAAAATCTCGAACAGCGGCGGCGGGCGCTGGCCAAGCTCTTGCCGTACCAGAAAGGTGATTTTGCGGGCATCTTCCGCGAGCTCAAAGGCCTGCCGGCCACGATTCGTTTTTTGGATCCGCCGCTGCATGAGTTCTTGCCGCACGACCACCCCGCACAGAAGCTGCTGGCGAAAAAGATGGGCATCGCCGTCGAAAAGATTTCTCAGCGCGTGAAGGAACTTCATGAGTTCAACCCGATGCTCGGCTTCCGCGGCTGCCGATTGGGATTGGTTTATCCGGAGATCTCCGAGATGCAGGCGCGCGCCGTGCTTGAGGCGGCCGCCGAAGTGCAGAAGGAAGGCATCAAAGTTAAGCCCGAGATCATGATCCCGCTCGTCGGGTTCAAGCGCGAGCTAGATCTCCAGGTCGAGGTGGTCCACCGCGTCGCGCAGGAAGTAATGGCAGAAAAGAAAGTCAAGCTGAGCTACCTGGTCGGCACGATGATTGAAGTGCCGCGCGGCGCGCTCACCGCCGATGAAATCGCCCAAACCGCTCAGTTCTTCAGCTTCGGCACAAACGACCTGACCCAAACGGGGCTCGGCATGAGCCGCGACGATTCAGGCTCGTTCCTCGGGCCTTATCAGGAGTTGGAGATTCTCAAGAAGAATCCATTTGCGTCCATCGACCAGACAGGCATCGGCCAGCTTATGAAGATCGCGGTCGAGAAGGGACGCAGCACGCGTTCCGACATCAAGCTCGGCATCTGCGGCGAGCATGGCGGGGACCCAGACAGCGTCAAGTTCTGCCACCGAATCGGATTGAACTATGTGAGTTGCTCACCGTTCCGCGTTCCGGTGGCCAGGCTCGCCGCGGCGCAGGCCGCGTTGGAGGAAGCATCCACCAAGAAGGTGAGAGGGTCGAGGTGAGAGGGTCGAGGTGAGGCCCAGGGAGGTGAGAGGGACGAGGCGAGCGGGGCAGCGGAAAAACAAAGAGAACGAGCTGTGGGCGTTCGTTGCCATAAATAGTCCGCGCCTACGGGGTTTTAAGACCTACTCTTCCGAGACCGACTACTGCAACGAATCGCGCATCGTGGCGAACATGCTTTTGCCGGACTCGGCGGGCACGGGCCGCATCGCCTTTTCCGCCGCGTCTTCCACCAGCTCAGGAGGAAGCTCCTCGAGAAATCGGGACGGCTGGCACGGCTTCAATTCACCGTGCTTCTTCCGGCTGGCGCAATGGCTGATGCCCAAAGTCTGCATGGCTCGCGTCATCGCCACGTAGAACAGCCGTCGCTCTTCGTCCAGACCGCCCTCAGCTTCGGAGCGCGCATGTGGCAGTAAGCCGTTTTCCAGGCCGACGATATACACGTGCGGAAACTCGAGACCCTTGCAACTGTGAATGGTAATCAATGTTACCGCATTACCGGTGCATTCATCTTCCTCCTCGCGGTCAGTGTCCAGTGCGATATCCTCAAGAAACGTCTGCAAACGATCGATGGGAGGTTGCTCCGCGGTCCCAGCATTGTTGAGCGTGCCGATGAGCGCCTGCACGTTCCGAATCCGGCCTTCCGCCGCTTCCGGGGTCTTTTCCGAACGCCGCAGCTCGTTGAAATAGCCAATCTCATCCACAAGCCGGTCCGCCCAACGGCCAAGCCCATCAAGTGGCTGCAGCAGGACCCCGCGCGTGCGCTCGAGCCATTCTACGAATTCTTCGAGACTCCGACGTGCAGGTCCAGGCAGAGTGGCTGTCACCGCCGGGTTCTTCATCACCGCAAACACTGAGCACTTTCGCTCCTGGCTGGCCGCCAGCAGCCGAGCCATGGTCGCATCGCTCAATCCACGAGCGGGCACGTTGGCGATGCGCAGCAGGCTCACGTCATCGTCGGGGTTAACAAAAGTCTTCAAATAAGCGAGGAAATCGCGAACCTCGCGGCGATCAAAGAAACTTTGCGCGCCGATGAGGTGATAAGGGACGCCGGCCTGGCGCAGGGCGGTTTCGAGCGGGCGTGACTGTTGATTTGTTCGAAACAAAATCGCGTGGTCCGACCACGGCTTTTGGAGCGTGACTCGCCCGTAATCGATTTGCTCAACGATGCTCCGTGCTTCCTCGTCTTCATTTGCAAAGGCCTGCACGCTGATCCTTTCGCCATCTCCTTTGTGAGACCAGAGCTTTTTGACTCGGCGGCGGACGTTGTGAGCGATCAGCGCGTTGGCGGCCTGCAGGATTGTGTTCGTGGAACGGTAGTCTTGCTCGAGCTGGATGATTTTGACTTCGGGAAAATACCTTTCCATTTCAAGCAAGTTCGAGATCTCCGCACCGCGCCAGCCGTAGATGCTTTGATCATCATCGCCGACGACGCAAAGGTTGCGATGCTGCCGGGTGAGCGCGTGGACCAGTTTGAACTGAGCGGCATTGGTGTCCTGATATTCATCCACCAACACGTAAGGGTACTGTTCGCGGCAGCGTTCGAGCACCGAGGGATGCTCTGCAAACAATCGCAGTGTCAGCAAAATGAGGTCGTCGAAATCCACCGCGTTGCAGGCGCGCAGGGCCGATTCATATCGCGATTGAACATGCTTGGCCATCGCCCGAACACTCTCCTCGGCAAACGGCCTGGCGCGCTCGCCCCTGTTTCTGAACCGGCTCAGGAGCGAAAGAATCGCTGCCGGATCGGTCTTTTCTCCTCGCGCCGAGATCTGCGCCAGAATCTTCTTAATGACGCCAATTTGCTCCGACTCATCGTAAATCACGAAATTGCGTTTGTAGCCCAGCTTTTCAATGTGCTGGCGCAGAATGCGCACGCAAAGGGAGTGAAACGTGCAGATGGTGGGTTGAGCCGCCGCCGCTCCGCGATGGCGCGCCAAGGAGTTGTGACTGTCGCCGCCCGCGCGTGATTTCTCCGCCTTTATCCCCGGTCGCGTGTTCCGAGGAACGAGATTTTGAATGCGTTCCCGCATTTCCCGTGCGGCCTTATTCGTAAATGTAACAGCCAGAATGTGTTGTGCCGCGATGCCGTGCTGGATCAAGTGGGCAATTCGGCAGGCGATCACTTTGGTCTTGCCTGTACCCGCACCTGCCAAAATCAAGACCGGACCGTGGATAGCTTCGACAGCCCGCCGCTGCTGCTGATTCAAGGAACTCAGATGCGACATCGGCAGCGAAGTCTAGGGGTCGGGACTGAATGTTAAAAGGGCTAAAGCGCGGCGAAGTAATATTCTTGATGATTTCTTTTGCCATTCTGGAAAAAAGAAGCCATTATACTTTCGCGCCGAAACAGAATTTATGCTTCGCGCTCCCTCGGCTTAATCTTAAAATGCCGGGCGCAACCGCAAATGATCTGGCGGCGGCACGCCCATTGCTGGAAGCGTGCGAGTCGGCGAAAATTGAACGAATTAACCGACAGCTTGTTTCATTGTTACCTATGATTAAGAGAACGACTAAAATGAAGACCAATCCCGCTCGCACGACCATCACTAAAGCTGCGCCCATTAACACTCAGTCCGAAACGCTGCAACTGGCATCCCCTCAGCCGGCCAAGGCTGCGCCCATCAAGGCTGGGCCCGTGAAGGCTGCCCCCGCAAAAACCCGCCTGGAACTGGTAAAACCTGAAGCGAAGTCGGTTTTTGTAGCCGGCTCCTTCAACGACTGGAATCCCGCCAGGACTCCCCTCTCGCGCACTCGGGAGGGCAAATGGGTCGGCGAATTGACCGGTATTACCGGGCGTCACGAATATTTGTTCGTAGTGGACGGACAATGGCTGCCCGATCCGAACGCCATCGAGAGCGTCCAAAACCCGTACGGAGGCAGGAATTCCGTTCTTGTGGCTTCGGCGTAGCCACCCCCCGCCCCGCAAAGGGCGGGATCCGGTGCGGGCCCACAGTTCTTAGGCGGCCATGGCTTAATCTCGCCGTGAAGGGTTTGGTCCACCGGCCCTTCATTCCCGGAGGCTTGGGAAAGGAGAGACGATCGCTCGCGGGTTGAGTTAAGATTCCAGCGAGGCTACGAGGTCTTTGGCGGCGTTTCCGCCGCGGCCCTGACCATCGTGTCCAACAGCTTCTTGAAATCCTCCAGACCGGGCGCGGGAATAATAATCGTGTCTCGCCGCCCACCGACGTCTTCCGTGATCCGCAGAAAGCGGCCGCGCGGATTCTCCTTGAGCGCAAAGAGAAAAGTCTTGCGCTCGATTTGGACCTTGTCCGACCTGAGGGTGTCTTCGTTGACCGGGGGTTTGGCTGGGCCGTGGTGACGGTTGCCGTAAGGTGAAGACCGTTCGTTCGAAATCATACGCTTTCGCCGCTGCGGGAGCCCCGGAGGCCACCCTGACTCTTCTTTATATCACCAATAACCTTGACGACAATTGCGCTTTGTCAACTGCGGAATTTCGCCGTGTCCACAAAACGCGCCTGCTCGGCTGGATTGGCGACGCGCCAGAGATAGACCGCAAGACCACAAAGCAGCAGGAGGTTGAGGCCTTGCGATACGCCATGCCAGGCCCGAAACGAGCGGTCGGCGGCCTCCCGAGTTTGGGCTGGAGTGTTTACCGCGTACTTAACCGTGTGGAGCCGCTTCATGTTGGGCTCCAGCCAATGGCTGCCGATTAGGGCTACAGCGATTAAAGCAATCAATAATCCCAGCCCGAACTTTTGTGGTGTGCGGCCAAAATAAACCCTTTCAGCCAGCAGATGGACAAGGGCCACCACGCCGCACACGAGTTGCAAATGAAAGTAACGGGAGATGAAGATCTGGGCGATGGCGCCCGAAAAATACGGTGCATTCTTGGGGCCGAGCAGGTCCTTCATTTCTTGCGAGAAAGGCGCCCCTCCGATGCCGAATGTGAAGAAAATGGCCGCGCCGAACCACACCGCCGCATTCATGAGCCCCACGAATCTCAGAAAGCCGATCACGTCGGAAGCGTACGAAGCGGCCGGACCGATGCCAAGCCCGGACTGGCTGACACCGGGATCACAAAATATTCGCCGCGAGTTCCGCAAGCTCCGAACGCTCGCCCTTTTGCAGCTCGATGTGGGCCGAGACTGACTCTGTGCGGAAGCGACTGACCACGTAGTTGAAACCGTTCGACGACGAATCTACGTACGGATTGTCAATCTGGTACGGGTCGCCTGTGAAGATGATTTTAGTGCCCTGACCGACGCGGGTGACGATGGTTTTCACCTCGAGCGGCGTGAGGTTCTGAGCCTCGTCAACGATCATGAATTGATTGGCGATGCTGCGTCCGCGAATATAGCTCAGCGCCTCGACGACGATGCTGCCGGAGCGCATCAAGTCGCCGCTGCGGCGGTGTTCGTGGCCCATGTTCAGATCGCTCAGCATCTCGAGGGCGTCATGAATCGGTTGCATCCACGGGGCGAGCTTCTCTTCGAGCGAACCAGGCAGAAAGCCGAGTTCTTTGCCCATCGAGATGGTCGGGCGGGCGACCACCAACCGCCGAAACTCGCGGTCGAGGACGGTCCGCTTCAGGCCGGCAGCCATCGCGAGCAAAGTCTTGCCCGTTCCCGCCTTTCCCATCAGCGTGACCAGCTTGAGCCGGTCGTCGAGCAAGGCGTCGAAAGCGAAATGCTGCTCGCGATTGCGCGGTTTGATGCCCCAGATGCCTTCGCGGCAATCTATGATTGGCAGCAGTTTTGTGGCGGTGAGATCCACCTTGGCCAAGGCTGCACGCTTGGGATTGGTCTCATCGATTAGCGTGCAGTATTCATTCGGAAAATATTGCTGGCCACCGTTCAGTTCCAGTTCGCCGTTGGCGCGGAAAGCAGCGATCTGATTGGGACTGACGTTCAGTTCGATCATTCCCGTGTACAGATCCTTTATCAGGACTCGGTCGCTTTCGTAATCCTCGGCCAGCATGCCGAGAGCGTCGGCCTTGATTCGCAAGTTGATATCCTTACTGACGAGGATGGTCTGTCCCTTCGCTTGCGACTTTTTGACGCTGAACGCCAGAGAAAGAATACGATTGTCCACCGAGTCAGTGCTGAATACCCGGTGACCGTTTTTGGCGGAGCCAGGTTTTTGGAAGATGATCCGCAACCGGCCGCCATTGGGCAGCGTGACGCCTTCGCTCAGCCGGCCCGCGCCGCGCAGGCCGTCGAGCATGCGTGAGACGGTCCGGGCGTTCTGGCCCAGCTCGGTCGATTCGCGTTTGAAGCGGTCGATTTCTTCGATGACCTCGATCGGCAGCAAGACGGTATGTTCGTCGAAGCTGAGCAGCGAATGCGGGTCATGGAGCAAAACATTGGTATCAAGAATGTAACTTTTTTTCACGGTCGATGAATTTGAATTGTGCGCGGGCCATTCGGCGGTACCAGTTCTGGAGTTGCGTGTGAGCGGCCGGGAGCCGGTAATGACCTGAATAGAGGAAATTGGCGAGCATACCGTAGAGATCGAAATCGACGAAGCGCGGGCGTTGATCGAGCAGGTACGGTTTGTAAATCAGCATTTCTTCGAACGGGACCAACCGCTGCTCCAGTTGCCCGAGCAACTCTTTCTGCTGGGCGCGCCACTGATCGATGCAGGCGCGGCCAAATTTGCGCTCCTTGTGACGCAGAAATCGCACACGGTCGCCCGGCGGCACCATCTCCTTCCAATAAATGTCGTTGAGCTTGAAGCCGCAGCCCTCGATGTCGTTCTCGATGTAACGCCACAGAATCGACTGAACGCCTTCAAATTCCCACGGGAACAGGTCGAGCTTAAGCTTGCTGTCGAGATACTTGGCGATCACCTGCGACTCCTCGTTGAGCTCAAAGACCACCGATTTGCCATCGCGAACGATCGGCACGCCGTAATAGCGCTGCTTCGTCAGCCGCCATACCAGCGAGCGTTCGCCATTGGGAATATTGGTGATTTTGAATTTTGTGTCGGAGAATTCCAGGATGCGGCGCTGGACGATGCAAAATGGGCTCCAAGGGAACTGAATGAGCTCAATCATGTCATGGAACGAGAGTCGGCCACAACAAACACTGTAAAGTCCGGGAATGGCACTGACAAGGCAAATCCAGAGCACAGCGTGGGGGAGCAGGAAAAGTGGAGCGCGGCCTGGCCCGCCCAGCGAGCACATCCGCGGCTTTACACTCCCGAATCATGGGACTAAACTTCGCCCATGGCTTCGAATTACGATGCAACGGAGTTTATTGACGGTGATTTCCAGCCGCACTCGTCGGCGCCGTCAGCCGGTCAATTTCAGCGCGCACCGACGCGGGAAGAAGTGGACTCGAAAGTCGCTGAGGCGCAGCAAAAACTAACCGAGCTAAGACGAACACAGGAGGAGTTGGAACGCCAGCGCACTGCGCTCGAGGAGACCCGCCGACGCCAGATCGAATTTCAAACCGGTCGGCAGGAAGCAATCCAGAATCTGACGCGGGGCCTGGGCTTGCTCGAGGAGGCGGAATTCGGTGCCCGGCGTGATGCTGAGCAAATGGCCAAAGCCATGGCTGACCTGCGCGAAGCCCTGGCCAAGGTCGAGGCAATTCACCAGGAAAGCTGGACCCAGGCTAATTTTGACGCGGAGCTGACGCGGGCGCTGACAACGCTGGAGAACGCGCGCATGGAGTGGAACTCCGCCCGGCTAAAGTTTCCGCTGCTCTCCGGGACTGCGCTGGAGACCAAGCCGGCCGTGCCCGCCGTCAACCCTATGCCATCGCTCATGGCCGGGCACAGCTTTGGCCAACTCTGTCGGCTGGGTTTGGCGCTGACCTGGCCGCTTGTGATCGGCACCCTGCTCGGAGCTGCCGCGCTCGTTTTGCTGCTATTGCGCCATTGATATTGCCGTCATGGCATGGTTCAGAAAAACTGCTGACCCGATTTCCGACCGCGCGCGCGCGCTCAATGACGACATCGCCAGACTGGAGTCCGAGATCAGGAAACTCGACGCCCGACTCCAGCGCAACCATTCCCAGCCGCGACTTCGGTCCACGGCGGTGCCACAGGGCGCCACGCTGACCCATTCGGCGCCGGTCCCGGCGCAGACGGCGGGCCGGTCCCACGAGCCAATCTTCGAGCCGGTGGATCAAGACCGTCTGCAAGCAAAGACCGAGCTGAATACGACACCGGAGCACTACAACGAGCTCGGCGTCCGAAAATATGATCTGCCCGCGTTGCTGAAACGGTTGCGCGATCAATTCCGCGGGCCATCAACCACCAACCCCAAACTGGTGAGCTATCTAGCAGCCGGCGGGCTCCAGGGCCTGCGCCCGATGCGCTACGAAAAGCGCGTGGCGCGCAATCGGTTCATTGCGTTGGTGATTATTTTGTTCTTAACGCTGCTGGGCATTATTCTGGTATTTGTCCGGCATCGTTGATCGGGATCAGGCTTGGGGTTTCTTCGCGCCTGGCCTTCCGTTGTTTGCGCATAACAAGCACCATCGCGCACCCTCCGATGAATCCGAAGCCCGCCATAGCCGGAAACCACGTGCTCCAACCATATCGATCGAGAAGAAAACCCATCAGTGGAAGGGCAATGCCTGCGCCAAAATACTGGAAGGAGTCGATTACCCCGAGAGCGAAGCCAGCCATTTTCCGCCCGCCGATATCCATGGGGGCGGCCGAGCCCACGATCGAGTGGGTGGAGTTGGCAGTCAGAGAGATCAGGGCCAGAAACAAGCAGCTTAGGGAGATCCCCTTGATGCCGATGAGTTCCACAAGCAGGACCGCGGTGAGAATCACTGCCGTCTCCAGGAAATACAAAACCATGGCCACTGGCGACCGATGGCCGCGGAAGATCTTATCCGAAATGATTCCCGCGCTGAACGAGCCGATGACTGCCATCAACGGCATGAGTTGCAGCGTCGTTTGGAGAGCCGGCGCCTGTCGATTCAGGTGAAAATGATCGACGAAAAATAGCACGGCTAAATGATCTGAACCATGCCGCACAGCGCCGGTGCACGCATAGGCCACTGCGTAAAACCAAACCAGCGGGTGCCGCACGATCGTGAAGAACGACTCCTTGAGACTCACGCGCACACCGGTGCCTGAGGCCTCCGCCTCCTCCTCGTGCACGCCGGCGAAGCCTGCTTCTTCGGGGGTTTCTTTGACAACTACAATTAACAACACGGAAACGACCGCGGCGATCATGGGCGGCACCCAGAACAGCCAACGCCAATGCAGCCTCGGAACCGTCCACAAAGCCAGCGTAAAGCCCGAAAGCAGCGCCGGGGCCAGTTTGTTGATGGTGAACTGACCGAGTTGGATCATGAACCCGAAAATGCCCGAGAAAGTGCCGCGCTCGGAGCGCGTAAACCATGCTGCGTTGATTTTCACGAAGCCCGGCGCGCCGAACGCCTGGAGATAACCGTTGGCGATCCAGATCATCGAGAACGTCGCGAAGCTGCCAGCTGTGGAAGCAACGCCAAAAGTAACATTGGCCAGGATCATGCCGGCTGTTCCAATCAGCATGGCTCGCTTGCCTCCCAGCCGATCGGTAAACAAGCCGTTGACCAATTGTCCAATACCGTAGGCCCAGGACCAATAGCCCACGATTAGCGTGACCTGCTCATAGCTGAATCCATAGTCCTTGCGAAGATCGGGCGTCGCCCAGCGGAAATTGTAACGGCAAAGGTAGAATGAGGCGTACATGAGGCCCAAAGCGAGCCAGTTCATCCCTCGGCGCACCCGATATCCTGGAGGGTGCCGGACTGAAATGGTCCCGTTCATGAATGTGGGAAATCTCGCTTCGGGTCGGGCATTGCGCGCGCCAGTTGAACAAACGACGGCGCCCAGGTCAAAAGCATTCCTCCGCAATTGGTGGCGGAGTGCGCCCGTCCACGGGCGCAGCAACACTCGCTGGACTCGACGTGCAGGAATTGCCGGAACCGCTCCGCCTCGCCCGGATGCTGCGCCCGTGGACGGGCGCCCTCCTTCGGCTTACTTTGCCGTTATTACCACGTAATTCCGTTTGCCTCTGCGCAGCAGCAGATGTTTGCCGAACAGCAGATCGGTCGTGCCAATCGTGCGTTGGAAGCTCGGTTCCCGGACGTTGTTCACATAGACGCCGCCGCCTTCGATGTCTTTGCGGGCCTGGCCCTTGGACGGGCACAGACCGCTGTGGACCAACAATGCGACCAACGGCTTGCCGGTACCATCCAATTCCCGCTTTTCGATGTCCTTGGTCGGCACTTCGCCCACGATTTCGTTGAAGGTGCCTTCGGCGATGCCCGAGAGCTCGCCGCCGAACAGGATTTCACTGGCGCGCGTGGCCTCGGCAGTCGCGCTCGCGCCGTGGACCAGCTCCGTCACTGCCTTTGCTAACGCGCGGTGCGCTACTCGCGCGCCGGGATTTTGCGCGTGCTGCGCCTCCAGCCCGGCAATTTCGTGTTGAGGCAGAAAAGTGAAGTATTTGAGGTAGCGAACGACGTCCCGGTCGTCGGTTTGAATCCAGAACTGGTAGAACTTGTAAACACTGGTGCGGCGGGCATCGAGCCAGACGGTGCCGGCCTCGGTCTTGCCGAATTTCGTTCCGTCGGCTTTGGTGATGAGCGGCAGCGTGAGGCCATAGACGGTGCGCCCAAGTTTCTTTCGCGTTAGATCGATGCCGGCGGTGACGTTGCCCCATTGATCGCTGCCGCCAATCTGCAGTTCGCAATTGTAATCGCGGCAAAGCACAAAGAAATCAAAGGCCTGCAGCAGCATGTAGCTGAACTCCGTGTAGCTGATGCCCGACTCGCGGTCTTCCATTCGGGCGCGAACACTTTCCTTGGCCACCATTTGGTTGACAGAAAAGTGCTTGCCGACATCGCGAAGAAAGTCGAGGTAACTGACCGGCTCGGTCCAGAGAATGTTGTCGAGCAAGCGCGCCGGGCTGGTCCTCGTGTCGAAATCAAGCAGTCTTTGGAGCTGTGCTTTGACGCCAGCGATGTTCGCCGCGATTGCTTCCCGGGAGAGCAACTGGCGTTCTTCGGATTTTCCGCTCGGGTCGCCGATCGAGCCGGTCGCGCCTCCTGCCAGGGCAATCGGGCTGTGGCCGAGCAATTGAAATCGGCGCAGCGCCAGCAGCGGCACGATACTGCCGACGTGCAGGCTGTCGGCCGTCGGATCGAAGCCGCAGTAAAGCGTCAGCGGCCCTTCACGGACGCGCTTGGCGAGTGCCTCCGCGTCGGTGCAGTCCGCCAGCAAACCGCGCCACTGCAGCTCTTCCAGGATGTTCATCGGCCGGAGGATAGATCGGCCACTGACGATTTCCAAGCGGTCAGGAGAGAGGGCCTGGCTCAGTCCAACCGCACACACGATTCCAACTCGCGATAGGTGAAGGGGACCTTGTCCACTACCAAATCCAGGTGCCGGACGCGCTCCTCCTCGATGAAGAGCACCTCCTCCTGCAACCGCAAAATGCCGCGCAGTCTGATGCCGCCGGAGAGCCAGACTTCAACCCGATGGCCCAGCGGCAGGTTCATGCGTCGAGCCAGCTCGACGACCGCTATCCGTCGGTCGGTGAGCCATTGCGTGTAGCCTGCCGCGGTCCCATCGTCGCTGAAAGTGAACTGGCCTTGTCGTTCCACGCCACGAGGCTACCTCCAAATCGGGTCGCCGGAAACTGGAAATGGCTCGAGAGGTTTCTGGGGGAAAGAGAAAGGCCGGGCTTTTGACCCGGCCTTTCCCACACATTCTACAATGAGAACTAAATTTTTTCAGCAGCCCCGCCAAGGACCACCGTCAACACATAGCCAGCATACCCCTCGCCCAGTTTGCTGCCAGTCACCAGTACTGGTGACAGGTGACGCCGGGATTATATATTTGACAAACCCACTTTGTTTCAGTTAGTTTTCCATGAACGATTTAAGGCAAAATACAGCTTGGCGCCCAAAGAAACGTAAAACGCGCGTGACAATTATTGTTGGTATAATCGGAAAACAGGAAGGCGAGAATGATGCAATTATATTCGCCAGTGACAGCCAAACGACTTGGCCAACCCGCCCATTGAAACGAATGGACACGGATAAAATCGCTAAAGTCAGGTTTTCCGACAGGGACGTTCTGGTCGCTCAATCGGGTGATAGCACTATGGGAGCTAGAACGATTGAAATAATGGCCCAAGACGCACAGTTGGTGAACTGTGATGACTACAGGAAGCCGGCGGATCTTGCCCAAGAAGCGATGGCCAAAGCGAAGAAAGAGGCGATCCGTTTGAACAACTTGGAAAGTCATTTTGATGCGGCTCAAGAATTTCTCCGAGAAAACAGTTTTAGTTTGATGATTGCATATTACCTTGGTGACAAGCCTCCTAAGCCTTTTATTTATGTCCTTGATTCATCTATTGGGATTGCGAACCAAGAGAAGGACTATTGTGCCGTTGGCTGTGGGGCAACAGTGGCAGAACTCATGCTGAGTCGCTCAGATATTCCAACATTATCAAGCTACGAAACTCTAATAACAGCGATATATACCGTTGAAGAAGTTAAGCGAGTTGATCCTTTCTGTGGCGGGCCAACCAAAATTGGAATGATATTCTCAACCGGCGCCTGCGTGCTGACTGATACTTCTGACTGGAAGGATTATGTAAGAATTACGGTCGATGTTATGTCCCAAAGGGACAAGGAATTAAGAGACAGTTGGAAAAAGATGATGACATCAATCACTAAGGAAGTGATCGAACGATTCCAAGCGACTCACAAAAGGCCATCCCAATGACCTGGCCTGGCTTTCGACTTATTACCCTACTCTGCTCCAACACTTCGCTGTCCACTCCCAGCCTTTCGGTGGACCAAATCCAAAATGCGTCATTGGCTGATCTTGCCCGGCCATTCTAATGACGATGATATAAAACTGCTTTCCAATCACGGGAATGTCGGTCAATTCGTTAAAGAGTTGTTTGGATGTCATGTGGCTATAATCGTCTGTGACGACCATCCAAAAATCTTCAAAATGATGCCAAAAAGCCCAACCTTTTTCTTTCACGAAGTCTGTGATCGCATTTCTCTGCTCGGCCGTTGCATTGTTCGTGGCTATAATGAACCGAATCATTTGCCCTCCTCCTGCTTGGTAACGGACGGCAGCGGCAGTTGCTTTGCATTGCCCGGCTCAATCAATCCAGAAAGATTGTCGCCCTTGGCGCTATGTTCTATCGCGAGTTTTGACAGGGTGAACTTTTCAGAACGAAGCGCATCGGGGCTCCTTATCATAAAGAAAATATACGCCGCAAGGTACATAAAAACAGAGAGACAGAGAGCAACCATTATAGATATTGTTGCCCAATTTGGCGCATGTGCTATAAAGGCTCCAAAGAGAGCTGACGATAAAATTGCGGCAAGCCACCCTAACGGGGAAAGCGCCGTCGAACGCGACCCTTGGGCTGTTGCTTGCTCCAAGAAGGAGCGAATTAGTTCAATCCCAGCCATGTTTCCCGCTAGAAACTATTGGTGCCGGCTTTAATCTCCCCGCGCCTTGCGTTTCAATCTGCTCGGCGGTCGTGGTGTATTGAGCATTAAACGCACAGCATCCTCAAACCTTATACCAGATAGATTTAACGGTTTTGCTCTCGGCTTAACTTTCTGAATAGGTCTTTTTTGCACGGCATCGCTTTCGTCCGATGCGACACCGTAAGACCCCTTCCTTGACCAGTCAATCAGATTGCGAAAACAGCTTGGAGATTCAGGTCACCTGCCGATAAGTCAGCCGCTTGCCTTCCGCATCTTTAATCGCGGCAACGGTTCGCTCGCCATCGGATACGTGTCTGTTGTTCCATCTGAATGAAAACTCGTTCACATATTTCGGCAGGTGCTCACGGCTCACGTGGTGCCAAGAGCCAACGACACCGCGCTTGAGCAAGCTGAAAAAGCTCTCGCATGTATTAACGTGCGCTACGGCTCCGTCCGGCATTTTGACAGCGTATTCCTTGGCGCTATGGTTGACAACGTGGTGCGCCTTGTAAGCCTTCAATGTCCCGCGCAATGCGCCAGAGTCATCGGTGTTTATGACTGCGCTTTTCTCTACATAGTCAGCTACGCAACGACCCAGATTTTTCTGGGAAACATTCGCCACGACCCTCGCTCGGACTTCGCCCTGCCTTTCGACAAGTGCAACTACTGGCGTCTTGCGCCTGCTCCTTGTCCGCATCTCGCCTTTGCCGCCGATGAAAGTTTCGTCAACTTCGACGATTCCCTTTAGCCGCTTGTCAGTCCGCATCCTTGGCCCCATCGCGTATCGGATTCGATGAGCCATGAACCAGGCCGTTTTGTAGGTAATGCCGAGCATCCGGTGCAATTGATGGGCGCTAATCGCCTTTTTGCTTGAGCACAAAATGAAGATCGCCATAAGCCACTTACTGATTGGGATATGGCTATCCTCGAAGATAGTGCCGACGGTGACCGTGAATTGCTCACGGCACGCCGCGCATTTGTAAAGTCCCTTGCGGGTGCTGCTGCCGGGCTTGGGAACGATTTTGTAAACGTCTCGGCACTCACTCTTGGCCTTTTTACAGTGTGGGCACGTTGGCCCATCTGGCCAGCGCAATGACTCAAGTAATTCCCGCGCTTTATCAGTGTCGGAGTATTGTTGGGCCAGCGTGATCAGATTGATTTCTTCGGCGTCAAATGCGTGTTTTTCTGCTTTCATGTCGAAACACTACACCGAACCGTTGGGTTTGTCAAATATATAATCCCGGGTGACGCACCGAAGGAGCCTTGGACGCTTATTTGGGCACGCGCAGCACGAATTCCGACCCTTCATTGAGCTTGCTGGAAACCGTGACTCCGCCGCCATGGGCCTCGACCACGGCTTTTACGAGACTCAATCCGAGCCCCAATCCCCGTTGCGAGCGGCTTTTGTCGCCGCGGTAGAGTCGCATCCAGATTTTGTCCTGCTCCTCGTCGGGAATACCGATGCCTGTATCACGGAAGACGGCAATGGCTTCGGCGGGCGGACAGCGCACCTCCAGCATCATTTGTCCACCTTCCGGAGTGTACTTGAGGGCGTTGTCGAGGAGATTGGCGAAAACCTGCCGCATCCGAGTGCGGTCCACTGACACCTCGCACGGCGAGGGCAAATCTATCGTGACGGTGATCTTTTTTTCCTCAGCCACATACTGGTAGAGCTCCACGACTTCACGAGCAAGCTGGCAGAGGTCCACCGATTCACGCTGCAACTTCATCATGCCGGCCTCGGCCTCGGTGATATCCATGAGCGTGTTAAGCATGCTCAGGACGCGCTCGGATTCCTCGACACAATCGGCAAGAGCGTCGCGCGCGGCGGCGGGATCTGCTCCCGGCTGGAGCGCCTGTTCGGCCGTGGCCCGAAGGCGGGCCAGTGGTGTGCGCAGGTCGTGGGCGACATTATCAAGCGATTCGCGCATGGCGCGGAGCAACGCTTCATTTTTATCCAGCAAGCCGTTGAACATCCGGACCAGTTCATCGAGTTCGTCGTCGGACGCCCGGAGGGGGACACGGGCATCGAACTGCCCCGTGCGGATGATGGAACGAGCCGTCGAGACGATTTGTCGGACGGGCTGCATGGAACGATGAGCAAAAAACGCTCCTGCCAGGAATCCGAGCACAATAGTCACTCCGCCGATCGTGATGAAATTCCTGCGGATCGGGTTCAGCACGGCTTCTCGGCTGTTGCTAGTCATCCCCATTTGGAGGACCCAACCTGAAGGAAAGGTCGCCCGAGCGAGCAGGAGGTCACGCTCTGCGGTGCGCGGGATCCGAATGAACTGCTCTTTGAGAAAACCCTCCCAGCCGGGCACGTCTCGGATTCCGACCCATTCGCCCGGCGCGGCGATGGGGTATTCAGCTCTTGTGTTCAGATTGACGAGCCGCACGAACATGGTGTTTTGCACTTCGGGCGGCTGGCTTCCAGCCCAGTTCCGCAGGGAATTGACGCCGCCCGCCTCATAGAGCTTGGCGGCTTGTTTCAGCCTGGCCGCGAGGACTTCCCGGTCCTTGCTGCCAATGGCTGCAACCACCAGATAGTACGCAAACGTGAATAGCGCCGCGCTGCTCAAAGTGAAAATCAGAGCATAAAGGAAGCTGAGCCGGACGCCGATGTTCCGGCGCAAAGGGTCAATCAGCCCGGAGAACATAGCCGACTCCACGGATGGTATGAATCATGGCCTTGGCCCTGTCCAATTTGCTCCGCAGGCGGTGGACGAGGACATCCACGACGTTCGTTTGCGGATCGAAACTGTAATCGAAGATGTGTTCCAGGATCATGGTCTTGGTGACCGGTCGATTCGGATGACGCATCATGTACTCGAGCAGCGCGAATTCGCGCGGCTGCAGTTCGATGGCTTCAGCGCCACGCCGCACCTCGCGGGTCAGCAGGTCCAGCGTCAAATCGCCGACCGCCAACCGTGTCGGTTCGGGGGCTTGCGTGGCGCGCCGGATCAATGCCTGGATGCGAGCGAGCAGCTCGGAAAATGCGAAGGGCTTCGTCAAGTAATCATCGCTGCCCGCTTGCAGGCCGCGCACGCGGTCATCGACTGACGCTTTTGCGCTAAGGATGAGCACCGGCGTGCGCACCCCATGGGCTCGAAGTTGCTGAATCAGGTTAAGGCCGTCGAATTTCGGCAACATCAAGTCCACAACCGCCGCGTCGTACGCTATCGTCTGGACCTGAAACAAACCCTGCTCGCCGTCGCTGGCGTGGTCCACGGCGTAGCCGCTCTGTTTCAAGCCATTGACCACGAACGAGGCGATTTTCTTGTCATCCTCGACCACCAGGATCCGCATGTCGGAAAGCATAGAACGGAGCGGAGCAGATTTACAACGATACAAAGCCGGTCGGCCAAATCAGTTGGATAGCTTGAGGGGAAACATCGAACCCTGAACATTAAACATTGAACTCTGAACTCCGAACTCTGAAGGAGGCTCGCCCGCCATCTGCGGATTCGAAGTTCAAGGTTCGATGTTCAATGTTTTTCGCTCCCCAAAAGAAGGGCCCTCCCGCACCAGAGCGCACCGGCGCGAGAGGGCCTTGGGTGTGTCGAGGAAGGTCAACCGGCGTGGCTCTCGTCCACGACGACAAATTGACTGCCGCCATTGCGCCAGACCCGCAGGAGCGTGGTTTTGGTGTCCGGGTTCTCGGTCAGCTTGACAGCTTCCTCCGCGGTCCGGACCGGCTTGCGATTGATCTCTTGAATCACATCGCCGGGCCTCAGTCCGGCTTCAGCGGCGGCGGAATCCGTGGCGACGTCGGTAACCACAACACCCTTCACGCTTTGCGGAAGATCGAATTGCTGCCGGGCGTTGCGATCCAGATCGCCCACCGTCACGCCGTTCAGCGTACCTTCATCGTCGTGCTTGCCTGACGAGTCGTTCTTCGCCAGCCGCTCGGTGCCGGGCATTTCGCGAACAGTGACTTCTAACGTCTTGGCCGCGCCATCGCGCAGCACCTTCATAGGGGCCTCGTGTCCGGGCTGAACGCGCGCCACCTCAAGTTTTAAATGGCGGCTGTCGGTAACTTTTTTGCCGTCGAACTCAACGATAATATCACCGCTCTTCAGGCCGGCTTTCGCCGCAGGGCTGCCCGGGGTCACCTCGCTAACCAGAGCGCCATGAGGTTCCTTCAGTTTGAACTCTTTGGCCAACGCCGGCGTGACGTCCTGGATCATAACGCCCAGGAAACCGCGCGTGACATGGCCATCCTTGACCAGGCCTTCCATCACATCGCGGGCGAGATTGGCCGGAATCGCGAAGCCGATGCCCTGGTTGCCGCCGCTGCGGCTGAGGATTGCCGTATTAATGCCGATCAACCGGCCTTCGGAATCGACGAGCGCTCCGCCGGAATTGCCTGGATTGATCGCCGCGTCGGTTTGAATGAAGTCCTCATAATCCAGTCCGGTGGCCCCGCTCCGCCCGGTGGCGCTGACGATGCCAGTGGTCACCGTTTGGCCGATACCGAACGGATTGCCGATCGCCAGTACTACGTCCCCCACTTCTACTTTGTCACTGTCAGCCATCGCTATGGCCGGCAGATCCTTGGCGTCCACTTTGATCACCGCCACGTCGCTCTTCGGGTCACGTCCAATCACTTTGGCCGTGAATTCACGGCCATCTTGCAAAGCCACTTTGACCTCGTCGGCGCCATCTACAACGTGGTTGTTGGTCAGAATGTAGCCGTCCTTGGTGACGACGACACCGGACCCGATGCCTTGTTGCCTCGGCACGCTGAAATTGCGCCGTGGAACGCGGAACTCGAATTGATCACCAAAAAAGCGGCGCAACATATCGTCCATGCCGTCGGGCGCGGTGCTGAAGCCTGTGTTATGGGCTCGCGTGGTTGTAAAGACCTTCACCACCGCCGGTGTGACCTTCTTCACCACAGGCGCAAAGCTGGCATGGCTGCCGGCCTCACGCGCGATGGGTCGTTCATCCAGGGGCGGGGCCTGGAAGTTCTCGTTCTTTGGCTTTTGCGAAAAGGCGACGGCGGATCCCGCCAGAATCACCGCGCCGGCCAGGGCGATGGCCGCCACCGGATTGCTTACGTTTTGGAATAGTCGTTTCATAAACTCGTTTCTCAATGCAGTTGTTGCTGACTTTTTTGTTTTGTCTCTGATTCATTAAACCACCGCGCCATGACACGAAGCTTTCGGGAAGATTACAGATTTGTAAGGTTCCTCCTCGCCTCAAGGAGCAGCTGGGTGACGGGAGACCGTCATTGTCAAAGTGAGAGGTCGCCGCTACGACAGCGCCGACGTTAAGCAGCAGAATGCCAATGCTAAATGCAGAGTGCAGCGTGCAGAATCCGGTCTGAATCAGGCGGCCTTCAGCAAGTCTTTCGGGGAAGCTCCCAGAACAAACAATCCACGCACCAACAAGTCGAGTGAAACTGAAGGATCGCCGGCTTCCATTCGCGCGAGTCGGCTCTGGCTGGTTTTGAGCAGCGCGGCAGCTTTGGTCTGCGTCAGCCGCCGCCGCTCGCGAACGAGCCGCAGCAGGCGGCTTAATGCAAGCTTCATCTCAATGTATCGCACATCGGCTTCGGAAAGGTTGAGAAACTCCTTAACGGTTACCTCTTTCCATCCGGCAGCCTCCAGTCGTCGCTTTTTCTCGGCTTTCATATTCATTCTCCGGTGGCCGCGTCATACAGCCGCAGCCGGCGCTGGCAGTTCGCGATGACCTGACGCGGCGTCTATTGCGTTTTCTTTTCAAACACTTCCACGATTATGATGGCGTCGTCATCAATCCCATAAATTACGCGCCATGTTTTGTTCTCATCAGTGACCCGCAGCTCATGGCAGCGCGGACCTATGCCTGGCATGGGACGCGAATGCGGCAGAGCGAGTAATTCACCCTGCTGCAAGCGCCGAAGAAGAAACCCGGTCTCGCGCCGCGCTGATTCAGACATCGGCGGCGTCTTGATCTCGCCCCGAAGAATCACCAGCGGCCGGCCACTCATTCGGCAGAACACATTATATCAGAACTGATATAACTGCAAGCGTCAAGGGACAGGACAGACAAGACCCATGAATAAGAGTTGTATTGGTGCGTTATCACGACTCACAATCCAAGCACCGGCCCATCATCTCAATGCAGAGTGCAGAGTGCAGAATCCGGGGTTCTGCCGTTTCGAAGCGCAGCTCGCCGGCCCCGAAAGCATTCAGGTCCAGCGTGATTGTCCATCGGTGGTTTTTGCCGAATGCGTACGGCTCAGAACCGCCGGCCGATTATGAGTTTTACCATGAGATCGTCGGTGCTCCGCGTGAGACCGAACCCGACACCGAAATTGAATTCCCACCTTGGCGAGAAATTCAGGTCGAGCGTTGGAAATATTTGTTGTTGTTGGTCACTCAGATCGTGAAAATGATCAACCGGCCCGAGATCGCCATAATACTCCACTCCCACGGTGATCAGTTTGGTCAGGTCGAAGCCGATTTTGGCGCTCGGCGCGAAATCCCAACCGGCGCTCGAATTGAATCCGGTAAGTGATTTTTCGAACGCCGGGTTCACGGCGAAATACCAACGACCTAATTGCTTGTCGATTATGGGTCGGAGCTCCCAGGTCCAGGCGTCCTCGGAGAACGAACGGCGTTGGTAGCCAATTTCGGTGGATAGGCTCAGGCCCACCGGCCAATTCCATTCCTCGGGCATACGAACGCGAGGGCGGATGTGATCCCCGACCCACTGCCACCCTTCGCCGGGCTGGATGCTCGAAAACACATAAAACCCGGTCTCAAACCATGGCGTGAACCCTTGTGTGATTTCCAGTGTTTCATGGAAAGCGTGGTAAGAGGGCAAGACTCCATTCACGGTTTGCCGCTCTCCATGAATCGTATAATTGCTGTGCAGTTCGACCATGGTCTGGCCAGCCGGCACGGTCTCCGAGTCATACACCTGGATTTCATAATTATCCTGCGACGAGGCTCTGAGAGCGAAGAGAAACGCGGCCAACCCAAGGCAGATGCACCTACGCGAACCGAAAAGAAATCGCACGGTAATGGCTGAGTTAACGCAGACCTAGGAGCCGGAGCGCGGAATTTATTTCGCAGCAGCATAGGTTTCGGAGGTTGCTGCGGAATAAATTCCGCGCTCCACCGGCTTTCATTGAGGCCTTCCGTCTCACGGGTTATTCCCCGTCATTTCTCATCCGCGTGGCCGTGTTTCTGATAGCCGCCCTCGCCCGCGGGTCTCGAATGCAGATCGTCAAGGAGAACATCGATCCAGGCCTCAGTCTTGATAAAGCCTTTGCCCTTGTCATCGTACTTCGCCAAGAGATGATCCTTTTTCATCTGGTCCGCGGTCTTTCCATCTTTCGCGGCCTGGGCAACGAGTGAGCGAGTTTCCTTCAGCATCTCCACGAATTTCCGCAGATCGGTCGCCGCCGAGATCGGACCGTGGCCGGGGATGGCCTTCACGTCCGGGGCGGTCATGGCCAGTACTTTTTCGCAGCCGGCAATCATCCCGCTGACGCTGCCTCCGTTATGGACGTCCACGAACGGAAAGCCATAAGTCACAAAGTCGTCGCCCATGTGGACGACGTTTGACTTGGGGAAGAAGATGACGCTGTCGCCGTCAGTGTGGCCGTGGGGAAAGTGGATCGCGCGGATCTCCTCGCCATTGAGGTGAACCGTGGCGCGGTCGTTGAAAGTAATGACCGGCAAGGCTTCTCGGTCCGCCGGTTTGACCTCGCCTCCGAGCACGGTAGTGCCCTCCGCCAGCCGTTTGCGCACGTTTTCGTGAGCAATGATGGTGGCGTCTTTGCTGAACTGAGCGTTGCCGCCAGTGTGGTCGCCATGAAAATGCGTGTTCAGCACGAACCTGAGCGGTTTGTCCGTGATGCCTTTCAACGCGTCCTTGATCTTGCCGGCCAGTGGGGCGAATTGGTCGTCCACGAGAACGATGCCATCGTCGCCCACAGAAACGCCGATGTTTCCGCCCGAGCCTTCGAGCAGGTAAACCGAACCGGCCACTTTGGTGACTTTGATTTGGACCTTGCTGAAGTCTTGCTGTGCAAGGACGGCAAAGGAGAGAAATGCGAAACATGCGAGCACGGATGCAATATGCCCTCGCGTGGAAATTGTGTTCATGAAGGCAAGTGTATCGAAACCTAAAAGCTGTCAAAGGTAGAAATCGCAGAGGCGTGGTGGAAGGCGACAGCCGGGGAAACAACCGAACCGCAAGAATCGCGGTTCGGCAGAGGAGTGCTTGAATCTCGCGAAGCGTTTGGAGTGCGCGGAGCTTGCTCCCGCCTTCGAACCGACAAAGCCATCACGACGGCGCCAGCAAGCTGGTCGCACTCCAAACGCTTCGCGACGTTGCCTCCCAGCCTGCGAGAAAGTCGGACTCTTCAAGCGCAGAGGAGACAAACCAACCCGAATCTGCGCGGCCATAGGATTGCCCAAGTCTGGTGGCGTGGACAGCTGGAGCACTCAAATCACAAAATCAATTGCGGTAGTTGGCTGATGTTGGAGTTTGCGCGACCGCTCGCACAACTCAGCGATAGTTACGCGCTCGGCGATTTGAACAATGGCCTCGCGGATCTCCTTCATTACGCTCCGGATTGCGCAGCGCGACTCGTCCGGACACGAGCATTTTTCATAGAACTGCTGGCTGACGCAACTGACCGGCGCCAATGCTCCCTCGATATGCCGCACCACTTCAGCCAGAGTGATTTGCTCCGGCCGTCTCGCGAGCCGATATCCGCCAGCCAGGCCGCGTTTGCTTTCCACAAACCCAGCCGATTTGAGATCGTTGAGAATTTGTTCGAGGAAGCGCTTTGGAATATTCTGCTGTTCAGAAATGCCCTGGATTGGCATTACCGGACGATTTTCGTTGAGCCCCAATACCAACAGTGCGCGGATGGCATATTCCCCGCGAAGCGAAAGTTTCATGGCCTGAAATCTACACTGAACCAGTAGAGAACATCAAGTTTGTTGTCAGTAATATGTTCGATCGCAGGCTGTTAAGTTAATTATTATAATCTCTATTGACATAGTGTATATTTCTGCCATTATTCTCACACACAGGACTGCGTCAGCAACAATTCAACCAATGAGCACGAAATTGTATCCGTTACTTTTCGCGGCAACGATAGTTGCCATTTCGCACCAAACCCCGTGTTTGGGAGCGGAAGACACCGGCGAAATCATCAAGCAACTCCAAAAGCGCATCGAGGAGCTGGAGCATAAAGTCAAATCATTGGAGGCGAACAAGCTGATAGGCGGGCAAACGACCAACTCGCAGGCCAACCAGAAGATCGAGGAGTTGGATCAAAAAATAAGAATCCTGGAGAGAAACCGGGAACTGGCTGATGAGGCGGCGGAGGCCAAGGCCAAAGAGGCGCCGAAGATTTCGATTGGCAGCGATGGTTTCTCATTCGCCAACGCCGACAAGAGCTACTCGCTGCAATTGAAGGGCGTCCTCCAAGTGGATTCGCGAACATTCTTTGGCGACAGCGGAATCAAAGGCAACGACGGTTTCCTTTTGCGGCGGGCGCGGCCAGTCCTCCAGGGAACGGTAGCCAGAGACTTCGATTTTCTGTTTGTCCCGGACTTCGGCGGCACGGGCAGCCCGCAGATTTTCGATGCCTTCATGAATTACCGTTACAACTCCGCCCTGCAATTGCAGGCAGGAAAATTTAAGTCGCCCATCGGCCTCGAGCAGTTGCAGGCGGATGTTGATCTGCTCCTGAACGAGCGCGCGCTGCCGACGGCGCTGGTGCCCAACCGCGACCTGGGCATCCAACTGCACGGGGAGCTTTTCGATGGTGTCGCGGGCTACGCGGCGGGAATTTTCAACGGCGTCGGCGACGCGCGTAATTCGAGCAATTTCGACTTTGAGGACAACAAAGCATTCGAGGGGCGAGTACTGCTTCGGCCATTCAAAAGAACCTCGATTGCGCCCTTGCAGGGGCTGGGGTTTGGCGTGGCCGGCAGCTACGAGAAAATGCAGGGCACGAACATCACCGGTTTGCCGGCCACGACGGGTGGCACGCTGCCGGGCTACACGACGGATGGACAGCAGCAGTTCTTTGCCTACCATCCGAGCAGCAACGCGGTTGTGGTCGCCGATGGCGAGCATTGGAGACTCTCGCCCCAAGGATATTATTATTACGGTCCATTCGGTCTTTTGGGCGAGTATGTTATCTCAAACCAGAAAGTCAGCCGCACGGCCACGGCGCCCCTGGCATCTGCGCGGCTGAGCCATCGTGCGTGGCAAATCACCGGCTCCTGGATTCTGACCGGCGAAGACGCTGCATATCGAGGTGGGGTGACCCCGCGAAGACCGTTCGATCCTACGCGCCGAGGATGGGGTGCATTGCAGCTCGTGGGCCGATACGCCGAGCTGGACATCGACGATGCCGCCTTTCCACTCTTTTCGGATCCCGCAAGTTCCGCTCGCTCAGCCGCGGCTTGGTCCGTCGGCCTCAACTGGTACTTGAATCGAAATGTGTTGTTTAAGACAAGTTTTTCACACACTGATTTCATCGGCGGTGGCGGAGCGGGTTCGACCGCACCGGCGGCGGTGACCGGCAGGGACGAAAACGTTTTGTTCACAAGGATACAGTTGGCTTTTTGAAGACCCAGGGCAGCATGGATCGGGTATGATTCGGTTCGACACCTGTTGGTTGCACCTCTGACTTGCGAATGAAATCAAAACCAACAGCTTGCTTGGTGCTAGCCGCCTCATCGCTGTTGTGCGGGGCCAAGGACGTCAGGCTCCTGAACGTCTCCTATGATCCGACGCGGGAAATGTACCAGGAGATTAATGGCGCCTTCTGCAGGTATTGGCAGGCGAAGACGGGCCAGAAAATTACGGTGCAACAGTCGCACGGAGGCTCGGGCAAGCAAGCCCGGTCGGTCATTGATGGTTTGGAAGCGGACGTGGTCACGCTGGCGCTGGCGTACGACATCGATGCGATAGCACAGAAAAGCAAGTTGCTCCCGGCCGACTGGCAAACGCGGTTGCCGAATAACAGCTCACCTTATACCTCCACGATTTTGTTCCTGGTGCGGAAGGGTAACCCGAAAAAGGTCAGGGATTGGGATGAGCTGGCCTTGCCAGGCGTGTCGGTCATTACGCCGAACCCGAAGACCTCCGGGGGCGCGCGCTGGAACTATCTTGCTGCCTGGGGTTACGCGCTGAACAAGTGCCATGGCGATGAGAACAAAGCGCGCGAGTTCGTGGCGGCACTCTTCAGGAATGTTCCCGTGCTCGACACCGGCGCGCGCGGCGCCACCACCACCTTTGTGCAACGGGGCATCGGAGATGTGCTCATAGCGTGGGAAAACGAAGCTCTCCTTTCGATGAAGGAAGCCGGCGCTGGAAGATTGGAAATCATCGCGCCCTCTCTCAGCATTCTGTCGGAGCCACCGGTAGCGGTCGTGGATAAAGTGGCTGCTAAACACGGTACTGCGGAAGCTGCCAGGGCCTACCTGGAATTTCTGTACACACCCGAAGGGCAGGAGATCGCCGCGAAGCATTACTTCCGTCCACGGCTGGAGGCAGTGGCACAGGAGCACGCCGCTGCTTTTGCCAAGGTGAAGCTCTTCACGGTTGACGAAGTCTTTGGAGGTTGGCAAAAAGCGCAGAGAACCCACTTCAGCGACGGCGGCATTTTTGATCAAATCCAGCAAAGGAATCGATGACGAGGAAACGATTCAGCGCGCTGCCCGGGTTCGGCCTGACCATGGGCTTCACACTGCTGTACCTAACAGCCCTTGTTCTTATTCCGTTTGCCGGCCTGATAATCCGAGCTTGCGAGCTTTCCTGGGCGGACTTCTGGCGTCTGGCGACCTCTGAGCGCGCCCTGGCAGCCTACGAACTGACATTCGGGGCTTCGCTCATTGCGGCTGTGGCGAATGCCCTGTTCGGCACGCTGCTGGCGTGGGTGCTGGTCCGTTACGAATTCCCGGGCCGCCGGTGGATCGATGCCATGGTGGACTTTCCTTTTGCGCTGCCGACCGCCGTGGCTGGTCTGACCCTCGCGAGCCTGTTTGCGGGCAACGGATGGCTCGGCCGGTTCCTGGTCCCACTCGGAATCAACGGCGCCTATTCGCGGCTGGGAGTTGTGATCGCCCTGGTTTTTGTGGGAATGCCTTTCACTGTGCGCACGCTGCAGCCGGTGCTGGAGAATCTCGAACGCGAAGTCGAGGAAGTCGCGGTTACACTCGGAGCAGGCCGATTGCGAACGTTCGTTCAAGTGATCGCCCCGTCGCTGGCGCCGGCCGTGCTGACCGGGTTTGCTCTCGCGTTCGCGCGTGCAATTGGCGAGTACGGTTCGATCGTGTTCATCTCGGGGAACCTTCCGTTCAAGACAGAAATTGCTCCATATCTGATCGTCATGCGGCTTGAGGAATATGATTACGCCGGCGCCGTGGCGCTCGCCATCGTGCTCCTGGTGTTCTCGTTCCTCTTGCTGGGCGCAATCAACCTGCTCGAACAATGGTCAAGCCGCTTCCAACACTGATTGTGCGCTAACATGACTGACTTCCTCACCAAACAACGCGCCGCTGGGCTGAAGAAATCAGAGCGCAGCACCGAGGAATCGCCGTTCATCAAGTGGACACTCATCGCAGTCGCATTGGCATTTTGCCTGGTGTTTCTGCTCCTGCCGCTGGTGAACGTCTTCGTCCAGGCGCTGGCGAAAGGGTGGACGTTCTACTGGAACTCGCTCACCCACCCGGAATCCTGGGCGGCCATTCGACTCACGCTCCTCGTGGCCGCCTTTTGTGTTCCTCTCAACACTATCTTCGGTTTGGCCGCTGCCTGGGCCATTGCCAAGTTTAAGTTCCGCGGCAAATCAATGCTGATTACTCTGATCGACCTGCCCTTCTCGGTATCGCCGGTCGTCGCCGGGTTGATGTTCGTCGTGTTGTTCGGCCTTCAAGGGTTCTTTGGCAAGTGGCTCGATGCGCACAATCTCAAAATCATCTTCGCAGTGCCGGGCATTGTGCTGGCGACGGTATTCATCACCTTTCCGTTCGTTGCGCGCGAACTGATCCCCGTAATGCAGGCCACCGGCACCGAGCAGGAACAGGCTGCGCTCACACTGGGTGCCAACGGCTGGCAAACGTTTTGGCATGTGACGCTGCCTTCGGTCAAATGGGGCTTGATCTACGGGATGATTCTCTGCAACGCGCGCGCCATGGGCGAATTCGGCGCCGTCTCCGTCGTATCCGGCCACATCACCGGTCAGACCGACACGATGCCCCTGCGGGTGGAGAAACTCTACAACGAATACAATTCGCCGGCGGCCTTTGCCATCGCGAGCTTGCTGGCATTATTGGCCCTGTTTACGCTCGCCATCAAAACATTCCTCGAATGGAAACAGGCGCGAGAGCATGCGAACGCCCAGGCGGCCACGGCGGCCCAATGACGAATGGCGAATGACGAATGCCGAAAGAATACCGAACTCCTAAACCCGAAGGGCGCCCGAGTGCGGCCTCGCGCGATGCGGGATTCTGGCTCGGGATTTCATTGGTCACTGGTCATTGGTCATTGGTCATTAGTCATTTCCCCAGCTCTTCGTCATTTTGTTTTCGGCCTTCTTTCGGTTTTGGGCCCTCAACCCTCGACCCTCGACCCTCGACCCTCGTCCCTCGCCAATGAGCATCGAACTGCGCAACGTCGGCAAACAGTTTGGCGAAGTGGCCGCGGTCCAAAACGTCAGCTTTTCTGTCAAGGAAGGCGAGTTGATGGCGCTGCTGGGACCAAGTGGCGGCGGCAAAACCACCGTCCTGCGGATGATCGCCGGATTGGAAATGCCGACCACGGGCGATTTGTTCATCCGCGGCCAGCGCGTCAATGATCTCTCCGTGCAGCAGCGCAACATCGGGTTCGTGTTCCAAAACTACGCGCTGTTCAAAAGCATGAACGTTTACAAAAACGTCGCCTTCGGCTTGAACATCAAGAAGTGGCGGCCAGCCGAGGTCAAAGCGCGCGTGGCAGAGTTGTTGAAACTCTTTGGGCTCGAAGGACTGGAGCGGCGCTATCCGCACCAGCTCTCAGGTGGCCAGCGGCAGCGAGTTGCCATCGCCCGCGCACTGGCTCCCAAACCATCCGTACTCCTGCTCGACGAGCCCTTCGGGGCGGTGGACGCCAAGATCCGCCAGGAATTGCGCGAATGGCTGGTGACGCTCCACACCGAATTGAGCGTCACCACGATCTTTGTCACGCATGACCAGGAGGAAGCCCTCGAAGTGGCCAATCGCATCGTGATTTTTTCCCGCGGCATTCTTGAGCAGGTCGGCACCCCGCGCGAAGTTTACGAACACCCGGCCAACGAATTTGTTGCCCGTTTTATCGGTGTCATGAACGTGCTGGAGCCGGAGGTGCGGAACGGCGTCGCCCGCGTTGGCGGACTGGAATTCCGTGCCCATGGCGAGCCGGAAGGACAGAAGCTGCGCATCGGCTTCCGCCCTTACGCCGTCCAGATTTCGAGCGATCTGACCCAGTACCGATACCCTGCAACCTTGCGTCGAACCTTCTTCTTGGGAGTGATGTTGCGGGTCGAGCTGGAATTGCCGAGCGGCCTGGTGATTAGGGCGCGCATGAGCAAGGAAGACTATGCGCAACAGGGTTTGGAGGACGGGAAGCAAGTCTCGTTTCAGATTCGCCAATATCGCGTGCTGGGTCGAGAAGCGGGAGCCTTGGCGCCGGAAACCGAATTCCGCTACCGCCAACCACCCTCGATTGCGGAGAATATATAACGGAATTTCGAATACCGAATTCCTAATGAAATCCGAATTTGAAGCGCGGCCTTGGATTTTCGAGAATCCTTCGAATTTCGTGCTTCTGGTTCCTGGCTTCGCGCCTCCGAGTCCGCGTCAAAAGTAATCCCCTTAGCAATGCGCCCATTTGAGTCACTGAGCGAACAGGAGATACTCGCGCTGGCCATTTCGCTCGAGGAAGAAGACGCGCGCATTTACGAGGATTTTGAGCACGGACTGAAGGAGAACTATCCGGTGCAGGCCCGGAAGTTTGCTGAGATGCGTCAAGAAGAAGATGGTCATCGGCACCGCCTGCTCGAGCTGTATCGGAGCCGCTTTGGCGAGCACGTGCCGCTGTTGCGCCGGCAGGATGAGCATGGATTCGTGCGCCGCCGGCCGGTTTGGCTGGTGCGGCCACTTGGGCTGAAGGCGGTCCAAAAGGCAGCCGAGCTGATGGAAGTCGAGACGAAGCGGTTTTATGAGGCCGCAGCGCGGCGCATGACCCACGCCGGCACACGGCAGCTCCTGGGTGATTTGGCTGAGGAAGAGCGACATCATGCTGTCGCGACCGAACGCATTGCAGAGACGAAGTTAAGCGAAGAGGAGTCGGGACGGCAAAAGCGGCTGTTTCTGCTGCAAGTCGTTCAGCCGGGGCTGGCCGGCCTGATGGACGGCTCGGTCTCGACCCTGGCGCCGCTGTTTGCCGCCGCTTTCGCGACGCACAAGAGTTGGGAAACCTTCCTTGTGGGCATCGCCGCCAGCGTCGGCGCCGGCATCAGCATGGGTTTTGCCGAGGCGTTGTCGGATGATGGCAGTCTCACCGGGCGAGGCCATCCCTTTATCCGTGGTGTCGTCTGTGGTCTCATGACTACTCTGGGAGGACTGGGTCACACGCTACCTTACTTGATCGGAAACGTGAACACAGCCACCTCGGTGGCGGTTGGCGTGGTGCTTGCCGAGTTGGGTATTATCTCATGGGTGCGACACAGGTTCATGGACACGCCCCTGGTAACCGCAGTCCTCCAGGTTGTGCTCGGGGGTATCCTCGTTTTCCTCGCGGGCGTGCTTATTGGCAAATCCTGACAGAGAAACTGTGACCCCGATGAAAGCGATCCAAATCAAGCAGACCGGCGGGCCGGAAGTTTTGCAACTGGTCGAGGTTCCGGAACCGAAGCCGAAACCGAATGAGGCGTTGGTAAAAATCAATGCCTGCGGTGTCAACTTCATCGACATCTACCTCCGCGAAGGAAGGTATCCGGCGCAAGTGCCGTTCATTGACGGGCAGGAAGCAGCAGGTGTGGTCACGGCGGTTGGACCGGATGTGAAGCAAGTGAAGCCCGGCGACCGCGTCGCCTATGTCGGTGTCCTGGGGGCATACGCGCAATGTGCCGCCGTCTCAGCCGACCGGCTCGTGTCTATTCCTGGAGGCATTGAAGATCGCCAGGCCGCCGCGGCCCTGTTGCAGGGAATGACTGCTCATTACCTTTGTCATTCGACATATCCGTTGAAGAAAGGCGAAACGGCACTAGTGCACGCGGCTGCGGGAGGAGTGGGCTTGCTGCTGGTGCAGATGTGCCACATGCTTGGCGCGCGCGTGTTGGCAACCGTCTCGACGGAAGAAAAGGCGAGATTGGCGCGTGGAGCAGGTGCCAACGAGGTAATTCTTTACACCCAACAGGATTTCGAAGCCGAGACAAAACGGCTGACGAACAATCGCGGCGTGGACGTGGTGTACGATTCTGTGGGCAAGACCACTTTCGAAAAAAGTCTGAACGTGCTGCGGCCACGAGGCTATCTGGTGCTGTTCGGAGGTTCGAGTGGACACGTGCCGCCGTTCGACTTGATCAAGCTCTCCCAGAAGGGTTCGCTTTATGTAACGCGGCCGACACTGGCTCATTACACGGCAACCCGCGCCGAGCTGGAGCAGCGTGCACAGGACGTCTTCGCCTGGATCAAGGAAGGAAAGTTGAAGCTGCGCATCGAATATATCTATTCTCTCGCCGATGCAGAGCAGGCCCATCGCGACCTGGAAGCGCGCAAGACGACTGGAAAGCTGCTGCTGGTGCCCTGATGCCTTTGAAGCGTTAAATCGTTAAATCGTTGAACCCAGAAAGTTTTTGGGGCAGGTCGTTGAATCGGCGGGCCGCGCTCGCAGAAGAAATTTGGCCAGGCTGAGAAAGTTTGGACGGATAGAAGAAAACCACCAATGGACTGAATTGACACGAATGAGATTCTCTGTGGAGCAACTTTGGGGCGCAGTCGTATTGCACCTATTGGTGGCGTGCACGGCGCTTACAAAAACGCGCAGCCGAACCCCCACTCTCATTGGTGTTCATTGGTGTCTATTGGTGGTTTCATTGAATCTTACTGCTTGAATGGCGCTGGTCGTGTTCTTAAAAGGAGTCAACGTGGGAGGACACAGGCTGTTCCGGCCGAGTGTCCTCGCCAAAAAATTGGCAAAGTACGACGTCGTCAACGTCGGGGCGGCAGGGACCTTCGTGGTCAGGAAGCCGATCAGCCAGACAAAGTTGCGCGCCGAATTACTCCGAAGGCTGCCTTTCGACGCTGAAATCCGGATCTGTTCAGCGCGCGAACTGATTGGCCTGGCGTCCGGAGAGCCTTTCGCGGGAGAGGCTGCGAGCTCAGACGTGGTCCGCTTCGTGAGCGTGTTGGCAAAACGGGCTCGCGTGCTTCCTGCTCTTCCCATTTGCCTCCCTGCCGCCGACAATTGGCTGGTGAAGGTCATCAGAGTCCGGGGCAGATTCGCCTTTGGCCTCTACCGACGGGCTATGCGAACCATCGCTTTACTGGGCCAAATCGGCAAGCGCCTTGGCGGGTCCGCCACCACCCGCAACTGGAACACAATTATGACTATCATCGAAATATTGAAAAGAACTCGCGCCATTGGCCGATGAAAAAAAGAATCTGCTAGTTGAGCTCGGATTGACTGGTCCGCCGGCCTGGACTAACCTCCTTTTCGTACGGCATAATCTTGTCAAACCCTCACATTGACGGCAAACACTTCTGATGAAAGGCCTCGGTTCCGTAGTTTCCGTTGTCCGCCTCACGCTCTTTCTTCTGCCCTTGTCGCCGCGTTTGCTCGCCGTTGACCTTTCGACTACGAACCGCAACAGCCTCGAGCAGTTCTTCAACGTGGCGAACCAGACCGCCCGGCCCGTGACAGTGGTTTCGTTTGGCGATTCTATGGCGAATTCGTACCAGTCCATTGCCTTCGTAATGATGGATCAGTTTGTCGCTCGCCTGGGACTCGCCGGGTGCTCTCTCGATAACTGGAGGAACAACCTCATAAGGACCGTGACGAACGGAGCCTGGTTTATTGGTCCATCGGACCTCTGGTTCGCGGAGTCGATTCACATACCTCCAGGCGGCGGAGTGTGGTGGTGGAAAGAAACTTCGCCCGCCGGTATCATATCCGACAGCTTGGGGTTGTTCTACGTCGCGCAGCCAAATGGCGGACCTTTCACCGTGTCTGTTTCAACCAATAATGGTCCGTGGGGTGCGTTGATGACTCTCGACGGATACGCGGATCCGCCCGTTGGGCGGTTTACTAACATTATGGTTGATCTGGATTACCACATGTTGCGGGTTGACGGAGTGAGCGGCACCAATGTGATCCTTGGAGTGCGCGTCATGAACTCTCAATCAATTGGTGTAAATGTTTCATTTCTTGATTATCTAGGCATCGGCCTGGATGACGTGACAAATATACCGCTATCAATCCGCACCCCAATACTTCAGGCGCTCGCTCCGGATCTGTTAATTTGGCACATGAAAGAGGATGGGACCGAGGCCACTCGCCAGCGGTTGATTGAAGGCGAACAATGGTGGTCAAATTCTGCGCCAAATTGCAGCGTGCTTTACATCGGCACGCCGTATGTGTCGACTGACACCAACAGCACCTGGACAATCGATCAGAATACCGTCGTTCGCTCCATTGCGCTGAGTTATCACCGGGCTTACGTGGATTGCATGACCCCTGCGGTGAGTTATCCCTGGATGGTATCGCAGGGCTTTATGAGCGATGAGACGCATGAAAACCTGCAGGGCAATACGTACCTTGAGGGTTTCGCGTGGAACGATGTCGGCTTTTTCGCCCTTCGGACCCCTCGCATCCTCGCGATCTCGCCGGGGCAAAATCAAATAACGCTGAACTTTTCAACCGCGACAAACATCCTTTACACACTGGAAAGCACGCCGGACTTGCTGAATTGGCAGCCCGTGCTTACGAATGTCGGGGACGGTACCACGATAAGCACGAATTTCCCCACTACGGCAGGCAGTCGTCTGTTCCGGCTCTCGCTGCGGCCCGCGCCTTGAACTCATCCCGTGCCGAGCTTTCGACGTGGCTTGGCCGCCGTAACAGATAGGTCGCCAGAATTGGCCCTGCGCCCATGGCTCTGGTCATTTCCCCTCCAGCCCCTTCAGGTAAGCGAAAATCAAGTCCGGCAATTCGTCGCTGTAACCTCCCTCCAAAAGGCTAAACACCGGGACCGCCAGTTTGCGGAAAGACTCGCCGAGCCAATGGTAGTCTTCCGCCTCCAGCATTTCCTGCGCGAGCGGGTCGTGCGCGTAGGCGTCGAAGCCGGCGGACACGGCCACCAGGTCGGGCTTGAATTTCTTCAAATTCTCGAGCGCGCCCTCCAGAACATACCGGTACTCCAATCGTGGCGTGTGCGGCGGAACGGGATAATTGAAGCAATTATCCCCCACGTTCCGCGAGCCCGTGCCCGGATAACACGGATACTGGTGGATTGAAAAAAAAGCAGCTCCGGGTTTGTTCACCAGAATCGCCTCGGTGCCGTTGCCGTGGTGGACGTCGAAATCATAGACCGCCACGCGCTTCGTGCCGGTTGCCTGCGCTTCCAACACGGCGATGGCAACATTGCTGAGGTAGCAGAAGCCCATGGCCCGATTGCGCGTCGCATGATGTCCGGGCGGGCGCATGAGACTGAACACGGTCTCGCCCGCCCGCGAGACTTTCAATGCCTCCAGCCCCGCTCCCACTGACGCTTGGGCACGGGCGGCAATGTTCGGGGGATGCGGCGTGTCGGCGTCAAAATCGCCCGGCTCCTCAAGGCGCCGGATATGTTCGGGCGTGTGGGCACGAAGCAAAACAGCCTGCTCGAAAGCGGCCGGTTTGCCCCAGGTTATCGTGAGTTCTTTCTGGCTCCGCAGCTTCTCCAGCGTTTTGGAAATGCGTGCGGGTCGCTCTGGGTGTCCCGGTGAGGAGTATTCGGTGCAATGTTCGTCCGTGATGATCTTCATGATACAAGTAATCGATCGCGGGTAATTGAAATTGAGGTGCTGCCAGCCCGTCAACGGTCTAACAGCGCGTTCAGGTCACCGACAAGGTCGGTTGCCATGTCGGCGGCTTCGGAGTGCTTGACCGGCAGGTACTTTCCGGTGGCCGCGGCGAGGACCACTCCCTGCAGGTCTCGCAACTCGGCTTTCGCTTCGTAAAGTCTGTCCCGCCGGTTGGCAATCAGTTCTCCCAGAGCCGTAATCTCCTCGGCCGGCCGGACAGGGCGCAGAAACCGGACGTTCAATTCTGCGCAAAAAGCGAAGCGCCTTGCCCCCACGGCACAGGCCCAGGCCATCATTTCATCCAGCAGCGTGCTGACAATGCCGCCGTGCACCGTCTGTTTCAGGCCCACGTGCTCGGCCCGGGGCATGAACCGGGCGTGGACAATTCGGCCATCGGTTTCCAGGCGGAGCTTCATGCCAATCGGATTCGACTCGCCGCAGACGAAGCAGGACCGGGTACTGGGCAGCGCGCGCATCCGCCCAATAGGCGCGGTGCGGCAAGGACAGGCAAGGAAAAACGCCTGATGAAATGCCGAATGACGAATGCCAACTGACAAAAGAAGTAGGAAATTCGAATGACTAAGAGCGTGTCTTGAAATTGTAGGAGTCGAGGTAAGGGCGTGTTGCCCAAACGCCGGAGTGCGGCCGACCCCGGCCGCAGCAACGTCCGAACTGGCTGTTTCTCTCGAATTTCGGCACAACCGTCGGACCGAGAGTCGCGCTTTTCCTGCCATTTCGCGTTTGAGCAACACGCCCGTAACGAGGCTCTGATCTCTTGCAAAACCGTCGATGTACAGACGAAATTTGAGCCTCGTTACCTCGGCTCCTACATTGCAAACCGATTTTCCAAACGCGCTCTAAAGCATCGGTTCAGCCCACAGTTTCGGATTTAAGGCGCCGTCATTCTTCCGTCATTTGGCATTCGACATTCGTCATTCATGCGCGCCTTGGATACTTGATTGTCGTCGTCTCGATATTTCCCCGCCGCGAAAATGACTAAAACAAGTTCGGTTCCCGTCTAAACCGCATGGCAGTGGTTTCCGTCGGTTCACGCGTGAGCGTGGATGGCAAATTTTTCCGGCTGGGCGAAAAGAAAATCTACGTGAAAGGCGTGGCGTACGGCCCGTTCGCCTCCAACGATGATCGCGAGCGTTCTGGTTTCGCTTCGCCGGAGCAAACTGCCAAGGATCTGGCCCAGATTCGCGAGCTGGGCGCTAACCTGATTCGGATTTATCACGTTCCGCAAAAGTGGTTCCTGGATTTGGCCACCGAGCAGGAGCTCAAGGTGCTCATCGATATTCCCTGGAACAAGCATCTCTGCTTTCTGGACTCGGCACAGCATCGGTCGGCGGCGGCCGAGGCAGTGCGTCGGGCCGTGTACGGCTGCGCGGGACACTCGGCGGTGTTTGCCTTCAGCATCGCCAACGAGATTCCCGCAGACATCGTGCGCTGGAGTGGCGCACCGGCGGTCGCCGACTTCATCGATGACCTGGTTCAGGAAGCCAAACGGGCCGATCCGGATTGTCTGTGCACCTTTACGAACTATCCACCAACCGAGTTTGTGCGGCCGCAAAGTGTGGATTTCGTTTGTTTTAACGTATATCTCCACCACGAAAAGCCGTTCAAAAACTACCTGGCCCGGCTGCAAAACATGGCCGAATCCAAGCCGCTGCTGCTGGGTGAGTGCGGAGTGGATTCTCTTCGCGAAGGCGAGGCTCGCAAGTGCGAGCTGTTACGATGGCAAATCGAAGGCGCCTTCCGCGGCGGTCTGGCGGGAGTCGTGGTGTTCAGCTTCACCGACGAATGGTTCAAAGACAGCCGCGAGATCGAGGATTGGGAGATGGGACTGACGACTCGCGCCCGGGCGCCGAAAAAGTCTTTCGCCGTCGTGCAGAAAATGTTCCGCGCGGGGCCGTGCTTTCCGCTGCCGCAGACTCCGAAGGTTTCGGTGGTCGTAGCCTGTTACAATGGCGAGCGAACTCTGGCGGCCTGCCTCGAGTCGCTCGACCGGCTCAATTACCCGGACTACGAGGTCGTGCTCGTCGATGACGGCTCGACGGACAGCACGCCGCAAATCGCCGCGCGGCATCCGCGCGTCCACTGCTTTCGACATGAGAAAAACTTCGGACTATCCGTCGCCCGCAACACGGGCATTTCGGCTTCGACGGGCGAGATTGTGGCTTTCACCGACGCGGACTGCCGCGCGGATGAGGACTGGCTATATTATCTGGTAATCGATTTGCTGGAGAGTCCTTTTGCCGGCATTGGGGGGCCCAACCTCTTACCGCCGGACGACTCGCCGGTTGCGGCCGCCGTGATGGCTTCGCCCGGCGGCCCGGCTCACGTTCTGTTGACCGATCGTCAGGCCGAACATATTCCCGGTTGCAACATGGCCTTTTGCCGATGGGCCCTGGAGGAAGTCGGTGGCTTCGACCCGATTTTTCGTCGGGCCGGCGACGACGTGGACCTTTGCTGGCGGTTGGAACAGGCGGGTTGCAAAATCGGGTTCAGCCCGGCCGCTTTTGTCTGGCATTATCGGCGTTCCACTCTCGGGGAATATTTGAAACAGCAGCGCGGTTACGGCGAAGCCGAGGCGTTGCTCGTGCGGAAGCATCCGGAGTACTTCAATTCATTCGGCGGCAGTGTCTGGCGCGGCCGAATCTACGGCGCTTCCCAATTCGGCGTCCTGATGAGGCGGCCGATTATTTATCGCGGCTTGTTTGGGAGCGCTGGTTTCCAATCGCTCTATGCCTCGGAACCGGCCTTGAGCTTAATGCTATGCACGGCTCCCGAGTATCACCTGCTGGTGACCTTGCCGTTATGGGTGCTGTCGGTGTCCTTTTACTACCTATTTCCCGTGGCCGTTACCAGCCTGTTACTTTCGCTGGGGGTCTGCGCGGCTGCGGGAGCACAAGCTGTTCTGCCGAAAAAGCGGCGGCATTGGTGGTCGCGTCCGCTCGTGGCGATGCTCTTTCTACTGCAGCCGATCGTGCGCGGCCTGGCCCGCTACCACGGCCGCCTGGCATCCCCGGCCGGTGAATCGGCAATGCAACCAAACCTGGATTCGCTCGCGCTGCATCACAGCAAGGACCCCTTAACCGAGGTGCGTTACTGGGCCGAAGACGGGATCAACCGGATCGCCTTCGCCGCCGGCCTGATGCGCCGGCTCGATCAGGATGGCTGGCCCAACAAACCTGACATTGGCTGGAGCGACTATGACGTCGAGGTGCACGGGGGCCGCTGGAGCAATGTGCAGCTCACAACCGTCGCCGAGGAACACCCGTCCAACAAGGTCGTGATTCGGTGCCGCCTGCGGCCGCGCTGGTCGCTCCAGGCCCGGCTCTGTTTTTGGCTGCTGTGCGGCATTGAAGTACTGGCATTGGGGTTTTTCGGCGGCAAGTCGCATTGGTGGTTGTGGCCGCTGTTGGCGGTTCCGTTGATGCTTTTGGGATGGTTCCTTCGCCAGCAAGCGCGCAGCCTGCAGAGCAGGATGATCGTCTTTCTTGATAGTGTGGCAAAGGAATGGCGGCTCGCGAAAGTTCACTCGACCTGGACCGGTACAGACTCTCAGTCTCAAACCGCTAGGTCGCGGGAAAGTCCCACGGCTCCTGTTCGCAATATTTTCAAGCCTACGTAAGACCTCAGCGTGTTGGGATTTGGGATTTGTTTGGAATTTGAGATTTGGAGTTTGAGATTTCAACGCTGGGCTTGGTTTTGATCTTGTAGCACCCAACACTTTCTTCTAGATCGCCCTCCGCGCTATGGTTCAGTATCTTGATTTGCTGCGGCAGGTTCTCGAGCAAGGGAAGTTCAAGGCCGACCGTACTGGCACCGGAACCTATTGCCTGTTCGGCGCCCAAGCGCGGTTTTATCTGGCCGAGGGATTTCCGCTGCTGACGACCAAGAAACTCCACCTTAAATCCATTATCTACGAGCTACTCTGGTTTTTGCGGGGTGACACAAACATCAAATACCTTAACGAGAATGGTGTGACGATCTGGGACGAGTGGGCCGACCCTGAGGGGGACCTCGGCAGGATCTATGGAGCACAATGGTGCGATTGGCGCGCTCCCGATGGCCGCTCGATCAACCAAATCGATCGGGTCATCGAGCAAATCAAGACCAATCCTGAGAGCCGCCGGTTAATCGTCAGCGCCTGGAATGCAGGCGAACTCGAGCAGATGGCCTTGCCCCCCTGTCACGCGTTGTTTCAGTTTTTCGTTCAGGGTGGTGAACTAAGCTGCCACCTTTACCAGCGCAGCGCCGATCTGTTTCTAGGCGTGCCCTTCAACATCGCCTCCTACGCTTTGCTCACGATAATGGTGGCGCAAGTGTGCGGCTTGAAGCCCGGTACCTTCGTCCATACGTTCGGCGATTTGCACCTGTATGCGAATCACCGTGACCAGGCCCAATTGCAGCTCGCACGTGAGCCGCGCGCCTTGCCAAAATTGAACATTAACGCGGCTGTGAAGAACATCCACGACTTCAAGTACGAGGATTTCGAGCTGGTCGGTTACGATCCGCACCCCGGGATCCGCGCACCCATCGCGGTGTGACTCAGTTCGTCGCCTGCTGGAGACGCGATCGGATTAGAGCGCAATACTCTATTCGGCGCCAGTCCAAGAGTTGCCAAGCGCGGCAATGTTCGTGATGGAGAGATTGTCTGGAGCCGCGACGCCGGTCCGGCATCCCAGCGCTGCGCAGAGCGCAATCAAATAAAACTTCCTGACCAAGTTCGTTCCCTTCGCCCGAGCACAGTACAGGATGCGATTTTGCGAGTCGAAGCGCCCTATGCTAGCGCAGCACCCATGTGGCTGCCAGGAGAACTCCAACGATGTTGAACCGTCCCAACGTCGATTCCATTGACCACCGCAGGATTTGGACGACTGGGCTATCAACCTCAGTTCTTAAGCTTGCACGTCGAACACTTTGGGTTAAGAGTTTCCTTCCATTGTCAATATTTCGACTAAATCGGAGCGGGAGTTCGACCGCCGTCATGGGGTTCGCCGCCGGACTAGCCATCGTCTTCCATCTGGCAGCATCAAAGGCCGACGATGCGACCTCCAACTTCGTCGGCTGGATGACGAATGGTGCGGTGGTTTATGCTCGTGTCCTGGTTCCAGCTACTAACGCCGCCCCCGCTGCGAAATCAACCGTCCCCCAAAAAACCGACAATGGCGAAGCTGCTCCCGAGCAGCCGTCGTATCTGACCAACAACGTGTTTCATCACTATTTGCCCGATTCGCTCAACCATTTGGTCTGGACTAACTTCATTGCGCACACGAACGGAAGGGATACCGCAATTTGGTCTGTCCGGACACATTCGATGTTGTGGCCGGTCACAGCGCCAGTTGCGGTTTGGAATACTAATTCCCTGATTTGGGGCATGAAAGGAGTCACCGCCCTCAGCCCTTGTTGGGAAGTGGAAGGCCTGCCCGGTCAGGTATCGGTCACAGCGCTGACGCGGAGACATGGCTACACGCGGGGGCATGGAATGGGGGACGATGGGTTCAACACCAACTTTGCCGGCAAAAAAATTTGGTTTCTCACCGCTGACACCAAGGTCATTCAGGTGACTGTTGAGCGCGACGTGGTCAGGACTTTCAAAGGGGGCGGCCGCGATTACACAATCCTCCTTTTCAGCCGAGACTTGCCGGCGGGTATTCAGCCGATGCGGGTTGTCGCCAATATCGACCTATATTCAAGGTATCGGCTCCATCCTGGTGTTCCGGTACCCGTGTTCAAAACTGAGCAAAGCGGCCATGTCAGCGCCGAGGTGCCGGGACTGACGCATAACATCTGGAAGCCCGGCGACTCCGGCTCGCCTGATATGCTGCCACTGCCGGGCGAGCTCGTGTTCTGGATGGGCCGTTCCACCTCGGGGCCCAGCCCGGAGATGCAGGCGGACATGGATGAATTGTGCGAGCTTCAGGGTCTGAACCCTAAGCGCTACCAGCTCCAGTGGGTCGATGTATCCAATTACCCGGTTTATAACTGAAAGACCGTTCCCTGCCGTCGCCGCAGCCGAGTGAAGCCTTTCAAAGCCATCGCCGCCATGTCGCTCAATCGCGTGATTGGCGCCGGCGGAAAAATACCGTGGCACCTCTCGGAAGATTTCAAGTGGTTCAAGAAAATGACGACCGGCCAGGTGATCGTGATGGGCCGGCGAACATTCGAGTCGATCGGCATTCCCTTGCCGAATCGAACTACGGTAGTACTGACGAGTTCCGCGGAGCTGATTCCGGGGGTGCTCGTGGTCTCGGATTTGAAACAGGTGGACCCGGCGCAACCGGCGTTTGCCGGACGCGCGCTATTCATTTGCGGCGGGGCCCAGCTCTATCAGCAAGCCCTGCCGCTCTGCTCGGATTTGTATCTCACCCTGGTGAAGCGGAATGTGGAAGGCGACGTCTTCTTCCCACCCTTTGAAGACCGGTTTAACCTGGTCGCCGAACTTCGGGACGAGCCAGAGTTCAAGATTCTGCACTATCGGAATCGGGAGCAGTAACGTACGCTTTCTATGGCAGGCTGAATCGGACGCTCGACTCCCGGACTTTCAAGTAACGCGGCTGTCGATAGGAAGGCGATTCGTTGGTCAGGATGAGAAAGAATGACTTGAAACCAGGGGTAATCGGAAACGATGGCAGGACGAACGCCATCGTGCGGTGCCTGCTCGAAAGTCCGCGAGTCGCAGGGCCCGTGCTTCGATTCACTGCCTGGAAAGGCCAGCAAGCCCGCGAGCATATCCTGCGCACGGCGCGCGAGCAGAAACCCGATTTCGTGATCGTCGGGCCGGAGGAACCACTGGCGGATGGTGTTGTCGATGCCCTGGCGGCAGTGGGAATTCCCTGTGTCGGCCCGACCCAAACGCTGGCGCGCCTAGAATCAAGCAAATCGTTCACGCGCGAACTGCTCTCCCGGCACTACATTCCTGGAAATCCCCAATATAAAGTGTTCAACACGAGTCAAGGTATCGAAGAGCACCTCAAGCGGCTCGATGGTTATGTCGTGAAACCGGATGGGCTGACCGGCGGCAAAGGAGTCAAGCTTTCCGGGTCGCATCTACGCTCGGTCGATGAAGCGGTTGCTTATTGTGAGGAGCTCCTGAGCCGTGGCCCCGCGCCAGTGATCATCGAGGAGAAACTCGATGGCGAAGAATTCAGCCTGCAATCCTTCTGTGATGGTACGCATGTCGTCGATATGGTCCCGGTGCAGGACCACAAACGGGTCGGGGAAGGGGATACAGGCCCGAATACTGGTGGGATGGGCTCGTATTCCTGCGAGAACCAAAGTTTGCCATTTTTGCAGCCTCATCACCTTCAGGAAGCGAGTGCCATTAATTTGGCGGTAGCGGCGGCATTGCGAAAGGAAACTGGAGAAAAATATAAAGGCATCCTCTACGGCGGGTTCATGGTGACCCGCGATGGCCTTCGTTTGCTGGAATACAACGCGCGGTTCGGCGATCCGGAAACAATGAATGTCCTCGCCCTGCTGGAAACCGACCTGGTGGATATTTGTGAAGCCATCATCGAGGAGAAACTCCACGAGCTACCGATCCGGTTCCAAAGAAAGGCGACCGTCTGCAAATACGTCGTTCCTCAGGGTTACCCGGACAACCCGATCAAAGGGGCCCGAATCGATCTAAGCGGGGTGCCAAAAGAATCTGCCAGGTTCAGGCTCTATAAAGCCGCAGTCGAGGAGCGTAATGGCGACTGCTACATGACCGGTTCGCGAGCTGTCGCTTGCGTAGGCATAGGGCAGACTTTGGCCGAGGCTGAACAGGTGGCCGAACAGGCCGCTAGTTCCATCAAAGGTCCCGTGTTCCATCGCCGCGACATTGGCACCCGCGAGTTGGTTCAAAAGCGCGTCGAGCATATGAACGCTCTCGGCGCCGGTTAACGTGGGGGGTGGTAACTTTATGGCCACCGAAGCGCCCGCACTTCGGACAAAAAGATTTGTCATGGCTCGCCTTCCCTGGCTTATCGGTGCGAGCGCCTTTCTTCTCTACGTGTTGACGCTCAATCGCTGGGTATCACTCTACAGCCTTGGGACTGTGGCTCGGACTTGTGGATGGCTGTGGCAGCCCGAGCTCCACCAGCCGCTCGCTTTTGCAGTGCTCTCCCCATTTCGCTTTCTTCCGGAGCCTTGGGATCCCCTGGCATTGAATCTATTCAATGCGGTCTGCGCCGCGATTATCCTGGTGCTTCTGGCGCGTTCCGTCGCTCTGCTGCCGCATGACCTGCCGCACAGCGAGACGCTTGGACAGGAGCAATCGCCCTCGGTCCTTTCCACCCCCACAGCCTGGCTGCCGCCACTGCTGGCGGTCATTCTTTGCGGACTGCAACTGAGCTTTTGGGAGCACGCCACCTCGGCCTCGGGCGAGATGATCGACTTGTTGCTCCTGGCCTACGTGATCCGGTGTCTGCTCGAATTCAGGCTCGATCCGGCGCAGTCCTGGTTGTCGCGCGCCGCGTGCGTTTACGGAGCGGGCATGGCGAACAATTGGGCACTGGTCGCTTTCTTGCCGGTTTTCATAGCTGCAATCATGCGGCTGAAAGGCTACGGTCCTTTCCGGGAGCGCACCTTTCTGCTGCGGATGACGTTGTGGGGCATGGGCGGGCTCAGCCTGTACCTCCTGCTGCCAACGATCCACGGCCTTTCGCCCCACGAGCCGGTGGGCTTCTGGGTGGCATTAAAGGCGCATCTAAAATCTCAGAAAGAAATCCTGAGCTATTTGCGTCGGCCGGCTTTCCGGGTCCTGGCTGTCACCTCGCTGCTGCCGATTCTGGTTCTCGCCATCCGCTGGAAATCACATTCAGTGCAGTTCGGAGATGATACGCGGCTCGGAGTCTTCCTGACCAAGTCGGCGGTCCACGCTCTGCACGCTCTGTTCTTTCTGGCCTCGCTTTGGCTCGCCCTGGACCCAGCCTTCAGTCCACGCCACCTCGAATTGGGCATGCCGCTGCTTAGTTATTACTATCTGTGCGCGCTCGTGTTCGGTTATTGCGCGGGCTACTTTCTGGTCTTCGGCTCGAGAGGCGCAGTGGCAACTGCAAACTCCGCTCCACAACAATGGTGGAACAGGATTCGACTCGGGCCGCGACTCCGCGCTCCGTTCCTCGCTGCTGTGTTGGGGCTCGGTGTGGCCTCTGCACTCGCTTTGGCGCTGGTGGCGAGGAATGTCAGCCAAATGTTCACAACCAACGGTCCCTGGCTCCATTCGTTTGCACGCCAGCTTTACACCGATTTGCCTGCAGGCCAGTCCGTCGTGCTGAGCGAATCGACGGCAGAACTTCTTCTGCTTCGTGCCGAGTTGAGCGCTCATCGAAATGACAAAGCTGCCTTTCTGGTGGACGCGCCTTCGCTTGGCTCGGCCCAATACCATGAGATGATGGCGCGCGTATTTCCGGCGCGATGGCCGATGCAGCCTCCGACGAACCGGCTAGGAGGGGTTAGTCCCGGAAAAGTGCTGGACCTGGTCTCTGCCTTCGCTGCGCGTGAACGAGTAATTCAACTCCAGCCCGGTTCTGGCTTCTTGTACGAGCTATTCAACGAACAATCCAGAGGCAGCATCTACTACCTGGAGCATCGGGCAGCTAACGACTCCAGGTCCTTCACTTACCTACCGCCTGCCGAGAGGCTTGCCGGCGATGACGAGAAAGTATGGGAGCAGAGATGGACAAATTCTCTGCAAAAGTTGGCCGAGCACACCAAAGAGAATCCAAACCATCCTGCTGGCTTGGGTCGCGCCGTGCAGCGTGCCCTTCTGCTTGACGCCGAACCTAATGCGACGGCTCGGTTCGTCGGGGCGGCATATTCCAAACGTCTGAATTACTGGGGCGTGCAACAGCAACGGCTCGGGCGCGCATTCGAGGCCGACCAATGGTTCAAGCGCGCCGTCGCGCTCAATCCCGAAAATCTGAGCGCTCGTATTAACCTGGAATATGCCGAACGTTGTCAGCGCGGAGATCGCACCCGCTTAAACATTGTTTCCGTCGAGCACGAGCTTTCGGATCTTTTCACGAAACGCAAGGACTGGCGCGCGACCCTCAGCGCTGACGGCCCAGTGGACGAACCGTCGTTTCTCTTTCGGACGGGTCGAGCCCTGCTGGCCCAGGGAGGCCTTCGTCAAGGCGTAGAAGCTTTCGCCCGTTCGGCGGCACTGGCGCCGGACTGGGCGGCGCCGAAACTCTGGCTGGCGCAGAGCTATGTGCAATTGCGCGAATTTGCCGCCGCCTTGGAGGTGACTGACCACATCCAGCCGCCGAACCTGCCGCCTGATGGCGCCGGTCTGGCGCGCCTGCTGGATTGTCGGGCCACAGCCTTGCGCGGCCTAGGCAGGACCAATGACGCAGCCCGGTGCATCGAGAGCTTCGTCAACCAGTTTGCAAAACATGACGAAGTTTTGCTGGTTGCGGCTGAGCTCTACGCTCTGGCCCAGCAATTCGAAGCTGGATTGGCGCTCTTGGAAGAACTTCTCAAGCGCGAACCGAAGCGTCCGGACCTGCTCGCCCGGAAAGGTCTCGCTCAACTCCAGCTCTCCAGGTTTGAGGACGCCATTGCAACGCTTACCTCGGCTTTGGTCCTGGCGCCACGCAATGACGAGGCGCGGCTATGTCGGGCCGTAGCTTACTTGGGGGCCGACCAGTTCGAGGCGGCCCGGGCTGATTATGAGGAGTTGCTAAAGACCACCACTCAATCCGGCAACGCTCTGTTCGGGCTTGGAACCATCGCATGGCGGCAGCGGGACACAAATTTGGCAATCGGTTACTATCAGCGATATCTATCGAACGGCATTCCCGGTTCGGGCCAATACGGTCTCGCGCTTGGCAGACTCAAGGAATTGACGCGTGAGTAAGCGCGTTAAAAGTGTTTTTTTGTTCTTGACCAGAATGGCCTGACAGCCGAATAAGGAGGGTGTAGCGCGCACTAGATCTGTTGACCCGAACGAGACGGACGCACGTTATGACAAAAGACCCAATCGCTCCAGGCTCGCTCCCAACCGTTGTGGGAAGCAATGGCGAGTCTTCAAAACTGCTGTCGTTGCTGGCCTTGGCTGCGGGTGCCGCCGCCATGCCCCAGACGGGCAATGCAGCCATAATTTATACTGACCTTAGCGCCAATCCTGTTTCCATCGGCACTAATGCCGCTCTTTCCTTCATCATCGACACCTTGCCTGGCACGGCCCGGTTGGGGTTCCAAACGAATAAGAGGGCGACGGCCATCAGCTCGACTCGAGTGGTGAGCGCCGCTCAGAAAGCAGGTTTCGTCAAGCTCAAGACCCATTCCTTCCCCACCCAGCAAGGCATAAATGCTTTCGCGGTGCCGGTCGGCGCTGGGTTGACGTGGAACCAGGTGGTTGGGGTCTCGTCTGTAAGCGGCGCAGTTGGGAAAGCGAATGCGGCCGGTCCTTTTCCCGCCAGCTTCAACGACAAATATTTAGTCTTCGAGTTCAAGGACAGTACGCAGGTTGGAAGCCCGTTGCGTTTCGGTTGGATCAATCTCAGCCTCACTTATCCCGGCACCGGCAAGTTTCCCGAAGTAACGATCTTCGGTTATGCCTATGATGACACAGGCGCCATGCTGGCAACAGGTGCGGGTGCGGTGGTGCCGGAGCCGGCGCCCATGGCGCTCCTGGCCCTGGGAGCTTTGACACTTGGCGCTAATGGCCTGCGCTCCTGGCGTCGCCGCCGCTCTTCCGCCTAGAATCTCCTCTGAATCGCGTTTTGCTCATCGGCTGGGACGCGGCTGACTGGAAGGTCATCCAACCCCTGCTGCAATTAGGTCAGATGCCGAATCTGGCGCGGCTGATGGACGGCGGCGTTCACGGCAATCTGGCGACGCTTTACCCCGTCCTGAGCCCGATGCTCTGGACCTCGATTGCTACCGGCAAGCGGGCCTACAAGCACGGCATTCACGGATTTTGCGAGCCTTTGCCCGACGGCTCAGGGGTCAGGCCCATCACACACCTCTCCCGCAAGACGAAAGCCGTGTGGAACATCCTGAATCAGACAGGCCATCACTCGATAGTCGTTGGCTGGTGGCCGTCCCACCCCGCCGAGCCGCTCAATGGTGTGATGGTCTCCAATCATTTCTCCCAGCCGGTAGGCGAGCCGGGCAATCTCCCTTCGCTTTCCCCCGGCACCGTTCACCCGGCCTCTTTGGCGGCTTCGCTTGGCGAGCTGCGCGTCAATCCGATGGAATTGAGCGGCGAGTTTCTGCGCTTCTTTGCACCGGACTATGAAAAGGTGGATCAGGAAAAAGACAAACGGCTTCACACACTCGGAAAAATCATCGCCGAAACGATGTCCATCCATGCCGTTGGAACCGAGTTGCTCAGCACGCAACCCTGGGATTTCGCCGCGATTTATTACACGGGCCTCGACCATTTCGGTCACGCGTTCATGAGCTATCATCCTCCACGGTTGACCTGGGTGACCGAGGAGGATTTCGCCATCTTTCAGCACGTCACGGCAAACGCCTATCGCTACCACGACGCGATGTTGGGCGCTTTGTTGGCTTCTACCGATGCCGATACGACGGTGGTTCTGATGAGCGATCACGGTTTTCATCCGGACCATTTGCGGCCAGGGTACATCCCGGCGGAACCTGCCGGCCCCGCCGTCGAACATCGGCATTTTGGCATTTTGTGCATGAAAGGGCCAGGCTTGCGCGTCAACGACCAGGTCTTCGGAGCCAGCCTCCTAGACATTTGCCCAACCCTCCTGGCTTTGTTCGGACTGCCGCCCGGCCGAGACATGGATGGCAAAGTGCTGGTGACGGCGTTCGAGCAGCCGCCGAGGATTCAGCCGATTGATAGCTGGGACAATGTGCCGGGAGACGCAGGAACTCATCCTCCGGAGACGCGGCTCGACCCGGTGGCCTCGGCCGAGGCCTTCAAACAACTCGAGGATCTGGGCTACGTCGCTCCCCCCGGGGCCAATGTGCAGGAGGCGGTCGAGGAAGCCGCGCGCGAGCTCAAATACAACCTGGCGCGCGCATACCGCGACGGAAACTACTACGGCGAAGCGGCCGCGCTGGCAGAAGAACTTTGGACGCGCTGGCCGAAGGAGCATCGCTTCGGGATTTTGCTGGTGGACTGTCTCGGCGCGCTCCGCGACGTAACCCGGCGCCGGACTGTCCTCGAGGAACTGCGCCGCCGTATCGATCTGTATCAGGCTGAGGCCAAGTCCGAGTTGGCCAGACGAGAAAGCGAGCTTGACGGCCAAAGGGCGGACGCGACGGAACAGAACGACATCCAAAATCCAAAATCCAAAGTCCAAAATCCGAAGTCCAAAATCCGAAGTCCAGAGTCCAAAGCCGATGAGGACCCTCCTGCGCCGGCTCCACCGAAAGAGGACAAAGCCTCGCCTGACGAACCAAAGAAAGCGCGCTCGCGATTTGAAGAGCGCCAATTGCGAGAACTGGCCCATGGCCGTCCTTTGCTGCTCGATTGGTTGCTCGTCACCCAGGCTCTGTTGGAGAAACGGCCCACCGAGGCGCGGCGGCATCTGGAAAAACTGATGGAGGCGGATGGTTCAACTCAAGTCCTGGGCCAACGCATCGCTGGCGCGCTAGCCGAGTTGGGAGAGCTCGACTCCGCCTGCGCGCTTCTGCAAGAGGCGTTGAAATCCGATCCGGAGGATGCCCTGATCCACGCCCAACTGGCTGCCATTCACTTTGAAGCTGGCCGCTTTGCCGAATGCATCACCTCCGCTACTGAATCCCTGAGCCTGCTATATTTTCAGCCAGGCATACACACCCTCCTGGGCCAGGCCTTGCTGGAAACCGGCAATGTCGCCGATGCCGAGCGAGAGTTGCAGGTGGCCGTAGCGCAAAGTCCGCGCAACCTCGCGGCCCATGAGGCGCTCGGCCGCCTATACCGGCAGCACCTCGGCCGCCCGGACGATGCCTTCGCGCATGAAGGCCGCGCGCTTTCTCTCCGCCATGAGCTGGCCGCCCGGCTGCGCTCCAACGCTCCAACGCTCCAACGCTCTTACGCTCCGACGCTCCCACGCTCCGGCGCTGCCACGACGTTCGGCCCGGACGTTGACCCGAGCCAAATCATCACCGTGGTCTCCGGTCTGCCGCGCAGCGGCACCTCCCTGATGATGCAGTTGCTGGCCGCCGCCGGACGCGAGACCTTGAGCGATGGCAAACGCACCGCCGACGAGGACAATCCTCTCGGCTATTTTGAATTCGAGAAAACGCTCGAGGTTGCGAAGGACGTCTCCTGGCTGCCCCAGGCGCGGGGCAAAGCAGTGAAAATTGTGGCGCAACTCGTCCCCTTGCTTCCGCAGCACGAGCATTATCAGGTCATTTTCATGGAGCGCGATTTGGCCGAGGTTCTTTCCTCCCAGAAAGCCATGCTGGCCCGCCGGGGACGCCGCGGCGCCGGCCTCGAGGAGCGACAACTTGCCGCCACCTTCGCCGAGCAGCTCGACCGCGTGCATCGTCACTTGGCGCGGTCTCCCGACTTTCGGACCTTGCGCGTCAACTATGGTGATTTAGTTTCTGACCCGCTCGCGGGCGTGGACCTGGTGGCGAATTTTTTGGGAGAACCATTTGATCGCGCCGCGGCCGCAAACTCGATCCGCCCTGAGTTACGCCGGCAGAAGGCCCCGTGATCTAGAACTCCGCATTGCCCGGCGTGCGCGCAAACGGGATTACGTCGCGAATGTTCGACACACCGGTAAGGAACATCAGCAATCGTTCGAAGCCCAGGCCGAAACCCGCGTGTGGAACCGAGCCGTACTTCCTCAAATCGAGATACCACCAGTAATCCTCCGATTTGAGCTTGTGGAATTTCATATTCTGCAGCAGTTGTTCCAGGCGCTCTTCGCGTTGTGCTCCTCCAATCACCTCGCCGATGCCTGGCACCAGCACATCCATCGCCGTGACGGTTTTTCCATCGTCATTCAATCGCATGTAGAATGGTTTGATCTCACGCGGGTAATTGAAGACGGTCACCGGCGACTTGAAATGCTCCTCAGTAAGAAACCGCTCATGCTCGGATTGCAGATTCAGGCCATATTCGATCGGGAATTCAAAGCTCTTCCCAGACTGATTGAGGATTTGGACGGCCTCGGTGTACGGGACGCGCACGAACGGCCGCTCGACCACAAACTTGAGCCGATCCGCCAATCCTTTATCGACGAATTTGGTGAATAGCGCAAGGTCCTCGGCGCAGTGCTCCACCGTGTAGCGGGCCATGGCCTGGACGAACTGTTCGCCCAGGTCCATGTCACCGGCCAGATCGCAAAACGCCATCTCCGGCTCGATCATCCAAAACTCCGCGGCGTGGCGCGCAGTGTTCGAATTCTCGGCGCGGAACGTCGGGCCAAAAGTGTAGATGTTGGATAGAGCACAGGCGAACGTCTCGCCCTCGAGTTGGCCGCTGACCGTCAGGTAGGTCTGTCGGCCGAAGAAATCCGCCTCTGGTTTTTCGTCGATATTTCCTTTGAGCGCAGTGACGCGGAACATCTCGCCGGCCCCCTCGCAATCGCTGGCAGTGATGATCGGCGTGTGGACATAGACAAAGTCCCGCTCTTGAAAGAATTGGTGCACGGCAAATGCCAGCCGGCTCCGCGTTCGGAATACCGCCCCAAACAGGTTCGACCGTGGACGCAAGTGAGCGATGGTCCGCAGAAACTCGGGTGTGTGCCCCTTCTTTTGCAGCGGATACGTGGCGTCGGCCGGCCCGATCAGCTCCAGTCGCGCCGCCCGCAATTCCCATTTCTGGCCCGCTGCCGGTGAGGGCACGAGTTTGCCCTCGACCACGGCCGACGTCCCGGTAGTGAATTGTGCAATCTGATCGTAGCCGGGTGTCCCGGCATCGACCACGAGCTGCAAGTTGGCCAGGCAGGACCCGTCGTTCAGTTCAAGAAACGAAAAACCCTTGGAGTCGCGGCGCGTGCGGACCCAGCCTTTTACCTCAACACCGTCCTGAGCTTCGGTGGCCGCGAGAATCCGTTTGATCAGTGTGCGCATATGCCCTTTGGAGAATGTCGAATGACGAATATCGAATGACGAAAGAAATCCGAACGCCCAAATCCGAATCCCGGCAACTGCGACTGGTTTTTGTCATTCGTCATTCGAGCTTCTTTCGTCATTAGGCATTCGTCATTAGTCATTCGAAGCCCTCACCAATTGACGGGCACCGCGAGCTTTTTGCCAAAGCGATTGTGATAAAACACCCGGCGATGCTCTGCGCCATATTCGTGGACCAGCCGCGTCAGTTTCACGTCATAGCAGCAATACTCGGCGATTTGCAGCATCTTGCCTTCCTTGAACCATTGGATGGCCTGCATGCCTTCGGCGGTTTTTTCGACCCCAAACGTCGCCGTCGCGATCGAATCCAGGGACAGTCGGTGCTGCAATTTTTCCTGCAAGGCCAGCATCATGTCCAGCGCCGGCAGTTGCCGCAGATCCAGCGTCGTATAGCCGTGCAACACTTCATAATCGAACCGCACATGATTGAACCCGACCACCAAATCCGCTCGCTGCAATTCTTTGATCAGGTCGTTCACCTGCTTCTCGCCAAAAATCTGATATTCTGCTCGGGCAGTGCTATAAATCACCCCTACGCTCATGCCCATCCGGCTGATGTGGTTCCAGCCGCCGACCTCGTCAGCGGACTTCTGGGTTTCTAAATCAAAATAGACGATGTTCTTCATCCGCGTTCCACTTCGCGCCCAACGGGAAGCAGTGGGACTGTACCGCCGGCTATCTCGGAATCAAACCGAAACTCGCGAAAATCCGTTTTGACCGTTCGTCCAGCGGAAAGTACGTTGCCGCGGTGCAAAAGGGAAACTCCAGCACATTGGCCTCGCCGCCGCTCCAATCACTCTTGCGCTTGCCGTTGCCACAGTCCTATACCGATTTCATCGGCCGCAAGCTCCTGCGTTTCGCTCTAACAGTTCAGGGCCTCGGCGCTTTCGCCCTCATCACGTTGGGCGTCATTTTGACCAAATTCCGCGCCGCGCGGCGGGTTATATGGCCCTTGATTTTCCGCGAGACCGCTCGTGTCGGTCTGCGATTGCTTCCGATGTTTTTGTTCATTGCCGCGATGTTGGGGCTGCTGGTGATCGGACAAACGGTCGCCTGGCTGACGCGCGTGGGGGCCATTAAGTACCTGGGCACGATAATGGTGATTGTGGTCGTGCGCGAGCTCGGCCCGCTTCTTGCCGGATTGCTCGTGCTGGCGCGCGCCGGGACGGCCAACGTCGTCGAGTTGGGCACCGCGCGCGCACTGGGAGAAGTCGAAGCTTTGGAGGCACTGGGCATTGACCCCGTGCACTACCTGGTGGTCCCGCGCGTGCTGGGGATGGCCCTGGGCGTCTTCTCGCTGACGGTTTACCTGATTCTCGGCGCCTTGGTGAGCGGCTATGTGTGGGCCTTCTTGCAGGACGTCCCGTTGCGGCCCGGCGATTATTTCCGGCAATTGGCGGGCTCATTGCGCGGGCTGGATTTTGCGTTGCTGGGGTTGAAGACCAGTGCCTTCGGCTTCGTCATCGCCATCATCACCTGCTATCACGGCTTGGCGCAACCGCTCCATCTGGAAGAGGTCTCCGCCGCCACTGTGCGTGCGGTGGCACAAAGCGTGATCGCCTTTGTTTTGCTCGATGCCCTGTTCATCATTCTTTACCTGGCGGTCTAATGGAACCACTTCCTCCTCAATCCGCAGTGCCCGTGATCGACATGCGGGACGTGGCCGTTGGCGCTCTGCGCGATCCGAACCTGGTGGTGGCGAAAGACGTCAACTGGCAGGTAAAGCCAAACGATTACTGGACCGTGGCAGGCTTGCAGGGCGCGGGTAAAAGCGACTTCCTGATGACTCTAGCCGGGCTGGCGCCGCCGTCGGCTGGTTTTTACAGGCTGTTCGGCGATCCGATGCCGATGTTCGACGAGGCCAGGCTTACTACGCGGCTGAGAATGGGCTTGGTTTTCGACAACGGCCAGTTACTTAATCACTTGACGGTCGCTGAAAATGTCGCCTTGCCAGTCCGCTATCATTCAAACCTGGCGCCCGCCGAGGGTCAGGACCGAATTCAGGCCTGGCTGGAAGCGATGGAACTTGCGCCATTGGGGGACAGGATGCCGAACGCCGTCGGACGGAATTGGCAGAAGCGAGTGGGCCTGGCGCGCGGTCTGGTCCTGAAGCCGGAGTTGCTGCTGTTGGACGATCCTATGGCCGGGCTGGACCCGCGGCACATGAATTGGTGGCTCGGGTTTCTCGACTCGCTTTCCCGAGGCCATTCGTTGCTCGAGGGCCGGCCCGTAACGCTGGTCGTGACCACCGCCGATCTACGGCCGTTGAAGAACCATGCGCGCCAATTCGCGGTCTTGAAAAACAGGAAGTTCTCCGTACTCGGTGCGTGGTCCCAACTGGAGAGTGAGACCAACGAGCTCGTGCAGGAGTTGCTCACGACGTGAGCAAAAGGTCTGGATGAATGGATTGTTGGATAAATGGATTAGTGGATTAATGGCGAAGAGACTGGTGGGCTTGGTTCATCAATCCATCAATCCGTTTATCCATTAATCCAGCACGTTTGTATGGCCTTGCAGGACTTAACGCCGCAGTTGCGCACGCGCCTGAGCCGCATGGAACGGGCCGTCGGCTGGTTCGTCCTGCTGGCTACCGGATTGCTGGTATTCGGTTTTCTTTATTACGTCTATCACACGGCCGAGCGGAAGGGGTGGTTCAAAACCAAGGCGCCCTATTTCACTTTTGCAGACCGCGCTACCGGATTGAAGGTCGGCGATCCGGTCAACCTCATGGGATTCGATGTCGGCCAAATCACACGGATCGAGACGCAGCCGCCTGAAGATTACCTGCATGCTGTTTATGTCGAGTTCGAGATCGTTTCGCCCTATTACGGCTATCTCTGGACGGAAGGCTCCCGCGCCAAGGTCACGACCGCCGATCTCCTCGGCAAACGCGTCCTCGAAGTTACCAAAGGCACCGGCGGTTACCCTACCTACATCTTCAACCCACTGCGCACGGTAACGCTTACGGAGGCACAACGTCTGGCCGCCTCCTCCAACTGGCAATTTGGCCAGGCCATCTTCCAACCCGATTCCACCAACCTCCTCGCCCGGCCGTTCAGCTCCTTGACCAACCTGGCCGCCATCGCTGCCGCCGGCGTTTCCGAGCTCACTCTGCTCGACGCGAGCGTTGAACGAAAAACCATGACCGGCATCTGGCACGACAAGCTGGGCCTCTACCAGCCCTACACCAACGGCGTCACCAAATACTGGCTCCTGTCGGACGAGTCGCCCGCCGTTACAGAACGGCTGGAGAAACTCGTCAGTGACGTGGAGGCAGCGCTGCCCAATTTTTTGCGTCTGACGAACCAGCTCGCGGCCGTCCTCTCCAACAGCACCGATTTAGCTTCCAATCTGAATTCGGTTGCCCTCGCGGCGCAGCCTGTCGCCGACCATCTGGCCGCCGCGACCGCGAACCTGGATCGGCCGGGCGCATTGGGCGAATGGCTCCTGCCAACCAATATCAACCATCAACTCGATGCTGCCCTGACCAACGCCGACGCCGCTCTGTCAAACGTTAACACCAACATCTCGCTTCTCGTCGAAGACCTGGCACGCTCGCTGGACAATCTGGCCGCAATCACCAGCAACCTGAACCAGCAGGTGCAGGCGAACACCAACATCTTGCGTGGGATTTCCGACACCGTCATCCACTATGACGAATTCGTTCTGGGCCTGAAGCGCCACTGGCTGCTTCGCTCCGCGTTTAAGCCCACGAAGACCAATGCCCCCTCTGCCGTCCCGCCGCAGTCGCTCTCCTCACCCAAAGCGAAGGGACCTTGATCGCTGGAGTTCGCAATTCGCGGAACGATTCCGCAGAAAATCAGTCGGCCGGAGGATCAGTTTACTCTTGCGATTTGGCTTCACTGCTGATTCATTAGCTGCAGCCTCGTGCGCATATGGTGGAATTGGCAGACACGCTACTTTGAGGTGGTAGTGGGGCAACCCGTGCAGGTTCAAGTCCTGCTATGCGCACCAATACTACTTCAGCGAGTGGAGTCTGGCAGCTGAGGAAAGCAATTTTTCGGTATCTCTGAACCTCGTAATCACTGTTCTACAGCGCAGCATCTGTCGGCACAACGATTGGGCTGAGAGGACCACGTCGTACCGTTGACCACTGGAGTGAGGCAGAATATTGTAAAGCGTCAGACCGGTTGTGGGCCCACATCATGAAATTGCAGTACCATTCATTGCGCGAACGAAACGTCGCCAAAACGACGGTGGGTGGTTTCACGCTGATTGAGCTGTTGGTGGTGATTGCCATTATTGCGATTTTGGCGGCAATGCTCTTGCCAGCATTGAGCAGGGCCAAGTGCCGCGCACAGGGCATCGGTTGCATGAACAACACGAAACAACTGGCAGTAGCCTGGCGCTTGTATGCCGAGGACAGTCGGGAGGAACTGCCGTTCGGTTACGCTACCGGAAAGAACGCGCCTTATGTTTGGGTCAAAGGCTATTTGGATGACTCCAATCCCAGCGCCCCGGATAATTGGAACCTGGATACGACGCTGCGGGCCAGCCTGCTCTGGCCGTACTGCGGCAAAGCGGTGGGCATCTGGCACTGCCCGGCCGACACTTCCTACGGAATCAATCAGCAGAAGGAGCGAGTGCCACGAGTCCGAAGTGTTTCGATGAGCAACTGGGTAGGTGGCAACGGCGACAGTCCGCAAAATGGTTATCGCGGAGGCTGGGGACTGGGCGCGAATTTTATCGTCTTCCGCAAGCTGACGGCCTTCAACAACCCTGGACCCGCCATGACCTATGTCATTCTCGACGAGCGCCAGGACAGCATCAACGACGCGTACTTTGTCGTTGAAATGGATGGCTACCCGAAACTCGCCTCGACGAAGATCGTTGATTATCCGGCCAGCTATCATTGCGGGGCCTGCGGCTTCGCCTTCGCCGATGGCCATTCCGAAATCCACAAATGGACGGATCCGCGCACGATGCCCCCCATTCGGACTTCTATTCCGTTGAACGTGCCCAGCCCGAATAACAAGGACGTTCTCTGGATGCAGGAGCACTGCACTCGGGCTCAGTAAGGCCCCAGAAGCATTCTGTCGACAAGGGAAATATCCTTTTGCGAGAAAAGGGGATGTGTATCTTTCGCGCAATGTCTTTGCCGGTGCTCACCATCGCTCAAATGCGCGAGTGGGAGAAATCCACTTGGGCGACGGGCCGAACGGAAGCCGAAGTCATTCGGCGAGTGGGTCGGTGCGTTGCACGGTCCGCCTTGCAGATGACGCGGACGGGTGAGCGGGTGGTCATTCTGGCGGGCAAAGGCAACAATGGCGCTGATGCGCGTTGCGCTCGGGAACATCTTTCCGAACGGCATGTCGAAATGTTCGAGGCTCAGGAGCCGCGAAGCGACCTAGCCAAACTCAAAACGCTGCTTTCTCCGCACCCGGAGCTGGTGGTCGATGGGCTTTTCGGAATCGGCCTCAACCGGCCGCTGGACTCGGACTGGGTGGCGCTCATCCAATGTATCAACGAGGCCCGAGCGCCGGTCCTGGCCGTGGATATTCCGTCAGGCCTTAGTGGCGATACCGGGGAACCCCTCGGCGCAGCGGTTCAGGCGGCTGTAACACTCACGGTCGGAGCTCCCAAGCAGGGCCTGCTTATGCCCGCCGCCTGGCCGTTCGTAGGCCAGCTCGAAGTCGCCACGGGCGTAGGACTCGTAGGGCACCCTGTGGCGAATGAACTCCAGTGGACCTGGCCGCAAGCAGATTTCATGGATTTTCCACCGCGGCGGCTGGCGCAGACACACAAAGGCAGCTACGGACATCTGGCCATCGTGGCCGGCAGCCTCGGCTATCATGGCGCCGCGGTGCTCGCCGCGCGAGGCGCTCAACGGGCCCAGCCTGGCCTGATCACGCTCCACACGCTCGAGAGTGTCTATCACTCGGTCGCCCCGCAATTGCAGGCCGTCATGGTTACTCCGTGGCAGGTTGCGAGCAAACTGGCGGGCGAGCACACGGCGATCCTCATCGGGCCCGGCCTGGCTGCGCGTGACATTCCCGACCAGATGAAAATGCTGGTGCGGCATTTGTGGCGGGACTCACTGCTCCCGCTGGTCGTAGATGCCAGCGCGCTTGATTGGCTGCCGCTGGACCCGGTTCCCAGGAATGCCATCCGGGTGATCACTCCGCATGCCGGCGAGGCAGCGCGGCTGCTACGGACCACTTCTCTGCAGGTGCAGGCCAACCGGCTGGACGCCCTGCGGAATGTGTCGCGACGTTTTGGCAACGCCTGGGTGGTGTTGAAAGGGCACCAAACCCTCATCGGCCGCAGCTCGGGCGAGGTTTATGTGAATTCGTCAGGCAATCCCCGGCTTGCACAGGGCGGCAGTGGCGACTTGCTCTCGGGGTATGTAGCGGGATTGCTCACGCAGCCCACTTTACAGGCGGACGTAATCCTAGCGTTGCGCTACGCGGTCTGGCAACACGGGGCTGCGGCCGATCATCTCTCGGCAACCAGGCTCAATTGGGTGGTGGAGGATTTGGCGGAGGAAATCGGACGACGGGAGCCGACTGATTTGAGCAGCTCTTCGGCGATTTGAACCGCGTTGAGCGCCGCGCCCTTGAGCAATTGATCGCCTGAAACCCAGAACGCCAGGCCATTGTCCAGCGCGCAGTCTCGGCGGAGCCGGCCCACGGCGCAGTCCTCTTGCTCGGCCTGGTACAGCGGAAGCGGATAAGCATTTTTCGCAGGCTCGTCGATGACGCACAACCCCGGCGCCCGGTGGAGCACCTCGCGCGCAGACTCCACGGTCACGGGTTTTTCGAACTCGGCGTTGACCGCGACCGAGTGCGCTCGATAAACCGGCACGCGGACGCACGTCACACTGGCGCGAAATGTCGGATGATGCATGATTTTACGGCCCTCGTTCTGCATCTTCATCTCCTCTTTGGTGTAACCATCCTGCAGGAACGAATCGACGTGCGGCAAGACATTGAAGGCGATCTGATGCGGATAGACTTCTTTAGTGACCGATTGGCCGTTTACGATCTGCTCGATCTGGCGCTTGAGTTCTATTATCGCTTTGGCGCCGGTGCCGGAAACCGCCTGGTAACTGGAGGCAAAAATGCGCTTTACCTGAAACGCCTGGTGCAGCGGATAGAGCGCCATGAGCGTGACCGCCGTCGTGCAATTCGGATTCGCAATGATCCCCTTGTGCCAGGCGATGTCACTGGCGTTGATCTCGGGGATCACCAGTGGAACTTTCTCGTCCATTCTGAACGCACTGGAGTTATCGATGACGACGCAGCCCGCCTTGGCGGCGAGTGGAGCGAATTCCCGCGAAATCCCGCCTCCTGCGCTGAAGAGCGCAATATCAATGCCGTCAAATGCGGACCCGTCCAGCTCCTTGACGGCAAATTCTTCGCCGCGGAATTTGAGCTTCTTGCCCACCGAACGCGCTGATGCCAGCAACGTCAGCTTCCCAACCGGGAACTTGCGTTTCTCCAGCGTCTGGACCATCTCGACGCCCACGGCGCCAGTCGCGCCCACTACGGCCACATGCGGTCTGCGGTTCATACAAACGGCCAGAATATAGTGGTCCGACCGCCCCGCGTCAATGTTGGCACCGTCTTAATTCTCAGCGAAGGCGGAGGAGTGCGCCCGTCCCCGGGCGCGGCAATTTACGTGCAGAAGCGCGCCTGGAACGTCGAGCGAACCGACGCGTCTTACGTTGCTGCGCCCGGGGACGGGCGCTCTCGCCACAGACGGGTCACTGATCCTGGCGCCTTTCAGATTGATTTCCACCATCAAGCTCCCATACTGCGTGGGAATCAAATCGTGGAGAATCGGCTGATGTCCCTTTTCCAGCGTTCCATCCAGGTTAGCTACCATTTGCGCGTTCATTTCACCGAGAACGTGTTTGACCCGGCCAACGGGCTTCTGCTTGATATCCTTGCGAACGGAGAAGCGCGGACCCACAAGGCCCTCGTCGTGCTCGATGAAGCGCTGGCCCTTGCGCAGCCCGACCTGTCTCCGCGAATCGAGCGTTACTTCGCTGCGGCCGGCCAGGGCTTTCAATTGGTCAGCCCCCCGTTCATCATCGAAGGGGGCGAGCGGACGAAGAACTCCTACTTCCATGTCTCAGAGATTCATTCGCGGATCGATCGCCACCATATCGATCGGCACTCCTACGTCATTGGAATCGGAGGCGGCGCATTGCTGGACGTCGTGGGCCTGGCGGCCGCCACGGCGCACCGCGGCGTCCGCCATGTCCGACTGCCCACCACGACCCTCAGCCAGGATGATTCCGGCATCGGAGTGAAAAACGGCATCAATGCATTCGGCAAAAAGAACTTCATCGGCACCTTTGCGCCGCCGTTTGCCATCATTAATGACTTTCAATTGCTCGCATCGCTCTCCCCGCGCGATAAACGCGCCGGTTACGTTGAAGCCGTCAAGGTGGCGCTGATCCGTGACCGGGATTTTTTCGAAGCCCTCGAGCGGGACGCTGCCCGGTTGCGTGAGTTCGAGCTGGAGGCGATGAGACGGTTGATTGTTCGCTGCGCCGAGCTGCATCTGGAGCATATCGCCACTTCGGGCGATCCATTCGAGTTCGGCTCCGCCCGCCCTCTGGATTTCGGTCATTGGTCGGCCCACAAGCTGGAGCAGCTCTCCGAATTCCGGCTCCGCCATGGCGAGGCCGTGGCCATTGGCATCGCTCTCGACACCATCTACTCGCGTAATATGGGCCACCTGGACGCAACCTCGGCGGAGCGAGCGCTGAAACTGCTCGAGTTGCTTGGATTTGATTTGTACGCCAATGAACTATTCCACGCTGACGCGGCCAATAACTTGATTGTCCTGGAAGGGCTGGAGGAGTTTCGGGAGCACCTGGGCGGGGAGCTCACCATCACACTGCTGAAGGGGATCGGCCAGGGCTTTGAAGTTCACCAGGTGAACAAGCCCAAAATGATTGAGGCTATCCATGAGCTCAAGGACCGGCATACTAAACGCAGTCAGAAAATCCATCGCGCAGCGGGATGAGCGCCGGCGCATGCCATCCGGATGCAACGCACGGCCGTAATTAACGTAGTCGGGCTCTCCGAGGCTCTCCTTGGCCCGGAAATGCCGCGGATCAGCGAGTTCCGGCAGAGGGGAGCCAGCGTGCGCATCCGTCCGGCCTTTCCGGCTGTCACCTGCACCGCGCAATCTACTTATCTCACCGGCACGCCCGCCTCCGCCCATGGTATCGTGGGCAATGGTTGGTATAACCGCGACCTGGCAGAAGTCCAATTCTGGAAACAATCCAATCACCTGGTTCATGGCCGCAAGCTGTGGGACGAGTTGCGCGAGCGTGATCAGAAATTCACCTGCGCAAAGGTGTTCTGGTGGTACAACATGTATTCCACGGCGGATTATTCGATCACGCCGCGGCCCATCTATCCAGCCGATGGCCGGAAGGTGTTCGATATTTACACCTCGCCCTTTTCAATCCGCTCCGACATCAAACGCGACCTGGGCGAATTTCCGTTTCCGACATTTTGGGGACCGGCCGCCGGGGTCCGCACGCCGCAAGGACCGCCTGAAGCCGCGTCACGTTGGATCGCGGAGTCAGCGAAGTGGGTCGAAAACAGGTATCAACCCACGCTGAGCCTGATTTATCTGCCCCATCTGGACTACAACCTTCAGCGGCTGGGACCCAGCATGGTAGCCGCCGACGTCAGGAGGCGGAAAGATTCCAGCACGGGGGTTGGCGAAAAGAATCCGCCTCCTGACGTCGGCGGCTATGAACTGAACTCCGCAATCATTCCGGACTTGCGCGCTATCGATGCAATCGTCGGTGGGCTAATTGATTTTTTCGCCGACCGATCCGTCCAGGTCATTCTAGTCTCCGAGTATGGAATCACGCCCGTGAATTGGCCAATTCACCTGAATCGGCTATTTCGCTCGGAAGGATGGTTGGTGGTGAAGGATGAACTGGGACGTGAAATTCTCGACTGCGGCGCAAGCAAAGTATTCGCGGTGGCGGATCACCAAGTCGCGCATATCTATCTGAATGACCGGTCGCTTGAGCGACAGGCACGTGAACTGTTGGGGAAGCAAGAAGGGATCGGGCAAATCCTCGGCGAATCCGAAAAGGCGGCTTTCGGGATTAATCATGCCCGCGCTGGCGATCTAATCGCAGTTGCATCAGAAAATGCCTGGTTCACTTATTACTACTGGCTTGATGACCGCCTGGCGCCCGACTTCGCCCGCACGGTGGATATCCATCGCAAGCCCGGTTACGATCCGGTTGAGTTATTCCTCGATGCCTCGCTCCGCTTCCCCAGGCTCAAAATCGCCGCCCGCTTGCTCCAAAAGAGGCTCGGCTTCCGTACGTTGATGGACGTGATCCCGCTCGATGCCACCCTGGTCAAAGGCGCCCATGGCCGGCAGCCTGCGAACACTGGCGATTATCCAGTGCTGATTTCGCCAGAGCCAGCATTTGTGGGAGCTTCGTCCATCGAAGCGACCGATGTTTACCACGTCCTCAAGCGGCAAATATTGGCATAAGTCCTAAGAGTCTTCCGACTGCTTTCCCCCAGCTTGGCGACAGCGCGGACTGTTGCTCACAACGGCTGACAGTCGCTTAATGTCCCATATTAGAAGCCATCTTATAAATCGGTTACGAAAAGCGGCCTCTTCTCCCCGGCCCTCTCCTCCAGAGGATGAGAGGGAGAGGACCAGCAAAGCCGCCTTATGAGCTTGGTTCTACGTTCCGCTCTCCAAGTCCCTGGGTCTTCTTTGGCTGATACAGTAACGAGCCTCTTGCCCCGTGCTGTCACGTACTTAGGGGACATGCGCGCGTCGGGAACTCTGCTAAGCTGCGGTATTTGCCGTTCCGATAATCTGCCAGGACAAGGTTTCTTGCGCTCGTGCGCCGGGGAAAAAACGCTGCCGCAACGAGATCAACCAGCACAAAGGAAGGAAAATCATGAAAACAGTAAAGAGACCCAGCAAGTTCCCAGAATGCGTTTACTCTTTTGTCATGGTCGACGATGCGTTCCGAACATATGTTAGATTTACACCTACCACGAGACCTCCTTTTGGAACGGAGGGAAACATTCCCGTCACGCTTGGTGTCATAGAGTGGAGTTGGCTGGGCTACGGAGCGACGTCGGAGCAAGTATGGTACGTTTCAGACAAACGAGAGCCAGCGGTGCCCAGCACCGGATCAGACGAGTTTCCTAGCAATTACTCAGCAGAATCCGAAATCTGAAATCCGTGTGTCAAAAGCGCCCCGAAAATCGAGCCGGTCAGGACTACACCCCTTGCTGCTTGCTTCCATCGCATGCCTCAGTTGGTGTTGGTCGTTGACTGGAGCCACGTTGTACGTGTCACCGGCCGGAGGGAACGTCGCCCCATATGCAGATTGGGCTAGCGCAGCCACGAATATTCAGGTTGCGATAGATGCCGCCTCGGCAAGTGACGTCGTCTGGGTCACCAATGGGACTTACTCGACTGGCGGAAAAGCGATGGTTGCTGACTTAACTAACACGGTTGCGCTGGACAAAGCGGTTCGCGTGCAGAGCGTGAACGGGCCATCGGTGACACGAATCGTGGGGCGGTACGAGGTACCGACTCGCCGTTGCGCCTGGCTTACGAACGGGGCGACGCTGAGTGGTTTCACGCTGCGGTGGGGAGGCACACACAACTCAGGAGACGTGGTGACGCTTATGAGCGGCGGAGGCGCCTGGTGCTCCGGCACGACCGCAGTCGTGACGAACTGCTACATCATGAATTGCATAGGAGTCATACAGGGAGGCGGAGCATACGGCGGGACGCTCAAGAATTGTTGGCTTTGGGGCAACCGCGCGGGCACGAGCGGGGGTGGAGCATACGGAAGCGTGCTGAACAACTGCACTTTGAATAATAACGACATCAGCGGCACGGACGGCGGAGCGACTCGAAGCTGCGTGCTGACCAATTGCACCCTGAGTTATAATTTTTCGGATAATTTCTTTGGCACGGCCGGGTCGTCTGCCGACCAGCTTTACAATTGTATCGTCTATTCAAACAGCAATGAGAATGGCCAGAAGAACTACGATTCCTCCAGCACTTTCAGATACTGCTGCTCAACTCCGTTACCCCTTGGCGCTGGAAATATTGGCACCAGTCCTCTGTTTCAGTGGGATGGGACTCGTCTCATGAGTATCTCTCCCTGCCTGGGGAAAGGGAGCGCAGCTTATGTTAGCGGACTGGATATTGACGGCCAAGCTTGGGGCAATCCCCCCGCGATGGGTTCCGATGAGTGGCATCCCGAGCCAGCCATCCTCGCGCCGGCGTTTGCGGGAGTGGGCAGCCGCGTCGGTGAGGCCGCCATTTCCGTGAACTTGATTGGCCAACTTCCACTAACCTGCTGGTGGACCAAAGACGGCGTGCCCATTGAGGATGGGGCGCACTATAGCGGTTCGCACAGCAACACGTTCCTTCTTCGCATGTTTAGCCTCGCGGACGCCGGGACATACCAGATTGTCGCCAGTAATTCCTTCGGGATGGTTACTAGCCAAGTCGCCCAGGTGTCGGTTCACTGTGTTGACGCCGCCGGGTCCGCGCCCTCCCCACCGTATGCGGCATGGGGCACGGCTGCCACCAACATCCAGGACGCGGTGGACGCGGCTTACCCTGGTGACGTGGTTTTGGTCACTAACGGCATTTATGCCAACGGAGGCGCCGTGGAAATAGGCACGAATATCGCCAGCCGGGTCGCGGTCGGTTATCAAGTGACGGTCTTCAGTGTCAACGGTCCTGACGTAACCGTTATTGAGGGCCAGTGGGACCCAATCGCAACCAATGGCCCAGGCTCAGTCCGATGCGTTTTTAATGGCGGGGCGCTGAGCGGGTTCACGTTGCGCAACGGCTCCACCTACACCTCCGGTTTCCTTGGGAATGGGGATGGGGGTGGAATATACAACGACGGGGTCGTCGCTTTCTGCACGATCAGTAACAATGTCTCTGCACATAATGGAGGGGGCGCGTACTGCGTGGGAGGAGGAATCGTCTCGGGGGTTCTAAACAATTGTGTCATCGTCAGCAATTCGGCCCTGCAATTTGGGGGCGGGGCGAGCGCCAGTGCCGGCTTCGGCGCGTTGAACAACTGCTTGATTAGCGGGAACAGGGCCGGGTCCCAGGGTGGCGGGTGTTCCACTATTAAAATCAATAATTGCACGGTCACCCTAAATTCGTCCCCTGCGCCCGCCGGAGTCTATTCCTGCACGCTGACCAACTGCATCGTCTATTTCAATTCCAACCCAAGCTCGGCCGCCCAGGCCAATTACAGTTCATCGACTATGCAGTATTGCTGCACGACACCGCTACCAGGCGGGGTTGGCAACCTCTCGGACGACCCCCAGCTTGTGGATGGAAGCCACATTTCAGGTGTGTCGCCTTGCCGCGGCGCAGGAAGTTTGGCGGGCTCCAGAGGTACCGATATTGACGGGGAGGCTTGGGCCAGCCCGCCTTCCATCGGCTGTGATGAGGTGCGCGATGCGGACCTGATTGGGCCGCTGTCCGTTTCCCTGAATGGCTGGCCTTCCGTCGCGGCCGGCGGTGTCTGGCCTGGCACCGCGAAAGTCACCGGCCGCGCTGCGTCGCTGCATTGGGCGTTCGGCGACGACTCCGCTCTCACGAACGCCAGCTACTTCACCCAGCATACCTGGACCAATCCGGGCGACTACACCGTCACGTTTACCGCCTTCAACTCCGACAACGCCGGCGGAGTCTCGACAAACCTACTGGTCCACGTGGTTCCGCTGGTCCGACCAACAATATCCGCTGGAGGACTCGTCACTAGCAGTTTCAGCCTGAGTTTTCCCGGGCAGCCTGGCGTGTTCTATGCTGTTGAGCAGGCCACAAACCTTGCAGCTCCAGTGACGTGGCAAACGGTTGCGACCGCATCAGGTACGGGCACTTTGCAGGTGGTGGACTCGAAGGCAACCAACGCGATGCACTTCTACCGCGTGCGCATACAGTGACGGGCCCGTTCACCAGCTAAGCAAGCCAATCCCGTCACTTATCAGATTTGGTCGTCTGTCTTTCGGACATTATCGCCCCGCTCCACGCAAAGCTGCCAGCGCATCCAGAAAATCGGCCGGGGCGGGGGCCTCAAGTTTCAGGGCCCTACCCGAGCGAGGATGGACGAATGCCAATTGAGCGGCGTGCAACATTTGGCGAGGCGCGCTGTAACCGGTCAGGTCAGCCAGCCGCAGGTTCTGACGATTTCCATAAACCGAGTCGCCGACCAGGGGATGGCCGAGGAATTGAAAATGCACACGGATCTGATGGGTGCGTCCGGTATGCAGCAGTGCCTCGACCAGCGTGGCGCCGGTCAACCCTTCGAGCACGCGGTAACTCGTGCGCGCCTCGCGGCCGAGGTCGTCGTTCACCGCCATCCGCTTGCGGTGAGAGCTGTGGCGGGCGATGGCCGCTCGAATCTCCCCCTGTTCCCGCGCCAGTTCCCCGCAAACGATCACCTGGTAGATTTTACTAATTTTGCGCCCGGCAAACTGGGCTGAAAGCGCGACATGCGTCTGGTCATTCTTGGCAACTACCATGCAGCCGCTCGTACCCTTATCGAGCCGATGGACGATACCGGGCCTGGCCACGCCACCAATGCCACTGAGTTGGCCGCCGCAATGGTGCAGCAAAGCGTTGACCAAAGTGTGGCGTTCGTTGCCGGAACCCGGATGCACAACCAACCCCGCCGGTTTGTTCAAAACCAGCAACGCATCGTCCTCGAACAGGATGTCCAGCGGGATGTCTTCCGGGTGGGCTTCCGGAGAGCTGGGTTCAGGCCAATAGACCCGAACTTGCTCGCCGGCACGAGGCGTATGGGTCGGTTTGACGAGGCAGTCGTTGACACGGATGTGACCCTCTTCGATCAGCCGCTGAATCGCTCCGCGTGAGACCGCGGGGAACTTGCCGCGCAAATAGCTATCGAGCCGTGCGCCCGGCAGCGTCTTTTCGATGGTCAGGAGTTCGGTCCTCGCAGACATTCAGCAAATCTCTCAATACTGGGTATCAAATTACGATTCTCCGGCAAAACTCAAAATGTCCCGGATTTTGCACCCAGTTGTATTCAGTGAACTTGGGTCATCCAGTCCCTCCCCTTAGGCTCAACACCAGATCCAGTCTGCTATAGACAACTCCGGGTGTTTATCCTAGATTCCGCGCCCATCCAGTTCCTATGGATGGCCGGGTAGCCATCCAATAACTTGCGGAACGTGGAGGAATGGACGTTAGTCGTTGTGGCAGAACAGAAAAACAATGAAACTCATCAAACAAATCAGTGCAATTGTGTGTGCGGTGGCCGTGCTGGCCAGTCCGGCAATGGCAGGGGAAAAGACATGCTGCGAAAAGGCCGCGGCGGACGGCAAGGAATGCACGCACAAATGCTGCGTGGCCGCCCATAAGGAAAGCAAATCCTGCGAAAAATGCAATCCGCATAAGGAAGACCTGAAGCTGAAGAAGAAGGACAAGAAAACGAACAAAAGCTCAGAGAAATCCAGCGAAAAGGCCTCTTAAAAAAAGCTTCAAGAATGGACTTGCATCCGGCCCGGGCGGGCCTATGTTTTGGCCCGCCTGGACGCCGTGTGTGCGGCTGTTCATTGAGGCTGAGAAATACGAAGTTAACAAAACAACCTAACCCTCAACCCCGAACGGTTTCGGGGTCAACCTCCGTTGCCGGCGCAACGCTTGGTCCGTTAGGCAATGGAGCACGGTAAGCCCCTCGCTGACCAAAGCTCCCCGCAGTTGATTCGAAGGAAGTTAGTTTATCTATGCTGACAATGGAAGAGGCCATGAGGCAAACGGGCGCGCTGCCCTTTGCCGCAGGCAATATCGTCAAAGGCACAATTATCGAGGTCCGGCCCAAGGAAATCCTGGTGGACATCGGCTACAAAAGCGAAGGAGTCATTTCCGCGGCCGAGTTCGAAGACTTCAAAGAAGTCAAAGTGGGCGACGAGATTGATGTGCTGATCGAGAAGCTCGAGGACAAGGAGGGAATGGTCATTCTCTCGAAGGAAAAGGCGGAGTTTAAGAAGAATTGGGAACGCATCCTGACGATCTGCAATGAGGGAGGCACAATTACCGGCAAGGTCAAAGGCGTCGTCAAGGGCGGTTTGCTCGTCAATATCGGTGTCGAGGCGTTTCTTCCCGCTTCGCAAATCGATGTGATCACGCCGAAGAACCTGGCGCAGTACGTCGGCAACGCTTACGACTTCAAAGTTGTCAAAATCAACCAGGAGCGGCAAAACATCGTTCTTTCGCGCCGCGAACTCATCGAGCAGGAACGCGTCGAGCGCCGCCAGAAACTCCTCTCCGAGATGACCCCCGGTGATATCCGGAAGGGCACCGTCAAAAATATCACTGATTTCGGCGCGTTCATCGATTTGAACGGTATCGATGGCCTGCTGCACATCACTGACATGAGCTGGGGCCGCATCGGGCACCCGTCGGAATTGCTAAAGGTCGGGCAGGACGTTGACGTCGTCGTGTTGGACATTAACCGAGAAAAGGAGCGCGTCAGCCTGGGCTTGAAGCAGAAGCTGGCCAATCCGTGGGATACGATCGACCAGAAATATCCCGTGGGCGCGAAGGTCAAGGGCCGGGTGGTCAATCTCGTCCCCTACGGAGCGTTCGTCGAACTCGAGCGCGGTGTCGAGGGGCTGGTTCACATCACCGAAATGTCCTGGACCAAACGCATCGCCAAGCCTGCCGACCTGCTCAAACAGGACCAGGAAATCGAAGCCGTCGTGCTGGGCATCAACCGCGAAGAACAGAAAATTTCACTGGGCCTGCGCCAGCTCGAGGCCAATCCGTGGGATAAAGCCCAGGAAAAATACCTGCCCGGCACGCGCGTCAAAGGCCGGATTCGAAATCTTACCAGCTACGGCGCCTTCATCGAGCTGGAAGAAGGTCTGGACGGAATGATCCACGTTTCCGACATCTCGTGGACGCGCAAAATCAATCATCCTTCAGAGGTCTTGAAGAAAGGGGATGAGTTGGAAGCCGTGGTGCTCGAAGTGGACAAAGCCAACCAACGAATCGCGGTCGGCATCAAGCAAATGGCGCAGGACCCGTGGGAGAACATCGACAAGCTCTACAAAGTGGGCGATCTCGTCACTGGCAATGTAACCAAACTGGCCAGCTTCGGCGCGTTCATCGGCTTGCAGCATGAGATTGACGGCCTGGTGCACATCTCTCAAATCAGCGAAGAGCGTGTGGACAAAATCAAGAACGTTCTCAAGGTCGGCCAGGAAGTCACGGCGCGGGTCATTAAGATTGACAAAGGCGACCGGCGCATCGGCCTCTCCATCAAAGCCGCTAACTACTCCAGCGAGCAACTCAAGGTCGAGCAGGCGGCGTTGGATGCCCTGAAGCCGGGTGAAGACCTGGTAGCTCTTCAGCACGCCTTCGACGCCGCCGACGAAGCCAGGCAGGACGAAGCGAAGTAAGGCTGCGGTTAACCCACGGTTGCTCAGCCCGCATCGGTCTTTGATTTGTCATCGTCGGAGTTGATCTTGTCTCGAGCGCCTCGAGTCAGCCAGCGCCTTAACATCAAGGCGATGAGACATCCCAAAAGGGCATACAACCCCAACACCAGCCACATCGCCGCCGGCGTTCTCCAGTAAGGAAGCTGGTTCTGCACCATCGCTTGTTGCAGCGGAACCTCTACTCCCTTGATAACGACTTTTTCCGGCGACCAATACTCGAGGAAGTGCCCGGAGAATGCGCTTACCAGCGTCTTGGCGACAAACCAAGGGATCAGCGAAAGGCCTAGATAGATGCCTTCCTGGCCTTTGGGCGCGATCGCCGCCGTGTACTCATAGAGTTTCGGCGACCAGCTCACCTCGCCGATCGTCACGATCACCATGCAGATCAGCGCCATGATGTAGTGCGCCTGTGCGATGTCGTGGCTGAAAATATTCCACGGCAGCGCCAGCGGAAACAGAGAAAAGGCCGAGATCATGGCGCCATAGATGAGCATCTTGAAAACATTGAACTTGTTGGTAATCGGGATGAACAATATCAGACCAATAACGATCCCTATCGGGTTGATGGCGTTGAGCGTCCCGATGGCGGCGTCCGGGCCGATCGTGCGCAACCAGTACTTCGGCATGAGCAGATATAGATAAGCATAAACGGCGCGCACGCCCAGGATCAGGGCTATCAAGACGAGCAAGCGCCAAAGCGTCGGTTCCCGGACTACCTCGCGGGCCGCTTGCCAGGGCGACTTGCTCTGCACTTTGACTTCCTCCTTTTTCGCCTCCGGATCCGCGTCCACGCTGACGAGTTGTTCCTCGCGTTTGACCATCCGCGCGCCCACGACCAGGCACAAAACCGCGGTGATGACGCCCATGGTGAACACATGGACATTCGGCAAGTGCAGCAACTTGCGGATGATGTCGATGCTGAATCCGGCTGCGGCGGCGCCGACATTCATAAACAGGTACCACAAGTTGAAGCCGGCGCTGCGCGAACGCGGCGTCGTAAAGCGCTGGCAGGAGGACTGGAAGACGGTCTGGATCGCGGCCATGAACGGCGCCATGAGAAACAGCACCACGCTCGCCAGCAGTCCGCGGTGTGGCAGGCTCGGCACCAGCCCGATCACAACAATAGCCAGCCTCAGCAACAGCATTGCCCCCATCGACAGATGAAGCGATCTCTTGATCCCGAGCCAATCCGTGTAGCTGCCTGAAATGAAAAGCATCAACGATGTGGCAGAGGTGAACAACGCGGTAGAGTAACCGGCCTGCTTGTCATCCAGGCCGAGATCGTGCGACAGGAAAACAGTCGCGATGGTCAGCATTGCAAAGTAAAAGCTGCAGTCCAGAAAGTTAATGATTTGGATGCCCCAGTATTCCTTTCGCGTTTCTTTCAGGACCCCAAAATCGCGGAAATAATCAGCGACCATCTGGGACATGGACTTTGTGGCGGCGGCCTGGTTCATAGGATCAAGGTTGGTTCGGGTTATTGCTGGAGGCGCGGCGCGGCGCTCGCATGTCACTCAGGTTGGCCGAGGGGTTCGCGGGAGTCAACGACAAGCGTCAAGGTGAAATTCGAGCCTTACTTCGCTTGTGCGGGCGGCGCGCTTTCTCAATAATATCGCATCCAACCAAAGCGCATGGACAGTGGTTTTGCCGAATATTTGGGCACAGAACAGGGCCCTCGCTCAATGCAGCGTTTCCTTCAGCCGTTGCTCGCAAGGGCTGGCGTGCAAGCGGATTTCCTCGGCTCGTTCGAGGTCGGCGGGAAGCAGTATTCAGTGCCACGGTTCAGTTTCCTGGGTCCCAACAGCAGCGACCCGATTCGCATCGGCCTTTTTGCCGCCATCCATGGTGATGAGCCCGCCGGCGCGCTCGCAGCCGTGCGTTTTCTTCTCGATGTGGCCGCCGAGCCCGCACTGGCGGAGAACTTTCATCTCCAGATCTATCCAATTTGCAATCCCTCAGGCTTCGAAGACAACACGCGCCACTCGCGGCGCGGACGGGATCTGAACCGCGAATTCTGGCACGCTTCCTCCGAGGCGGAGGTCCAAATCCTCGAGCAGGAGTTGCGTACCTGCCAGTTCAGCGGGATCATTCAGCTTCATGCGGACGATACCAGCGAAGGGATTTACGGCTTTGTGCGTGGCCACACCCTGACCGAGAATCTGCTGCGCCCGGCCTTGCGCGCGGCCGGAAATATTCTGCCACGAAATGTCAATGCAACTATTGATGGATTCGCCGCGCGCGACGGGATTATTTACGACCATTACGACGGCGTGCTGGCGGCGCCCGCGCACATGGACCCGCTGCCTTTTGAGATCATCCTCGAGACCCCCCATCGAGCCCCGATGAATTTGCAGGTCGAGGCGTTGGTCACGGCGCTGCGAACGATCCTCACCGAATACCGCCAATTGATCTCCTTCGCGGCCAATATCTGAGCGCGCGCCCTTGTAACCTGTGGACGCCCGCTTTCGTCTGCCAGGATGAAGTTCAAGCGAACTACCGAGACAAAAACTACATGACACCATGAAGAAACTGTTAATTGGAACCGCCGTGCTCATCTGTGCGTTTTGCGTGACCGCCAGCGCCGGGCAGGGCAAACACAAGCTCACTGCGGAACAAAAGGCCCTCAAGAAGGAAATGCTTGAGAAGTACGACACGAACAAAGATGGCAAGCTCGACAAAAAAGAGCGTGCCAGGATCAGCAAAGAAGATCAGGAACGATTGGATAAGGCCGGCCTCGGGCCAAGGAAACGGCATGCCGCAAAAGCAGCCAACTGAGACTTCCTAAAGCCTTAGAAAGATCTTTCGCTGATAGAGAAACCGCGTAAAAGCGAGTACTAACGCCACCACCACCAGCGAAACGGCCAGGTGGCTCCATGCCCCGAGCGCCTGTGCCACAGGACCTCCCGCGATACGCTTCGCCCATTCGTCAAAGGGCGCCAGGTTGAAAGCCATGTAGATTGTAATCGGGTTCATGCCGATCCACATGAACGGCTCGCACCACCGGCGCCACTGCCAAATTTCGATTATCTGGTAAAATACCGCCAGGAAAGCGCACGCATAACCGCCCACCACTAGGACATACGAGCAGGTCCAGATTTTCTTAATGACGGGAAATTGCAGGCCCCAGAGAAATCCCAGAATGATTCCGGCGAGGCCGGCGCCGAGCAGCAGGAGCACCTTCTTTTGGTCAGGCACGCTGCCGTTCTTGAGAAGCAAACCGGCAAACACCCCTAGCAGGCACGTGGCGATCGCCGGCAAAGTGCTCAGGAGGCCTTCGGGATCATACGCGCCGTCCCACTTGAACCCGCGCAGATGCTGAAAGTCCAGATGCTGCGGCAGATTTAGCCCGTCGTCGAATCGGCCACGGACCCAATTGGTGGTGGCCAGGAACCGGGCCATCGTCTCCGGGCTCTCGGGCTTCAAATTCAGACTCTGCAGATGTCGAGTCTCGAGATTGAAATCGCGGACCGGCACGAAAGTGCACAACGCCCAATAGCCGACGAGCAGCGACGCGCATATGACAAGCATGCCACGGAGCCGGAAGGTAGCGAAAATCAAGCTGGCGAAAAAATACGACAGCGCGATTCGCTGAAGCACGCCCATCCAGCGAATATGGTCCACGCCTTTGCTAAGGCCTCCATAAACCAGAAGCCCGAACAAATAAAGAAGCAGGCTGCGCACGAAAATCCGCCTAAAGGCCGCTCCTTTGCCCGACCGCTCAATCATTCGGCTCACTGAGAACACGAGAGACGCCCCGACGATGAACACAAACAGCGGGAAGATCATGTCGTAAAATCCCACGCCTTGCCATGGTTTGTGGTCCATCTGCTGTTCAAGCAAGTGGACGGGTCCGGCCGGCCACGCCTTGTACAGCCCATGGACAAGCTCCTCACCGCCCACGATCCAGAACATGTCGAAGCCGCGCAACGCGTCGAGCGACATCAACCGACGCGCCGCCGGCGGCGCGCCGGCGGGCGCCGCGGTTGAAACTCCTGGCGTGTCGCTCATAAGGATTGGCTCAAGTGCGGTCGGCATTCAACCGCCTTCCCCGTCCGTCGTCCATTCCGTTTTCCTTGAAGGCAACGAGACGGGAGCAACTCATTCGGTCATGCAGGAAACCCCCGGCTCAGCCGCGGAAACTTCGAGAGTTTGAAGGTTCCTGGAGTTGTCCGGCGCGGGGTTCAGCTGCGTCCTGTGCCCCCTCACCCCTGCCCTCTCCCTGAGGGAGAGGGAGAGGGCAGGGGTGAGGGGGAAGAGCACTCAAAACGTCCACCTCGATCCATCAATCCCCAACTGATCGAACAGGAATGCCAGCACATCGCTTTGCTCGGCAATCCGTTCCTTCAACGAAGTGCCGATGCCGTGCCCCGCGCTGGCCGTGCTCCGGAACAGAATCGGCGCTTCCGATGCATTCGCCGCCTGCAGCCGCGCCGCCATTTTGCGGGATTGGGCGGGGTTCACGCGTCCGTCGTTTTCGCCCGTCGTGAGCAGCACAGCCGGGTATTTCGTCCCTTCTCGCACGCGATGGTACGGAGAGTAACCGTAAAGCGCCTTAAACTGGTCGGGTTCCTTGACGGTGCCGAATTCCGTGATGTTGAACTGGCCGTTGGGATCGAGCTCGACCCTGAGCATATCATAAATGCCGACGTGCGACACCACGGCCTTGGCTAGGTCAGGTCGCTGAGTCAGAAAAGCACCCATGAGCAAACCGCCGTTGCTGCCGCCTTCCACAGCCAGTTTGGCGGGACTGGTGTAGCCGCGCTTGACCAAATGCTCCGCCGCGCCGATGAAATCATCGAAGACATGCTGTTTGAGCGTGAGGTTCCCCGCCTTGTGCCACGCTTCGCCGTACTCGCCGCCGCCGCGCAAATTCGCGACCACCCCCACGCCCCCCGCATCGAACCAAATCCGGCGCGTCGAATCAAAGCCCGGGGTCAGGTTGATGCCATAACCGCCGTAAGCATACAACAACGTCGGATTTTTTCCGTCCAGCTTCAGGCCTTTCTTGCGCAGTATGTTGAGCGGAACCTTGGTGCCGTCTTTGGACGTAGCGAACTCACGAACGACCTCGATATCATCGAAATTCACCGGTGCCGTTAGGTAAAGCGCCGTTCGCCGCGGCTCTTTCTCCGACGGGCTGGTCGTGAACCAGGCGAAGGGCTTCAGATAGCTGGCGTTGCCGAAGAGCAGGTCGTCTCCATGCCAGGATTGCAGGCCGCCGACGCTCGAAACCGGCAGGATCGGGATATCCCGTGCGTGCGTGCTGCCCCGGGGATAAAAGACCAATTCCGACGGACCTCCTTCGAGGCTCGAGACGTACAGTCCGTCGTCACTGGACACAAATTCCTGAATGACTCCCTTTCCTTCGGGGACGACCACCGTCGCGCTGGTGAGAGGCGGGACGGCCTCGGTGCCGGCCGGCTGCTCGACTACTCCGCCCAAAGGCAGCCGCAACACTTTGCCGCGCGGCGCATCTTTGAGCGAAACCATATAGAGCGCATGGTCCCGGCCGAATCGGGCGTGTTTCACGCCATCTTCGAACCGCGTCAATTGATGCCACTTATCGTTCGCGTCCCGCAAATAGTGCGCAAAGTCGCCGCCGTCTCCGTTGGCCACGGTTGCCAGCACCCAGTGGCCGTCATCGCTGGTTTCGAGCACCGTTTCGCCGATGCGCGGGAATTCCTTGCCGATTTCGTACTTGTCCTCGTTGACCGGCCGGCCGACCCGGTGAAACCAAACCTCCTGATAAAAGTTAAGGTCCGCCTCTGGTCGTTCACCGGCGTGGGGGTAGCGCGTGTAGAAAATGCCGGAACCATCGGCCGTCCAGGCGGCGCTGCCCCCGCCGGTCGGGTACTGCACGCGGGGAATTTCGTCGGGCAGTTTCTTGCCGGTCTCGACCTCGAAGAAGTGCAGCGTGCCTTGCTCGCTTCCGCCTTCCGACAGCGAAACCGCCACCAGCTTTCCGTCCGGTGACGGCACCCACCAGTCAATGGCGGTCGTGCCATTCGTGTTGTAAGCGTTCGGATCGAACACGGGTTTCCACAGCGCCGGCGGATAGAGTGACGAAAGCCGGATCAAGACAGGCTGCTGCGCCGGCGGCTTGAACCGCATCGCGAACAAGCGCCCCTGCTTTTCCGACATGCCAAAGAAGCGGGCGGACTCCTCGCTCCGGATCTGTGTGAGCTGCTGCGCCAGGCCCTCGCGGTATTTCAGGCGCGAAAAATAGGCGCGCGTCCGCTCATTTTCCAGCCGCGTCCACTCCCGGACCTGCGGCGCCGGGGCGTCTTCCAGCCATTGATAATCGTCCACGACCACCACGCCGTGATACGTGTTGGTCACTGGCTGGCGTGCCGCCGGGACCAAGGGCAGTGGATCGCCTCGCACCACCTGCACAGAAGAGACAAGCAATAAGCAGGCTTGGCACACCAAGCCCGCGCTTCGTCTAAATCTTGAATTCATGCTCCAAAACTACTTTTCCTTACTGCAGGCGGCAACACTTTCCGAGTCGTGTCAGCAGGTCATCATGAAAATCTCAAGAAGACAATGGTTGGACTTGCTCTGACCCCGGCAGCATCGCCAGGATGAACAATCGTGAAATTCACCCGCACGCCTCGGAACTTGTCCCATGCGGTGCACATGCTCGCCTTCGCTCTTATCCGCGCAATGGCAGCCGGCCAGTCACCGGTCCACGCCAGGCATGAGATGCCTGAGACCATCGCCCTCCAGAGCGATCTCGGGTATCGCGAGGGCAAAAGCGCAGCCTGGAAACTGGACCTGGCTTACCCGAAAGATCCCGGGACAAAAGGACGGCCGGCGCTGTTAATCATCCACGGCGGTGGCTGGATTGAAGGGGACAAGTCCAGCTTCACGTCGCTCAAATATTGGGCACCGGGCAATATCATCGATTTTGCCAAACTCGGTTTCGTCGCCGCGACCGTCAATTATCGTCTCAGCGGCGAGGCGCCTTTTCCCGCGGCGCTGGGGGATTGCAAATGCGCCGTGCGCTGGCTGCGCGCGCATGCGCAGGACTACCACATTGACGTCAATCGTATCGGCGCCTATGGCAACTCCGCCGGAGGCCATTTGGCCCTCTTGCTCGGCTTGACCGACAAATCTGACGGCCTGGAGGGCGACGGGCCTTATCAGGATCAATCCAGCGCGGTTCAGGCCGTGGTTAGCGACTCCGGCCCCGTCGATCTGGATTTTCGAAACCCGGAGAACAGCGGCCTGGCGAAAGTGATTTCCCAATTTTTGGCCGGCCCGCCAGAGACGCTGGCGGAGCGGATCCAGAGAGCTTCCCCGGCCAGCTACGTCAAAAGCGCCCTGCCGCCCTTGCTGCTGATCTACGGCGCCGCCGATACGCAGGTGACCATCGGCCCCGTGGACAGCTTCGTGCTGGCCCTGCAAAAAGCCGGGCTTAAGGACCTCACCTACCTGCGGCTTGGCCTGGTGGATCACTGTCCCTATTCTCTCGTAAAAATGGAGCGCTTGTATCCGATTGTGGACGATTTTTTCGTTCGGACACTGATGCGCCCTTAACCAGAACGATGCAGTTGAAAAGACGATCGCCCTCACCCCAGCCCTCTCCCCCGGGGAGAGGGAGAATCGTCGCCAGTCTTAAAACTGCTAAGCACTTAGAGATTAATTCCAACTGCGTTGCAATTCATTTTGAACCGGGACAATGCCTGCCGTATCCAACCTCATCCACAAGAGAACTGAATCCTTCGGGCTTAAGGACAGCTCCAATGCAGAGATTTGCGCGCATACTTCTGGTGGCGCAAGCACCATGGATGGCCGGGTCGTTATTCGCGATCGATGCCGATCTCGACAAGGTGCTGACGAAAGAGAGACTCGAACCCAAAGGCCAATATTACGAGGCTACCGTTCCCTACACGCTGGACCTGGCCGAGCGGGCAAAGCTGTCGGTTCACGGACTGACCAGCTTTCTGAACTCCAACCAGAATTATGCCCCTTACGGCCAGGGCTGGTTCAATGTGCGGGTGCCGTGTCTGACGTCGAAATTGATCGGAGGCTCGGACTCGGGTGCGCCGAACTGGGGCAAGATAGCCGAGGCACTGATGATGGCCCGCGTGATGAGTGGCAGCCGGGAGAACCTGGAGATCGACGGAAAAACCTTCAAAGGCATGGTGGCGTGGATGCCGGACTTCGGCACCGTCCCCAGCGCGCGGGCCATGCACGCGCTGATGGCGATGAACCAGCTTAATCCCGACCCCAGGTTGTTGGAGACGATTGGGCGGCTGGCGGACAGCTTCGGTAAGTCCGCCAAACAGCGCGACACTGGCGTGATTTTTTACGATGGCGAACCGTTTTATGATAACGGCCCCGCCGGACAGTATGGCTACGGCGCACAGGTTCGCACGCAGGGAGACATCATGCGCGCACTGACCCGTTGGTTCGAGTTAAGCGGGGACCAGCAGGCGCTGAATCTTGCGGGACAAACGGCCCAATACACATTGCAATTCAAACCGTATTGGACTCCGGAGGCTGAACCCAAAGCCGTAGTTGGCCAGGAACACGCCCATTTCAATGGGCATCCTCACGAGAACTGCGTCTGTCTTATGGGCCTGTTGCGTTACGGCCAGGCCACGCACGACGCGCGCATCAAGCAGTTTGTGCGCGACGGCTACGAATATCTGCGCAACTGGGGCATTGGCCGCATCGGGCTCTTCGGCGAAATGTGCGCGGTCAGTGACATGACTTACCTGGCCATCAAGCTGAGCGACTATGGCGTGGGCGATTACTGGGAGGATGTGGATTGCTATGTCCGTAACATTCTGGTCGATCGCCAGATCACCAGTGCCGATAAGCTGCGCAAGGCCGTCCAGAAGGAACCAATCCTGGCCCGGCTCTTACCGCGAAAGGAGCCCAATGATCCCATCAATAATCCCAACGCGCAAACGGTGGGATTGGGCCAAAATCTCGAAAAGGACGCCGTGAAAAATGTCCCGCTCGATCCGGCGTTCGAAACGGAGGATAATGTCATCGAACGCTGCGTCGGGACGTTCCTGTCGGACGCAGGCTATCCGAGCGAGACGGTGAAGATCCGGCTGATGTTCAACATTTGCTGTCCCGGGAACGCCAACCACGCGCTGTTCTATGCCTGGGAATCGATCGTGCGATGCGACGAAGGCGGCCACGCCACCGTCGACTTGCTGCTCAACCGCGCCTCGCGGTGGCTGGATATCGACTCCTACTTGCCGTATGAAGGCAAAGTGGTGATCCGCAACAAAACAGCCCGGACCCTGGCTGTGCGCATCCCGCGCTGGGTGGACAAGAAGGCGGTCAAACCCGAAGTGAACGGCCAGCCAGTGGCGACCTACTGGGTCGGCGCTTATCAAATGTTCCCCAGTCTCAAGGCGAAGGACTGCGTCACGATCTCGTTTCCGATGGTCGAGACTCGCGAGGATTATACCTTGAAGTGGAAGCGCGACGGGTGGTGGATGGAAGGGACCAATCCGGGGCCTAATTGGACAAATGACCATCCTGAGACGTTCACGTTCTATCTAAAGGGCAACACGGTGGTGGACCTGGCACCTCGCCCGAAAGATTCGGCCTACCCTTCGTTCGAGCGGTCCGAGTATCGTCAGGACAAAGCGCCAATGATCAAGGTCAGGCGCTTTGTTTCGGCGGTGGACCTGGCCTGGTAGAGGCCAGTTCGGCTCACTCGGGATGCGCCAAATTCTCAATTTTATGTCGTCCGCGAACGCTTTCTCGTGGCCAGGTTGCTAATTTCGGCTACATTGCGCCCATGTTGACTTCGCGATGGCGGCCAGTGGTGATCTGCGGAATCGCCATCGTGGCGATTTGGATCGTCGCCTTGACGGGACTCAGCATTTCGAAGAACTCGCGCATGACAGCCGACAAGGTGCGGGCCTATGTGGAGTCCGAAAATCTGGGAACGCTTTCTGCCGCAGAGCGTGCGCGGGCGCTCGGCACGCTTGCTGAAAAATTCAACGCCCTGTCCGTCGAAGAGCGTCGGCGCGCACAACTGGAACGCGTCGCCAAGACTTGGCTCGACCAGATGACCGAAGTGGAAAGAGCGCGGTTCCTCGAAGCGACAATGCCAGCCGGGTTCAAGCAGATGTTGACCTCCTTTCAACAATTGCCGGACGAGAAGAAGCGCCAGACCATTGCTGACGCCATGCGGCGGTTAAGGGAAACCGCAGCTCGTATCCAAACGGAAGATGGCGCCGCACAGATCCCAATCACGCCCCCGCCCGTAAATGCCGAGGTACAGGCCAAGATTCGAAGTATGGGACTGGAAGCCTTCTACACTCAAAGCTCGGCGCAGTTCAGGGTTGAAGTGGCTCCCGTGCTGGAAGAGCTGCAGCGGGTGATGGAGAGCGGCCGACCTTTTCGTGGCCGATGATCGAGCTGCGTCATGTGCGAAAGTGCTTCGGCGACAATGTCGCCGTCGAGGACCTGTCTCTGCAAGTGCCCCCGGGAGAAATCTACGGCCTGCTCGGGCACAATGGTGCCGGCAAGAGTACGGCCATCGGCATGATGCTCGGCCAGGTTTGGCCCACGAGCGGTGAGGTGCACGTCTGCGGGCATGACGTCACGTCCCACCGGCGGGTTGCCTTGCAGAAAGTCGGGGCCATCTTCGAAAGTCCCGCGTTTTATGACTACCTGAGCGGATTGACGAACCTTGAGATTCTGAGTTCCTACACAGCTCCAACTTCCTCCAGCCGTATCCGTGAGGTGATCGACTGGGTGGGCTTGACCGGACGCGAGCATTCGAAGGTCAAGACTTACTCGCACGGGATGCGCTCGCGTCTCGCGCTGGCGCAGGCGCTCTTGCCGCAACCACAATTGCTCATTTTGGACGAGCCCAGCGATGGCCTCGACCCGGAGGGTATCCACGAGATGCGCCAAACTATTCTGCGGCTCCATCGCGAGATGGGTCTAACGATTCTGCTCTCGTCCCATCTTCTCAATGAGGTCGAGCAACTCTGCACTCGCATCGCCGTCCTCAACCACGGACGCAAAGTCTTTGAAGGCACGCTGGCCGACACCAAGCAACGTCATCAATGGGTCCGCGTCAGTGCCGGGCCCTTTGATGCTGCCGCCGGCGCCTTGCTCGAGGCTGGACTCATCACGGATTCGCGCGATGGACATTGCGTCGCGTTAACGCCGGGCGTCGGCACGGACCAGGTCGTGCGCTTTCTCGTGGAGCGCGGCCTGCCTCTCTATGAAATCGCTCGCGAGGAGGAGACTCTGGAACAGTTCTACCTGGGACTCATGAATAAGCAGAAGGCTGCAGCGGTAAAGAGCGAGGTTCTCCACCGGGAAGCAGACCTATTAGGGCGGGATGATTAGAGCGTGTTTCACAAATCCCTTTAAGTGTAGGAGCCGACGTCAGGAGGCTCTGATCAAAAAATCCGAAATCCGAAATCCGAAATTGATCAGAGCCTCCTGACGTCGGCTCCTCCAATATTAAGACACCTTCGGAGGGAAAAATTGGAGCCTCGCGACTTCGGCTGCTACGTCGCTGTCACTTCCTCATTTCAGTTTCGCCAGGGCCTCTTTGACCTTGTCGAAGTTCGGCAGGTCTTTGGGCGTTGGTGTCTGCTCGCTGTATTGGACGACGCCATTCTTGTCGATGACGAAGGCAGCGCGAGCGGCAGTATCGCCGATGCCGGCCAGCATCGGAAACAGCACGTCGTACTTCCGTGTCACTTCCTTGTTCAGATCGCTGGCAAGAGTGAGATTGATTTTTTCCTTCTGCGCCCAGGCTTCCTGGGAAAACGGCGTATCGATGCTGATGCCGATGACATCCGCATTGAGCGACGAATAGCTGTTCAAGCCGGAACTGATGTCGCACATCTCCTGCGTGCAGACACTGGTGAAGGCGGCTGGAAAGAACAGCAACAGGGTGTTCTTTTTGCCGAGGTTGTTGCTCAACTTTACGTCCACCAGACCAGAGGCTTGCTTGGACTTGAGTGTGAAATCAGGCGCTTTGGTGCCGACAGAGATAGGCATAGTCGTGTATGAGTTAAATGGTTAAAGCGTGGAATGGTTAAACCGGTTTCCGCCGGCTGTCAATTGCAACCCTCCGTACTCGCCACCTTCTCGCTTGCTGCCAGTATCCGCCACGTTACTGTGAGTTCGTGAAAGTGCTGTTCATTGGCGACATTGTTGGGCAACCGGGACGGCGCGTAGTCAAGGACCTTCTCCCCGGACTGCGGCGCCAACTCGGCCTGAATATGGTTGTGGCCAATGGGGAAAACTCGGCGGGCGGTTCGGGCATCACTCCGAAAACTGCCGAGGAGATCTTCTCAGCCGGCGTGGATATTATCACGAGCGGCGATCATCTCTGGGATCAAAAGGAGAGCATGGAATTGCTCGAGCGCGAGCGTCGGTTTCTGCGGCCGCTTAATTATCCCGCCGGCACGCCAGGGCAGGGGAGCGCCGTATTTCAGCCCGACGGCCTGCCGCCGCTCGCTGTCATCAATCTCCAGGGGCGCACCTTTCTGCCGCCGCTGGACAATCCCTTCCATGGCGCCCTCGCAGAGGTCGAGCGGCTGCGGCGCACGACTAAACTGATTCTCATCGATTTTCATGCGGAAGCGACCTCGGAAAAAATCGCGTTGGCGCGCCTGCTGGATGGCCGGATCAGTGCGCTCATCGGCACCCACACTCACGTCCAGACGGCCGACGAGCAAATCTTCCCGGGCGGCACAGCCTTCCTGTGCGACGCCGGTTTCACCGGCCCTCACGAAAGTGTGATCGGCCGCGAAATCGGTCCGGTCATCAAACGGTTCATGACCGGCATGCCGCAGAAATTCGAAGTGGCCAAGGAACGCGTGCTCCTGCAAGGTGCGCTGCTGGACATCGATGACACGACCGGGCGAGCGAGGCGCATCGAACGCGTTTCCGAACCGCTGCCCGACGCCCGCTGACGAGCCATGGCCAGACCGGCAAAATCACAATGGGATTTCGGCGAGTTGTTTCCGGTGGAACCACCGTCGCGCAAGGTTTTGTCAGTGACGGAGTTGACCGGTGAAATCCGGCGTTTGCTCGAACACCAGGTAGGCCAGGTGTGGGTGACGGGTGAAATCACCAACTTCCGCTCGCAGAGCTCGGGCCATATCTATTTCACGCTCAAGGACGCCAGCGCGCAATTGAGCTGCGTTTTATTCCGCGGCGAGTTTCAGGTGGATCGCTCGCTCTTGCAGGATGGCCAGAAGGTCCTCCTCCAAGGCGAGGTGACCGTCTATGAGTCGCGCGGCCAGTATCAGTTGCGCGTCACGGCGGTCGAAGCGCGCGGTCTGGGCGCGTTGCAAGCGGCTTTTGAGAAGCTCAAGCAAAAGTTGAGCGCCGAAGGTTTGTTCGCGCCCGAACGCAAGCGCCCGCTGCCGGGATTTCCCCAGCGAATCGGCCTGGTCACTTCGCCGACCGGCGCGGCGATTCGCGACGTGCTGCATGTGGTGCAACGCCGGAATCCAGCGCTGCAAATCGTGTTGGCGTCATGCCGTGTCCAGGGCGAGGAAGCGGCGGGTGAGATCGCGGCTGCCATTCGGCTCCTGAATGAATTTCATTCTTTTCGCCTTGCGATGGGCGATGCGCGCTCGGGAATAGATCTGATTCTGGTCACACGCGGCGGCGGCAGTTTGGAGGACTTGTGGGCTTTCAATGAGGAAATCGTGGCGCGCGCGATTTTTGAGTCCGCTTTGCCCGTAGTGTCGGCTGTTGGCCATGAGATCGATTTCACCATAAGCGATTTTGTCGCCGATGTGCGCGCGGCGACGCCGAGCGCGGCGGCGGAAATTATCACGGAAGGAGTTTTCTCCAGCGGCCCATTCATCGCCGAAGTGGGCGGAAGGCTGCGTCAATTACTCAACCAGCAACTCGCCGACAAAGCCGAGATGCTCAACCAGTCGCGGCAACGCCTCGCTCGGCTGCATCCACGGCGCCGGTTGCAGGATTGGCAACAACGGTTGGACGATTTGCACGTCAGCCTGCTGCGTGCCGCCAAACAAAAGGCGAGCCAGCAGCGCCTCACCTGGCGAAATTTGGCCGAGCGTTTGGTTCGCGTCCGTCCTGCCATCCTGTTGAAACAGCGCCGTGAGGTGTTGCGCCTCGCTGCTCAACATTTGTACGAACAAGGACATCATCGCCTGTCCGAATTGAACAACCGGTTGGGATTGCTGAGCGCCCGGCTTCGTTTGCTTGGCCCCGAGCAAGTTCTGGCGCGCGGTTACTCCATCACGCGGGACGCGGAGACAGGAAAGGTTCTCCGAGACGCCTGCCAAGCTCGCCGCGGCCAGCGGCTTCGGACCCGACTGCAACGGGGTGAAGTAATCAGTACCGTTGAAAAGAAGGACGACGATCAGCTCTAACTTTCAGTTCTTCCCAGCACCTGCGGCGCTTCACTCCACTCGCTCAGAGGCCGGGAACTTCCGCAGTCGAAGCATCGCATTGTCGAGAACAGTGTTCCGCAATGCGGACAGATGGCCTTCGTTTCAAACGTGTCGAAGGGTTTCAAACACCGGGCGCAGCGCCAAAACGGACCGAGTACGGGATGTTCGTGGCAAACCGGACAAGTGAATCCATCGCGCCGCGGAAGTTTAGCTAATCGGGCCAGTAACCGGGCCTCCAGCAACCCCCGCCAGCAGTTGAACAGAATGAAAGCCGCGATAATGCCTATCCAGATTGACTGCGCGAAAACTGCAATCAGAACCAAGCCGGCCACGCCGATGAACCCGACCACGGCGGTCACCGCCAGGCTGGGCGCGCGCCCGAAAACGAACCAGAGGAGAGCCCGAAAGATCTGTCCGCCGTCCAACGGATAGATCGGCAGCAAATTGAAAATGAGCAGCCCGAAGTTGATGAAGCAAAGAGCGCGGATAAATTGGTAGATGTCGGGAAGGCTCTCGGACATGTTGGACTGCCGGGCCAACAGGAAGAGCGTCGTCAGGATCGGCGCCAGCATCACGTTCACCAGCGGCCCGGCAGCGATGCTCCACAAGGTTGCTCCCGGGCGCGGTGGCGGCGCGACGTAGGCTACACCGCCCAGCGGCCACAGGATAATTTGCTCCGCCTTCCCTCCTACCTGGCGGCAGGCCAACGCGTGCCCAAACTCATGCATCAAAACGATCCCAAAGAGCGACAGGTACTCCAGCCCGTTCCAGACGAAAGAGCCGTATTGCCGCGACCGCGTGTTGAGCTCGATCAGCGCGACGACCAGCCAGGACCAATGCAGATAGACCTGCACCCCCGCAAACTGGAACAGCCGAAACGACCCTCGCTGCGTTGGCAACATCCGTCAGAGGAAACCAGCGCTCCGACGCCCTCACAAGCTCATTAACACGCTACGCAACTCCTCAAACAGCTCAAGAGTGGCGTGTTCCAGCGGATGATTGTTCCCGCGAAACAGTTTCGAGTGGCAAATTTGCGCGGCGATGAGGAGACTTACATGCTTTGAAAGCGACAAAACCTGTGTTGCGCATTTTGTGGATTCTGGTCCTGGCTTACATCGCCTTCATGGCCCTGGTTTATTTCAGGCAGCGGTCGATGATGTATTTCCCGACGCACGCTGCCCCCGCTACGAGTCTGGCCCTCTGGTCGGACGGTCATTCCACAATGGGTTATTGCAGGGAGGCGCCGAGTCCGCAGACGATTTGGTTGATGATGCATGGCAACGCCGGTCAAGCAGCGGAGCGGGATTACGTGCTTCGGCGCATGTCTGAACAGGATTCTCTCTACGTTTTGGAATATCCTGGCTACGGCGCCCGAGCCGGCACTCCGTCGCTGGCTTCGATGAACCAGGCCGCATCCGAAGCATACCAACTTCTGCGTTCGCGAAATCCGACTACTGCGGTTTGTGTCCTGGGTGAGTCCATCGGCAGTGGCCCTGCTTGCTCTCTTGCCCGGGAGAAAATCCCGCCGTACAAAATCGTCCTGGTCGTCCCATTCGATTCTCTGGCGAAGGTGGCCTCCGGGCATTTCCCCTTCCTTCCTGTGCGGTTGCTTCTGCGCGACGCCTGGGACAATGTGGAAGCTCTGAAACATTACGCCGGCCCAGTGGAAATCTTCGGGGCCGAAGGCGACAACATTATTCCGATTCGACGTGCCCGAGCATTGGCGAGCCAGATTCCAAATGCTCACTTCACCGCTATCCCAGGCGGGCACAATGATTGGTCTGAGCACCCCCAGGTCCGGATTCAGCGCTAAACCGCTAAACTTCTTGACTGGACGGCCCCGGCGCATTGTTCTAATTTCCGAACGGTGCCAAACGTGCCCAGGAACGCGGGCCAAAACAACCCCGCCAAAGCGGAGCAGCTCCCGTTCGAAGAGGCTTTGAAGAAATTGGAAGCCATCGTCGAAGCGATGGAGGGAGAAGAACTGCCGCTGGAAACTCTGCTCGGAAAATACGAGCAAGGCATGCGTCTGGCCCGAATCTGCCAGGAAAAGCTGGCGGAAGCGGAGCTAAAGATTCAACAACTGGAAAAGAACGCGGCGGGCGAACTGAAACTCAAACCGTTGCCAGTGAACGAACAAACCGAGTAGCCCGGCGATGGAAGATTGGGATCTTGACTCTGGCCTCCAATGCTCAAATACTGCCGCACTCCTATTCTTCCTATGAGCCGATATCTTGAAATGGTTGACAGCCCGGTCCATGTCAAAAAGCTGACCCTGGACCAGCTACAGCAGTTGGCCGAAGAAATCCGGCAGGAATTGATCAATGTCCTCGCCGTCAACGGCGGTCACCTCGGGCCGAACCTGGGCGTCGTGGAGCTGACTCTGGCGCTGCACTATGTTTTCAGCACACCCAAAGACAAATTCGTCTGGGATGTCAGCCATCAGGCGTATGTTCACAAGCTGCTGACGGGCCGGAAGGGCCGGTTCAACACAATTCGCAGCACCGGCGGGCTCAGCGGTTTTGCCATGCGATCCGAAAGCGAGCACGATTGCTATGGGGCGGCGCATGCGGGCACCGCGCTGTCTGCCGCCCTCGGGATTTGCGCGGCGCGCGACCAGCGCGGCGGAGACGAGAACGTCGTGGCCATTATCGGCGATGCGGCATTGACCAACGGAATTTCCTTCGAGGCCTTGAATAACATCGGTCACACGACACGCCGCTTCATCGCGGTTCTCAATGACAATGAATGGAGCATTGCCAAGAATGTCGGTGCCATTTCGACCTATCTGAACAAGCTCATCACTCATCCTTCCTACAACAAACTGGCGCGCGATTTCGAGCGCTTCGTCCGGCGTCTGCCGAAGGGCGAGCTGGCACTGAAGCTGGCGCACAAAGCCGAGGAGGGCTTCAAAGGCGCCCTCACCGAGGTCGGTCTGGAACTGAATCCGGCCACGATGGATGCGGATGGGCGCGGGGGGTACGGCAGCAGCCTTATTTTCGAAGAGATGGGCTTGCGATATCTCGGCCCGATTGATGGCCATAATCTGCCGCTCCTCATCAGCACGCTGGAATTCGCTAAAACGTGTGATCATCCCATCGTCATTCATGCGCTGACGAGGAAAGGGAAAGGTTTCGAGGCGGCGCTGAAGAATCCCGAAAAATATCACGGGCTCGGACCCTACGACGTCGCCACTGGCGCGACATTGCCGGCCAAACCCGGCGCCGCGCCCAATTGGCAGGACGTCTTCGGCCAGGCCATGGTAAAGCTCTGTCAAAAGGACAACACCGTCGTCGGGATCACCGCCGCCATGCCCAGCGGCACCAGCCTTAAACTGCTGGAAAAGGCTGTGCCCAATCGGTACTACGACGTCGGCATCGCCGAAGAGCACGCAGTCCTGTTTGCCTGTGGCATGGCGACGATGGGCTTTCACCCCGTGTGCGCGATTTACTCGACGTTCCTCCAGCGCGCCTACGACTGCATCATTCACGATGCCGCGTTGCAGGATTTGCCGGTGATTTTTTGCATGGACCGCGCCGGCCTATCGCCGCAGGACGGCCCTACCCATCATGGGTTGTTCGATATCGCTTACGTGCGCGCGGTGCCCAACTGCATCGCAATGGCGCCGAAGGACGAGGATGAGTTGGTCGACATGATGTTCACCGCCACCCACCAACCACATCCAACGTTCATTCGCTACCCGCGCGGCCCGGCCGAAGGCGTGCCGCTCAAGGAACAACCCAAATTGTTGGAAATCGGAAAGGCGGAAGTTGTTCAGAGCTTCGCGAACAATCGTGGGCGCAAGGTAGCGCTTTTTCCGCTGGGCAACATGATGGCGCTCGGACGAAAGACTGCTGCTAAACTAGCGGCGGAAGGCTTCGACGTTGCCATTATCAATCCGCGCTTCACCAAACCAATCGATGCTGGAACAACTGAGTTCTTCGCGCGCGCCGCCGAAGTCGTCGTGACATTCGAAGATCACGTCCTGATGGGGGGCTACGGGAGTGCTGTGCTTGAGCTGCTCAATGAACGGCGCATCACCACGCCACTGGTGCAAATTGGTTGGCCGGACCAATTCATCGAGCACGGGACCAATGTCGAAGATCTGCGCAGGAAATATGGACTTACGGTCGAGAATGCGCTGGCCAGGGTCAAATCCGAGTTAGGCAATGCCCACGCTCCCGCGATGCTGTTGGAAACGGTGGCCTGACCGGCGCGGTGATCAGCTATTATTGAAACGCAACGTGCGCAGGTTTCTGTTTATCATCGGGTTGCTGGTCGGCGGGTTGTGGGCCGGAACTGCTCGCGCCGACACTTTCCAACTGAACAACGGCGAGACGCTTGTCGGCGAGGTCTTGGCCAGTTCCGCGAATGATGCTGGCGTGCAGGTCAAAGTTGGGGAGGGCGAGTATAAGAAGGTGCCTTGGGAGAACTTTTCGCAGGCGGACCTAAAAAAATTCGGGCAGAACAAGAGGATGGAACCTTTCGTGGAGCCCTTCATCGAGATCACTCAGGCAGAGAAAGCGAAGAAGACTGAGGTAAACATCAAGCAACCGCCGCGGCTGGAGCGAGGAGCCAAACACTCGCTAGTGGGCGCGTTTTTTCGTTCCGGCCTGGGGACTCTGATCGTGCTGCTCCTCTATGCCGCCAATGTGTACGCGGCGTACGAGATTGCCATTTTTCGCGCCCAATCGATTCCGCTGGTCTGTGGCATGGCCGCCGTATTGCCCGTGGCCGGTCCAATCATTTTCCTCTCGCTGCCGACGAGGCTGCAACCGGCCGAGCCGCGGTGGGACGTTCCGCCCGAGACGGCCGCGGCTGCCGTTACCGAGGCGGTCAACCCCATGCAGGGCGACGTCCCGCAGGCGGCCGGTTTGAAGCTGTCCCACAGTGAGCCGGCGCCCGCGGCACCGGCTCCGGTAGCCACCGTGACGTTTCAGCGTGGGCAGTTCACGTTCAACCGCCGGTTTTTTGAAACGAAATTTCCAGGTTTTTTTGGCGTCGTTCGCCGCGACGCCGACAAAGACATGGTCCTTCTCATCAAATCCGCGCGTGGCGTATATGTCGGCCAGCGGATCTCGCGCATTGCCGCCAATGACTTGCATCTTGAGGTCCACAAAGGCCATGCTTCCGAAGAAGTAATGATTCCATTTACTGAGATTCAGGAAATTCAGTTGAAACCCAGAGAGCCCGCATGAGCTATCGCACCGTGCTGTTGTTCGGCGCGCCTGGCGCCGGCAAGGGAACCCAGGGCAAAATCCTGGGCACCATTCCAAACTTCTTCCATTGCGCCTGTGGCGACGTGTTCCGGAGCCTGAAAACCGACAGCGCCATTGGCAAGGTATTCCTCGAATATTCCAGCCGCGGCGAACTGGTGCCGGACGAGCAAACGATAGAACTGTGGCGTGAGTTCATCCACACCAGCACCAAGACCGGCCGATTCCAGCCCAACCAGGACACGCTGGTGCTGGACGGGATTCCACGCAACGAACACCAGGCCGAAATGCTGAAAGAGACCTTGAACGTTGTGGCGATCTTCTATTTGCGCTGCACCCGCGTCGATGACCTAGTCGAGCGCCTGCAAAAGCGCGCTCTGAAGGAAAACCGGCTCGACGACGCCAATATTGATGTGATCCGCGCGCGGCAGGAGATCTATAAGCGTGAGAGCCGACCGGTGTTGGACTACTATGGCAAAAGGATTTTGCATCGCATTAACGCCGATCAAACGCCATCTAAAGTGCTGTTTGATATTCTGCGGCATCTGGTGAAGGTTTAGTCCCATGCTGCAACAGTTTGGCGCGTTTACCGCCAGTGAGCTTTACTGCCCCAAGTGTCAGCGCTCTCAGCCGGTGCGGGAAAGGTTGCTTCTCGTGCTTCCGTCCGGCGAATTGCATGAATTCCTTTGCGCCCGCTGCGCCTCGTCCCTCGGGAAACGGACCGTCACTGGACCGACGGTAACGCCGACGCCCAGTCATCGTCCCGCGAGGCAGGACCAGCGCCGGCGGCTCTTGACGCGGTAAACAAACTCCTCTGTTGCTCGAAGTCCCAAAAACCGAGTTCAGCGACTCGACTCGGGAGCCCTTATGACGCCGCTCCGAATTGTATTTATGGGCACGGCGGAACTGTCTTGCGCCAGCCTGAAGGCCCTCATGGCTTCTCCGCAATTCCAGGTGCTCGCCGTCGTCACCCAGCCCGACAAACCCAAAGGCCGCGACCTCAAGCTGCAGCCTTCGCCGGTGAAGGAACTAGCTGGCAGCCTCGGGCTTCCGCTGCTGCAGCCTGCGCGCGCCCGGAATGAAGATTTCCTTCTGCAATTGCGCGCGCTCCAGCCCGAGCTGATCGTCGTGGCTGCTTTTGGGCAGATTCTTCCGGTGAGCGTCCTCGAGCTGCCGCGGCATGGCTGCCTGAACGTCCACACTTCTCTGCTGCCCAAGTACCGCGGCGCGGCGCCCATTCAATGGGCGCTCCTGAACGACGAAGCCGAGACTGGCGTCACAATTATGAAAATGGACGCGGGCCTGGACACCGGGCCCCTACTGACCCAGGAGCGCACTCCCATTTCGACCGCGGACACCTCGGAAACGCTGCACGATCGACTTGCTGAAATAGGCGCGCGGCTTCTGGTAAGGACAATCGCCGACTACCTCGCCGGCAGGATTCAACCTCGGCCGCAACCTGCCGAAGGCGCAAGCTCTGCGCCTAGGATCAAAAAGGAAGACGGACGGTTGGATTGGACCCAACCTGCGCGGGCCCTTTGGAATCGCGTGCGCGGCCTGACACCGTGGCCCGGAGTTTTCACCTTCCTGCCCGGTGATCGCGGCGCGGCGTTGCTCAAAGTTTGGCAGGCCGAACCGGCGGAGGCCCAAGGCCCTGCGGGGGAGATTCTGCAAGCCGATAGGTCTGGTCTCCTGGTGGCCTGTGGGCGCGATGCGCTCCGGATCCAAACGCTGCAGCTCGAAGGTGGGCGCAGGCTCACGGCAGAGCAATTCCTGGCCGGCCATCACTTGAAGCCCGGCCAGAAACTGGCCCTCACACACTGAATTGGTTTGCGGCGCGGCGGTGAAAATAATTTACTGTAGTCGATGGGCAACGGATCTCTGCCGCTCAAAGCGACCTGGATGGGCTCGCGCTACGGGTTCGTCTTCTTCCAAGTGGTTGCGTTGGTGGCGGTGTGGAGCCTGCTGCGGGCTGTGTTGTATATCGCCTTTGGCCCTCTGGCCCCGCTGGAGGACGTCGCGCAGGCTTTCTTGAGTGGCGTTCAACGCGACCTGCTCGCCGCGCTGGCTCTGACGCTTCCTTTGATGGCCTGGCTGCTGGTCATGCCGCAAAACTGGGGCATCGCCCGGTGGTATCGCACCTTGTTTTGGGTGCTCTATTTCGCTTTTTGGTTTGTCTGGATCTTTCTCATGTTCGTCGAGGCTTTCTTCTTCGAGGAATTCAAGTCCCGCTTCAACACGGTTGCCGTCGATTACCTTTGGTATCCGCACGAAGTCTTCGTCAATATCTGGGAATCCTATCGTGTCGGCGTCATCCTCGGCATTTGTCTCGTGTTGAGCCCGGCTTGCCTGTTCGTGGCCCGGTGGCTGTTTGCGCGGATGTGGGAGCGGCCTTTCTCGGCCGCGAGCCGGCTTCTGCACCTTGCCGTCACAGGAGCGCTCCTGGCCGCGCTCGCTTCGACTCTGAACCTCAGGAGCGTCCGCGTCAGCCAGGATCGTACGTTGAATGAACTGGCCAATAACGGCTTGCTCTCTTTTGTCGTGGCGGCCTGGACGCGAAACCTGGACTACGCCGAGTTCTATCGGACGATCGGTCCCGCTGAAGCTTACCAACGCGCGCGCCGGCTGTTGCAGGCGCCGAACACGCAGTTTGTGAGCGAAGGGCAATTCATCCGGCGGCGCGTGGCCGGCGACCAGGCGCGCCCGCGCCTGAACGTCGTTCTCTTTCTCGAAGAAAGCCTCGGCTCTGAATTCTGGGGCTGCCTCGGCCGGCCCTCCACGCTGACGCCGGAGATGGACAAACTGGCGACTACGGAGGGCCTGCTCTTTACCAACATTTATGCCTCGGGCAACCGCACTGTGCGCGGCTTCGAGGGCGTGCTCTCTTCCTTTCCGCCCTTGCCGGGCGACTCGATCGTGAAACGTGACCTGTCCGATAACGTCGAAACCATCGCTCGCGTCTTGAAGCGCGGAGGTTACGCCACGGTCTTCCTCTACGGCGGGCGCGGCCTTTTCGATGGCATGCGCTCCTATGCCTTGCGCAACGGCTACGATCGCTTTGTCGAACAGAAACATTTCGACAATCCAACTTTCACGACGATCTGGGGTGTTTGCGATGAAGACCTGTTCCACCGCGCGCTCGACGAGATGCGAACGCTTGCCAAAGGCGATAAACCATTCCTCGCGACCATTCTTTCCGTCTCGAATCACAAGCCCTATACCTATCCCTCCGGCCGAATCCCCGAAGATCCCGCTCAAAGAAAACGCGAGCACGCCGTCAAATACTCAGATTTCGCTCTCGGTGAGTTTTTCCGCGGCGCGAAGCAGGAGTCGTTCTGGACCAACACCATCTTCGTCGTCGTGGCGGACCACGGCGCCCGGGTCTATGGCCGGCAAAGCATCCCGATTCACTCCTACGAAATCCCGCTCGTCATTCTCGGCCCCGCCGTTGTGCCTGCTCCGCAGCGTTTGCCCACACTCGGCTGCTCGCTGGACGTCGCGCCGACCGTTTTGGGCCTGATTGGGCGGACCTATGAAACTTTGTTCTTCGGCCGAGACCTGCTCAAAGCCTCGCCGAAGGAAGGCCGCGCCCTGCTCAATCATAACCGCGACATCGGCCTGCTGGCACAGGAGCGCATGGTCGTGCTCGGCCTGATGCAAACCGTCGAGTTTTATCAGGGGGATCCGAGGAAAGTGGACATGAGCCCTCTGGCAAATCCTGGCGCCTCGGAGCAGGAATTGGAAAAAGACGCCATTGCCCTCTACCAGGTGGCCGACGACCTTTACACCCACCAACGCTTCCGAATCGACGGCGTGCCCGTGTCGAACTCATCCACCAACCGCTCGAGAACTTCCAGCGTCAGCCCTCAGGTTGGCAGCCTCGCCCAGTGAGCCTGTGAGGTCCTCAATGAACACGAACGGCAAACCCCGGCTTGCGCTGGAGGTGGCCATGACCGTCAGTTAGTGCCACGGGAGCGCATGATAAGGTCAGCATCATCCAAATTTTTGCAGTGGGTGCTGTTTCTGTCGGTCCCGGCGGCATATTGGAGCATCGCTTTCTGGCGGCCAGCCAGCTCTTATGGCTCGACCGGGCGCGAAGGCCTCTCTCCATTTTGCGCACCTTTGATGGCGGCGGTTTTTTTGGTGAGCTTGTTGTCTTGGAGCCACCATCGGGTCGTAGCCCTGCTTGGATTTGTCGCGTGCATTCTCTGGCTGGCGGTTGTGCTGCTCCCGGTGCTTTCACTCATGACGACGACTTCTGGCCTAATCCCTGATCTCCGTTAGCACACGAACGAGTATGCTGCGTTGTCCGCAGGCGTTGCTGATCATTGACCGCAGGCACTGCACGATAGAATTCGCATGGATCCAGCCAGCCAACAGGTTCAGAATCGACTTGTGAGCGACGAGTCATTTTTCCTCATTGCCGGCCCATGTGTGATCGAATCTGCAGCAAGCACTCTGCGACACGCGCGCTTTCTCAGGAGTCTTACGGAGCGACTGAGGATTCCTTTCATCTTCAAGTCGAGCTACGACAAGGCAAACCGAACCTCGTACCGGTCGTTCCGAGGGCCGGGGCTGCGCGAGGGCCTCAAGATTCTTGGTCGCGTTAAAGAACAGACGGGAGTGCGCGCGCTGACGGATGTGCATTCGCCTGAGGAAGCGGCACAGGCGGCCAAGGTGGTGGATATGATTCAGATTCCGGCTTTTCTTTGCCGCCAAACCGATCTGCTCCTGGCGGCCGGCGAGACCGGCAAGATCGTCAATATCAAAAAAGGCCAATTCCTCGCGCCCTGGGACGTGGAACATGCGATTCGCAAGGTGGAATCGACGGGGAATAAACGGATTGTCGTTACGGAACGGGGAACGAGCTTCGGTTACAACAATCTCGTGAGCGATTTTCGCTCGATACCGTTCATGAAAGAATTCGGCTATCCGGTCGTGTACGATGCGACACACTCGGTGCAGTTGCCCGGCGGCGGAGGAGCGCGCTCGGGTGGAGAGCGGCAGTTCGTGCCAACGCTGGCCATGGCCGCGATTGCCGCCGGGGCCGACGGCCTCTTTGTCGAGGTCCACGAAAAGCCTCAGAATGCCAAGAGCGATGCCGCCACTATGTTGGCGTTGGAAGACCTCGAACGGCTCTTGATCAAGTTGAAATCCGTTTACCTCGCGGTCCGATGATGCAAAAGATTGCGCGCCGAGTGCTGGCGATTGAGCGGGATGCGCTCACCGGGCTGGTCGGGCGCATAGACAGCAGTTTCGATCGCGTGGCGGCGGCATTCTTCCAGACCAAAGGACGAATCATTGTCACTGGGATGGGCAAACCTGGCTTCATTGGGCAGAAGATTTCGGCGACGTTGTCATCCACCGGAACGCCCTCTCACTATTTGCATCCGGCGGAGGCGCTGCATGGCGACCTGGGCCGCGTCACGAGCGAGGACACCATTCTCGCGCTCTCCAACAGCGGCGAGACTGAGGAAATCCTCAAGCTTCTGCCCGTGATTAAGAAGATCGGCGCGACACTGATTGCGATGGTGGGAAACAAGCGCTCGACCCTGGCCCGAAATGCTGACTTTGTGCTCGATGTTTCGGTGAAGCGCGAGGCCTGCCCGCTGGGCCTGGCTCCGACGGCTTCCACGACTGCGATGCTGGCGATGGGCGACGCGCTGGCGGTCGCGCTGCTGGAAATGAAGGGGTTTAAGGAAAAGGACTTTGCGTTCTACCATCCGGGCGGAATTCTGGGCAAACGCCTGCTGCTTCGTGTGGAGGACATTATGCGCACGGGGTCGTCCAATCCGGTTGTCCCGCAAGCGATGAAGATTAAAGAAGTTCTAATCGAAATCACGAAAGCTCGGGCGGGTAGCGCGAGTATTGTTGATTCCAAAGGCCGGCTGGCAGGAATATTCACCGATGGCGATTTGCGGCGGCACATCGAAGCCGACCCATCAATCCTGGAGCGGCCAGTAAGCAAAGTCATGACCAGGAACCCGAAGGTCATACGAAAGGACCGGCTTGCAGCCGAAGCGCTCCAACTCCTGCGCTCCAAAAAGCTCGATGAGTTGCCAGTAATCGATCACCTCAATCGCCCAATCGGCCTGCTGGATGTGCAGGATCTTCTCAAGGCGGGTCTGGTTTAGCGAAACGGGACCAAAATGAGGTCAATGGCTTTATCGTGGTTCCGGGCGGCGGTGCTTGTGTCAGAGGTTATGCCGGGCGATGATTCCCGCAGGGCTCAGAATCTCGATGCCGAGCGGCTTTCCTAACGCTGACAGATCCTGGTCGTTGGAGATTATGAATTTGGCCACCGCCGCGAGGGGACGTTGACGTTCGTCACTCCGCCGAGGACCTGGCCGGCCACGCCGTCAGTCAGCGTGTATTGCAGCCGCAACAGGTCGCCGGCATCAATGACGCCGTTGGCGTTCGCATCGAGATATTCCTGGACCTGCACCGCGTGGCCTGCGGTGATGCCTGTCACTTGCAGCGTCACGTAGCCCGCGTAGTTGTTGCTGACGGTATTGGGCGAGACGGTGAAATTGGCCGCGGTGGCGCTCAACGCCAGAAGGCTTGCGGTTGCGGCCGACATGCGAAATGAATTCCGCAAGCCCGACGAAATTCCCTTCATAATGATTCTACTGATAGGAACTTGCTACTCTCGCGCCCGCGGTTACTCAGCGCTGCTGGGGCAAGGAACTCAGTCATCGGCCTCGCCCCAGCAGCGCTGCGATTATATCAAATACCTACCGTAGCGTCCACACGCAATTTTTGCTTCTGGAGCTGCTCAGTGAACCTGTCGGTGGATACGCTGATCAGGCCTCCTCTCTCTCATGCCTTTCCTCCATGGGAGGAGTGGGAGAAGACCCTGGCTTTGCTGCCGGTCCCTGACCAACCCGCCCAGTCGATCGAATGCTAACGGAATCAGTCTTCCGGCCGTTCGCCGTGCGGCGCCATTTTGACCAGCTTGGGATCGAACTGCCCCAGAACTGTCACCAGGTCATTCTGCGCGGCCATCACTCCGTGGATGTTCTTATAGACCATCGGCACTTCATCCAGGCCGGCGGAGATCAGAGTGACGCCTTTGTCCCTCAGGAAAGCATTCACTTTCTTCCAGTCGAAAGTCTTGGTCGCCTGCGTGCGGCTCATCACCCGGCCGGCGCCGTGTGAGGCGGAGTTCAACGATTCCGGATTGCCTTTGCCACTGACGACAAAGCCCGGCGACGCCATCGAGCCGGGAATAATCCCGAGCACGCCTGTGCCCGCGGGCGTTGCGCCTTTGCGATGCACAATCACCTCGCGTTCTGTTCCGTCGATGACATGACGTTCCTTCCAGGCGAAGTTGTGATGGTTCTCGACATCGAGCAGCACCTCGGCGCCGAGGTTTGCCGCCACGTGGTGATGAATGAGCGCGTGGTTGGCGGCGGCGTACCGGCCCATCAATTCCATTGCCGCCCAGTATTCCTGGCCTTCCTGCGAATCGAGCGACAGCCATGCCAGCCGCTTCATTTCGCTCGGCAAATCGGGGAACTGGCGGAAGGCGATCTTGCTGTAATAATCGCACACGGCGGCGCCGGTGCCGCGGCTGCCGCTGTGGCTGAGCAAAGCGACATACGTCCCCGCCTCGAGGTCGTGAATCTTCCCATGGGCCGTGAACAAACCGAATTCGACGAAGTGGTTGCCGCTGCCGCTGGTGCCCAGTTGCGACCAGGCACGGTCTTTGTTTTGAAGGGTGACGGGGCTGACCGACCAATCCGCATCCATGACTTCGTGGTGACGGCGGTGTTTGAAATTCGCGCCGATGCCGAAGCGCGTTTCCGCCTCGATCGCGCGTGTGAGCCGGTCCTGGTGCCGCTCCAGGTCGCGGGCCGTGATATCGAGCACGGTCATTTTCATCCGGCAGGCGATATCGACGCCCACCGCGTAAGGTATGACCGCGTTCTCGGTGGCCAACACACCGCCAATGGGCAGGCCGTACCCGACGTGGGCGTCCGGCATCAGCGCGCCGGCGACGGCCACCGGCAGCAGACACGCCCGCTCCATCTGCATCACCGCCTCGTGTTCTAACCCCCCACCCCATTGACGGTACTTGATCGGGTGGCTCCGCGGTGGAGGCGGAGCGCTCAGCAGGGCCTTGGCGAATTCCCTGCGCAACGCATCCTCCTTGAAGGCGGAAGGATTGGCGATGATAGCTTTCACTTCCTCTTCCAGGCGAGATTTCTCGCCGCCGCCGAGGATGAATTTGCTGACAAAATCAGTCGCCCGACGTGTGGCCTCGCCGAGGGGAACGCCCAACCTTAAAAAGTCCTTCGCATTCATAACGGCACGAACGAAGACGCCGATGGGTTCGAAAGGGACTCAATCGCGTCCGGGGCGAACGACTTCGAATCCCGCTTCAGTTGCAGCTTTAGCCTGCCGGTCATCGTGGGTCATCAGGCGGTTGAGTCCCAGTTCCTCCATTGCGGCCAGGTGCAGTCGGTCCATCGAGCGGCAGTGAACGTCCCCGGCATTGCGATGCTGGCGAAAGGCCGTCCGAAAAAGAGTGGCGGGGAGCCCGCGGAACTCATAAGGTGGCTGATTGCGCAGGATGGAAAATCGAGTCTCCATCTGGCGCCAGCAAGGGCGTGTCAGGTTCCCCGCCAAATAGTCGGCCTTGAGCTGGACCATCACTTCCAATTCGGCAAGGGCCGACACAGTTACCTCCGGTTCGATGCCGATTGCTTTCAAGACTTCGGGGCTCCCCGGTTCGGGACGAAAGACCTTTACCAGGCAGCTTGAATCAATATAGATCACAAGGACTCCTTCTCCCAGCGGTCCGCGCGCGCACGGGCAAGAGCCGCGTCGCTGCTTGGCAGCGTCTTGTTTCCCCACACCTTCTTCAGCCATCTCATGTGCTCTTCCGGATCCCAGCGCTTACGCCTGCGTTTCTCCTGACGGATGCGCACCAGCTTGGCCACTGGTTTGGAGTCGCGAGTGATAAGGATTTCGTCCTCCACCTGCAAGGCGGCCTCGGCCTCGGGCCAGCGCTGGCGCAAATCTCGAATCGTCATCGTTTTCATGTGTGAAGCATAACATGTTTCACAGCCGGGGCAATCAATAATTGGGATATGAGGTTGGCTACTTGTTGCCCCTCACCCCAGTCCTCTCCCTGGAGAGAAAGAAGTTGTCGTCGCCTGTTCCACTGCACGTCGGCAGTACACGCCGAGGGCGAGTCACTCCTGAGCCACTTTGTAGCCCTTCTTCTTGAGAAGCTCGACGACACCGTTGGCGCCGACGAGGTGTCCGGCACCGACAATGATGATCGCGTTTTCTTTGCCGCGGGCCAGCTCTTCAATCTTTTCGAGCCAACGGCGGTTGCGATCGGTCACCAGCCGCTTGAAAATCACCGGCGCCTCCTCCGTGGCTTCGTTGAGCATTTTCTCCAGCTTGCCGGCGTCGCCGGTGTGCCAGGCGTTGAGCAGGTCACCGAACTCGCTTTCCATTTTATCGATGTCCCGCACGGTGGTTTTCATCAGCAGCTCGCCTTCTTCCTTCGTGAAGTCGGTCAAGAGCGAGATTTGGAAGTCGAGGGTTTCGAGCGGCACGATGGTCTTATCCTCCTGCCGCGCCCGGCCGTAGAAATGCTTGTCCAGACCGTGCTCGGGATCGAGCCCCAGCTTCTTGATTTCAAGCGCGACCAGCGAGATGGCGGCCATTGCCGGAGTGAAGGAATCGAACAGTTGCGCTGGCATGCCTGTCTTTTGCACGTGATTGCTGAACGCCAGGTACACCTCAGGTGTCAACTGTTCGCTCAGCGTCTGGCCCGCCGGGAGCATGCCCTTCGTGGCCATCTTCATTACGATCTCGGGTTTCTCCATCGCGCCGATATCGGTCTCGAACGCCACGATCCGCGAATCGCTAAACGCCGCCTCGATCGGCGCCGGCAGCGGGTAATCTTCTTTTTTGAGCAAGTGGATCGAGCCAAGCAAATAAACGGCGTTTTGCTTCCCTTGAATTTTCCAAAGAGAGTGGTGTGTCCCGGCAGCGGCGCGCTTTTCCTGCGCGCCAATCGGCGCGACGAACGCCAGCGACAGCAACAGGGCCAGGCTCGGGAGCTTAACCTTTCGACGCTTCATTCGGTAAATGGGTGAACACGCTTCCATGCGAGCTACGAAATCACTGGGTTACGACGTCGGTGCGGGGATGAAGATTTTTTGCCCAACCCGGAGGCGGTTCGCGTCCAACCCAGGATTTGCCTTTAGGATCTGATCCGTAGTGACTTTGATATTCTTCTCACGGTAAGCCTGCACGATCGCTGAGAGGGTGTCTTTGCTTTGGATCGTATAATCAAATCCCTTCTGTGGGGGACCCCCTTTTTCCGTCGCCGGTGCGTCCGAAGTTGGAGGCGGGTCCTTCTTTTTCGGCACTGGAGAAGGGGCGGAAATTGTCTTGCCTAGTTTCAGCAGCTCGGCGTGGATCTTCTCGTAATCGTCGAGCCGTTTGCGGTCCACTTCTTTGACGGCCTCGGCGAGATGTCTCAAGTCCTCGGCGGCGGCGTAATTGGCGTTAGGTTTGGATGATTGCTCGCGCACGCTTTCCATTTCCCTGGCCAGGGCGGCGAGCCGTTGTTTTTGATCTTTGTGGGCGGCGATCAAATCTTCGATTTGGCCGCTGAGCTTGTTGAGGCGTTCTTCCGTGGCCGCGTCCTGCGAGCGGGTGGCGGGGGTCGCGCAAAGCGACAGGGTTATGAGCAGGCAAAAAATCCGTTTCATACACCGACATTAGGAGTCACCGATGGGCAGTTCAAGCAGGAAACCGCTTGACGATCCATTCGGCCCTGAGACCATGAAATTACGATGAACCTGACCCACCGTGTGTTTAGTCTGCTTCTCATCCTGCTGGCTGCCTTGTGCCAGGCGCAACCGGCTGCGGCCCCGGCCACTCTCGCGCCGACTGACAATCTCATCGTTCAAGGCATTCCCGCCATTCCTGCGACGATTGCGGAGCGGGCAAATCGTTACACAGAATTTCGCTCCGCCGCCGTTTTCTCCTGGCAGCCAAAGCGCCGCGAGATGCTCATCGGCACGCGCTTTGCCGATACCGTTCAAGTCCACGAGCTCGAGATGCCGGGCGGCGCGCGCACGCAATTGACCTTCTTCCCCGATCGCGTCTCAGGCGCCTCGTATCATCCGCACACGGGCGATTATTTTGTGTTTAGCAAAGACATCGGCGGTGGCGAGTGGTTTCAACTCTATCGCTATGACGTCAGCTCCCAGGAAACCATGCTGCTCACAGACGGCAAATCTCGGAATCTGGGCCATGTATGGTCGAACCGGGGCAACCTCATGGCTTATTCCTCCACGCGCCGGAACCGTGCGGATCTCGATTTTTACATCATGGATCCGTCCAACAAAACCAGCGACCGTCTGCTGACACAAAATCAGGGAGGTGGCTGGCAGATGGTGGACTGGTCGCCCGACGACAAGACACTGCTGGCGGTGGAGGAAATCTCGATCAACGAGAGCTACCTTTGGCTGGTCGATGCCGCCTCAGGCCAGAAAACTCTGCTGACGCCGAAAGGGGGCGAGAAGATTGCTTATTCGCCCATTGGCTTCAGCGTCGACGGCAAGGGGATTTATGTCACGAGCGATCGCGACAACGAATTCCAGCGCGTGACCTACATCGATTTGGCCACGAAGCAACCGCGCTACCTGACCCAACATTCCTGGGACGTTGAGGGCGCGCAGCTTTCCCACAACCGGCGGCTGCTCGCCTACGCCGTCAACGAAAATGGCCAGAGCACGCTCCACGTGTTGGATCTCATCACCGGCAAGCCCCGGTCCCTTCCCACGACGCCGACCGGCATCATCAGCGGCCTGACCTGGCATGAAAACAACCGCGACCTGGCGTTTTCCCTCAACTCGGCGCATTCACCGCTGGACGTTTACTCGCTGGACCTGGCCACTTCGAAGCTGGAGCGTTGGACGACGAGTGAGACCGGCGGCCTGAAGGCCGAGAATTTCGTCGAGCCGCAGCTTGTGAAGTGGAAGTCATTCGATGGCCGGGAGATTTCCGGCTGGCTCTACGTGCCGCCTGCGTCGAAGTATCCCGGCAAGCGTCCAATCATCGTGAATATCCACGGCGGGCCCGAAGCCCAGGCGCGGCCGCTCTACCAGGGGCGCAACAACTATTTCCTGAACGAAATGGGCATCGCCATCCTTTTCCCCAACATTCGCGGCTCGGCCGGCTACGGCAAGACCTACGTGGCGCTGGACAATGGCTTCAAGCGGGAGGACTCCTACAAGGATATCGAGGCGTTGCTGGTCTGGCTCAAGCACCAGCCCAACCTGGATGGCGACCGAATCATGGTGACTGGCGGCAGCTACGGCGGGCACATGACGTTGGCTACCGCCACGCGCTACAACGATTTGATCGCTTGCTCCGTCGATGTCGTTGGCATGTCCAGCCTGGTCACCTTTCTCGAACACACCGAACCCTACCGCCGCGACTTGCGGCGGGTCGAATATGGGGACGAGCGCGACCCGAAGATGCGCGAGTTTCTGGAGCGGATTGCGCCGATGAACCATGTGAACGAGCTGAGGAAGCCGATCTTCATCGTCGCCGGCGCCAACGACCCGCGCGTTCCCCAGAGTGAAGCTGACCAGATGGTCGCAGCGCTGCAGAAACAGGGCACGTCGGTCTGGTACCTGGTCGGCAAGGACGAAGGCCACGGCTTCGCGAAGAAGAAAAACGCCGACTTTCAGTTCTACGCGACGATTGAATTCGTCGAGAAATACCTGCTCGGGAAGAGCGCCGATTAAGTTATTCATCGTTCCGAAACTCCGGCTCCTCTGGGAAGGTTCCCCGAGTTGCACAGCTCGTAGAAAGGTTCGCCGCGAGAGGTAAGCTGCGTCCTGTTCCCCCTCACCCCAGCCCTCTCCCTTGGGGAGAGGCAGTTCGCTCGCACGACGCTCGAACATTCCGACGGCCTTCGAGCCACGCGCCGACTGGCGACAATTCTCCCTCTCCCCAAGGGAGAGGGCTGGGGTGAGGGGAAATGACCGCTCGTAAGACGCACCGTGCCTGCACGCGGACTCGCTGCAACTAGATCAACTCCTATTCCGGCTCGTCGGCCACAGCCTGGAACCGCCGATAGATAAGCGAGTCGGCCACGTAAACCGCAATCGCCAGCCAGCACAAAACGAAGCTGGCTAGTTTTGTGCGGTCGAGCGGTTCGTGGAGTATCAAGAGCGCTACCAGAAATTGCAGTGTCGGTCCGATATACTGGAGGAAGCCCATGGTCGAAAGCTGCAGATGGCGCACGGCGGCGCCGAAGAGCAGCAATGGAACAGCGGTGAAAATACCGGCCATCGAGAGCAGGCCCCAGGTGTCTGAAGAGAGCTCGCCCGAGTGCAACCGGGCGGCTATCAGCACCATGATTGGGAGCAGGATGGCGGTTTCAATCGTCAACCCGTGCAATGAATTGACATCCACCTTCTTTCGCACGAGGCCATACAACCCGAATGACGCGGCGAGCGAAACGGCGATCCAGGGCAAACCCAGGCCGCGCAGAGCCAGATTCAATACCGCACCTGCGGCGATAAGAACAGCCGCCCACTGCCAGCCCCGGAGTTGTTCACGGAGGAAGAACATGCCCAGGGCAATTGACAGTAATGGATTGATAAAGTAGCCGAGACTAGCTTGCAGCAACTGCTCGTTCACGACGGCGTAGATAAAAATCAGCCAATTGAGCGCGATGAGGACGGCGCCGGCAGAAAGGAGCAGGACATTTCGGCGGCGGCGCAGCACCGGCCAGATGAGCTTCCACTCGCTGCGAATCGAAACAACCAGCGCCAGAAAGAGCGCCGACCAAAAGACTCTATGACAGAGAATGAGCAGTGGCGAAATATGTGACAGCGCGTGAAAATAAAGGGGAAGGAAGCCCCAGATCGTGTAGGCGCCGAGCCCGTAAACCAAACCGGACCGCGAGGAGCGAGTTGAGGAGACTTGCGGCGCCTCCGCGCGGGCCGCCGTGTCTGTAATGGAGTCGGTCACCGCGCGAAAGCTAACACAACAATGGCGACCAGCAATGATTGGGGAAAGTTTGTCAAGCGAAGCTGCGCTGCAGCTCGTCACCTCGTTTAAAGCCGGCGGAGGGCGCCCGTCCCCGGGCGCAGCAATTCTGGCTTAGGCAGGCGCGCTGAAATTCTTGCACTGCTGCAAACAGTTGTGCGTAGCTGCGCCCGGGGACGGGCGCCCTCCAGCAGTTTCTCACTACGCGGCGAAAGCGCAATCCAGAACCCGCCGCACCATGCGGGCCAGTTCGTCCGGGGTAAATGGTTTCGCCAAAGAGGCAATCTGTTGCGCGATTCCCAGCTCAAGGTTCACGTCCCATATTCCGTCGGAAGCCACCAATACTTTGATTTCGGGGTGGGTCGAGCGGAACCAGAGAGCCAATTGAAAATGGCGGGGCTCCGAGGAGGACAGATCGATGAGCACCAGATGAATCGAGCGGTGGGTTGCCATCAGGCGCAGCGCATCAAGCGCGTCGGAGGCTTCCACAACATGGTAGCCGAACTGGCGCAGGATTTTCACCTCCAGGCCACGCAGCGCGGGCGTATTACCTACGACCAGGAGGGTCTCACTTCCCTTAAAGGCCCCGCTGCCCGCCAGTACGCGCGGGGTCACTGGAAACCGCTTGAACGATGGCAACGAGCGTTTCCGGTAGGCTTTGTGGGGGACTCGGTTGATCTCGATGGCCGTACTGTGACTGTTTGGATTTGGCCTTCGGCCGACGACCGGACGCCGCCGCGTCCGAAGTCGTTTATCGGCTTGGATTCGCCCGCCACCGAGGAGTTTATGTCTTCTCGCCGCCATTCCTTCCGCGCATTATGCAGTGGTCCCAAGCGGACGAGGTCCAGTTCCTGAGTCGAACTGGACGGGTTGGCGACGATAGGGAAGGCACGTAGTGTGGAGGGCTCTCTGACACTGGCCCGGAGTCGCCGCTCACTCCGTCGCGCAGCCCGCGCCACGTGTTGAATGCTCTTTCCACTTTCGTCCAGAATTCAACGTAGCGACCTTTCGGCCGGCCCGCTTGCTGCCAGAGCGTTCGCGCGACTCGCGCGATTTGAGTGCTGACATGTGTGTGTTGCCGTGGCTTGGTCGGTTGCATAATTGTTTGCGGTTGATAGTAGGCGAAAATCACCCAGCGAAAATCCGTTGCACCGTGTTTCCGGCCATGGGCGAATGGTTAACCGCTTCATGCTCCCGCGTATAAATGGTGTAATGGAAGCGTTCAGCGAGCCAATCACCCGCTTTACAGAAAAAATCCATGCGGCCCTTGGCAGCAGCCTGCTGCAGATTGGCGAAAGAAAGCTGCCCTTGGTCCGCGGCGGCCTCGACGTAATGGACTAATGCCACCAATACAGTCTGACTGCGGCGCTTGGCTGGCAGCCAGCTCTCGATCTAGGATTGAACGTGCTCCGGCAGCGGACTGTCACTGCGGCAGGAAACAATGATGAGATCGGCTCTGGCAGCGTCAGCCCTCGCGTAGTCCCCCAAGGCAGGCGGCAGCAGGCAATCGAACCTCCAGAACTCGCAGGTGACTTCGAATCCCGACCCCAGTTCGGCCACCAGCCGTGTCCCCACCTCCCTGGCGCGCCGGCCGGCGGTGTAATCTTCATAGGCCGCGACGATATGGAAGGTGTCCCGGTGTGCCAGCGAGCACGACTGGACGAACGCTGGCGGCTGGGTGCTTCTCGCCCGTTGCATGGGACAACTATAGGCCCGGCGTTGCGGCTGCCAATTGGGAGAGTCTCCCGTCCGCTTTAAGACATGAATTGCGCGCGGCTAGGGAATTCTCCTAACAGCGGGTCTGGAATTTACCCTAGTCGCCGCAGGAGGCGGCGGAACCGGGACGGCATCGAATGCCAGACAAACCGCGGGCACGGATTGAAACCCCTTCAAGAAAGCTCTGCAAAAGGCACGGTTTTTGAGATGATGAGTTTCATTTTTGAAACCG